>JBFXBD010000020.1:0-95351 GCA_050183625.1 Gammaproteobacteria bacterium
TCGGCGATCCCGGCCCCGGCAAGCCGGTGACCGGGCAGGTATTCGTCCACCCGGCAATGACCGGCGGCGTGCTCACCCAGATCGTCCAGGGCTGATCCATCCGCGGTGCCAGGCACCGGAAAAATTCCGGTGCCTGGCACCGCGCGTGGCCCGGGTCAGCGGCCGTGGAAGACCGGCGTGCGTTTCTCGCGTGCGGCGGTCACGCCCTCGACCCGATCCTCGGAGTTGTGGCCGATCGCGAGGATGTTGATCTCGTGGTTCAGGACCGACTCCAGGTTCGCGAACTCGTCGTTGCAGAGCTTCTTGGTCAATGCCAGCGCGAAGGTCGGCGCTGCGGCGATCTCCGTGGCGAGCGCCGCGGTGGCGGACTCCAGCTCGGCATCCGGCACCAGCCGGCAGGCCAGACCCAGGTCGAACGCCTCCTTGCCCGAAACGCGCCGGCGCGTGTAGATCATCTCCTTGGCGCGGTACAACCCGACCTGGCGCTGCAGCAGCCAGGACAGGCCGCCCTCGACCACGCTGCCGCGATTGAAGAACACCGCTGAGAACTGCGCGGTTTCCGAGGCGATCGTCATGTCGCAGCACAGCGCCATCGACCAGGCGATGCCCACGGCGTGGCCGCGCACCGAGGCGATGACGGGCTTTTCGTGGTTGTGCAGCCGCTTGATTGTCTCGTAGATGTAGGCCATGCCGCGCCGGTTGTCGAACAGTCCCCTGGCAGGTGGATAGCCGCCGGCGACATCGGCGCCGGCGCAGAACGCGCGGCCGCGCCCGGTGAGCACCACCACGCGCACCTGCGGATCGGTTTCGGCCCGATCCAGCGACTCGTTGATCGTCTGCCAGTGCTGGTAGCCCAGCGCATTGAGCTTCTCGGGGCGGTTCAGGGCGATGGTGGCGACCGGCCCGTCGACCGTGTACTCGATTTCCACGTTGCGTCCTCGGCTGGATGGATTCGGAAGGCCCGGAAGCTTAGGAGAGCGCTCCCGGGATGTCTAATCGGGCATCACGTCCGGGCCTTGCGCGGCAGCCGGGCCGGGACTCGGACCGCCGTTCCGCGCTAGGATCGACCCGCGCGGCCACCGCGCGTATCCGGGCCTGGAGCAGACGAAACGATGGGACGCATCTTCGAGACACGCAAGCACGTGATGTTCGCGCGCTGGGACCGCATGGCCAAGCAGTTCGCTCGCGTCGCCAAGGACATCGCCATCGCG
This sequence comes from Gammaproteobacteria bacterium, assembly GCA_050183625.1. Taxonomy (GTDB): domain Bacteria; phylum Pseudomonadota; class Gammaproteobacteria; order JADZEE01; family JADZEE01; genus JBFXBD01. Next base: position 1,212 of record JBFXBD010000020.1, read on the forward strand.
GTCAAGACCGGCGGCTCCGATCCCAACGGCAATCCGGCCCTGCGGCGCGTCATCCAGAACGCGCGCGCCGTCAACATGCCCAAGGACAAGGTCGAGGCCGCGATCAAGCGCGCCTCCGGCAAGGACAGCGCGGACTACCAGGTGGTCATCTACGAGGGCTACGCCCCGCACGGTGTCGCGGTGCTGGTGGAGACCGCCACCGACAACCCGGTGCGCACCGTCGCCAGCGTCCGCAGCGCCTTCACCAAGTGCGACGGCAATCTCGGCACCAGCGGCAGCGTCAGCTTCCTGTTCAAGAAAATGGGCGTGTTCCGCCTCCGGCCCGAGGGCATCGACCAGGACGACCTGGAGCTGTACCTGATCGACCACGGCCTGGAGGAAATGGGCGAGAGTACCGGCGAGAAGGGCGAGCCGCAGATCGTGGTGCGCTGCGCGTTCGCGGACTTCGGCCAGGTGCAGAAGGCGCTCGAGGAACGCGGCATCGTGCCGATCTCCGCCGAGCACGAGTACATCTGCATCACACCGGTGGAACTGCCCGAGGACAAGGCCCACCAGGTGATGGAACTGGTCGACAGGCTGGAACAGGACGACGACGTGCAGAAGGTGTATCACACGCTGGCGTGATCGATCGGGGCGCGATCCGCGAGCCCGGCCGGCGGAACCCATTGCAGGCGAATCGCACCGCACGCACGGTGCAGGGAGGGATGCCATGTCGTGTGCGGCGCGCGGTGGCTGGGCCATCATCCTGGTCGGGTTGCTGGCGGCGGCGGTTCCGGGCCGGGCTCCGGTCGCCGGCGAGTTGTGGGAACGGCGCTGGATCGAATTGCGCACGCCGAATTTCGTCATCGCCAGCGCACTGTCCGAGCAGGACTCGGTCAAGCTGGCCCAGGACATGGAGAATTTCCGGATCCTGGTCGGCGCGGTCAGCGGCGCGGGCGAAATCGACGCCCGCGTTCCCACCCGGATATTCGTGTTCCCCTCGCTGGCGGCCGAGGTCGGCCTGAAGGGGGATTACATCGGATACTTTCACCAGGGCATGCGCGCGAACTACGCGGCAGTGCGCCCCGTCCCGGGCGCCCCGCTCGGCGAAACCCTGCACCATGAATACGTCCACTTCCTGCTGCGCAACGAGTCCGATACCCAGTATCCGACCTGGCTGGACGAGGGGCTGGCGGAGTTCCTGTCGACGTTGCACCTGCGCGGCGACCGTTTCGAGTACGGCAATGTCCCGAAGAACACGATGGCGGCGCTTGCGTACCTCGTCTGGATGGATTTCGACGAACTGCTCGAAGTGCGCAATACGCACAAGCTTTCGCGCGAGCGTAGAGCGGCGTTCTACGCGCAGTCGTGGGCTCTCGTGCACTACCTGGCCAATCGTCCTGGGCGCGACTTCGCCGTGGATACAGCGCGCTACCTGAACGCGGTGCAGACCGGCACCGCGCGAACGGCCGGCTTTACGCAGGCCTATGGCGAGGCGGTAGACGGGCTGGGCACGCGCATACGCAGATACCTGGGATCGGCAAAATACGCGAAGGGAACGCTGCATGCGCCCTTCCCGGCAGCGTCGGTCAGCGTGCGCTTGATGCGCACCGAGGAGATTGCCAGCGGCATCGGCTACCTCGCGACCGGTGCCGGAAGCCTCGACTACGCGCGCAAGGCGTACGAGGCCGCGCGTGCCGCCAATCCGAACGATGCCGCCACGCTCGCCGGGCTGGGCGACGTGGCCATGCGCGCGCGCGAGTTCGATGCCGCCGAGGCGCATTATCGCCGGGCAGTCGAACTCGAGCCCAACTCCGCGTTGCACCTGCTCGATCTGGGAGAGTATTTCCTACGGCGACTGCGCGAAGAGCCGGCCCACCCGATGGTCGCCCGATGGTGGAACGAGGGCCAGGGCTGCCTGCAGCGCAGCTATAACCTCGACCGCGGTAATCCGGAGACACTGGCACAGATGGCGCTGTTGTTCCTGTATTCGCCGCAGACGCAGGCGCTGGCGGTCAGCCAGGCCGAACTGGCCTACCGGCTGCTGCCGTCCAGCCCGGAGATCAACATCGTCACCGCGCAGGTATACGCCGCCAACGGCCGCAAGCAGGAGGCCCGGCGCAAGCTGGTGCGGGTGCTGTCGTGGTTCGAGGAATCCAATACCGGCTCGGCGGCGGCCCTGCTCGAAGCGCTCGACCGCGACGCGCCCCCCGACGCCCACCCCTGATCCACTTATCCACGTGCCTGGCACCGGATTTTTTCCGGTGCCAGGCACGTGGATAAGTGCAGGGCAAGGGTTCAGATCGGAGGGGAGGCGGCCAGCAGTTGTTCCAGCAGGCCGTCGAGCACGTTGTTGATGCGGTCGACGTCGGTCAGCGCGAGCGCGCCGTGTTCGCCCTTGGTCCACAGCGAGCGGGCACCCGACAGGCGTCCGCTACTGCCCGTCGTGCTCAGATCCGCGCTCAGTTGCAGCGAGCACACGTACGAGTTCACCCGCATCGAATCGCTCACGTTGGTCCGCAGGTAGACCAGCAGCAGCCGGGCCTCTGGATCGCGCAGCGCCGCGGCGGCGGCCACCGGCCGGTATCCGGACCGCGCCAGGCGCTTCTCGAACCGGCTTCGCACGTCGTCGGCCGCGACGCCGAGGCCCTCGAGCGCTTTCTCGAAGCCGTCGAACTGCAGCACGATCGGGCGGACCGTCGCGGCGGCGGCCGGTGCCTGCGCGGGCGGGGCCACCGCTGCCGGCGCGGGGGATGCCGCCGCGGGCGCCGATGCCCCCGGTGCCGCACGCGTCGCGTCCGTCGCCGGGCTCGCGCCGGCCCGGCCCGCGGCCGGTACCGCGCCCTGGTTCAAACGCTCGAGTTCGGCAAGCGCCCGTAGCTGCCGTTCGTGCGCTTCCTGGCTGTTCTCCTCGAGGCCGCGCATGGTCGAGGCCAGCTTGTCGGCGCGCTCCCGACGCTCCGTCAGCGCGTCCGAGACCCTCTTCACGCGCGTGTCCGCGGGCGAGATGGCCCTGGCATTTTCGAGATAGGTCCGCGCAATTTCGAAATCCGATTCCGCGATTGCCCGGTCCGCGAGTTCGATGTAGCGCCCGACGACTGCGTCGATACCGGCTCGCGCCGCCGGATTGTCGGCTTCGATGTCGAGCACCTTGCGATAGCGCGCCAGTGCGTTGTTGTTGGCCGGCGCGGTCAGCCGATTGGCCTTCATGTCGTCGCGGGCAGCGGCGAGCAGGCGGGCAACCTGCGCCTTGCGCTCGGCTTCGGCCCGGGCAGCCTCGGCGGCCGGATCGGGCTCGGCGACGGGCGGTTCGGGCGCCTCGGCGACGGTCTCCGCGGACGCTTCGGCAGCGCGCGTCACGACGGGTTCGGTATCTGCCGGTGCGCCCGCAGCATCGCGCTGGACTTCCCGCGCGGCCGGCGCACTCGGGGTATCTGCCGCCAGCGCCGTCGCCGCGGGTTCGGTCACCGGTACCGCGGCCGCTTCCGGCAGCGCATCGGCAGCCGAACCCGTGCTCGTCGAAACCGCGGCATCGTTAGCGCCTGCCGTCGCCGGGGTTGCCGCCTCAATGGGTGCCCCGGCGGGGGCGGGCACCGCGGTCATGGACCAGGGCATCGGCCGCCCCATCATCACCAGGGCGGCCCCGCCGGCCGCGAGCAGGGCCACGCCGGCCAGGCTCACCACGAGCAGCGGCGTACGCGTCCGGGTCTTGGCCGGTGCCGCCCGCGACGCGGCAGCGGCGGGGCGGACCGCCGATCGCGGGCGCGAATGCGGCGAGAGATTCGCGAAAGTGCGATCGTCGTCCGCGTCGGGCACCGGCAGCGGGCTCGACGTCTTTCGCGGTGCGGCGTCGAATCCGAACATCGCCCGCCATTCGGCGACGGTCTGCGGGCGCTCGGCCTCCCGGAAACGCATCGAGGCGTCGATCGCGGCGAGGAAGCGCTCCGAATACCGGCCGCGCCCGAGCTGGGAGGCGGGAACGAAGATGTCGCGCTCGGCGCGCAGGATCGCCTCGCTGCGATCGATCGCTTCCAGCGGCTTGCGGCCGGAAATCGCGCGATAGACGGTGGCGCCCAGCGCGTAGATGTCGCTCCACGGCCCCTGCCGATCGCTCTTGCTGTAGTACTGTTCGAACGGCGCGTAGCCGGGTGTGATGACGCTGGTCAGCGTCCGCGTCTGCTCGCCCAGGGACTGGCGCGCGGAGCCGAAGTCGAGCAGCACGGGCGTGCCGTCCTGGCGCAGGACGATATTGGCAGGCTTGATGTCCCGGTGAATGAATCCCTCCGCGTGAATCGCCTCCAGGCCATCCATCAGCGGGCGCAGGATGGCGACCAGCTCGGCTTCATCGAGCGTCTTGCAGCGGTCAAGCACCGACTGCAGGTTCGGGCCGCGCTCGTACTCCATCACCATGTAGGCAGTGTGATTGGCTTCGAACACGCTCAGTACGCGCACGATGCCCGGATGCTTGAACCGTGCGAGCGTGCGCGCTTCCTCGATGAAGCGCGTCAAGCCCCATTGATAGCGCTCTCCATGCGTGCGCGAAGCCGGGTGAACGGAGTGATCGGTGTCGCGAACGGCGAGATCGGCGGGCAGGTATTCCTTGATTGCGACGTCGCTGTCGAGATTGGTATCGCGGGCGAGGTAGGTGATCCCGAACCCGCCCTGGCCAAGCACGCGCTCGATCCGATACCACATCAGCACATGGCCTGGGCGCAGCGCGTTTCGCGGATGGTCGTCCTTCATTCGGTCTTCCGGGATGGTTTGCGGGCGCGTGCGCTGGCCGAACGGGAATACATCGTCCATATTACGCATAAAATGTGCTGGCGCGGCAAGCGCCGACCGGACCTGGGTATCGTAAAAAATGTGCTTTTGTGAAAATGTTTGTCGGATCCTGGCGCACGTCGAAGCGGACGGGCGCCGGTGCTTGCGGGCATTGTCGTGGCTGGCGGCGTTCGCGATCGTCGCGCCGCCCGCTGCCGCATTCGACCTGGGCAAGTACCGCGAACTGGTCGCGGCGCTGAACGCGGCCGGCTATTCAATCCCGGATTCGCCGCCGATGACCGTGGACGGCGCGATGATCCTGCCGAAGGCATTTCGCGATGCGTTGGCGGAGTATCTCGGGCACGGGTTTCGGGGCGGGGAGGTCGAGGTGTCAAGCAGCGGCACCGTCTCGCTGCGCGTGGTCACCGCGCAGGAACACCGGTTCGTCGCGCAGTTCGGATGCCGCAAGCCCGGGTTCGAATTCGGCTGGCGCCCGGCCGCCTATGGGGAGGATTTCGGCGCCGTCGCGGTCGAAACCCAGGATCCGTCCTGCATCACCGACAACGACCTGCCCACCGGCTTCATGAAGTGGTACGTGCCCGCCACCCGGGCCCGCGATATCCCCGACATGCTGATGCTGCTGCGCGGCACCTTCGGCCCCTGACTTATCCACGTGCCTGGCACCGGATTTTCTCCGGTGCCAGGCACGTGGATAAGTCGAGCGGCGGCGTGCGTGGTTACAACGTAACGTCGATGCCGATCTTGCCGAACGTGCCGCCGGCCTTGAGGATCCGCAGGGCATCGCCGAGGCGTTCGAGCGGAAACACCCGGTCGACCACCGGGCGCACGGCGCCCTGCACGATGGCGCGGTTCATGTCCTCGAAATCGTCGCGGCTGCCGACCCGGATCCGGATCAGTTCGGGCGGTTTCGCTGCCACCGTCCACACCGGCGTGCCGGCGAGCAGCCCGATGCCGGCGATTGTCCCACCCGAGCGCACCGCGGCCCGCGACTGTTCCAGCGTCTCCGCGCCGGCGACTTCCAGGACCACGTCCACGCCGCGCCCGCCGGTGAGCTTTCTGGCCTGCGCACCCCAGTCCGGCGTGCGCGCGTAGTTGATGGTGAAATCCGCGCCGAGCGAGCGCGCGCGCGCCAGCCGCGCGTCGGAGGAGGAGGTGATGACGACGGTCGCACCGGCCGCCTTCGCCAGTTGCAGGCCGGCGATGGAAACGCCGCCCGTTCCCTGCAGCAGGACCACGTCGCCGGGCTTCGTCGCCCGTACGACGAACATCGATGTCCACGCGGTGAGGGCGGCGCAGGGCAGGGTGGCCGCCTCCAGATCGCCGAGCGTATCGGGGATCCTGACCACGTAGTCCTGCGGGAAGCAGCCGTACTCGGCCGCGACGCCATCCACGGTACCGCCGAGGGCGAGTTGCGGGTCCTTCAGCGGCCCATTCAACCAGTCGTGGAAGAACGTGGGACAGACGCGGTCGCCGACGATCACCCGCGTCACGCCATCGCCGATCGCCGTCACCACGCCGGCGCCGCAGGACAGCGGCACGTAGCGCGGATTGCGGCCGAGCGTGCTCTTGCCGTGCAACATGAGGAAGTCCCGGTAGTTCAGGGTCGCCGCCGTGATCCGCACCTGCACCTGCCCCGGTCCGGGCACCGGGATCGGCCTGCGCTCGACCCGCAGGTGCTCGTAACCGGTCCCATCCACCACCATCGCACGCATCGTCATCGTTCGTCCTCGTCGTTGAGCCCCACTTATCCACGTGCCTGGCACCGGAAAAAAAATCCGGTGCCAGGCACGTGGATAACTCGTTCGGGGGACTAAAGGCGGGCGCGGAGCTTGGACATGCCGCGCAGCCAGCGGTCGTAGTCGGCCGCCTTGCGGGCGACGTAGTCGGTCACCTGCGGATGGGGCAGGATCAGGAATCGTTCGCTGCGCAGGCCTTCGATAGCGGCCTGCGCGACCCGGGCAGGCGGCAGCAGGCCGTCCAGCCTCGGGCTGTCGTTCGGGATCTGCGCGATCATCGCCGTGTCCACGCCCTGAGGGCACAGCACCGAGACGCGGATGCCGTCGTCACGGTGCGTGATCGCGAGGCTCTCGGCAAAGCCGATCGCCGCGTGCTTGGTCGTCGAATAGCTCGCACTGCCGATCTGCGACAGCAGCCCCGCGGCCGACACGGTGTTCAGGAAATAACCGCCGCCGCGGGCGATCATGCGCGGCAGCATCGCCCGGGCCGCGCGCACGTGCGCGAGCACGTTGATCTCGAATGCGCGCTGCCAGCGCTCGTCCGGCAGGGAGCCGGCGCCATCCGGGTCCGCGTGGAACACGCCGGCGTTGGAGCAGAACAGCGTGATCGGCCCGTATCGTGCCTCGGCCGCGACAATCGCCGCCTCGACGTCGGCATCGCGGGTGACGTCCGTGCGCACCGCCAGGGCGCCGATCTCGGCCGCGACCCGCCGCGCGCCCGCCTCATCGATGTCGGCGACGACGACACCGCGCGCGCCCGCCGCGGCGAAGGCTTCGCACAGCGCGCGGCCGATGCCGTTCGCGCCGCCGGTGACGATGACCACCTGCCCGTCGATCTCCATCCCGATTTCCGCTCAGCGTCTGCCCGACAGGCGCACGACCTGCGTCATGCCCAGGATCCCGGTCACGCCCGCATCCACCGTCAGGCACTGGCCGGTGACGAAGCGTGATTCATCGCAGGCGAAGTACAACGCCGCGAAGGCGGCGTCCCAGCCATCGCCTTCGATCCCGAGCATGTTCAGATCCGCCCGCAGCCTGCGCGCCTCGCCGTCCGACACCCGGCCGACGTGCGGGGTGTGCAGGTGCCCAGGAATCACGCAGTTGACGCGGATCCCGTCCCGTCCGAGCACCATCGCCATGTCGCGGGTCAGCGCCGTCAGGCCGCCCTTGGCGGTGCCGTAGCCGATCGCGCCGCTCGCCAGCGTGCCGGCAATCGATCCGATGTTGATGATCGACCCGCCACCGGCCGCGCGCATGTGCGGGATGACGAACTGCGTCATCAGCATGGGCGCCTTGAGGTTGCCGGCCCAGATGTGCTCCCAGGCGGACTCGTCGAGCGCCTCCACGTCCACGTGCCGGTGCACGGCGAGATTGTTCACCACCACGTCGATGCGACCGTACCGCTCGACCGTCTCGCCGGCGAAGCGCTCGCAATCGGCGCGCTGCAATGCGTCGCCGAGCAGCAGGTGGGCCATCCCGCCATCGGCGACGATCGCGTCGACCGTGCGCGCGGTGTGCCCGGTGCTGCGCCCGACCACCGCGACACGCGCGCCCTGGGCGGCGAACAGCCGCGCCATCGCCGATCCCGTGCCCGGGTAGTCGCCCGTGGAGCCGCCGCCGACGACGATCGCGACCTTGCCCGCCAGCCGCGTACCGCGCAGGTCCGGGTTCCGTGCATCGCTCATGGTGCGCTCTCCAGTCCGTGGCGCTCGATGTAGGCGGCGAGCCGCTCGCGCACCCGCATCGCGGTGAGCCCGAAGTCCTCCGGGGCATAGCGGTGCTCGCCGTGCGCGCCCTGGGGATTTTCGCGAACCCATTGCCGCATCGCCGCCTCGGTGTCGGCCGTGAGTTGCAGATCGAACCGATCGTAGATGCCGCGCACGACCGCGAGCGGATCGGCGCGGAAGCGCCGGTGATCGACGTCGTGGAAGCGGTCCGGCTGCCGTTGCCGCACCTGTTCCAGGCGGTCCATGGCCAGCGCCCATACCCGCAGCCGATGCGGCCCCAGTTCCTCCGGGCGCCAGCCCATGCCGGCCATCGCCAGCAGGCTCGCACCCGAGGTGATCGCCGAGACCGGATCGCGGTGCGTAACGACCACGCGCGCGTCGGGGAAGGTCTCCAGCAGGGCGGCCGCGCCGAAACTGTGGCTGGGGTTCTTGAGCAGCCAGGTCTTCCCGGGTGCGTGCAGGCCGACCATGCGCAGCAAATCCGCGTGCCGCCGGTACGAGGGGCGCTCGTCGGCATTGAAGAACCACGCGTGGTAGAGCGGGATCGGCACCGAGGACACGAAGGTCATGCTGACGAAGCTCTGCACCATCACGGCGATGCATTCTTCCGGCAGATCGGCGGCCGTCAGGTGCGCGGCGCGGATGGTCGGATTTTCGCGGTGCTGCGCCTCGATCGCCGCGGCCACCGCGCAATATTGCGGATCGGAATCCCACTGCGCGCGCGGCGGACGCGGCCGCGGTGCGGGCGTGAGCCAGTTCGGCAGCCACTGGAACTGCGGATCCACCGACAGCAGGTGGTGCAGCGCCGTGGTGCCGGTGCGCGGCATGCCGGTGACGACGAGCGGAGCGCGGATCGGAACGGCCCGATAATCGGGGTTCGCGTTCCATCCGGCCTGCGTGTGCAGCCGGGCGCAGAGCGTACGGACGATGAGCCCGCGCAGGCGCTCGCGGATCGCCTCGCGCCGATCGCAGGCATCGAACGCCTCGATCACCTTGGCCAGGCCGGCCAGGTAGTCGGACGTGCCGAAGTCGGCCAGGCCGGTGGCGGCGCTGGCTTCGGCGTGCAGCGCTTCGGCGTCCAGGGTTGGGCTCATGCGGGTATCAAGGACGGCGAAGATTTCCGGTGCCAGGCACGTGGATAAGTGCGGGTGCGCTCACAGTGCGCCGCCGCCGGCATCCACGGGGATCACCGCGCCGGTCATGAACAGCGCCAGGTCGCTGGCGCAGAACAATGCCACGCGCGCGAGATCGTCCGCAACCGCCCGCCGCCGCAGCGGCCGCGCGGCGACGATGCGCTGTTCGAGCGCGGCGCCGAAGTCGCTGTCGTCGGCGACGGCGGTGCCGGGCGTGAGCGTCATGGTCGGCGCGACCCCCAGGACGCGGATCCCGCTCGGGCCCAGTTCCGCCGCCAGCGTGCGCGTCAGGCCGATGACGCCGTGCTTGGCGGCGGTGTAGTGCGCCATCTTCGGGACCGCGCGGAACCCGGCGCCGGAGACGAGATTGAGGATGACCGCGCCGTGCGGTGGCCCGTGGCGGAGCATGCAGCGCGCGGCCTCGCGTGCGCCGATGAAGCTGCCGCGCAGATGCACGTTCATGATCCGGTCCCAGTCGGCGTCGGTCATGTCGAGCGCCGGCGCCTCGCCGAACACGCCGGCGTTGTTGACCCAGATCGTGATCCCGCCGAGCCGGGCCTCGACCTCGCGTACGGCGCCGGCGACCGATGCGGTGTCGGTCACGTCGAGTTCGAGCCCGATCGCGTCGACGCCGTGCGCGTGGGCGATCCCTTCCGCCGCGCGACGGGCGCCGGGAACGTCGATATCCCCGATCGCGATCGCCGCCCCGGCTTCGGCCAGGCGCATCGCGATCGCATGGCCGAGCCCGCGGGCGCCGCCGGTCACGACCGCGCTGCGCCCGTGCAGCGACAGCAACTGGCCGATGGTTCGCTCGCTGACATCCGCTACCGACATCGCTGCCTCCGCCAATCGCCGGGAACTCCAACCCACCCGGCTCGACAAGCGTCGGACCGGCGCGGCATAGTAGCGCGCGTTCAAAGGCCGGCGCACCCGGCGCCCGACAGCCGGCCATTCACGAGGGGGAAACCATGCGCGTTTGGATCCACCGCATCATCATGCCTGCGTGCGCGTTGCGCGCATTGATCGCCGCCGCGCTGCTGGCCGCCCTGTCCGGCCCATCGCTGGCCGCGGATGCGCCGAAAGCGGCCAGGCCCAAGCCCGGCGCGGTGGATGCCGCGCGGATGGCGAACGCGGACGGTGAACCGCACAACTGGATGGCGCTCGGCCGGGACACGCTCGGGCAGAACCATACCCCGCTGACCGGGATCGACGCGAACAACGTCGGCCGGCTCGGCCTGGCCTGGGAGTACCGCACGCGCACCCACCGCGGCCGGGTCGAGCACGGCATGGAGGCCACCCCGATCGTCGTCGACGGCGTGATGTACGCCTCCGGGCCGTGGGGCATCGTCTTTGCGGTCAACGCGAAGACCGGTGCGGAAATCTGGCGCTACGAACCCAAGGTCGACGCCTCCCTGGCGCGCCGGTCGTGCTGCGACGTGGTCAATCGCGGGGTGCAGGTCTGGCAGGGCCGGGTGTACGTCGCCACGTTCGACGGCTACCTCGTCGCGCTGGACGCGGCCACGGGCAAGGTCGCCTGGAAGCGCGACACGATCGTCGACCGCACCCGGCCGTACACGATCACCGGCTCGCCGCAGGTGGCCGGGAAGAACGTGATCATCGGCAATTCCGGCTCCGATCTCGGCATCCGCGGCTACGTCAGCGCCTGGGACGTGACCACGGGCGAGTTCCGCTGGCGCTTCTACACCGTCCCGGGCGACCCCGCCAAGGGATTCGAGCACCCCGAGCTGGCCGAGGCCGCCAAGACCTGGGATCCGAACTCGGAGTGGACCACGGGCGGCGGTGGCGCGGTATGGGCGGACTTCGCCTACGATCCGAAGCTGAACCTGGTCTACTTCGGCACCGGCAACGCGCTGCCGTACCCGCTCTGGCGCCGCAGTCCGGAAGGCGGGGACTCCCTGTTCACCGCCTCGATCCTCGCCCTGGACGCCGACACGGGCCGGCTGCGCTGGCACTACCAGACCACGCCCGGCGATCAGTGGGACTACGACGCCGACCAGCCCTTCACGCTCGCCGACGTCGACATCGGCGGGCGCAAGCGCCAGGTGCTGTTCAGCGCCTGCAAGAACGGCTTCTTCTACGTCATCGACCGCGCGACCGGAGAACTGATCTCGGCCGAGAAGTTCGTCAAGGTCAACTGGGCCAAGCACGTCGACGTGGGAACCGGTCGCCCAATCTTCGATCCCGCGGGCGACTACCGCAACGGCCCGACCATGGTGTTCCCCTCGGTGTTCGGGGCGCACCACTGGATGCGCATGAGCTACAGCCCGCGCACCGGCCTGGTGTATTTCCCGGCCATCGACATGGGCATGGTGTTCTACGCCCAGCCGGGCGAGGAGTACCGGCCCGGCCACGGCAACGGCGTGGACTTCTTCTCCGAGCGCGTCATGGAGTACTACAAGAAAATCCCTGCGCCGCAGCCGAAGGAATCGTTGCTGGCGTGGGATCCGGTGAAGCAGCGCGAGGCCTGGCGGGTGCCGCTGCCGCCGCGCAACAACGGCGGCGTGCTGTCCACGGCCAGCGATCTCGTGTTCCAGGGGACGATCGCGGGAGACCTCATCGTCTACCGCGCGGACAACGGCCAGATGCTGAAGAAGATCCCGGTCGGCACCGCGATCATGGCCGCGCCGATCAGCTACAGCGTCGATGGCGAACAGTACGTCGCCGTGCTCGCCGGGCTGGGTGGCAGCGTGTCGTTCACCTACAGCGCCGATGCCGCGCCGAACCGCTACAAGAACTACGGCCGGCTGCTCGCCTTCAAGCTCGACGGCCGCCCGGTGCCGCTGCCGCCGGCGGTCACCGGGCCGGCGCCCGTGCCCGCACCGCCGGACAAAGCCCTGTCCGACGCGGTCGTCGCGCAGGGGGAGGGGCTGTACGCCGGCCGCTGTGCCGGCTGCCACGGCACCCCGGGCGCCGAGCATCGCTCGATCTACCCGGATCTGGCGCGCATGCCCCGGGCCGTGCACGAGGGTTTCCGCAAGATCGTGTACGACGGCGTCTTCAAGGACTACGGCATGGCGGGCTTTTCCGACGTGCTGAGCCTGGAGCAGGTCGACGCCATCCACGACTACCTGATCAGCGTACAGCGCCGGATCCGCGCACCGCAGAAGTAGCCGCGCCGGCCGGTGCCAGGCACCGGAAATATTCCGGTGCCTGGCACCGCGGATGGCTCAGGCCTTGCGCAGCAGGGCGGGGTCAACCGGCAGGGTGCGGATGCGCTTGCCGGTGGCGGCGAACAGGGCGTTCGTCAGTGCCGGCGCGATCGGCGGGGTGCCCGGCTCGCCGATGCCGCCGGGCTTTTCGGAGCTGTCGAGGATGTGCACCTCGACCTTGGGCATCTCGTTCATCCGCAGCAGCGGATAGTCATGGAAGTTGCCCTCCTGGATGCTGCCGTCGCGCAGCGAAAGCCGCCCGTACAACGCCGCCGTCAGCCCGTAGACGATGCCGCCTTCGATCTGCCGGCGGATGATGGCGGGGTTGACGATCGAACCGCAGTCGACCGCCGCCACCACCCGGTGCACGCGCGCAGTGCCGTCCTCCTGCACCGAGACCTCGGCCACCTCGGCGACGTAGCTGCCGAAGGACTGCGCGACCGCGATGCCGCGGAACACGCCGGCGGGCAGTGGACGGCCCCAGCCGGCCTTGTTCGCGGCGAGTTCGAGCACGCCCTTGTAGCGCGGCTGCTTCGACAGCAGCGCGCGGCGGTATTCGAACGGATCCGCCTTGGCCGCCGCGGCGAGTTCGTCGATGAAGCTTTCCATGTAGAAGATGTTCTGGGAGTGCCCCACCGAGCGCCAGAACCACACCTGGGGGCCGGGCTCCACGCGCGCCCAGCGCACCTGGACGTTGGGGATGTCGTACGGCATGTCCTTGACGCCCTCGACCGCCTGATCGTCGATGCCGTCCTCGCCGAGCTTGAGAAAGCCCGATCCGGCGACAATCGACGGCGAGGCCAGCGTCGCGCGCAACGACACCGGCCTGCCCGCGGCGTCGGTGCCGGCGGAAAAGCGCCCGATCGATACCGGGCGGAAGAAGCCGGCCCGGGTGTCGTCCTCGCGGGTGAACATCAGCTTGACCGGCTTTCCGGACAGCTTCGAAAGCAGGGTCGCGTCGATCGCGAAATCCATCGCGAAGCGCCGCCCGAACCCTCCGCCGAGCAGCATTTCGTGCACCTGGACCTTCTCCGGTGCCACGCCTGCAATCTGCGCCAAGGCGCCCTGCAGCGGGCCCTGGGCCTGCGTGCCGACGTGCACGTCGAGCGCATCGCCGTTCAGCCACGCGGTGCAGTTGAGCGGCTCCATGCAGGCATGGGCGAGGTAGGGCGAGCCGTATTGGCTCTCCACGGTGTGTGCCGTCCGAGCCGCGCCGACGTCGCCGTCATTGCGGGCGAGGATGCCGCCGGCGTCCGCGCCCTCGCTGAGCATCGCGTGTACGCGCGCGTCATCCAGGCCGGACCTGCCGCCCAGATCCCAGTCGATCTGCAAGGCATCGCGACCCTGCTTCGCCGCCCAGAAGCCGTTCGCCAGCACCGCCACGCCGTGCTCGATGGTGATGATCTGCTCGACGCCGCGCACCGCGCGCGCCTTGGTGTCGTCCACCCGTGCAGGTTTGGCGCCGGGCAGCGGCGCACGCGCCATGACGGCCACGAGCATGCCGGGCAGTTGCGCATCGATCCCGAACATCGCGCTGCCGTCGATCTTCGCCGGCGTGTCCAGGCGCTTCAACGGCTGGCCGAGGATGCGGAAATCGGCCTTTTCCTTCAGCGGCGGGGCTTCAGGCACCGGCAGTTTCGAAGCCGCCCCAGCCAGGCTGCCATAGTTCAGCCGTTGCCGTCCGTCCGGATGGATCACCGCGCCGGCTTCGGTGCGGCACTGGGCGGCATCGACCTGCCATCGGGCCGCGGCCGCGGAGACGAGCATCTGCCGGGCGGCCGCACCGGCGCGTCGCAGCGGCTCCCAATGTGCACGCACCGTGGTCGAGCCGCCGGTCGCCTGGACGCCGAACATCGGGTTGGCGTAGGCCTTGTCCGTAGGCGCCTGTTCCACCGCAACCTTCGACCAGTCGGCGTCGAGTTCCTCGGCCACCAGCATCGGGATGGCCGTCAGCACGCCCTGGCCCATCTCCGCCGATCCGCACAGGACCGTCACGCGGTCGTCCGTGCCGATGCGCAGCCAGGCAATCGCATCGAAGCGACCGTCGCCAGGGGCGGCCGCAGTACGGCGCGGCGCGAGGGGGAGGGCGAAGCCGATGACCAGCGCTGCACCGGACTTGAGCAGGCCGCGCCGGGAAATGCCGGCCCTTTCCGCTGCGTCGATCCCAGACCGTGCGCTCATGTTCAAGCCCCCTTCGCCAGCGTCTGCGCGGCGGCGTGGATTGCCTCGCGGACCGCGTTGTAGGTACCGCAGCGGCACAGGTTGCCGCTCATGGCCGAATCGATGTCCGCATCGGTGGGCGCGCCGTTCTGCGCCAGCAATGCACAGGCGCTCATGATCTGCCCGGGCTGGCAATACCCGCATTGCGGGACGTCGATGGAGACCCATGCCGCCTGGACCGCAGCACCGATCGGGCTGGCGCCGGCTCCCTCGATGGTCGTGATCCTGCGCCCGGCCACCGCGGACACGGGCGTGGTGCAGGCCCGCACCGGAGCGCCGTCCACGTGCACGGTGCAAGCACCGCACAGCGACATCCCGCAGCCGTACTTGGTGCCGGTGAGCCGGAGGTCCTCGCGCAGTGCCCACAGCAGGGGCATGTCCGGGGCCGCTTCAACCGCGACCTCCTTGCCGTTGACGGTGAACTTCACTTGCAAACTCCTTTCCATTGAGCGGACGTCGATACGCCAGCCGCTTGACTATACGTGCGTGGAATCGGATTGTCCTGCCGCCTCGCGGCCGTGCACCTGCGCGTCCACGACCGCGCAGGTGACGATGTCCGCGCCGACGTTCACCGTCGTGCGCAGCATGTCCAGGAGGCGATCCACGCCCAGGACGATGCCGATCCCTTCCGGCGGAATGCCGAAGGCGGCCAGCAGGCCGGCGATGAGCGGAAGCGAACCGCCGGGCACGCCGGCCACGGCCACCGCGCTCAGCACCGCGAGCACCAGCAGGGTGACCTGCTCGGTCAAGCCCAGGTGCACGCCGAACACCTGCGCCACGAACAACACCACGCAGCCCTCGTAGAGCGCGGTGCCGCTCATGTTCATGGTCGCCCCCAGCGGCAGCACGAATCCGGCGGTGGACGACGAGATACCCAACCGATCGCGAGCGACCGCGAGCGCCGTCGGCAGCGTCGCACTGCTGGAACTGGTCGAGAACGCAGTGATCAGCACGGCGCGTATCCGCAGGAAGAAATCCAACGGACGGAAGCGGGTCCAGACCCGCAGCCAGATCGACAGCGTACCGAACAGTTGCAGCAACAGCACCGCTGCACAGCCTGCCACGAACAGGCCGAGCGCGATGACGATATCAAAGCCAATCTTGACGATGACGCTGTAAATCATCGCCGGAACCGCGAACGGGGCGATCTTCAGCGCCATGTTCACGATTGCGGTCATGAGCACGGTGACCGTCTCCAGCGCTTCCTGGACGCCGCGCCGGCGCGACTCGCCGAGCCTCGTGGCCGCCGCGCCGACCAGTATCGCGAACACGATGAGCGGCAACATCTCGCCAAGCATGGCGCGGTCGTTACCGACGAAGGCGCCGAACAGATTGCGCGGCATCAGCATGTCGACGATCGTCGACGCGCTGAGCGCAGGTGCGTTCGCATGCGTCTCGATGTGCTTGCGCGCCGCGCCGCCGAATTCCGCGGTCAGGCGCTCGCGCGTGCCGGCGTCGAGCTGCCCGCCAGGCTGCAGAAGAGTCATCATTACCAGGCCGAGCGCGACCGCAATCGACATGTTGAGCGCGAACAGCGTGAACGTTCGCCCCGCGAGCGGGCCGAGGCGGGCGATGTCGCCGAGCTGCGCCACGCCCGAGGCAAGTGAGCAGAATACCAGCGGCACGACGACGAAAAACAGCATGCGCAGGAACACCTGCCCGAACGGATCCAGCACCGCCACCGAGAACGCGCGCGCGAAATCGAGCAGGGTGGGGGAGAGATTGCCGGCAGCCAACGTGGCGGCGCCGGCAAGCACGCCGACCGCGAGCCCGGCCAGGATGCGGTTGGTCAGGCGCGTGTCGGTTCGATCGTTCATTGCTTCGCGAATGAGGCCGCCGGTGCGTGGATGCAGGACGAGGCAATCATAGTAGAATGAAGCGCGCCCGGGCAGCGGTGTATCGACAATCCGCGCCGGCGGACATCGCAGTGGGAGAGTGCACGGCCATGAGCAGAGATACCGAACCCG
Organism: Gammaproteobacteria bacterium; assembly: GCA_050183625.1. Taxonomy (GTDB): domain Bacteria; phylum Pseudomonadota; class Gammaproteobacteria; order JADZEE01; family JADZEE01; genus JBFXBD01. The sequence continues at coordinate 17,926 of JBFXBD010000020.1, forward strand.
TCGTCGAAAGCTGGTACGAGGATCTGGAAACCGGCCGCCGTTTCGAAGTCGTCGATTTCGACGAAGACGATGCCGAAGTGGAGATACGGTATCTGGACGGCGATACCGAAACCATCGATCTGGACGAATGGTACGAACTCGATCTCGAACAGCTCGAGCCGCCGGAGGAGTGGGACGACACCGGCGATGCCGGCGCGCAGGCTGTCGAAGCGGCGGAAGTCGAGGAAGAAGAAGAGGAGGAGGAAGACAAGCCCAAGCGCGGCAACCGCCGCCGCGTACTGCATGAAGACGACGACGAAGAGGACGCAGCGGACGAATGGAACGACGACGGCGACCGCTGGGGCGACGACGACTGAACGTCCTGCGCGGGCTCAGGGTGAGCGGTCGGCGGTCGCCTTGCGGCTGGCAGCCATGCGCGAATCCGCGTAGACCCTCCTCAGCACGGTGTCGTGAAGAACTTCACCGCCCCATGAACCCTGCGCGCGGTTGACTATCGACACCACGACGTAGGTCCGGTGGTCGGCGCCGTGCACGTAGCCGGCAATTGCGGATACGCCCTTCAAGTGTCCGGTTTTCACGTGCATCCTCCCGGCCTCCGGTGCGTTCTTGAAGCGCCTGCGCATCGTTCCGTCCACGCCGGCAATCGGCAGTGAAGCGACGAACTCGGGCATGTACGGCGAGCGCCACGCCGCGATCAGCACGTCGGCCAGCAGGCGCGCCGTGACCCGGGTGTCGCGCGCGAGGCCCGAGCCGTTGGCGATTTCCATCGCAGTGGGATCCAACCCATGCCCGGCCAGTATCTCCTTGATCGCCCGGCTGCCCTTGTCCGCCGTGGCCGGGGCACCGAACTTGTGGGCGCCGGCGGTGAGCAGGAAATGGCGGGCCATCGTGTTGTTGCTGAATTTGTTCAGCCCGCGCAGCACATCCGCCAGCGTTCTTGAACGCCAGGCCAGCAGCAGGCGGGCACCCTGCGGAACGCGGCCCGCGCGTACGCCGCCTTCGAAACTGCCGCCGAGCTGGCTCCACAGCGTCTGGAACACGCCGAGCGCGAAGGTTTCCGGTGTGAGTACGGCGCGCGCGAAACCGTAGCTGCCGCAGTTGCGCGGGATCTGGCCACCCAGGATGATGCGGCTGCGCTCACCGGGGTCGTCGACGGCGAAGCTCACGCCGTAGTTGCCGCGGCACGGTCCATCGACCACCGAGACACGGTTGGCGATCTGAAGGTTTGCCGGCAGCGGATCCATTTGGATGCGCGCGCCGCCCTGGCTGCCGGCGCTGACCTCGAAACGCACCGTATGGAAATTCAGCAGAAGCGCATTCGGGAGCACGTTGTATGGGTGATCGGGACGGTCGTCGAAAGCCCCGGGATCCTCGGGCGGCAGATCGAAGTAGGTCGTATCGAGGACGAGATTGCCGCGGATGTCCCGGATGCCCGCTGCGCGCACTGCATTAAGCAGCTTCCAGAACTCCTCGGTGACCAGGAACGGGTCGCCAAAACCCTTGATGACGAGATCGCCGTTCAGGACACCCTGGCTGACGGAGCCGACCGCATAGATTTCGGTCTTCCACGTGAATGCCGGTCCCAGCGATTCGAGCGCACCCCAGGTCGTGACGAGCTTGATCGTCGAGGCCGGGTTGCGGGGCGTGAGTTCGTTCAGTTCGAACGCAGCGGCATCCTCGTCGACGGCCTGCACGACGACGCTGGCTTCGTCGGAACGGATGTGCTGCTGGGACAGGATCCGGGTCACCGTGACGGCCAGCGGTTCGCGGGCCGCGGGACCGCGGGACTTCTTCGCGGCGAAGGCGCCGCCCGCCGCCACCATCAGCGCCGCAGCAAAGAACGCCAGTACGCAGTTGCGCAGTCGCAATGTTGAACCTCACTCGCCGGCGCTTTCGACGTGCGCGATTCTTCACACATGCAATCGACGTTGCAACCATTGAATTCCACAGGCATTCCGGGTTAGGAGTCGCGCTTGCGGCACCCCTGGAGCGCATAATGTATATTATGTTAAATCATGACGATCAGGCTTCCACCGCTCCTGACTTGCGGTCGCGTCTGCTCGTAGTTATAACAAACATAGTTACAAGTGAGGCTAGGCCGTGACGACAAAGGTGAAAGTGCGCAAGGTGGGCAATTCATGCGGGGTTACGCTACCGCGCGACGCCCTCGCGCGGCTGGGCGCGGAAATTGGCGACGAGCTGTTCATCATAGAAACGGCCAACGGCGTTGAGCTCACGCGCTTTGACCCCGCATTCGAGGAAGCGCTCCAGGCCGGACGCGGATTCATGCACCGCTACCCGAACGCGATGAAGAAACTGGCCGAGTAATGCGGGAACCGACCTGGCTCCGCGCATCGGTTGTTATCGCACTCCACTCCGAAAGCATCGCCCGATTCGGCGGCAGCGCCGGTATCCGTGATCCGAGTCTCCTCGAAAGCGCCTTGCATCGGCCCAGACACCTTTTCGACTACGAGGCAGACGCAACGGTGTTTGGGCTCGCCGCGTCCTACTGCCACGGTCTGATCCGAAACCATCCCTTCATCGACGGCAACAAGCGGATCGCCGTACTCGCTGCAGCGACGTTCCTGGCCTTGAACGGCTACGAATTTTCTCCTGACGAGGCCGATATCGTGACCATCATCACCGCGGTCGCGGCCGGCGAGGCTGACGAAAGTCTGTTGACGCAGTGGTTCCGTGACTCGACTACCCCTATCCGACGATAACCGGCTACCGATCTTCCGGCGCCGCGAGCCGATAGCTCGTGCTGCGTCCCCCGCCCGGATTCCTCTCCAGCAGATGGTGATCCAGGAGCCCCTGGATGTCGCGCAGCGCCGTGTCCGGGGAGCACTTACAGCACGTTCTCGAGCGATCCTTCGGCGCGTTCCAGGGCCCGCCCCAGACACCCGAGGAACCAGTCCAGCCAGTCGGTGATTTCCACGGAAGCGCGCTGCTGCCGCTCAAGCCGGGCATGGTAGGTTTTGCGCTCGGCCTCGATCTGCGCGGACATGCTGTAGTAGCGCTGACGCGCGCCGTCGGCGTGCGTCAATTGAGTCGAGAATGGCGCCCTCGATGGCGGACGAGGTGAGTACGTCGGTGGTCAGGGTGAGGAGCGTGGCTTCCTGCTTCAACGGGAAGCCTAGCGCTCCCATGTGGCCGAGCAACCGCCCCTGCCGGTGGCGCACGTCGGCGAGCTTGGGAGAAATTGCGGCACTATCCCAAGTGAAGCCGGGCCAGCGGGAGTCTTCGTAGATCCAGCGCGTAATCACCGCACGATTTGCGGCAATAGTACGGCCGATTCACCGCACCGCCAAGAACATTCAACAGCTTATCGCAGTGCCATCCCGGTGCCAGGCACGTGGATAACTTCACTTATCCACGTGCCTGGCACCGGGATGCGGCTGGGTACGGTCAGCCCGCCGAGGGGGTTGCGGGTGCCGGAGCGCCGCCGAGATCGGCCAGGGTGGACTTGGCTTCGTCCAGGCCGCGGAAGGTCTGGTTCGCGGCGATGGCCGCGGCGAGGTGCGTGCGGGCGCCCTCCTTGTCCCCGGTTTTCAGCAGCGCCATGCCGTAGTGGTAGCGCAGTTCGCCGGCCGCGGGTGCCATTTCGACCGCGCGCTTGAGCGACTCCACGGCGGCCTTGAAGTCCCCGCGGCGGTAGGCGACCCAGCCGACGGTGTCGATGTTCGCGGCTTCGCGGGAAGGCTTGAGCATCTCGGCCAGTTCGCCGGCGCGGGCGAGATCGGCCGGCGAGCTGCTGGTATCGACCAGCAGCATGGCGAGGTTGTTGACCGCCCACAGCGCCTTCGGATCGCGCTTGATGGCGGCTTCGTAGGTCTCCCGCGCGCCCTTGACGTTGCCGTCGCGGGCGAACATCTCCGCGAGCGTTGCGACCAGCGTCGGGTCGCCGCCGGTGGCTTCGGCACCGGCGGAAAGACGCTCCGCCGCGCTCTTGCGATCGCCCTTGTCCGCATAGGCACGGGCCAGGTTCTGGTAGCCGACCGTGAACTTCGGGCTGGCCTTCACGGCGCGGTCGAAGAAGCCGATCGCCTCGTCGTTCTTCTTCTGCAGCAGGCGCATCTCGCCGGCGAGGTTGAGCAGCACCGGGTTCTGCGGCTGCGCGGCGATGGCGGTGTCGACACGCTTGACCGCATCATCCATGCGCTTGTTGCGGATCAGGGACTTCACGAGCTGGACCATCGGCTCGACGGCGTCCGGCGCCTTTTCCAGCGCGGCTTCGTACTTGGCGATCGCCGCGTCCGGCTGGCCCTCGGCGTCGTCCACCAGACCGAGCAGGTAGGGCCCGATCGCGCCGCGCTTGTCGAACTCCGCCAGCCGCTCCGCGGTCGCGCGCGCGCCGGCCCAGTCCTTCTTCGCCGCCTGGGCCTGGAACAGGGCCTGCAGGAGCTGGGCATTCGGCTTGCCCCGCTCCGTCAATTTCTTCAGGTGCGAGACGGCGCCGTCCACGTCGCCGCGGGCCACGAGCAGTTGCAGGTACTCCTGCTGCGTCTGCAAATCGTCCGGATGCGCGTCCGCGGCCTTGGCCAGCGAATCGCGCGCCAGCTCGGGCTCCTTGTTCTTCATGTGCGCGCGGGCAAGCAGCCGCAGCACGCGGGAGGACGTCGGATCGTCGCGCAGCGCCGAGCGCAGATCGGCGATGGCCGTCGGCAGATCGTTGCGGCCGTAGGCCAGTTCACTGCGGATGACGAGGGCGTCGACGTCGCGCTCGTTCTCCTTGAGCACCTCATCGACGAGCTTTCCGGCGCGCTCCTTGTCGCCTGCCTGCACCTTCACCAGTGCCAGCCGGTTGCGCGCCTTCAGGCCCTCGGGCTCGGTCCCGGCGCGATCGATGACCTCCTCCAGCACCTTCTCGGCCTCCGCGGTCCTCTTCGTCTGCAGGTAGAAATCCGCCAGCGCCATGCGCAGCGGGTGATCATCCGGGCGGGCAGCCACGAACGCGACAAGCTCCTTCTCGGCGCCGGCCTGGTCCTTGCGCGCCATAAGCAGGCGGATGAAGTCGAGCTTGGGCTTGATGTCCTCGGGGAACTTGGCAATCGCCTCGCGCATGGTCTTGTCGGCATCGGCGTGCTTGCCGGCAGCCTCGTACAGCGCCGCCAGGCGCATGCGGTACTCGATCTGCTCGGGCTTGTCCTGCACCAGCCCGGCGACCGTCTTCGCGGAGTCCTCCAGGCGGCCCTGCTGGCGATACATCTCGGCAAGCAGAACCTTCAGATCCGAAGCCTTCGGCAGCCTGGCGACCGCCGCCTCGAGCGTCTTGATGGCATCGTTGGTCTTTCCGGCGCGCACCTGCAGTGCCGACTGCATCGCGATCGCGCGGGTGTTGTCCGGCTCGGCCGCGAGCGCCGCGGCCACATCGGCGGCGGCGGCGTCGAGTTCGCCACGCTGGGTATGCAGCGCGGCCCGCAGCGTCAGCCCGTCCGCGTGCTTGGGATTGCGCTTGAGGATCTCATCGGCCTCGTTCCTGGCCTTGTCCGGAGCGCCGCTCAGCAGATAAAGCTGGCCGAGGTGGGTCCGGGCGTCGACGTGATCGGGGTGGTCCTGGACGACCTTGGCCAGGTGCTTGAACGCCTCGGTCCAGTTCTGCTGCCGCTCCAGCACCTGCGCCAGATGGAAGCGCGCATCGGCATCGTTCGGATCGATCTGCAGCGCGTTCTTGAATTCGAGCTGGGCCTTGTCGTAGTTCTCCTCGGCGAGCAGATCCTTGCCGCGCTGCAGGTACGCCGCCTTGCGCTGCTCCGACCCGCCACACGCGCCAAGGCTTGTGACGAGCACTGCGGCGAGAAGGGTTCGAGCGATGATTTTCAACGACATAGAGCCATTTCTCCAGGTGGATTCCGTTACCGGGCGGACGCAAAACCGGTGAAGTCGCGGATTGTAGGCGAATTCGATGTCAGGATGCGTCGGATCCCGGCGCAGAACAGCGGCAAATTCAGAGATTTCGTGAGATCCGCCCAGGGCGGCGCCGGTGACGTCGATGTCCGGGCCGGCGCAACGTCTACGCGCCATTCAGCCAGTTGAGACCGTCTGCTTAGCCGCAGGTTCGCCCCTGCCCGCCCCCGTCATTGCGAGGCCGCGCAGCGGCCGCGGCAATCCATGCTGCCTGGACGAATTCGGCGCCGCATGGGTCGCTTCGCTGCGCTCGCGACGACGAAGGGCCGTGGCCCGGTTCGGCCTCACGACGACGATGGTTCGAAGCGAGCCATCAGCGCCGCAGGGCCTCGGCAATCGCCGCGAGTGCATCGGCCAGCCGCCGGGCGGTTTCCGGCTCCGGCAGCGGCAGCGCGAGGCGCTGCGCACCGCTATCCGGATCGCGCTCGATCCACGGATGCGATGTCGACGCCGGATCCCCCGCCGCCTTCAATGCGGCCACCAGGCCAGCACCGATCTCGGCCAGCGCCGCCCACGGCCCGGGCGTCGTTGCGAGGCCACCGGCCGGGGCTTCACTCGTGCGAGTTGCGCCCGTGCTGGCGTGCCCGTGCTGCGCCTCGCGCCTGCCTGGCTTGCCGGCATCGGATCCGCCTGCCACCCCATCCGCCCCGGCCTCGATGCCGGCCGCCCCCGCCTCCTCCACCGGTGCCATCGCCTGCGCCTCGCCCATGCGCCCGGTGACCTTCTCGACTTCGCTCATGAACCGGTTCAATCGCGAGCCGCCCAGGGAGATCTCGCCCTGGCCGCCATCGAGGATCCCCGCCGCGAGCGATCGCTTGAAGGCGAGCACGGACAGCATCCCCTCCTCGATCGTGCCCTTGGCGACGAAGTTGACGATCTGCACCGGCCGCTTCTGCCCCATGCGGTGGATGCGGCCGATGCGCTGCTCCAGGATGGCCGGGTTCCAGGGCAGGTCCATGTTCACCAGTGCCGAGGCGTGCTGCAGGTTCAGCCCCGTGGCGCCGGCATCCGTCGACAGGAACACCCGGCAGTGCGGATCGTCGCGGAAGCGCTGCACGAGCGCCGGGCGCCGCTCCGAAGGCACGCCGCCGTGGAAGCTCACATAGCCGATGCCGCGCTGCTCCAGGCGCCGGATGACGATGTCGTGCGTGCGCGTCCACTGGCTGAACACCACGACCTTCGCGTCCGGCTGTTCGAACAGGCCGTCGAGCAGCGCGGCCAGTTCGTCCGCCTTCACGCCGTGGTCGGTTTCCTGATCGAGCAGGTAGGTGCTGGTGCAGGCCATGCGCATGTTCTGCAACGCGCAGGTCAGCCGGCGCTGGTCCCCGTCGGACAGGAACTTCATCCTGCGCCAGCGCTGCACGATGCGGGCGACGATGTCGGCGTTCTCCCGGTGGTGCGCCATCTGCATCTCGGTCATCGGCACGAGCAGGGTCTGATCCGTGCGGCTGGGAAGCTGCACCAGCACCTCGGACTTGCGGCGCCGGATCATGATCGGCGCCAGCGTCCGGCCGATGTTCTCCAGCCCGCGATAGCCGACGACCCGGCCGCCGTCGTCGCGCACCTGATGCTCGTGCAGCAGCTTCCAGGTCGGCCCCAGCCGGTGCTGATCGACGAACTGCACCACGGAGATCAGCTCCTCCAGCTTGTTCTCCAGCGGCGTGCCGGTGAGCACGAAGGCGTACGGGCTGCCGATGCGCTTCAACGCCCGTGCCGCGATGGTGTTCCAGTTCTTGATGCGCTGGGCTTCGTCGACGATCACCAGCTCCGGCGCCCAGGCGGCGATGAGATCCAGGTCCGGCTGCAGCTTCTCGTAGTTGGTGATCTTGCAGAAATCGGCGGCGGCGAAATCGGCCTGGCGCTGCGCACGCCCACCGCCCAGCACCCGCGCCTGCCGGCCCGAGAAGCGCGCGATCTCGCTCTGCCATTGGTACTTCAGCGAAGTCGGGCACACCACCAGCACGCGGCCGACGCCGAAATGCCGCGCCAGGATCTCCATCGCCGCGATCGCCTGCACGGTCTTGCCCAGGCCCATCTCGTCGCCGATGAGCGCCCGGCCGGCACGCACCGCGAACAGCGCGCCTTCGGCCTGGTACGGATACATCGGCACCTTCAGCAGCTTGCCCAGGCGCGGATCGGCCGCGCCGCGCGGGAACAACCCGGCGAGCGTGCGTTCGCGGCGCCGTGCGTCGCGCCGGCCAGCGATGAAGTCCAGCGCATCGTCGCGCACGCGCAGTTCGTGGCCGCGGGCCGCGGCCAGCGTGTGCAGGCGGTCCAGATCGCCGAAACGGGTCTCGGGCAGGGCGCCGTCCGTCGCGGCGCCGAAGATCTCGCGCGCGGCCTTGCGCAGCGCCGGCGGGCAGTCCGTACCGATGCGCAGGTGCACCGTCCGGCGGCCCTCGTTGCGCAGATGGATCTCCGAGAACGGCGGTTGCCAACCGCGCGCGAACGCGGCCTTTGCACCGCGCTTGCGCTCGAGCCGGCCGAGCACGAACTCGACGTGCTTGCAGGTGCCCAACTCATTGGTGGCATAGTCCGGGCAGGAACAGAAATTCTCCCCCGGCACGGTGCCGCGGATCGCCACCCGGTACGCGGTGCGCGCCTCTGGATTGGCGACGCGGAACTCCGAGAAGAACGGCTCCCCGCCGACATTCTCCATGCGGAAGTTCTGTTCGCGTCCGAACTGCCGGCGCAGCGCGCGCTGCCATTCATGCGGGGCCAGATCCGCCGGGGCGTGGGTATGGGAAATCCTCGGCGCCCGCGCGGCGCGGCGTTTTCTTTTCAAGGGTGAACCTCGCTAGCGGTGGCGCCGGCGTTGGTCCAGCGCCAGATCAGCGCCTGTCGCGTGCCGGATGGTCCGGCCGTCAGGGGCGCGGACCAGTCTACAACCCCGCCCGCTTCGTTGCGACCGGCATTGCCCGGGCGTAATATCCAAATATGATTGACTGGTCCACGTGTGCCGTAGTCGAGCGGGACGAACAGCGCGTCAGCGGTGCGTGGGTTTTTCGCGGGACCCGCATTCCTATCTCGGCGCTGTTCGAGAACCTCGAGGACGGTGCAACATTGTCCGACTTTCTGGACTGGTTCCCTGGAGTTTCGATGAATCAGGCCCGGGCTGTACTCGACCACGCCGCACGATCCGCCAATGTGGCGTGAGTGAGAATTCTTTTCGACCAAGGCACGCCCTCTCCGTTACGCCGCCACTTAGTGGACCATGAAGTAGCTACGGCGTTCGAGCTTGGTTGGAGTACGCTGACCAATGGTGAGCTACTGTCACACGCGGAAGCGCAAGGATTCGAGCTTCTGATCACGACCGATCAGAATCTGAAGTATCAACAAAACCTGGTTGCCCGGCGGAGACCGCCCCGCGCCCTGGGCCAATCATCGTGAACCTCGCTTGCGGTGGCGCCGGTCCAGCACCGGAGCCGACTCAGCGTTTGGCGAATGCCGGGCTGATTTCGACCGCGAATTCGCTCGCTGCCTGCAACCCCGCCCGCCCGTAGACCTCCAGCCGTTTCGAGTCCGGAAACACGAGCCAGGCTTCCGAGGCGCCGGCGCGAACATAGGCCGCCGCCTTCTCGCGCAGCCGCGGCAGCGCATTCGACGCCGAAGCGATCTCAATGCACAGTTCCGGCGCCGCGGACAGAGGCATCTCCTCCGGGTGTGCGGCCAGCCAGGCATCCGAGCAACAGGCGATGTCCGGTGCCCGAATCCCCATCGAAGTGAGGATGCCCACCGCGGCCATGACATGGCCGCCCAACGCCGCCTCGACTGCTTTCGCCACGCGCATTGCGACAAGACCATGGGTCTTGCCTATCTGCGTCATGGTGATTTCGCCCCACTCCGTGAGCTCGACCCGGCCGACCAGCTCCTCGAATGCCGGATCGGCGCACATCGCACGCCAGCGGGTCGCGAGTTCCGCGGCATCGAGCGGTGCGTCGATGGCGTCCATGGTGGCGGACACGGCAGACCCGGGTTCCCTGCGCAATGATGGGTGCCGAAAGTTTACACCCATTCTCCGCACCGGAGCTTCGTCTCCTGCAATCCTTCACCCCGACGCGGCCATCGACAACCGACACGAGAAGTGGATCCCTGGCAGCACGAAGAAGGACAGTGCGCGACGCTGGGTGGCCCTACAGTTTTGCTACGGCTTCTGGCCCTGCGCTTCCAGACCGGGCGCCTTCAGCCTGAGCCCTGAGCCACCGCGGACTCTGCTTCAGGCCAGGCTCGCCATCCTCGTGGCGAAGTCCTTGCCGGCCGTCGCTGGCGGAAGTGGCTTACCCTCCTGCCGGTAAATCTGTATGACTCCCTCCACGATGGTGCAGAGTTCGGCGAAAACCCGCTTCTCGTCGTCGCCATGGCAACCGCCGTAGACCAGCCCTGGTGCGCTGCCGACGTAGCACTGGTCCTCTTCGGACCACTCGACAATCTTCGCGTATCTCGCGCTCACCTTCATCGCTGAACCTCCTCGACCGCCAATCGAACGGCCCTGATCCGGTACTGCTTGGCATCGCATGCCGGCCACGCACCGGCCTCGAACCCTGCGGCTCGGTCAGCAGGCAAACCCGCCCGCCGCCAGTGCGCCGGCGGCGCCGATGAAGAACAGGCGGGCGAGGATCATGCGCCGTGCGGCGCGGGCCAGCAGGAACTCGGTGCCGTAGAGCAACACGAAGAGCTTGGCGATCATGCCGGAGAGCTCCGGCAGGTTTGAGTGCGGGGTGGTCAGGTTCGGGATCACCACAGCCGCGAACAGCACTAGGAAATCCAGCGTCGTGAACTTGAAGCCTTCCGTCACCGTGTAGCGGAAGCCGGCCAGCACCACGATCACCAGCACCACGAAGGCGGCATTCACCAGCGCCGCGCCCGGGCCGCCGATGCTGCCCTGCAGGTAGACGGCCAGCGCCAGCGTGAGATAGATCCCGGCGCGCTCGACGAAGTTGAGCGGCCGGCTGCGCATCAGCCCGAGCCCCAGCACCAGCACCGCCACCAGGCCCGTCGCCAACAGCGTCAACGGCCGCGTGCCGGTACACGACACGACGGCATTGGCAACCACCAGCACAATCGCGATCGCCGCCACCGCCGCCGCGACCAGCACGATGACGCCGGACTCGCGCAACTGCCGGATGACGCGTCCGATCCGGGATGCCGGCTGTGCCGCCGGCACCGGCTGCGCGGCACGGAACCGCCAGCCGGTGCGCGCCGCATGGCGGAAGCCCAACGCGACGAGCGCCGCAATCGCGGTATACAGCCCAAGCAGCAGCCCATCGGACTCATAGCGGAGGAAATAGGCCGCCGTGACCAGCGTGGCCTGGAACACGTAGATGCTGAGCACAGCCTCGTAGTGGTCCATGCCCAGCGCCAGCAGCTTGTGGTGGATGTGGTTGCGGTCCGCCTTGAAGGGCGAGCGCCCCTCGTAGATCCGCTGCGCGAACACGACGGTGGTGTCCAGGATCGGCAGGCCCAGCAGCAACACGGGCACCGCCTGGCTCAGCGCCGGATCCGAGCGCTGCGTCACCAGCACCGCGAGCACCCCGGCCGAGAAGCCCAGGAACTGGCTGCCGGCATCGCCCATGAATATCTGCGCGGGGTGGGTGTTGAAGCGCAGGAACCCCAGGATGCACCCGGCGACGGCGATCGCGATGAGCGTGACGGTCTGGTCCTGGGCCTGCCAGGCCAGCAGGCCGGTCAACGCCACCGTGAGCAGCGTGGTCCCGCCGGCCAGGCCGTCCAGCCCGTCCGCGAGATTGATGGCATTGGTCACCGCAACCAGGGCGAACACCGTGAACGGCGCCCCGACGGCGTACGGGATCGGGTCCGGCCCCATGAAGGGCAGGTGCAGCACCACCACCCCGGCCTTGACGACGATGATCGCCGCCAGGATCTGAGCGCCGAACTTCACCCGGTGGCTGAGGTTCTGCCGATCATCCCAGACGCCGAAGAGGAGAATGATGGCCACGCCGAGCAGGTAGCCGGTGACGATGGGCTTGCCGGCGAGCCAGACCAGGATCGGCGCCACGGCGCCGATGGTCATCGCGATGCCGCCGATGCGCGGCACCGGGCGGCCGTGCTGTTTGCGCGCGTCCGGCAGGTCCATGACCTTGAGCCAGCCGGCGCTGGCCATGAGCGGCGGAATGAGCGCCATGGTCACCAGCAGCGAAAGCAGGAAACTGACGAACAGGATCATTTAATCATCGGGCCACGCGGAACACCGCGAGTCTAACCCACTCCCCCAACCCTCGTCGCCGCGAGGCCGCGCAGCACACCCCACGTCGTCGCGAGGCCGCGCAGCGGCCGTGGCGACCCATACTGCGCTCAACCCCGGCGAAACGCCTCAGCCCCCGTCCCGCCCCTACTCCGGTATGTACGGCCCCAACGCCTCCTCGGCCAGCGGCAGGAACGCCCGCAGACGCGCGTCCGCGGAGGCCACGTCTTCCGCCGTGCGGACCGGCGTGGTCAGCCGCACCAGCGAGCCATCCGTCCGGTTGCGGGTGAGCGCGTCCCAGAAGATGTACCACTTCACCAGATACTCGTTCGTCAGCCGCCGCCCGCGCTGCTCGAACCAGTAATAGACGAGCTGGTGCTCGTCCCCCATGGTGATGAGCACGCGGTTGTAGTGCATGGGCTTGCCCTGCCCGCCCGGTGCCGGCAGGGTCTCCTTCGTAATCGACTCGATCCGCCAACCGCCACCCGGGATGCAGGAGCGCGGGGAATGGACGGATTCTCCCTTGCGCTGGGATTCGTAGTAGGCCGAGTAGAGATTGACGATGTCGGAGCCGGAGATGTAGTTCACCAGCACGTAGTCGGTGAACTTCAGCGCGTCGATATAATGCTGCTCGAGGCGATCGGGCCGGCCCTGCCACTGCCCAATCCTGAGCGGGAACTCCGAGAACGCTGTACGCTGCGGGATGACTTCCGTGCGGTTCGGGATCGCGAGCATCGCCGCCGCGCCGGCAATGACGATCGCAGCCGCCAACTTGGCCTGGATCGGGAATCGCCGCGGCTCAATCCTGGTGCCTGCTGCCAGCGGTTCGACAGGATCCAACCCGAAGAAGGAGGAAAACGGCCGCTTTTCGCCGCCAATCCTGGCCAACAGCCAGATTTCGCCGAGCAGGATCGCGAAGCACCCCATGAAGATCGTCCAGCCTTCGAACGAGTGCAGGAATCCCTCGGCCATCTTGGTGCCCCAGCGATCCACCGTGACGCCGATGACGCCGATCCGGAAGCTGTTCATCAGCACCGTGATCGGTATGGTCGACAGGAACAGCACTGCCCGCTTCCACATTGGCGCCCGGAACAGATAGGCCATGATGAGGCCGAGTGTCATCAGCGGAAACAGGTAGCGCAGGCCGTCACACGCTTCGACAACCTGAAGTTTGTAAATGCCCAGGTCGATGACGTTGCCTTCCAGGAAGACGCTGATCCCGAACAGGCGGATGACGAATACGCCGATTTCGGAGGAAACGAGCTGGAGATACGAAGATAGGTTGTGGTAGATGAAATTCGGCAGGGGGACCATGAAAAGGAGGATCAACATAGCCACCCAGACGATTCGGAAGGCTCGCGCTCCAAGAATCGCCAAGGCAAGGCCTATAAGCACGAACACGAAGGAATACTGGGCGACCGCCTGAATAGTCGCAACACTTCCCACGACACCGAGCAGCATTCCAGCCGCCACCAGGCCGACACCGAACCAAGCCCCGGTGAATCGGGACCGCGCGAGATCGAACCGTTTGTCCCATAGCAGGTACGCGGACACCAGCGGGATCAGAAATCCGTGGCTGTACTCCTCGCGGTTATACCACCATGAAACCATCGCGATAATGTCGGCACGGAAGGCCAACCCAAGAAGCAGTACCACGCCTCCGATTCCGGCCCAACCAATGACGGAAATACGCCACGCAATTTTGGGCTTCTCCACTACCAATTCGGTCATCTCATTCGTCCCGCGTTTGTCAATCCCGAAGATTCAACGCGCCGCACACTACCCGCACAAAAAGCGCGATGGACATTCTAAGCGCTTCGACTGCCGTGCGGCCCACCATGCTGGCAGGAGTCCTTCCCGAAGCGTCAGGCCCGCCCGAATATAGCCTAGCGTCTCATGGCGCGTTGAACGCGCAGAGCCACCTTGGGGTTCGTTAGCAGGACACCAACGACATGCAGCGGAAACAACAGTGCGTACTTCAGCGCCGACAATACTGGAACGCCGGCACCAACCGGTTCGTATCCACCTCTATTGAGACGATCAGCGGCCATGTACTCGCAGACGCCGATCTCACCCGCCGTCAACTGATTTCGCCACACATCCACGACATCACTACTGATGCCACGCCCCCGATCACCGCCCCCGAGATTCGACGAACTGAACCTAGGAACGTTCAACATTCCAGGCTCGAAATCGACGCCGAGAAATCTGCAAAGCTTTTTCAGTTCCTCTGTCGGCGACGCCACAAGTGATTCGAATTTCAAACGGTAGTACTGGCTGCGCCCATCGAGGGCCTCCCCGATGTCCCATGCCTTGGTCCACAACCTGGTGGTTGTAAATGGATGATAGTTCGCAAAGACACGAATCGCGTCACGAAGCGGGACATGCTTGGCGCCGAGAAACCTTTGCCGCCATCGATTTTTCTGAGAACACATTACGGCTCTTGGATCTCGATACATGTGAATGACTCTGCTTTCCGGAAGATAGTCGAGCAACTTCCCGACGTAATAGATGTTCCTGGGCGTCTGATCGACAACGCAAGTGCGTTCGGCGGATCGCGCGAGAAACGCCAACGTTTCCGCGTACACCGTGAATGAGTTCAACCGGCCGTCTGTCATGCGTGCAATCACCGCATCTGCGTTCTCGAAATCCGCGTCTATCGTTTCGGCCTTCCAGGCCGATCTATGAGCAACCGCCAGAAGCCGCGCAATAATCGGCTTGGCTTCTGCGCGCGTGAGGTTCGTTGGCGGCACGGCGGGGTCCCAAGTCTCGCCGATATAGTGAAGCTCATTGAGTCCGAGTATTTGCGAATGGTTGCCCAGAACGCCGTTCAGCATCGTCGTTCCGCTCCGGGAAGCGCCGACAATAAAAATGATGCGGGCTTTAGAATCGAAATCCTTCATGACTGTACCGTGCCGATGTCACGCCGTAGGGCACATGAGTTCGGCGTAAATCCGCTCGAATCTCACTGCAATTGAATCCCAGGTAAACTCCTCGAGTGCACGCCGCCCCGCATTTCGCTTCATTTCTTCGATGGCAGCCCCTCCTAAAAGGGCTTCCCCGAGCCGGATCGCGAGGTCCGCCGGGTCCTTGTTCCTGAATAGCAACCCGCACCCCCCAAGCGCTTCCTGATTCTCGGGGATGTCGCTCACGACACAACAGTGCCCATAGCTCATCGCTTCCAGGAGCGATATCGGGAGTCCTTCGATTTCGGATGGCAAGACGTAGACCCGGGCGTTGGAAAACAGTTCCTCCTGCAGCGCTCCGGTGACGAATCCGGTGAAAATGATGCCTGGATGGCCGGCCGCCTTGGTCCGCAGAAGTTCTTTGTACCGTTCCTCGTGCTGGGCATCGCCGGCGATGACCAGCTTAATTCCGGGCGCGAGCGATTTATATGCGTCTATAAGGTAATGAGCGCCTTTCTCCACGACCAGGCGCGCCATGAAGAGAATGTAGTCGTTCCCCTCTAGCCCGAACTCGCGAATCCGCTCGGGCGCACGACGCACCGGGGGGTTGACGCCGGTCGGTACGTAACTGACCGGCACCCGATACTTCGATTCGTAATACTGCTTCAGCAAGTTCGATACCGCGCTCATGTGGTTTGCGCAACGCACGCCGACGATCTCAGTCAGCCTGAAAAATGTTTTTCCTGCCCATCCCCACTTGGCCCGCATCCATTCGTGCCCGTGGCTCTGGACCACCGTTTTGCGACCGAACGCTCGGGCGACCAAGCAGAACACCGAAGGGCCAATGGCATGGTAGTGAACGATATCGATTCCACGCTCAAAGAACTGATGCAATGTCGCCACCGCGGAGAGGCTGAGCTTCTGCAGGCTGCGGGAATTCACGGATGGGAGAGTGACGATCCGCATCCCCTTGAATGCACCATCCCGTGTCCCGTACGAGCGCGAACAATAGACGATGACCTCGTGCCCCCGCGACGCGAGGCGACTGCCGAGCTCCTCCGTGTACTTCTCGACACCTCCGCCGATCGGCATCCCTTTTATGCATATAAAGGCAATCTTCACCGCGCTGCGTCCTTGTCTTCGCCATGCACACCGGATAAGGCCACCAATGCCAATCCCATGCGCGTTCCGATTTCGTTCGCCTGAATCGTCACCGCGCGCAGGGGCTTTTCCGGCCTCGGGTTCTCCCAGCGGAGGACATGCAAAGTGATGGGAACGCCGGCGCGTGTGTACCCCCGCCAGCCCGGCAATGCACCAAGTATCTCATCGATACCGGACCTGAACCGCCATGGATTGACCCGAAGACCGGTTTCGGCGCGCATGTCGGCAATATTGAGCCCCTCGACCAACGGCACAATCTCCCTCGATGCATCCTGGTACTCGATGACGTAGCGGCCCACCTCGCGCGGATACACGGTCGGCATTGCCATGTATGCCGCGTGAAGAAAGGCCAGGCTCTTGTATCGGGCACCGCCGAGAGTCAGACGCGCACTCCGCTCAGAGGCACCAACCCCCTCCCCTGACCTCGCAGCGATCAAGTCAAGCCCTGGAGCGCCTGCAGTAGGCACCTCAAACGCCACGCCCGCCAGGGACTGGCGACCCATCGGCACACTCGACAGATCCAGCGCGGGACCGGCGTCGACGAATCCGCGCCCGTCGAAGGCTTCGGAATCCGCCCGAGCGTCGTTCACGGCATCGAGTTCGATCGTCTGAAATCCGGCCGCCCCATGACTTGGTGGCCGCAGGCGCAGGGCCAGGTCCGCCACGGCGGCGGCATCGCTACCCGGCGGTGATATGTCCGGGTTCCATGCAGCCGCAAGCGCAAACATGGATGTGGCTCCAGGATTGAGCGTCGACCAGAATCCGAAATCCGAACCGAGTAATCCGGCGCCACCGTCGCGCCGGACGCTGCGCGCCATCGTCAGGGCACTCCTGGGGTTGTACCAGCTCATGCCCCAGACTTCGAAGCCCTTGCTTCTGAAATAGCCTATGCTTGGGTAATCAGGCTTTTCCGTGTAGTGCCAGTCAAGAATGATGACGTCCCTCGGGATGGCATCTATGGCCTTGGCAGTGTCGTGCCCCCCATAGGCCGGGTTGCCGCTGTTCGAAGAACCGACGCGCGCGTCCCAGGAATCGCGATCGAGCAGCATGTCGCCGGCGATGATGGTCCGGACGCCACGCACCTTCAGCCAGTCGTGAACTTTGCGCACGTCTTCAGAGAAGACGTCCGCCGCGGGGACTGTGGGCTCACATGCATTGATGTTGCGAATCTCGTCCCTGCCAATAAACAGCGCACCGGGACGGTACATCTCGACGAGCTTGCCGTACAGCGCAAACATCACCTCATAAGCCTTCGGATCGCTCGTGCAATGGAAGTCCGACTCACCGCCTTTCGGCAACACGTCATCGAAATACTTCTTGGACAGCTTTGACACCATTCCCGGGATCACCACGATCCCGCGCTTGGACGCGTAGATCGCAACTTCACGCAGGTCGGCCTCTGTCCACCACCCCGGCGGAGACGCTAGTTGCAGAAGAGCGCGAACGTGGTCCGGTCGATGGTGAAGCACGAGCGTGTTGGCTTTGTGCGCTGCCAACACATCGATATATCTCTTGAAAAGCGCGACATCCCGTCTTGCCGGTTTGGCCAACTCGACGAGTTGCCCCCGCACGGCGATGGCGGGCCGACCCGACGACGTCACATTCGCGGTCGAATCCGAAGCAACCGCGGTTGTGCGCGGCGCCCGAAACTCGGCCGCTGGCAACGGCAACCTGGCGCGCGCAGTGGGACGCATCGTGATGATGTAGCGGAAAGCCTCCTTTGCCCCCGGGCGCAGTGGCCGCCGATTGGACGTGACCAGCACCGTCTGCTCCGAATCCCATGGCATGCTACGCATATCCGCGGCCGACAGACTCGCCTCACCGGCTACGTCGCGAACCTCGACGTTCAGGAGCGTTCCGTGCGCCACGATCGTTCCTGATTCCTGCGCGAGCACCCGGCGCTCGGACGGTGTAGGGACCGCAGTGACGCCTGCAGCTCCGCCAACCCAACTGACGCTTCCCCCGACCAGCCAGTCCGCCAGGAAACTTGCGACATCGAACTGTATTCCAAGCGCCTGAACGCCGTCCGGTACAGCGTACGAACCCTGGAGGTCGATCCCACCATCCGCAGTGAGTTCAACCTTGATTTCGAGAGTTCCGGTTCCTGGTCCGCCGCCATGCACCGCGCGGAAACCTCCCGTATCGGTTCTAGACCACTCGACGGGATCGGCGGGCCACCGCAACAGGGGCTTGCGCCCGCCAAGCGGCCGGATCGCGTATACCTCCACCCGCGCAAAATTGACGGCCACCGGATGGCCGCGGTACAGGACAGAGATTCCTCTGCGCCCGGGTATCTGCTGGAGCGACACCGGCGCGATTCCCGCTATCGCTGGCGACTGCGCCGCGGGACAAATCGACACAATGCCGAGCAGCATCGCCATGACGAAGGCGCGCGCAAGAATGCGATGTTCCGACGCCCGTCTCATGTGGCCTTCCGAGCGATCACGAGCACTGTTTGCGGACGCCTCGGCAATGGAGCCACCCTGCCCACTCCATAACGAAGAAACGCATTCAGGCGCTCGCGGACACGACGCCGCAGACCGGCCGGGCGTTCGTTGGGTTTCACCGGCAGCTCGTCCCCGCCGCCGCTCGGAGCGGCGGGATTGCGGTCGCTAGCCGCTCGTCCTCCACGCAGAGTCTTCCTGACCCACGTGACTGCACGATTGAAGGATAATTGCGGCACCAGCGAGTAGCGATAGATCTCGACCACATCGAAGCCGGTCCTGCTCAGGAGATCCACGAGGTTCTGCACCGTGAAAAAAAACAGGTGGTCAGGATATTGGAAGCGCGAAAACAGGCGATAGTATCTGGGATCAACCTCGCCGAGATTCCCGGTCTCGAACACGAGCACCCCCCGCGAACGCAGCGCGGCATTCATGTTCCTGAACTCCGTCAATGGATCAGGGAGATGGCTGATGACGTCGCAATGGAACATGATGTCGAACTCCCTGCCATTAAACGCCCCTTCTCCCAGGGGTTTCTCCTCGCACGGAATCTCGTGAACTTTCCTGATGTAACCGGCCTGTGCGTGGTTGAGTTCAATCGCGTGCGGCTCGAACCCCGCCGTTCGAGCCTCATCGAGGAAGAATCCGGCGCCCGCGCCAATCTCAAGCAACGTCCCCCTTGGAACGTGCCGCTTGATGATTTCCAGATGGTGCCGCGCGTGAATGCGCTTCAATGTTTCCGCGTTCAATTGCTCTCGCGCCGACACGTGCGCTTCATCCGTGCCATACAACGCGGAAACCTCTGCCGCCCCCGGTCGCGGAGAAACATATATGAGGCCGCAGGTCTCGCATTGCCGCCCGCAATACCCGTTCTCCCTGATTGCCACACGCTCGCTCGCCCGCCCGCAGAATATGCAATTGATGTCTTCCACGGTGCGCCCTTGTGTGCCGCAGGCAACCATTTCGCTAAATTGCCGTTTCGGCAATCGCGCTTTCAAATACCGCACGCAGCTTGGCGATATGGACATCCGGCGCATGGTGCGCCTTGACATAATTCCAAGCCTCCAGCCCCATGCGATCCGCCAAAGGCGGCGAGTCCAGTAACCGCTGCATCCTGTCCGCCAGTTCGACGTCATCTCCGGCTTGAAAGTGGAAGCCGGTGTGCCCATCACGAACGAACTCCACCAAGCTTCCGAGCCGGCTCGCGATTACCGGCCGCCCCTGCGCCATACCTTCGAGCAAGACGTTGGGAAGATTTTCGTACCATACTGACGGAACCACGAAGAACGAACATTGCCGATACAACGTCTCAATCTCTTCCTGATTGCGAAATCCGAGAAAATCGACCCTTCCGCGGATCGCCGGGTCGATCGCATCAATCAGGCTTTGCGCGTAGTCGGACTTGTAGTCGCCTACAATCTGCAGCCTTGCTCCGGCGCGGTCGAGTCGCGAAAACGCGCGGATAAGCACGTCGAGGCCCTTCTCTGGTGTGATGCGCCCGACGAACAGGATGCGTTCCGGTCCTGCCGAGGATGCAGGAACGCTGGCGGCCGCCGCGGGAGTCGGTATGTGCTCGATCCGATCCGCGCGGAACCCCCCCTGAATCATTTTCCCGCGCGTAAACTCAGACGGTGTCACGAACCGGGCGACGCGCGAATACACGTTCCGCACCCTCGACAGGCTCATTGCGGCCACCTTGACTGCCGCCGCAGCCATCGAGCGTTGATTTCCACCACACCGATTCTTGAGCGCACGCAGAATCCCGTCGTGGATGCATTCCTCGCAAACCGCCCCATCCCGATAAAAATGATAGCTCGCACACACCTTGTTGAAGTCCGACATGCGCCAGACGACAGGCACTCCGTGGCTCGCGCACGCGTCCACGATGCTATCCGTGAAATAAACTGCGTTCAGGAAGTAAGCGATATCCGGTTTCACCGCACGAAGCAACGCGTCGAGTTTCTGCCGAGACTGCCACGAATAAATCTGGTCTGCCGCAACCCTTAGCTTATCGGCAAGCGACACGTCAAAATCCTTGAAATAGACCCCCTTTCCAGGGGGGTCGACGAAATACCCAGAATATTCAGTCTCCCGATTCTCAGAAAAGCGAACGCAAAATGGCACGAAAGTCGTGTCACGCATTGCGTCCATCAGAGTGAACATGTACTTCTCGGGACCACCCGTAACGAAGTAGTTTCGGTTGACCACTACCACCTTCATTGAGCTACCCTTCGGTACTCGCTGGCGAGAATGCCGCAGTGGCGTTCTATTCCGAACTCCTCGTCGAACAGTCTCAATGCACCGGATGCCATCCGACGCGAGCCTTCCGGATCTTCAATTCGTTCAATAATCGCCGAAGACAAAGCATCCACGTCCCCCGGTTGAATGAGAACGCCTGTCTTTCCATCCAGAACAATCTCCCTGTTGCCACCGACATTCGTTGCGATCATTGGAAGACCGCGCGCCATCGCTTCTATGAGACTCATCGGCAGGCCTTCCCATTTCGACGAATTGACATACAGATCGGCCGCCCGGAGCAGCCCGTCGACGTCACTCACGTGCCCCATCAGACGGACTTTCCCGTCCAAGCCGAGCGCCACAACCTGCCGTTCTAGTTCAGCTCTCATTTCGCCGTCGCCAGCCACCAGCAATCGCAGAAAAGCGTGACGGTGCATGGCCGCCGCCACCGCGGATATCAACACGTCGTACGACTTGAGCTCGATCAACCTGCCAAGTGAAACGACCAGATAATGCTCCGGCGCGATTCCGAAAGATTGCCGCAATTCATTCCGGTCGCGCGCCTCTCCCTGCGGGCGCTTGATGCCATTCTTCAGGACGACTAATCTTCTCCCGGCCGCACGCCGGCTCAGACCCTCCGCGACTTCCTCGCTGCACGCGATAACCGTATCGCTGCGCTTCAAGCCGATCAATGCAATCGTGCCGAGCCGTTCGGCGACGCTGTGTACCGTGGTGACAACGCGAAGCCCGCTTATTGCGCCAACCCACGGGCCTAGCGCATAGAGGAGATGGCAATGGAGAATCGAAAACTGATTTCTTTTCAGATAGATCGCGAGCTTCGCATAGGTAACGAACATCCGCACCGAGCGGTGCGGCGCACGCCAGCAAACAATTCACACCGGAAGCCTGGAATATTCATCTTCCAGCGCACCGTGCTCGAATAGCAGATGCACCTCAAACTCGAACGACGGATCCGAAGACAGCTCCCTGAGTTCCTCCAGCACCAATCTTTCCGCTCCGCCCACAACCGTAGAAGGCAGCAGAACGGCAACCTTCAATCGCGCCTTCGCGCCCGCGTGAATGTTCACTTGCACTCGAATTCCGCCTCCGCGCTACGGCAGACGGAAAGGACCTTCTCGGCATTGATTTTCCAGGTATACCGTTCCTCAATTCGACTGCGGGCGTTCGCTCCGAGTCGCATCCGGTACTCGGCATCGCGGTACAATCGAACGAGTTCCTCCGCCACGGTCTCGTCGTCCTCAATATGGATGAGCCGCCCCGAAACGCCATCCTCAATCAACTGCTTGATCTGCCCAAACGGCGAGGCGATCACAGCCTTACCCATCGCCATGTACTCGAAGATCTTCAACGGCGAGAAGTAGAATTCGCCCGTGCGGCTCAAGCTCTCGCGCTTATAGGGGGCCGTCATGACGTCCATGCCGCCAAGGACCTCGACTACCTTTTCGTGACTGACGTGGCCCGTGAACAAGAAAACGGCTCGCAATCCGGCGCTTTCAACCTGAGCCTCGAGCGCCGGCCGGGCATCCCCGTCGCCGACGATAACGAACCGAACATTCGGGATCCTGCCCACGACCTTCTTTGCTACGTTCACGAGCGCGTCCACGCCGTGCCACCGCTTCAGACTGCCGACGAAACCGACTGCGAACGTACCAAGAATTCCCAATCGCGCTTTTGCCACATCCGGGGACACGAGTTGCTTGAAGGAATCAATATCAACGCCGTTTTCCACCACCGCGATTTTATCGGCCGGAAAGCCGCGCACGTTTACCATGTGCGCACGCAGTACTTCCGACACCGTGAAACTTCTCGCTACTGCGCGCATCGTCAATTCGTCCAGAACACGGTTCGCAGTCCCTCCAGCATCAGGTTCTTCTAGCGAGCGTATCGAATTGACCTCGAGCACGACTGGGTAGACGAACGAGAGGACGAACGTTGCCAGAAACCACGTGTGATCCTGCGCAAACCGAAAGAGAAGCACTTCCGCAGATGACTTTCTTGCGGCGCGCCATGTCCGTACAAGATGATCGATATTTCTCCGAGCCCAGACGGTACGCGCCCAAATCCGGCGACGCAGAGGCCACGTCGATTTGTCCTCTCTGAATGGGGGAATGACAGTACTGTTCTCGACCACCGCTCCACAGTGAGCGCCGAATGCGCGCACGAACTCGCCGATATGGACTGTCGAGCCCTCTCCGAATCTTGCCGTATAACTGTAAAGCAGGCGCATTGTCGAGGTTTCGATCGGCAACGAAGAATCGTCTCTATCGCGGACGGAGATCGGCGAACTCATGCGCCGGCTGCCAGTCCCGCCGTTCCCTGCACCCCGCCCGGCGTGCGGACCGGAGGCATTTCGTGGGTCGCGCCGGAGTACCGCCTGGAACGTGATATCCCGACGAGCAGCCAGCATACGATCATGAGTTGATGGGAGTTCATTTCCGGCCCGAAGCTAGTGTGAACGAAAGCCGCTATTCCGGCCGCCGCACCGCCGACCTGGAGGATGGACACCTCCTTCGGCCGCCGCGGGATGGAGAACGACCGGAACATCCCGAGCATTACGACGATCGTAATCAGCAGGAACAACCCCAGGCCGGGGATACCGGTCTCGACCGCCGCCTGGAGCGCGCTTCCATGCACCATGTTCTTCATGCTGACACCCGGCAGTTTCGCCTCGACGTAGGACCGCTTGTTGTTCCATCGGCCGAAAAACTCCGTGATGCCGGGGCCGATACCCAATACAGGATACTTTTGTATCACGTCGAGCGAGTCAATGTACTGGCTGATTCGCCCCATGGCGGATGATACCGCCTGCCGGTCCTGGAACCTGTTCATGACGCGGTCCAGGTTCGCTGCGATTAATGTGCCGGCGGCAAGTGTGACTACTAACCCCACAACCAGCAACCTGGAAAAGGTGACGAGGCGATTCTGACGCAACATGTAGGCTGCACACGACGCGCCGACCAGGATCGCGAGCCACCCGGCGCGCGAAAGCGCCAGCAGCGCGAGCACGGCACCGGCCCCTGCACCACCGAGCATAAGGGGCTTCCTGTAGACGAATACGAACGGGATCAGAAACACCGTCAGTACCGCCACGTATCCGGCGAGGGTATTCGTCGATCCGAGCGTACCCGCGATCCTGAGCCCCCCATCGACGAAATACTCCTCTGCTTCGATAACCCCTGGTTCGCCGAGTATGGAAAGCCCAATCCAATCGCCCTTGATGAACTGGCCAATGGCAATTGCCCCCTGCGTGAATAGCACGATGGCTACTGCCGTCGTGATTCCCGAGGCGATCCGTGGCGTCAGCCTCAGATTCAAAGCGAGCACGTATGCCAGGAAAAACTTGATTTGCCAGGATAGAAACAGAACGCTGCGAACGGGATGGGCGGATGACATCGTCGCCAGCCACTGCCACGCGATATAGGCGATCCATATCCAGGCGAGTGAATCGAGCCGGAAGCGCTCGGAACGTTCGATACATGTCCAAATGAAACCCGCAAGGAGCAGGTCGATGAAGAACACCTGCCAGACGACCGGCGGTGTCATTTCGATCGAATGAAGAGATATCGCGAATTGCGAAAGGCCGATGATCCCGAACAGGAGTGCCTCACGCTTTCTACGCATCATCGAGAAAGCGATGAGCACAACGATGCCGCCCGCGGCCACGAGCTGCCTGGCGAGCGATTCGCCCCACCTCGTGAACACCAAAAACAACACGGCCGGAACGGCAACCAGGACGGCCACGTTAAAAAATGCCGAGAAGAGCGGTGTCTCGCCAGACGAATTGACTGATCTCGCCCTCACCTACGGCGCCTCGCCGACATCACCGTGTGAAATATCTCCGCTGCAAGAGGGCGATCCAGAAGCGACAATAGAATGGGAAAGCAACCCGCGCCGATGGCCACACAAATCGCCAGCCTTGCAGGCGCGGCGAGACCACCTGTGAGATCGGCGGACTGGATTACGACCCCGCACATGCCCGCCGCTGCAAGCACGACCCGCACGTGAGCGTTCGCGTATCGGAGGATGCCCAGCCCAAGAACCCTGGATGCCATCGCCAGCAACAGGAGATATCGCGCCGCATGAAGCCCTACGCCGACATACAGCACCCCGGCCAAACCCCAATTGACGGCGCTGGCATACAGCCCCCCCGCGAAGGCGGCGGTGCTCGCTAAGTTGACGTACATGTTTATCGTCGGCATGCCCCTGGCGTTGAACAACGCGGGCAGCAGCGCGGATATGGTTTGAAAGGCGTACCCGACAGCGAGAACCCTCATCGGCAGCGCCGCGTCCGCCCATTTGGTGCCCAACAGCACGTGAATCAGGTCCGGTGCGACTGCGGCAATCCCCAGGTACAGCGGCGCTGCAATCACGGCGAGATACACGCTCGACTTGATGAACACTCTGTTCAGGTCTGGCGCGTCCTGAAGCTTAGTATACGCGGGGAAAGCCACGCGGTTGTAACTCGCTGCCAGTAGCTTGAAAACCGAATTGGCGAACTGGCTTGCGATCGTATACACGCCCAGCACGCCGGCACCGAGCACACGCCCGACGATGAAGCCGTCGGCGTGAGTGTACAGGTACCACATAAAGCTCCCGCCGGTGACATTCACGCCGAACCTGACGATTTCCCGCACTGAGGCCGGGTCGAACGAAAGGCTTGGGCGCCAACCGGCCCGCAAGGGAAGCTGAACAGCCAGGAAAAGTTTCTCGGATAGATAACCATATACCAGGCTCCATACACCGGCGCCCTGCATCGCCATCGCTATAGTTATACCGCAACGCAATAACGACGATAGAAACTCTGACTTGCCGACGGCGTCCAGCCGCAGGCTTCGTGATAGGAGTGCCTTGCTGACAATCTGGGAAGGAGCCGCCAGAAACGCGAGGGCCAGGACGGCAGTCGCAGACGCCACGCGCTCGTCTCCGAGCAGGTTCGCAATCTGTGGCGAAAGCGCGATGGAGCCCGCACATATGACGCACGAAATCCCAATTAGGAACCAGAAGCAGCTCGACAGCGTCTTTTCGTCCAGTTGCTTTCGCTGGATGAGCGCGGTCAGAAAACCGAAGTCGATGAAGGTGTCGATGACGCCCTGGTAAAGCAGCGCCATCGCCATCAAGCCGAACTCATGCGTACCCAAAACACGCGCAAGGACCAGGGTCGTGCCGAGTTGCACGATCTGCCCCATGATGCGCGTCGCAGCAAGCCACCCGCCAGAACGGATGGCATCCTTCTTGAGCGAACCGGGACTCACGGTGTCGGATTTATTGACGAGAGCCCGGTTCGCAAACTGCCGCGGCACGAGTGGCTCGTACTCGTACTGTAGCGGTGAGGTTGATTTCCGGTTGCCGGAGACTTCGATAGCTTGCCAAATGGCTGCCTGAATTGGCGTCAGCCGGTCTTGGATCCGCGTCGTGCCCGCCGCAACCTCTCGTCATCCGACTCCGGGCGCTTGAAATCATACTTATGGAAATGGATTTCCTGGCCGTGCTGCGTCTTCTCCGGTGGCGGCCCGAATTGGGCGAAGGTTTCGTCCAGGTCCTTGCCCAGGAACTTGTGGTCGGCGATGAAGCGAGTCGGAGTTCCGATGTACTTCTTCATCATCTGGAACACGCTGCCGGTCATCCAGCAGCTCTCCTTGCAGGAAAGCACCTTGTTGCGCATCGCGGTTGCAGCTTCGGAATGCCAAATGTCATCCCAGCTTTGGGTCTTGATGTTGCCGATCTTTTCGTCCATGACGTTGCAGGGGCGGACATTGCCATAAGGATCGACGTAGAACGCACTGAACCCCATTTCGCAAGGAAGAACGCGCGGCTTACCCATCATGTAGTTCGCCAGGCCGAAATTGAAATAGGCACGGTACCAGTCCTTCGGCCGCTTGCTCTTGAGCTGGCTCTTGATCAGCTTCTTGACCTCCGCGATGACCTCCGGGAGGTTATCGACCTGATTGTCCATCTTGTGAAAGTAAAACGAGTTGTGCAGTGATGCAGTGGCGAATTCGACTTCCATGCGCTCGGCCAGCTCGTGCAGCGCGCCGAGATCTTTGTAGTTCTTGTGCGAGATGGTCATGCCGAAGCCGATGTCCTTGTGACCCATCTCGGCCAAGGCCAGGATCGTCCGCAATCCAGTATCGAAACCATCAGGAATGCCGCGGATCTCGTCATTCGCCTTCTGCAACCCTTCAAGGCTGACGCGGATGCCCACCTTTGGGAATTTTTTCACCGTGTCGACAATCTTGTCCGTGTAGGCGCCGTTGCTGCTCACAACGATCCGGTCGCATTTCTTGTCCAGCACCGCGAGCAGGTCCTGGATGTCCGGCCGCACGAATGCTTCGCCGCCTGTGACGTTGTACACCGGCACGTCCGGCAGCTTCATCAAGTCCTCGGGCGTGATCTGGTCCGCCTTCTTCGTGGGGTTCTTCCACGAATAGCACATGTCGCAGCGGGCATTGCAGGTGTAGGTTACCGCGACGATGCCGAAGTAGTACTTCTTCATCAGTGGAGCGTGGGGTTGCGTCGGGTTCTGCTCGACGCCGTAGCGCTTGCGAAGTTGAGTGTACGATTCCGGTTGCATGGCCTATTGCTCCGATTGGCGTGCCGCAGCTTGAATTCGCTGCAATGCATCATGCCAAAAACATAGCTTCCTTAGTATCTCGTTTTCGAACGATGGTCTCGTATTTGTGATCGATGCCGGCTTTGTCGACGGAATATCCACTTGGTTTTCAGGGGGATTGTGGCCAATCGTCAGTAATAGGCGCCGGGTGCGACGGACGACTTGTTCAAAACGGTGCCGAGCAGCGACGTATTTCGCATGAGGCTCAGTGCGTGCTCAACCTCGGCGCGCGTCGTCTTGCCGTCTTCGATGACCAGCAAAGCGGCGTCCACGTGCGGCGCGAAGGCGAGCGCATCGTCGGCCGAAAGTATCGGCGGCAGATCGAAAATCACGATCCGGGACGGATATCGGGACTTCAGCTCGGACACCAGCTTGGCCATCTTCGGCGACGCCAGCAGCTCGGAGGAGTTGTTGAGTACTTCCCGCCCCGGCAACAGGACCAGGCGCTCGATGCCGGGGTTGATGAGGATGTCCTGCATGGGCACATCCCGCAGCAAGAAATCCGAAATCCCGAATTCCGGCGTCAGGCCGAAGTAGGTGTGGATCGATGGGTGGCGCATGTCCAGATCGCCGAGCAACACCGTGTGATGCACCTCGCGGGCGAGGCTGATCGCGAGATTGATGGCCGTGAGCGTCTTGCCGTTGCCCATCCCCGGGCTGGTGATTGCCAGCGCGTTCCAGCCTTTCTCGACGAGCTTCTGCAGCACCTGCGTACGGAGCATCTTGTAGGCAGTCGCCGCCGGGTCCGAATCGTTACCGGCGACGATGCGATTGCGCTTGAGTGCCTCCGGTACGGCTTTCACCACCTGGGTCAACGAGTAGCTGATCTGCGACTCCGGGACGGCATGGCCCAGCGTTTCCGCAGTGACGGGCTGCGAATCGGACACATCTCGCGCCTCGGCAATCCGCGGCCTCGCGTCCGGGGCCGGTTTTCGAGCCGCCTGCTCCTGCCGTGCGCGTTCGAGGGCTTGCTGGATACGTTCCATAGAGGTGCCTTTGCCGGGCTATTCCGAGAGGCCGAGGCGGCGCATGAGGATGAACCACGTAACGTCGAGCGGTTTTACGAAGTAGTGGAATGCGACGAGGACCACGACTGCCGCAATTACCACTCCGACAATCGCCAGTTTTACGGGTCGCTTTTGCACCTGGACTTCCGATGGGGTCACGATGTACGGCACCACGGCCAGCGGAGCAACGCCAACGAGGTCGGCCACCATGCGCCTGCCGCGCACGGCCTGATCCATGCTTTCCAGGGCCGCCACGGCGCCAATGCCTCCGGCCACGGCAAGGACGAATCCGAGCAGAATAATCGCGACCCGATTCGGCTTTGCGGCCTTCTCCGGCAAGAGCGGCGGTTCGATCAATGTGAAGCGCTCACCTTTGCGCTCGGTCTCCAGGGTCTGCGAGACCTGCGCTTCCATTTGCTTGGCCGTGATCTCCTGGTACTTGGCACTGGCGGTCTCGTAGTCCCGCAGCAACCCCCTGTAGACCTTCTCGGCCTCAGGTGCGGCCGCCAACTTGCGCGAGTATTCCTCGAGCGCCTGCTGCAACTCAGCTCGTTTAGCGTTCGCCAACGCCAAGTCATTCGTCAGTGCCTTAAGGTTGGCTTGGGTTTGGATATAAGCCGGGTTGTCCGGTACCGGTGTGTTCGCCTGAGCCGGCATGCGCGCGGCCGCGGCTACGCCCGCCTCCAGCGCGGCGACGGTGCGTTCCAGCTTCTTCACGTCAGGGTGTTCGGGCCCGTACTGCTCCTTTGCCGTAGTCAGGTCCAACCTTGCCGCATCGAGCTGCTTGCGCATCTCGGCATTCGCACCGGCGCCGCCCACCTGCGCCCGAAGCACCTCCATTTCGCGCCGGGTCTTCACTACATCCGGGTGGTCGGGGCCGTAGCGTGCGGTGAGGGTGACGTAGTCGCTCTCCAGAACCCGCAGCCGGTCGGCTGGACCGAGGATCCGCTGGCCTGTTTCGGAGCTGAGCGGTGTAAGCGGTCCGGTCTGCGCGAGTTGCGCCTCCAGAAAAATCCTTCGTTCCTGCAGCGCGCTGATTTGGCGCTCGACCTCGGATTTCTCGGCCGCCGTGCGGTCCATCATCTGCATGTTGAGCGCGAACTGCTCCGGCAGCGCCCCGACGTTCTTGCTCTTGAAGTCCGCCAGCTTCGCTTCCAATTCCGCCACCTGCACCTTGAGGCGCTTGGCCTCGTCGGCGAAAAACGACGATGCTTCGCTGGCGGATTCGGCGCGATTCTTGAGATTCTCGTTCAGGAATAGCGATACCAGCTCGTTGGTCACTTTCTGCGACAAAGCCGGGGATTCATTGTCGTACGTGAGAGTGAACGCAATCGTTGCCTTGCGTGCCTGACCACTGCGAGGATCGACCACGTCCGCACTGACCATTTCAAGCTTGATATCATCGCGCATATTGCCGAGGATCACCTCGGCCGGCAGCCTCTTACGTTCAGACTCGTAAAGGTTGTACTTTTCAATCAGGCCACCAAGGTTTGCGCTCGTCATCACGAGCTGGCTTATCATCTGGATGCGTTGATCTGCATAGCTGGTAACCGTTGATCGAACCAGCTCGGCCGGGATTTCCTGTTGTTCGATGAGGATGGTGGCCCGCGCCCGGTATACGGACGGCAGACCGACGGCGAGCAGCAGGGCCACGAGCAGGATCCCGCCGGAAGTCATGGCGAGCATCCGCCAGCGCCGGCGCACGGCATCGACATACTCCGCCAGGGACTTGGCCGGGGCTTCGTAGGGCTGGGCTTCGACGTAGGTATTCATCGCAGGAGGGTGAGACTGTCACCGTTATATTGCAGGATGAGGTGCACCGAGTTGGCGTTCGCGCTCGAAGTGGCCTGCGAGAACTTTTGATCGCTGAAATAGTACGCGCCCGTAGCTTCCCAATGCGGCGAAATCCTGTACCCGAGCCGGGCGTAGACCTGGTAATAGTCCCGGTTGAGGTCGCTGATCGTCGCTTGGTCCGGTCGCTGGCTCTCGGCGTTGATGTAACGGCCGCCGACGGCGCCCGCGAAGTATGGGGTGAAGCGGTAGTAGTACTCGGCTTTCAGGTCCGTCCGGATCACTTGCGCGCCGCGACTTGACGGATAGACATTACGCGAGAAGTTGACCGAAAGATTGCCGCGCTCGAACTTCTTGATGACATCCGCCATGACGGTGTACCCGTTGTCGGAACTGTCCTGGGGCAGCAGGACGAACTGGTTGCCTGCCAGGGCCAACGCCACGAAGTCCGCCTTGCTGACGAGCACACCGGCACCGACCGTCGCATCCAGCGTGGAACTGAATTTGTGCTTCCACGTGGCCTGCAGGCCGTAGGTGTCGGTCTGCGATGGAGATTGGTCGTCCGGAACGTCGTAGTCGTTGTAGTACACCGAGGCTGTCGCTTGGTTCTTCTCCGAGAATACATGGGACCATGTGGCGGACGCCGACGCGTAGGTGTAGTCGCGGAATCCGGTGCCCTGCGCATCCTCGTAGCTCACGTCCGTATAGCCGTATTGCAGGCGCAGGCTGTCGATCTCGCTGATGATGTACGAGACGTACGGCTGGACACTGGCCGAGTTCACATACTTGTTCGCTGCAATCTGGCCCGTGGTATCCAGTTCCGTCACCAGCGTGGTGTCGCGGGTGAAATTCGTGCCCAGGCCCATAGCCCAGCGCTCGAACTTCCGCAGACCGCTCGCGTCGACCGAGCCGGTCTCGCTGTCCAGGTCGTCCGCTCCCGTGTACCTCACGAACCTGCCCAGCGGGGTGAGGTTGAGATCCAGCACTTCCGAATCGTAGTCGAATGAACCGCCCGCCTCGACCTGCATGCCGAAAATGCTTTCATGCGGGCCGGTGGTCATGCGGCGGTTGTCATTGAACTCACCGCGGAGCTTGGTCTGCGGCACGAACGTCAGATCCTGGCCGTGGGTAGCACTCGAGGCGACCGTGGCTGCCGCGGCTAGCGCGGCGGCGAGCGCCATTGGCCGGCGAGGGGGCGAGGAACTCATCGCCGATCAGGGCACTACGACCACGTCGCCCGGTTCGAGCAGGATGTTCTGTTGCAACTCATCCCCGCCCTCGACCTCGGCGTAGTTGAAAGGGATTGCCACCTGCCTGCCGCCCTGGCGGCGCAGGACGCTGATGTCCTTCACGTTGGCGAAGGTGGCGGCGCCGCCGGCCATGCTCAGGGCCTGCATGACATCCGTCCTGCCGTTCATGATGAAAGGCCCGGGACGGTTCACCTTGCCAAGCACGAATATGCTGTTTCCGCGGATCTCCTTGACCGCCACCGTGACCACCGCGTCAGGGATGTATTTCTGGAGCTTGTCCGCAATCTCGGCCGAGACCTGGGCCGCACTATGGCCGCCGGCCTGCAGATCCCCGGCCAGCGGGTACGAAATGCCACCATCCGGGCGGACCAGTACGTCCCGCAGCATTTGTTGTTCGTTCCAGACCGAGACCGTGAGCAGGTCACCCGGCTGGATGACGTAGGGCGCACCGCCCTCCTCCGCCCGCGCCGACCACGAACCTGCGACTACGGCTAGAGAGAACGCCCATAACGCCTTAAAAACAGTCGCTTGAAATAATTTTTTCATAATTTTTGGATATTAGGCCCTGGTCAGCGAACCGGCAAGCTGCGTTTTATCGCACGCGATGCGTGATTAGTCTATGAAAAATATCCCGTTTTGGGCCGGTAATCGCATTATCGGCCGGCTCCATGACAATCGTAATGCCTCCGCGGATGCGGCAGCGCGGTCCAGAAATTCGCTGCCTGAGCATCGCAATGTCGATGCGTTCCTTACGGATCCGAACGGATGTGGGATTATTGCGCACATGAGCACCTACGAAATCGTTCGAGCCACTGTACGCAGGCTCGTCAAGAAAGCGCGGAACTACGGCGGCCAGTATGCATGCCCATTCTGCAACAGTCAGGTTCAGCGATTCGGGCTGGGCGGATTCGACTTCCCCGTTCTATATGAGAAGCAGGTCATCGGCGGCGGCCGCCGGGCGATGGTCTGCCCCATATGCTGGTCATCGGACCGCGAGCGGTTGATCTACCTGTACCTGCGGGACCGGCTTGGCCTGTTCGATGCCGCCCTGCCGCGCCATGTGCTGCACATCGCCCCGGAGCGCCGCCTGTTCGACAGGATCCGTACGCAACCTCACGTAAAGTACATTTGCGGCGACAAGTTCATGCCGGGGTACAAGTACGATCCTTCGGTCATTGACGTCGACATCACCCGCTTGCAGTTCCCCGAGAATTCCTTCGACTTGGTGATCTGCAATCATGTGCTCGAACACGTGCCGGACGATGCGGCCGGCATGCGGGAGCTGAACCGCGTGCTCAAGCCCGGCGGCGCAGCCATTCTGCAGGTGCCGATTTCCGCGAACTCGGCAGAGACATTCGAAGATGCCGCCGTCGCCAGCCCCGACGAACGCGAACGGGTCTACGGCCAGAACGACCACCTGCGATTATATGGACAGGACTATGGCGAGCGACTTGCGCGTGCCGGCTTTACGGTCGCGCGCGAGCGCATTGGCGGACCGGAGGTCTACGGCCGGTATGGGATCGACCCACGCGAGGATCTGTACGTCGTTCAGAAATAGCCCGACGACGTACAAGCCGCAGAACGCATCGTTTACGCCGTCCGGACAGTTCGAAACCGCTCCTATGCAAGGTACAGACGCCGGCAACGGGAACGGCAAATTGGGCCGAACGCCCCGCTCCGTTAACTGTGGAACCGTTGAAGCACTTCCTCGATACGAGAGCCCTGTCGTGTTGAAAGTTCGACAACCCCCATCGGTCCGCCCCTGCGGGCGCAGCGATCTCGGTTCCGAGTGCTGCGCATCGGGTTGGCCAACGACCGGCCCACATGTACAATGAGTTGTACTACAACTGGCCGGCCATCATGGACACACTCACCTATTCCGAAGCGCGCAGCAAACTCGCGACCACCATGGACAAGGTCTGCGAGGATCACGCTCCCGTCATCATCACGCGGAAGAACTCACAGTCCGTGGTGATGATGTCCCTGGACGACTTCCAAGCGCTGGAAGAAACGGCCTACCTGTTGCGCAGCCCGAAAAACGCCCGGCGGCTCCTGGAGTCGATTGCCGAGATCAAAACCACCGGCGGCAAAGGCAGAACGCTGATCGAATGAAGGTACAGTTCTCCGAGCTTGCGTGGCAGGACCACCTCCACTGGCAGGAGACCGACAAGGCCATCGTCAAGCGAATCAATCGCCTGCTGCGCGAAATCCAACGCGCGCCCTACGAGGGTGTCGGCAAGCCGGAGCCGCTGAAACATGCGTTGTCCGGCTGGTGGTCGCGCCGGATCGATGACGAACATCGCCTCGTCTATCGCGCGGAGAACGACATCATCTACGTCGCGCAGGCGCGATACCACTACTAGTTCGCCAGCCGCGCAGGCTGTTGCTCGCAATTGGGTGCAGGCGCAGCTTGGCGACATCCAGATCTGAATAACGGGTGCAATCGAGATGGCAACGATCGTCAACATGCACGAGGCGAAGACCCATCTGTCCCGATTCGTCGAACGGGCGCATGCCGGCGAGGAAATCATCCTGGCGAAAGCCGGCGTACCCTACGCAAAGCTCGTTCCGCTGGACGCTGGGCAGGCCCGTCGCCCCGGGCTCGTGCGCGGGGCCGTCACGGAAGCGTTCTTCGAGCCCCTGCCCGCCGAGGAACCGGACGTCTCCGGACTGGCCGGCAGTGCATCGGCCTGGGAGATCGACCCTGTGTTTCAACAATTCGGCGTGACTTCCATTTGGTGAAATCGGCGTCGCGCTCCGCCGCGTCGGCGCATTTATCCCCGTGCCTGCCACCGGAGATTTTTCCGGTGCCAGGCACGGGGATAGTTCACGAGTCTCGGGCGCTGACGACGCGGTTGCGGCCGCTGCGCTTGGCTTCGTAGAGGGCGTCGTCGGCGTGCTTGAGCAGCACGCCCTGGTCCTGCATCCGCTCGGTGCGGCCGGCGACGCCGATGCTCACCGTCAGTGGCAGGCGCTGCCTGGCGATATCCAGCGGCGCGGCCTGCACCGCCTCGCGCAGGCGCTCGGCAAACTGCTGCGCGGCCGCCGCGTCGGTGTGCGGGCAGATGACGATGAACTCCTCGCCGCCGAAGCGGGCCACCGTCTCGCCGGCGCGCGCCAGGTTGCGCAGCAGGGTGGCCACGCGCTGCAGGGCGGCGTCGCCGACATCGTGCCCGTGGCGGTCGTTGACGTCCTTGAAATTGTCGATGTCGATCGCGAGCACGGACAACGGCGCGTCCGCGCGCTGCGTCGCGGCCCAGTCCTGCGCCAGGCGTTCCAGGGCGTGGCGCCGGTTCGGCAGCCGGGTGAGGAAATCGGTCAGCGCGGCTTCCTGCAGGCGCCGGTTGGCGATCGCCAGCTCGGCGTTCAACTGTCGGATTTCTTCCAGGTCGCGCAGGATCTCCGCCTGCATCCCCAGGTAGCGCCGCGCCGCGTGCAGTCGCGCTTCCATCTCGCGCCGCCGCAGCGGCTTGTACAGGAACTCGTCCGCGCCCGCGGCGAGGGCGTCGTACAGGCGCTCCTCCTCGCTCTGCGCGGTCTGCATGATGATGTAGATGCGCCGGCCGTGGGCGGTGTCGCGCAGCGCCCGGCACAGGCCGATGCCGTCCAGGTTCGGCATCACCCAGTCGGTGACCAGCACGTCCGGCGGGTCGTGCAGGGCCGCTTCCAGCGCTTCGCGGCCGTCGGCCGCGGTGCGCACGATGCAGCCGAACGAGTCCAGCGCCGACTTCAGAAGCAGCAGGTCGACCGGGTTGTCGTCCACGGCCAGGACGCGGATCGGCGCCTCAGGCGCCATCTCGGGCGCCGGCGGCGTGCGCAGGCGCTCCTCCTGCATGCGGGCGATCTGCTCCAGCGTCGGTACCGGCCGGGTCGGCACCTTGAGCATCTCGCCCCACTCGCGCCAGGCGGCGCCGGTGTCCGCGAACAGCCTGGCGACCTCGGCGGCATCGCAACCCACGCGTGCACCGAGCCGGTAGATCCGCTGCAACCCGGTGTCGCCATCCTCCTCGCCCCCGGCGCACAGCGCGCCCATCCGGCGCGCGAGGTCCAGCAGCAGCGCGAGTTGCTGCGACCGCGGGTGAGGTTGCAACGCCGGGCTCGCGGGGTCGCCGCGGTGTAGCACGGCGTCGCAGAACACCCGCGGCACGCCCCAATCCGCCAGCATGGCCACGCCCAACTGGATCCGGTCGATGCCGAACCGCCCCCGTTCGCGCTCCAGCAAAGCGGCTTCGTCCGCCGGATCGCCCGCGGCCAGCACCTCGGCGTACGCGTCCGCGTGCACGGTGGCCAACGCCAGCGCACCGATGTCGAGCAGCAGGCCGACGCTGAAGCACTCGTCGCCCGAGGCGATGCGGGTCTCGCGGCTGACGTGCTGGGCGGCGATCGCCGTGGCCAACGCCGCGCTCCAGAAGCGCTCGTAGTCGAAGCCCGCGCAGCGGCCGATGCGGTGATCGTTCAGCAGCGAGAATCCCAGTGCGATCTGCCGCACCAGCGCCAGGCCCAGGATCGCCACGGCGTCGCGCACCGCGACGATCGGCCGCGTGCCGCGGCCGGCGGCATTGGCGAGCTTGACCACCCGGGCCGTGAGCGCCGGGTCGGCCTGCAGGACGCGCGCCACCTCCGCGACGTTCACATCTGAACGGCGGCTGAGTTCGAGCAGCTTCAAGGCCACCCCGCCCGGGGTCGGCATGCGGCCGGTCTGCTTCAGCTCCTGGAAAGTGGCATCGATTGGTTGATCCATCCGCTTCTCAACGGCCGTAGCGGTCCTCGAAGCGGACGATGTCGTCCTCGCCGAGGTAACTGCCCGACTGCACCTCGATCATGTGGAGCTCTATTTTGCCCGGGTTCTCGATTCGATGCTGCGTGCCGACCGGGATGTACGTCGACTGGTCCTCGTGCAGGACGAAGGTCTCCTCGCCCCGTGTGATGCGGGCGGTGCCGGAGACCACGATCCAGTGCTCGGCCCGGTGGTAGTGCATCTGTAGCGACATCGAAGCGCCGGGCTTGACCGTCAGGCGCTTGACCTGGAAGCGTTCGCCGCTGTCGACCGAGTCGTAGCTGCCCCAGGGGCGGTAGACCTGCCGGTGGACGCTGCTTTCGGGGCGGCCCTCGCGGCGCAACCGGTCGACCAGGCGCTTGATGTCCTGGGCGCGCTCGCGGGGAGCGACCAGCACCGCGTCCTTGGTCTCGACCACGATGTGATCGGTGACGCCCAGCACCGCCAGCAGGCGGCTTTCGGCGTGCAGGAAGCAGCCGCTGGTGTCCTCGGCCACCACGTCGCCGGCGACCAGGTTGCGATGCGCGTCCAGCGGCAGCGCCTCGTGCATCGAGGCCCAGGAGCCGATGTCCGACCAGCCGGCATCCAGCGGCACCATGGCCGCGTCGGCGGTCTTTTCCATGACGGCGTAGTCGATCGAATCCGCGCGGCAGGCGGCAAAGCGCGCCTGATCGACGCGGGTGAAGTCCATGTCCCGGGCGGCCTGCTGCCAGGCGCCGCGGCAGGGCGCCTCGATATCGGGGGCGTGCCGGGCCAACTCCTCCAGGAACCGGCCGGCGCCGAACATGAACATGCCGCTGTTCCAGAAGTACTGGCCGCTCTGCACGTAGGCCTGGGCGGTGGCCGCATCCGGCTTCTCGACGAATTCCTGCACGGGCCACGCGGGCCCCGCCCCCGGCGCGCGGCGGATGTAGCCGTAGCCGGTCTCGGCCCGGGTGGGGACGATGCCGAAGGTCACCAGCGCCCCGCGATCAGCCGCTGTTGCGGCCACCTCGATCGCCGCGTGCAGCGCGGCCGGATCGCGGATGTAGTGGTCCGCCGGCAGCACCAGGAGCAGCGGATCCTCTTCCGCGACGGCGAGCGCCGCGAGGGCAATGGCCGCGGCCGTCCCGCGGGCGACCGGTTCCAGGACGATTGCCGCCGTATCGACGCCGATCTGGCGCATCTGCTCGGCGACCAGGAACCGGTGCGCCTCGTTGCAGACGGCGATCGGCGCGCCCATCCGCGGCCGGCCTGCCAGGCGCAGGGCGGTCTGCTGGAGCATGGTGCGCTCGCCGGTCAGGGGCAGGAACTGCTTGGGATGCAGTTCGCGCGACAACGGCCAGAGCCGGGTGCCGGCGCCGCCGGAGAGGATGACGGGGGTGATGGTTCTGCGCATGGTCTCCGGCGGGGAACGTGTGGAAGTGCCGATTATCCACGATAGCTCCGCATCGGCGTTCGCCCGGCGCACTTATCCACGTGCCTGGCACCGGATTTTTTTCCGGTGCCAGGCACGTGGATAAGTCGGGCGCGGCGCGCGTATTGCGCTGCAACATCCCGTTTCTGCTTGCTAATTTGTCGATGCGTGCTATGGTGCGGAAGGATTCAGTGTTGTCCGATACCGGCGGTGGGTGAAGTCCTACCGGGTGCGCGTGCCCGCTCCGGCGCGCGTCTGGCCTGCCGATCACGCCGATTCTCCAGCATCCCGCTGGCGCACTGCCTCTGTCGATTACCGCCTGGGCCGTTTCGGTCCGGGCGCCATCCGTGACCGTTGAGCGCCCTGTGGCGCGTGGAGGCAGTATTAATGGCCAAGAGTATCTACGTCGGCAATCTGGCGCCGAACGTCACGCCTGACGAAATTCGCGCCCTGTTCACCGAGTTCGGTGAAGTGGAGTCGGTGGAGCTCATCTCCGATCGGTTCACCGGCGAATCGCGCGGCTTCGGCTTCGTGAAGATGGGCGACCAGGCCGCGCTCGCCGCGATTGCCGCCCTGGATCGCAAGCAGTTCGGCGGCCGCAGCCTGAAGGTCAATGAGGCCAAGCCGCGCACTCCGGGTGGTGGCGGCGGTGGCGGTGGTGGTGGTGGCCGCGGTCGCGGTGGATTCGGCGGTGGCGGTGGCGGTGGGCGGCCGGGCGGCGGTGGCCGTCCAGGTGGCGGCCGTCCGGGCAGCCAGCGTCCCAGCAGTGGCCCGCGCTTCTAGGAGCGCGCGGACTTCCCTACACCTCTCAACAGAACACAGAACAGGCGAAAACCATGTCCGCAGATCCGATTACCGAACCGAAATTGCGTTTCGCGACCGTGGTGACCTTCCAGCAGACGTGCGGCCATTGCGGTTGCGTGTTCCAGGTGGAGGTCGAGCGGCACCGTGCCGAGCGCGACCTGCAGGAATACTCCTGCCCCGAATGCCATCACCACACCTGCATCGTCCAGGGCCCGAAGCCTCCCCGGCTGACGGTCATCACCACCGGCGCGCGGCAGTCCCGCGCTCCGGCGCGCGCCAAGGCCTGAACCACTTCCTGCCGCCACTCCCGGCGTGTTGCGCGCCGGGAGTGGCACGACTTATCCACGTGCCTGGCACCCGGATGCGCCGCCGTCAGGCAAAAACGGCGGCGAGGTCCAGGCGCAGCGCCGGCAGCACGCCGGACTCGAACGCCACCGGCGCCTTGAAGGTGCGGGGTTCCGCATAACCCTGCTCCGCCAGGGCGTAGACTTCGATCGCATTGCCGAGCGGATCGACGATCCAGTACTCGCGCACGCCGTGCCGTGCGTAGAGCGATTTCTTGTAGTTGCGATCGCGTTCCTCCGTGCCGGGCGACAGGATCTCGACGGTAAGGTCGGGCGCGCCGGCGATCTCGGTTTCCGTGACAATCCGCGCCCGTTCGCGGCTGATGAAGACGATGTCGGGCTGCGCGACATCGCGGGCCGCGCCTTCGCCGAATACGACGTCGATCGGCGAATGCAGGATCTCGCCCAGGCCCGTTGGTTCCACATACTGCGACATCGCCAGTTCCAGGCGATGGGCAATCCGTTGGTGCCGGATGGTCGGTGCAGGGAGCAGGTGGAGTTCGCCTCCAAGCAGTTCGTACCGTCGATCCATCGACTCCGGCAGGCTCTTGTAATCCGCGTACGTGTACGGGATCCGCGGCTGCGTTCGGGACATGCTGGTACTCCTGGCGCCCGCGCACGGGGCACCGCTCACGCTGTGAGTTCAGGATACGCCCCCGCACCGATCCCCGTCGACGCCGGCCAACTGGATTAGCAACGTGCCTGGCCCTCCGACACCGGCACCGCCGCAACCCGTGTGGCACTTATCCCCGTGCCTGGCACCGGAAAAAATCCGGTGCCAGGCACGTGGATAAGTTTCGGCAACCTTCGGACTGAAAGGAAGATGGTCAGCTTGTGCTTGCCGCCCAGGGGTCGATGACCTGGACGCGCAACGCTGCGAACGGTGCGGTATCCCTCGTGGCCACCGTCATCCCATTGACCGTGGCAATGGCTGCGATCATTGCATCGGCAAAGCCGACCGCGACGCCGGCCGCCTGCGCGCGGGCCATCAATTCGGCGTACGCCGCGGTCGCCGGCAGATCGAACGCGAGCACGCGCCCCGCGAACGCGGGCATCACCTGCGTTTCCAGGCGTTCGCGCAATCCGTTGCGGCGCCGGCCCGCGGGCAGGCGCGCGATGCCGAATCTGAGTTCGGCGACGGTGATGACGGACAGGTACAGGGTCTCCAGCGGTTGTGCGTCGAGCCACTCGACGACACGCCGCTCGGGTGTGGCACGCAATGGCTCGGAGACGACATTGGTGTCGAGGAGGATCACTCGAGATCGACTGGCCTCGGCCCGGACTTCTCACGGTGATTGATGAGCGCGATTTCGTCGTCCGTGAGCCGCGACTGCCGGCCGATGTCCGCAATCATCGTTCCCAGCTTCATGCGCCCCTGAGGCTTGACCGCCTCTTCCAGGATGGCGCGCACCTCCGCCTCCGTACTGCGCCCGTGCTGCGCCGCCCGCGCACGCAAGGCGCGGTGGACTTCGTCCGGCAGGTTTCGAACCGTCAGCATGGCCATGGTGACGCCCCGATCGTCGCATTCGGTGCATGCACTCTAATCAAGTGCATGCATCACCGCAATCCTGCCCTCCCCTCGATCCGGCACTTATCCCCGTGCCTGGCACCGGAATAAATCCGGTGCCAGGCACGGGGATAAGTGGGCCGGGGGGTCAGGCCAGGGCCTGGTCGAGGTCTTCGAGGATGTCGTCGATGTGCTCGATGCCCACGGACAGGCGGATCATCTCCGGCAGCACGCCGACCGACTTCTGCTCGTCTTCGGTGAGCTGGCGATGGGTGGTCGAGGCCGGGTGGCAGGCCAGCGACTTGGCGTCGCCGATGTTCACCAGGCGCTTGAACAGCTTGAGCGCGTCGTAGAACTTCACGCCGGCGTCGAACCCGCCCTTGATGCCGAAGGTGAGGATGCCCGAGGCCTTGCCGCCCATGTATTTCTTCGCCAACGCGTGGTAGCGGTTGTCGGGCAGGCCCGCGTAGCTCACCCACGCCACCTTCGGGTGCTTCTGCAGGAACTCGGCGACTTTCTGTGCGTTCTCGCAATGCCGCTGCATGCGCAGGCCCAGGGTTTCGATGCCCTGCATGAGCTGGAACGCGGCGAACGGCGTGATCGCCGAGCCGGTGTTGCGCAGTGCCACGGTGCGCGTACGCGCGATGAAGGCGGCCGGCCCGAAGGCCTCGGCATAGACCACGCCGTGGTAGGCGGGCTCCGGCGTGGTGAATTGCGGATAGCGCGCCTTGTGCCCGGCCCAGTCGAACTTGCCGGCGTCGACGATGGCCCCGCCGAGGGTCGTGCCGTGGCCGCCCATGTACTTGGTCAGCGAGTGCACGACGACATCCACGCCGTAGTCGATCGGCTTGAGCAGCGACGGCGTGGCGACCGTGTTGTCGCAGATCGTCGCGACGCCCGCCGCGCGCGCCATGTCCGCCACCGCCTGCACGTCGACGATGTTGCCGGCCGGATTGCCGATGCTCTCGAAGAACACCGCCTTGGTGCGCGCATCGATCAGGCGGGCGAGCGCCGCGGGCGAGTCGTCCTCGGCAAAACGCACCGCGATCCCCAGCTTGGGCAGCATGTGCGCGAACAGCGTGTACGTGCCGCCGTAGAGTTGCGGCACCGAGACGATGTTGTCGCCGGCCTCGGCGAGATTGAGGACCGCGTAGTTCACGGCGGCGCTGCCCGCCGAGGTCGCCAGCGCGGCGATGCCGTGCTCCAGCGCGGCGACACGCTGCTCCATGACGTCCTGCGTCGGGTTCATGATGCGCGTGTAGATGTTGCCCGGCACCGCGAGGTTGAACAAATCGGCACCGTGCTGGGCGTTGTCGAATTCGTAGGCGACGGTCTGGAAGATCGGCACCGCGACCGACTTGGTCGTGGGATCGGACTTGTAGCCAACGTGGATGGCGATCGTATCGTCGTGCATGGCGCGCTCCGGTCTGGGAAATCAGGCTGTGATGTCTTCGAACAGGACGCTGGACAGGTAGCGCTCGCCGCCGTCGGGCAGGATCACCACGATGGTCTTGCCCGCGAACTGCGGTTCCTCCGAAACGCGCCTGGCGACCGCCGCGGCGGCACCGCAAGAGATCCCGGACAGGATCCCCTCCTCCTGCGCCAGCCGCCGGCCGAACAGCACCGCCTCCTCGTTGGAGACCTGCTCGACGCGGTCCACCAGCGAGAGATCCAGCGTGCCCGGGATGAAGCCGGCGCCGATGCCCTGGATCTTGTGCGGGCCCGGCTTGCGCTCCATGCCGGCGAGCGTCTGGCTGATGACCGGGCTCGCCGCGGGCTCGACCGCGATCGCCGTGATCGCCTTGCCGCGGGTTTTCTTGATGTAGCGCGATACGCCGGTGATCGTACCGCCGGTGCCGACCCCGGAGATCAACACGTCGATTCCGCCTTCGGTGGCGTCCCAGATCTCCGGGCCGGTGGTGGACTCGTGGATCGCCGGGTTGGCCGGGTTCTCGAACTGCTGCGGCATGAAGTAGCGGTTCGGATCGCCCGAGGCGATCTCGGTGGCCTTGGCGATCGCGCCCGGCATCCCCGTGGCGCCCTCGGTGAGCACCAGGTTGGCACCGAAGGCCTTGAGGACCTTGCGGCGCTCGATGCTCATGGTCTCGGGCATCGTGAGGGTGAGCTTGTAGCCGCGCGCGGCGCAGACGAACGCGAGCGCGATGCCGGTGTTGCCGCTGGTGGGTTCCACGACCTCCATGCCGGGCTTGAGCACACCGCGCTGCTCGGCGTCCCAGATCATCGCCGCGCCGATGCGGCACTTGACGGAATACGCGGGGTTGCGGCCCTCGACCTTGGCCAGGACCAGCGCCTTGTTGGGGTCGACGACGCGGTTGAGCCGGACCAGCGGCGTGTTGCCGATGGAAAGCGAGTTGTTGTCGAAGTATTTGATGTTCGCTGCTCCCCGAAATCTGTGTGGAGACCAGCAGGAAGAATAGCACCAACGGCGGCGGTGTCAGGCACCGGACAAAATCCGGTGCCAGGCACGTGGATAAGTCGACTTATCCACGTGCCTGGCACCGGCGGGGATCAGCGGTCGCGGGAGCGGCCGATGTCGACGACGGCGAGCGCGGGGGTGGAGCGTGTGGATGACGTCGAGGACGCCGGTGCGGCGGGGGGCGACTGCACGGGCGCGGTGTCCAGCGCATTGCGCACCGAGGCAACGCGCGCGTAGAGGTCCTCGTAGCGGCGTTTCCAGTCGTCGCACTCGGCGACCTTGCTCACCAGGAGTTGCTGGAGCTTTTCCACTTCGGCCTTGAGCTCGCGATTGCCGGTCGGCAGCGCCTCGCCCGCCTCGCGGTAATACGTGGAGGCGCGTTCCAGCAGGGCCTGCTGGAGCCGCGCCACCTTGCGGCCGCGCGCGGTCACCTGGGCCCGGAGCTTGTCGTTCTCGTCCTGGAGGCGACCGGCATTGGCGCGGACTTCCTCGACCTGCGACTTGTAGAGGTCGCGCAGCTCCTCGGAGGCGACCAGCGCCGCCGCCAGCATGTTCGGGTTGCCCTCGTAGATGTCGAGGTGCTTCTGGATCCGTTCTTCCTGGTCGTCTTCGAGCATTCTGCACCCAGTATAGGAAAGGTCCGTTCGGGCCTGCAAACCGCGTTCGACGCGTGGGCGGCCGCAGATCGGCATGAACCCTCTCACTTCGTCCGCGCTGCGCCGGCGCCGCACCGCAGGACATACCGCGTCGGAGGCGGACCAGATCGTTCGTTCGCGCACGAACTCGCGACCGCGCCTGCGCGCCGGGGCCGGCAAGGGCGGCGTCAACGCACTAGCCATGCGCGCGCGCCACGTGAGCGTAGCGGCGCACGGCGCCTGGAACTCCAGCCGTGTACACCGGGATCGCGCCTTGGTCCATGTTGCCTCGCCCTTGGTTGTGCGGTTCTGCCTGTCTGCCCGTCGCCGGCCGGTGGGTTCTGCACGAAGACCACCCCGGCGAATCGGCACCGGCCGACGACACCCCGGAAACATTCCGGGTCACGGCGGCCGCCGGCGAATCATCGATATCACTTTAACAGTACATTTCAATGACCTTGTTTATATAGATTTTTATTCAGCACTTGATTGCCTGTCGAGCACCTCGGCGGCGCCTCGGCCGCGGCGTGCCCGGTACGGATCCCAGGCTAGGCCGCGCGCAGCGGCGGGGCAACGCGGTTTGTGAACCGCTCGCCGCGGGCGACGCAGTTGTTTGCGCGAGGCGCCGGTGTAGTTCACGATTCCCGCGCCCGGCGCCGCGGCGCCATCGCCACGACGCCACGCGATCGCCCGTCGATGATGCTGGATCTCCTGCTGCTCGCCTGCTTCGCCGCGCTCGCCGGATTCGTGGATGCCGTGGCCGGCGGTGGTGGGCTCATCCAGTTGCCGGCATTGCTGGCGTTGTGCCCGCGCACCGATCTGCCGGCGCTGTTCGGCACCAACAAGTTCGCGGCCATCTGGGGCACGGCCGCGGCGGCGCGCCAGTACGTGCGGCGGGTGCGGCTGCCCTGGTCGACGCTCGTGCCCGCCATCGTGGCCGCCCTGGCCTGCTCCTGGCTCGGTGCCCGCACCGCCAGCCACCTGCCCCCGGAGGTGTTGCGGCCGGCGGTGCTGGTGATGC
The DNA here is from genome assembly GCA_050183625.1 of Gammaproteobacteria bacterium. Lineage (GTDB taxonomy): Bacteria > Pseudomonadota > Gammaproteobacteria > JADZEE01 > JADZEE01 > JBFXBD01. The sequence continues at coordinate 62,384 of JBFXBD010000020.1, forward strand.
TGGTGCTGGTGGCGTTGCATACGATCGCCAGGCGCGACCTGGGCATGGTCCATGCGCCGCGCTTCGCGCGCGGTCATGAGCGCCTGGTCGGGTTCGGCGCGGGTGCGACGCTCGGGTTCTACGACGGGCTGTTCGGCCCGGGCACCGGCACCTTCCTCATCTTCGTGTTCGTGCGCGTGCTCGGCTTCGATTTCCTGCACGCGTCGGCCTGCGCCAAGCTGGTGAACGTGGCCACGAACCTTGCCGCGCTGTCCTACTTCGCCGGCCACGGCCACATCCTCTGGCTGACCGCGGCGGTGATGGCGCTGGCGAACGTGGCCGGCGCGCTCGTCGGCAGCCGGATGGCGGTGGCACGCGGCAGCCACTTCGTGCGCCACCTGTTCCTGTGGGTGGTCGCGGCGCTGATAATGAAGGTCGCTCTCGATACCTTCAGAGGAACCGCATGAATCCGCCCCCGGACTCGAGCCTTTCCGGCCGCGTCGCCATCGTCACCGGCGCGAGCCGCGGCATCGGCAAGCAGGCCTGCCTCGCCCTCGCCCGCCGCGGTGCCTCGGTGGTCATCGCCGCGCGCACCGTCCAGGCGCGCGAGCGCACGCCCGGTACGCTCGGCGACACCGCCGATGAATTGCGCGCCCTCGGAGCCGAGCCGCTGATCGTGCAGGCCGACATGGGCCGCCAGGAGGATCTCGATCGGGTCGTGGCCACGGCGATTGCGCACCACGGCCACGTCGACATCCTGGTCAACAACGCTGCCTATACCGTCGGCAAGGCGCTGTGGGCGCATGTCCCGGAGATCGGGCGCGCGCAATGGGAGCAGATGCTGGCCATCAACGTCACCGCGCCGCTGATGCTCGCGCAGGCATGCTGGCCGTCGATGCGCGCGCGCGGCGGCGGGGTGATCGTCAACGTGACCTCCGGTGCGGCGCAGCCGCAGCCGCTGGCACTCGGCACCGGCCTGCCCGGGACCGGCGACGAAACCGGCCCGCTCTACGGAACGACCAAGGCGGCGCTGGACCGCATGGCCAACGCCATGGCCCACGAGGGCGCGAAGCACCGGATCGCGGTCATCAACCTCAACCCGGGCTTCGTCCTTACCGAGACCATGGAGCAGACCTTCAAGGCGCAGGCGGTGGACGCCGCCGCGACCGGCGCCATTTCGCCGGCTGTCCCGGCCGCCGTGATTGCCTGGCTGTGCGCGAACGAGGACCCGATGCGCTTCAGCGGCACGATCGTGGATGCGCCGCGCGTGGCCGCGGCGCTCGGCCTGCCCTGATCAATACCCCTGCATCTTCCAGTACGGGTTGCGCTCGCCGCCGGAGCGCGCCTGGTGATTGTAGGGATACGGCAGCGGCTGCCGGCCGGCTTCGTCCACGCGCGCCACCTCCTCCGCGGTAAGTTGCCAGCGCGCGGCGCCCAGATTGTCCTGGAGCTGCTCCTCATTGCGCGCGCCGATGATCACCGAGGTCACGCCCGGCTTGGCGAGCAGGTAGTTCAGCGCGGCCTGGGCGATCGTGCCGCCGTGCGCCTGCGCGATCGCATCCAGGCACTCGACCACGGCATACAGCCGCTCGCGATCCGGGGCGGTGATCCCGCCGGGCGCCGATCCGCGCGCGCCTTCCGGATCGGGCGCGCCGCGCCGGAACTTGCCCGAGAGCATGCCAGAGGCCAGCGGCCCCCAGACCAGGATCCCCACGCCCTGGTCCAGCCCGAGCGGCACCAGCTCGTGCTCGGCCTCGCGCCCGGCGGCCGAGTAGTAGATCTGCTGCGACACCATCCGCTCCACGCCGAGCCGCTCGGACACGGCCAGGGACTTCATCAGGTGCCAGCCCGAGTAGTTCGAGCAGCCGATGTAGCGCACCTTGCCGGAACGCACCAGGTCATCCAGGGCGCGCAGGGTCTCCTCCAGCGGCGTGATCGCGTCGAACCCGTGCAGTTGGTAGATATCGATGTAGTCCGTGCCCAGCCGCCTCAGGCTCGCCTCGCAGGCGCGCACCAGGTGGTAGCGCGAAGCGCCCACGTCGTTCACGCCCTTTTCGACGCGCATGTAGGCCTTGGTGGCGATCAGCACGCTGCGGCGGCGCTCGCCGATGGCCTTGCCGAGGATCTCCTCGGCCTGGCCGAAGGAGTAGATGTCGGCCGTGTCGAACAGGTTCACGCCCGCCTCCAGGCACAGGTCGACCAGGCGCGTAGCCTGGGACACGTCGGTCTGGCCGATGCGCTTGAAGAAGCCATTGCCGCCGAAGGTCATGGCGCCGAAGCCCAGGGCCGACACCTTCAGGCCGCTGCGGCCGAGCAATCGCATTTCCATCGTCATTTCTCACGCTCCCGGGACAGGTGGACGCAACACCGCCAGGGCGGCGCCGCGAATGATGAACGGCTACAGTACTTCAAATCTCGACGCACGCGGCAGGGACAGCCGTCATTGCGAGGAGCGAAGCGACGAAGCAATCCACGCACTGCCGGTGGCATCCAGGCCGCTTGGGTCGCTTCGCTGCGCTCGCGACGACGATCGCGCAATGTGGCGGTGCCGCGTCAGAATTCCGGATTGCGCCACCACGGGTAGAACGCGGGCATGTCGGCGCTCGGTCGCAGCGTGAAGCGCGCCGGGCGCTTCTCCTTGAAGGCCGCCACGCCCTCGCGCGTGTCCGCCGCCGGCACCAGCGCGGCCAGCGCCTGGGATTCGAGCCGGTTGGCCTCGATCGGATGATCCGCGCTCAGCATCCGCCACATCATCTGCCGCGCCATCGCCACCGAGACCGCCGAGGTGTTGTCCGCGATCTCGCGGGCGATCTCCCGCGCGCGCGGCAGCAGGCGCTCGGGAGGCAGTATCTCCTCGACGAGGCCGGCTTCCAGTGCCTCCTGCGCCGTAAAGAACCGTCCGGTGACGGTCCACGACAGCGCGCGTGAGATGCCGACGATGCGCGGCAGGAACCAGTGCGCGCAGGACTCCGGGACGATGCCGCGGCGTGCGAAGGGCAGCGCGAAGCGCGCTTCGGCGCTGGCGATGCGGATGTCCATCGGCAGGGTCATGGTGACGCCGATGCCGACGCAGGTGCCGTTGATCGCGCCGATGACCGGCTTCATCGAGTCGAAGATGCGGATCGTCAGCGCGCCGCCGGAATCGCGGTTGGTCCCCTGCAGCGGCTTGTAGTCCGCGGCGGTCGCGTTCATGCCGCCGCCGGACAGATCGGTGCCGGCCGAATAAGCGCGCCCGGCACCGGTGAAGATCACGGCCCGCACCTCGTCGTCGCGATCGGCGCGGTCCACCGCGTCGGTCAATTCGTCGATCATGCGGAAGCTGACGGCGTTCAGGCGCTCGGGGCGGTTCAGCGTCACCGTGGCGATGCGCTCGGCCACTTCGTAGCGGATGTGCTCGTATTGCATGTCGGGACTCCGAAGTCGATCAGGCGGCGGCTCGATGGCGCGCCGGGGCGCAGCGAGGGTAACATGCGGCGCTTCGCGATGGCGGCGCGTGCCGCGGAGGGTGTCCGGATGGGGCCGTTGCAGGGCGTGAAGGTGGTCGAACTGGCGGGCATCGGCCCGGGGCCGATGTGCGCGATGCTGCTCGCGGACATGGGCGCGACCGTAATCCGGGTCGACCGCAAGGAACCGTCCGGCCTGGGCGTGCAGCGGCCGCTGAAGTACAACCTCTCGCTGCGCAACCGCAAGGCGATCGCCGTGGATCTCAAGAACCCCGCCGCGGTGGAGATGGTGCTGGCGCTCGTCGAGCAGGCCGACGCGCTGATCGAAGGCTTCCGCCCCGGGGTCACCGAACGCCTTGGCCTGGGCCCGGATGCGTGCCTGGCGCGCAATCCGAGGCTGGTGTACGGGCGCATGACCGGCTGGGGCCAGTCCGGGCCGCTCGCGCCGACCGCCGGTCACGATCTCGGCTACCTCGCCCTGACCGGCGTGCTGCACGCCGTCGGCCGCGCGGACGGCCCGCCGGCACCGCCCCTGAACATCGTCGGCGATTTCGCCGGCGGCTCGCATTACCTGGCGCTCGGCATCCTCGCCGGCATCATCGAGGCGCGCCGATCGGGCCAGGGGCAGGTGATCGACGCCGCCATCGTCGACGGCGCCGCGCACATCGCGACCAACTTCTACGGCACCTATGCCGGCGGGCTGATGCACGTGGAGCGCGGCTCGAACGTGCTGGACTCCGGCGCGCACTTCTACGACGTGTACGAGTGCGCCGACGGCAAATTCCTGGCGGTGGCGCCGATCGAGCCCAAGTTCTACGCCGAGTTGCTCGCCCGGCTGGGGATCGATGCGGCCGCGCTCGGCCCACAGAACGATGAATCCACCTGGCACAAGTCCAAGGCCGTAATCGCCGAACGCATCAGGACGCGCAGCCGGGACGAATGGTGCGCCGTGTTCGAGGGCTCGGACGCCTGCGTCGCGCCGGTGCTGCACTGGGGCGAGGCACCGGACCACCCGCACATGAAGGCGCGCGGCACCTTCGTGGAGATCGACGGCGTGGTCCAGCCGATGCCGGCGCCGCGCTTTTCGCGTACCGCCAATGACGTGCCGACCCCGCCGGCCCCGATGACGCCCGAGAATACCGACGCCGCCCTCGCTCCGTGGTGCAGCCCTGAGGAAATCCGCCGGCTGCGTGCCGCCGGCGTCATCTAGCCACCCGCGCGGGCGCCGCCATTGCGACTTATCCACGTGCCTGGCACCGGATTTTTTCCGGTGCCAGGCACGTGGATAAGTTTCAGGCAGTGGCGGCGCGGAGCTTATCGTGCAGGGCGGCGAGCTGGTCGATCATGGCATCGACCGAGCGCGCGCCGGCCTGGAAGATGGCCGTGGCATTCAGCGCGACCCAGCCGAACCCCATCGACTGCAGCTCGGCGGCGCGCGCGACCACCCTGGCGTGATCGGCGTAGAACTGCTTGTCCTCGGCGCTGCGCGGCGGCGGGGCGACCATGCTCTGCAGGCCGATCGTGGCCGGATCGCGCCCGGCCTGCTCCGCGGCGCGATGCACCGCGGCGATGGCGGCCCGGCCGTTGGCGGCGTCGGTGACGCGGCTGGCGAGCCAGCCATCGCCCAGGCGGCCGGCGCGCCGCCACGCGGGTGCGGTATTGCCGCCGACCCAGATTGGCAGCCGCTCCCCCTGCGGCGGCTTGGGCTCCATGGCCATCGCATTGGCGCGGTAGCCGCCGGCGTCGAAGGTCAGGTTCGACTCGCGCCAGTACGCGCGCAGCAGGCCAATTGCATCGTCCATGCGCGCGCCGCGGGTGCGGAAATCCTCGCCGAGCGCCTCGTATTCCGACGCCTGCCAGCCCACCCCCACGCCCAGGCGCGCGCGGCCGCTTGAGAGCGTATCCAGCGTCGCCACCTGCTTGGCGACGAGTGCCGGCTGGCGCTGCGGCAGTACCAGCACTTCCGTACCCAGGGTGACGCGCGTCGTCACCGCGGCGATGTAGGCCAGCGTCATCAGCGCTTCGAGGATCGGCATCTGCGGCGCGTACGGGCCCACGGGCCGATCCGGCAGCGCGTGGCCCATGACGACGTGATCGAAGATGTCGATGTGGTCGTAGCCGATGGCCTCGATTGCGCGCGCCAGGCGCTGCACGCCGGCCGGCCCGTCGCGATGCGCGACGCTCGGGAACTCCACGGAGAGCTTCAGCATATTGCGCCGCATCTTACCATCGCCAAACTTATCCCCGTGCCTGGCACCGGAAAATGTTCCGGAATATGTTCCGGTGCCAGGCACCTGAATAACTTGGGGCGCGAGGTGCCGAACTTATCCCCGAGCCTGGCACCGGGGCAGGTGATGGCGGGCGAATTGATGCAGGTCAATTGAGCGCAGGGGGTGCTGCGCAAGCATGGCGTCCCGAGCCGTCGTTCGTCACGGGACGCACGGACCAACCATCATCAACGCCACAGAGGGAGCCAGCCGATGCGCATGCAGGACCTGATTCTGGTCAGCGTCGACGACCACATCATCGAGCCGCCGACGATGTTCGATCGCCACACCCCGGTGAAGTACAAGGGCAGGATGCCGCAGGTCAAGCGGACCTCCAAGGGCCTGGAAGTCTGGGCGGTCGAGTCCGAGAACCTGGTCTGGGGCGCCATCGGCCTGAACGCGGTCGCCGGCCGGCGCCCGGAGGAATACGGCGTGGACCCGACCAGCTACGCCGAGATGCGCAAAGGATGCTGGGACGTGCACGCGCGCGTGGACGACCAGAACGCCAACGGCATCCTGGCGACGTTGAACTTCGGCACCTTCCCGCTGTTCTCCGGCGTGCGCTTCATGGAATACAAGGACCAGGATCTGGCGCTGGCGACCGTGCAGGCCTACAACGACTGGCATATCGACGAGTGGTGCGGCGCCTACCCGGGCCGCTTCATCCCGCTCGGGCACGTGCCGTTCTGGAATCCGGCCGCCACGGTCGAGGAACTGCGGCGCATCAATGCCAAGGGGTGCCACGCGATCACCCTGCCCCCGAACCCGACGCGCCACGGCCTGCCGAGCTTCCACAACATCGACTACTGGCGGCCGATCCTCGCCGCCTGCGACGAAATGGGCATCGTCCTGTGCCTGCACATCGGCGACGCCACCGGCGCGGTGACCTCGCCGGACGCCCCGGTCGACGTCTTCATCACCAACATGCCCGTGACGCTGTACGCCACCGCGGCAGATCTGCTGTTCTCGCCGGTGCTGCGCACATTCAAGAACATCAAGGTCGCGCTGACCGAGGGCGGCGCCGGCTGGGTGCCGCACTTCCTGGAACGCGCCGACTACGTCTACCGTCATCACTCCGCCTGGACGCACCAGGACTTCGGCGGGCGGTTGCCGAGCGAGGTGTTCCTGGAGCACGTGCAGTTCTGCTTCATCGACGACAAGACCGCCATCAATGCGCGCCACGCCTGCGGCATCGACAACCTCACCTACGAGTGCGACTACCCGCACTCCGACTGCACCTTCCCGAAGGCGCCGGAAGTGCTCTGGGAGAGCATCAAGGATCTGCCGGACGAGGAAATCGAGAAGATCTGCTATCGCAACGCGAACCGCTTCTACAGCTTCGACCCCTTCCGGCACATCCCCAGGGAGCAGTGCACCGTCGGCGCGCTGCGGGCCAAGGCCACGCACGTGGACGTCGGCTGGCTGAACACCGGCCACTCCTTCGGCGAAAGCACCCGGAGCGCGAAGACGGTGAGCTTCGAGACCTTCGCCAAGGCCAGCACGCCGGTCACCTTCGAGCAGTACTCCAAGGACAATCCGGTGGAGATCTCCACCCGGATGAGCGCCTGATCGCAGCATCGCGTACCCCGGCACCTCCGGGGTGCTGAAGCAACGCCGGGCGGGCTCACGAGGCCCGCCCGGCGCGTTTGCGCCGCCGGTCACGGCCGTATCAATCGACGGCCTGCTTCTTCCCTCCCCGTATCGTCCTGCCTGCTCGTGCGCCGCGGATCGATTCACGCCGGGACTTCCCGCCGTTGCCCGGCGCCAGGATCGGGCGGTTGACCATCGCCGGGAACGCAGCGGCAGCGGCCGGCGAGACGGCCACGGCGAACCCGGGCTGCACTTCGGGCGCCATCGGAGCATCGTGGGCGGTGGCCAGGAACCGCAGGTACGCGGCGCGGGCGAGTTCGGGCTCCAGGCTGAACATCGACAGCACCCACTCGCTGCGCACCCAGGGAACGCCGGCACCGATGTAGGCCTGGTGTCCGCTCCAGGGATAGTCGGCCGGATCGCGAACCAGGCCCGCCCGCACCGGGTTGAGGTGGATGTAGCGCACCGATTCCAGCAGGTATTCGTCCGTGGTCACCAGCCGGGCGTCGTAGCGCGCCTCGAATACGTGCCCGCGCCGGCGCAGGCGCCGGTTGATCCAGCGCGAATAGCGCGAGCCGAGATGGTGCATGAAGCGCGATACCGGATCCGCGTTGACCTGGACCAGCAGGTGAACGTGGTTGCGCATCCAGCAGAAGGCGTAGATGCGCAGCGGCGCCAGCGCGACGGCGTCGCCGACCAGTGCGTCGATATGGTCGCGGTCGCCGGGCTCGAAGAAGATATCGCTGCCGCCATTGCCACGCAACGTCACGTGGAAGACGGCGCCGGGATAGTGAATGCGCGGTCGACGGGGCATCCCTGCCCTCCCTTGAAAACGCGCCAATCGGGGCGCCCCCGCATCGTCTGCGGACCTGCCTTCCAGCGTCAACCGCTATGCGAGTCGACGAGCCTTTTTCGCATCCCTCCCGTCCGAATTTCCCTGAATCACTCTCGCTTTACTTATCCACGTGCCTGGCACCGGATTTTTTCCGGTGCCAGGCACCGGGATAAGTGGTGGATAAGTGGGGTCAGGGGAACATGAGGCGCGCGTTGTCGATGAAGAAGGCGCGGTCGTAGCCGGCGCCGATTTCGCCCGTCCAGCGCCGCATCGCGCCCACCGGGTCGCGCCCGCCTTCGTGGTGCGGATAGTCGGACATGAAGCAGAACACGTCCTGCAGGCCGTACTTGCTGACCGTCTCGGCGAACTTCTCGTGCCAGAACGGGGCCACGCGCACGTTGCGGCGCACGAAGTCGCTGGGCTTCATCTCGTACCGGCGCCCGGAAGTCTTCTCCAGGAACGCCGCCCACATGTCCATGCGCGCGACCGTCGGCCCGATCCACGACGTACCGAACTCGAACATGCCGAAGCGCAGCCGCGGAAAGCGCTCGAACACCCGCCCCATGACCATCGTGATCAGGAACACTTCGGCCGGTATGTGCGCGACCAGCAGGAAATACGGGCTCACCGCCTCCTCGCCGCCGGCACGCTCGGCCGGTGGGTTGCTCAGCGTATCGGCGTCGGCCCAGCCGCGATCCGGGAACATCGGATCGTCGGGATCCTCGCACGCCGTCAGCCCGCCCGCGCCCAGGTGCAGCGTCGCGACCACGTTGGCTTCCTGGCACATGGCCCACAGCGGCGCCCAGCGCGCGTGCGCCGGGGACACCCCGCCGGGCGGCACCGCGGCCGGCAGCGTGATCGCCTTGAAGCCGGCCTTGATGCAGCGCGCGGTCTCGGCAAGCGCCCAGTCGATGTCGCCCATGTTGATCTGCGCCGCGACCCGCAGCCGATCCGCGTCCCCGCCGCGCGCCCAGTCCAGCACGTAGTCGTTGTACGCGCGGCAGACCCGGCGGGCGGCGTCCGAGTTGACCCGCATCTCGGAACTGAAGGTATTGGCGAAGATCATCTGCGCCTGGATGCCCATGCGGTCCATCGCTTCGAGGCGCTCGGCGGCGTCGTACGCGCCCAGTGCGCTGATGCCCTTGGTGGCCCACACCTTGTCGCGGTTTCCGGCACGCGCCCGGCGGTCCTCCTCGGATCCGAAGAAGCGATCCAGGAACTTCAGGACGAAGCCGCCGCCGTACTTCATCTCCCGGGTGAGATCGCGCAGCGCATCGGGCTTGAGATACAGGTGGCCGTCGGTATCGAGGATCCGGCCGGCGAAGTCGAGGTCGCCGACCTCGGGAGTGAGCGGGTGCATGCGAGGTCTCCCCGGTGTGTGGCGTACACCTGCAACGTACGGGCGGCGCGGCCGGTGCGTTTGACATGCGTCAAGCCCATGCCATCATGGCCGCGTGAGCCCGCGCCTGCTGCACGCCTGGTCCCGCGGCATCGACAAGCGCCTGGTGGCGCCACGCGTGGTGCTGTTCGACTGGCACGCCACGCTGGTCGATACGCTCGACGCGATGTACCACGCCGTGGACGACATGCTCCCGCGCCTGCCCGAGCTCGGCCTGGTGGAGCGGCTCGTGCCCCCCGGCCGGGGCCGCTCGCGCGAGGACGCGCGCCTGGTCGAATACGTGCGCAAGCACCTGCGGCTGCACCCCAAGATCAAGGCCGCGCGCCGGATCTCCCGCACCGACATCTACGAAGTGCTGTTCGGCGCCGACGAGGACGCCAAGCGCATCGCCCACCACGCCTTCAACGACTGCTACCGGCAACACTACGGCGAAGTGCACCCGTTCGAGGGCGACGAGCGCGACATGCTGCTGGAACTGCGCGAGTTCAACCTCCGGCTCGGCATCCTCACGAACCGCAACCGCGAGTTCCTGGAACACGAGCTGGCGATGATCGAGGGCGGTTCCTGGGTGGGCCTGTTCGATACCACGGTGTGCGGCGACGACACCGCGCGCCACAAGCCGGCGCCCGACCCGGTGCTGCGGGCGCTGGCGAACCTCGGCGTCGCGCCGGGCCGGGACTGCTGGTACGTGGGAGACAGCACCACGGACGTCGTCTGCGCCAACCGCGCAGGCATCACCAGCGTGTTCTTCAACGGCGCCGGCTGGGACGAAGCCTGGCTGGACACGATCTTCCCGGGCACGGACGAGCATCCGCACCGGCCGGCGGTGGTCGTGGACAGCTTTCGCGAGTTCGTGCTGCTGTACGAGCGCATCCTGCACATCTCCAACGAGGATCGGCACCGCGCGCTCGAACACGCCTACACGCAGTTCGGCCGTCCGGCCTGATCGCGCTCCACACCGCGCGTTCGCGCGCCACACCTGCGCGCGAACCGGCCGCCGCCGCGCTCGCCTGTGCCGGCACGGCCGGGTATAGTCCGGCGGCGACCAGGCTGTGGCGACCAGGCCGCCCGGGCATCGCCCACGCAGCCGCCAATCCAGGAGCTCGACCGGTGGAGAATTCCGACCCCATCCTGTTCGACGTCGACGCCGACACCGGCGTCGCCCTGCTCACGCTGAACCGTCCGCAGCGCTTCAACGCCTTCACCCAGGACATGATCGACCGCTGGCACGCGGCCCTGCAGCGCGTGGAACGCGAGCCGCAGATCCGCGCGGTGGTGATCACGGGTGCCGGCAAGGCGTTCTGCGCCGGGGGCGACATGGACGAGCTGGAGTCCTTCATCGGCATGAACGCCCTGGAGCGCAAGCTCTGGCTGTGGGAGCACGTGCATCGCATCCCGCTGCTGCTGGAGGGGATCGACAAGCCGGTGATCGCCGCCCTGAACGGCACCGCGCGCGGCGCCGGGCTGGACATGGCGCTGATGTGCGATCTGCGGATCGTGGATGCGTCGGTGCAACTCGCCGAGAGCTACATCTCGGTGGGGCTGGTGCCCGGCGACGGCGGGAGCTGGTTCCTGCCGCGCCTGGTGGGCATCCCGCGCGCGCTTGAGATGCTGTGGACCGGCGATCCGATCGACGCCCGGACCGCGCTGCAGATCGGCCTGGTGAACCGCGTGACGGAGGACGGGCAGGCACTGCCGGCGGCGCTGGCGCTGGCCGCGAAGATTGCGCGCCAGCCGCAACAGGCGATCCGCTTCACCAAGCGCGCGGTGTACCAGAGCATGGCGATGTCCACCTCGCTGCGTTCGCACCTGGACACGATCTCCTCGCAGATGGCGGTGCTGGAGGATCTGCCCGATTTCCGGGATCGGGTCCGCGCGTTCAAGGATCGCAAGGCCCCGCGCGCCTGAGCGGCCACGCCGCCGGACCGCCCCGAGCCCGCAGACGAGGAACCTTCCCATGCCGCACCTGGACGAATACCGAAGCCGCTATACCTGCCTGGACCTGGCCCGCGAGGACGGCGTGCTGCTCGCGCGCCTGAATACCCGCGGCGGTCCCCTCGTGTGGTCCGAGCCGGCGCATCGCGAACTCGGCCTGGCCTTTGCCGACATCGCCGCCGACACGGACAACCGCGTCATCGTCCTGACCGGCGCGGGCGATTCCTGGTGCGACGCCATCGATCCTGCCGGCTGGGAATCGCAGCCGACGGCGGCCGGCTGGGACAAGCTCTACGCCGAAGGCCGGCGCCTGTACAACAACTTCCTCGACATCGACGCGCCGGTGATCGCCGCGGTGAACGGTCCGGTCACCTGCCACGCCTGCCTGCCGGTGATCTGCGACGTGGTCCTCGCCTCGACCACGGCGCGGTTCCAGGATCGCGGCCACTTCGCCTCCGGCGTGGTCCCCGGCGATGCCAACCAGCTCGTCTGGCCCACGGTGCTGGGGTTCAATCGCGGGCGCTACTTCCTGCTCACCGGGCAATCGCTGGACGCCGCCGAGCTGCATCGCCTGGGCGTGGTGAACGAAGTCCTGGAGCCCGCGCGCCTGCTGCCGCGGGCGCTGGAGATCGCGCACGAGTTCGCCCGCAAGTCGCCGCTGACGTTGCGCTACACGCGCCGGGTGCTGAACCAGGAACTGCGCGCACGCATGCGCGACGCCCTCGACCAGGGCCTGGCGCTGGAAGCGCTGGCGCAGTTGCAGCGCGGCCCCTGAGGCACCCGATGCCTGTCTGGTCCCCCTCGGGCCGCGCAACGGCCGCGGCAATCCATCATGAACCGCCCCCGTCGTTGCGAAGAGCGAAGCGACGAAGCAATCCACGCGCTGCCGCCGGCATCCAGGCCGCGTGGGTCGCTTCGCTGCGCTATCCATGAACCGCACGCCGTCATTGCGAGGAGCGAAGCGACGAAGCAATCCACGCGCTGCCGGCGGCATCCAGGCCGCGTGGGTCGCTTCGCTGCGCTATCCATGAACCGCACGCCGTCATTGCGAGGAGCGAAGCGACGAAGCAATCCACGCGCTGCCGGCGGCATCGAGGCTGCGTGGGTCGCTTCGCTGCGCTCGCGACGACGACGGGGTGGTTCATGGCTTCAATCTGCCGGAGCCTGGGCCGGTTCGGGCTCGCGACGACGAAGGGGTCTTGATCTGTCGGACCCGGACGCAGGCCGCGCCCGGCGCCGTTCCCCACCACGAACCCAACGGATGACTGCATGAGCACATCGTTGACCATCCCACCCTGCACGCTGCCGCCCGAGTGCGAGGCGCTGCGCGGGCAGGTGCGCGAGTTCCTGCGCGCAGAACTGCCCGACTACCCGCCGCGGCTGCGTGCGGTGAGCTGGAGCGGCTTCAGTCCCGAGTTCTCGCGCAAGCTCGGCGCACGCGGCTGGATCGGCATGACCTGGCCGAAGAAGTACGGCGGCCACGAGCGCAGCTACCTGGAGCGCTACGTGGTGCTCGAGGAACTGCTCGCCGCCGGCGCGCCCTGCGGCGCGCACTGGACCGTGGACCGGCAGAGCGGCCCGCTGCTGCTGAAATTCGGCACCGAGGAGCAGCGCCAGCGCCTGCTGCCGGCGGCCGCGCGCGGCGAGCTGGTGTTCTGCATCGGCATGAGCGAGCCGGATTCGGGATCGGACCTCGCCTCCACCCGCAGCCGCGCCGAGCGCGTCGAGGGCGGCTGGCGTGTCAACGGGCGCAAGATCTGGACCTCCAAGGCGAACAAGGCGCACTACATGATCGCCCTGCTGCGCACGGCGAAGGTCGAGAATGACCGCCACGCCGGGCTGTCGCAGTTCCTGGTGGATCTGAAATCTCCCGGCATCCACATCCGTCCGATCACGAACCTGGTCGGTGAGCAGCAGTTCAACGAGGTGCTGTTCGAGGACGTACTGCTGCCGGCGGATGCGCTGGTCGGCGGCGAGGGCCAGGGCTGGTCGCAGGTCGGGACCGAACTCGCCTACGAGCGCAGCGGCCCGGAGCGCTACCTGACCAGCATCCAGCTTCTCATCCAGATGATCCGCGCCGCGAACCCGGGGGACCGGCGCCAGGCGGTCGCCCTCGGCCGCCTGATCGCCGAGGCGCGCACGCTGCGGCGCATGTCGCTCGGCGTGGCCGGCATGCTCGCGCGCGGCGAGACGCCCGGCACGGTCGCCGCGGTGGTCAAGGAACTCGGCACCACCTTCGAGCAGCGCATCCCGGAGATCTGCGCCGAGGTGTTCGAGATCGATCCGGGCGCCGCGGGCGATTTCACCGAGGTGGCGACCTACATCATGCAGGTGTCGACCTCATTTTCACTGCGCGGCGGCACCCGCGAGGTACTGCGCGGCATGATCGCAAGAGGGCTGGGGCTGAGATGAGCGACGCACGGGAACTGATTGCCGAGGGCATCGAGCGCCTGCTCGGCGCGGAAGTGAACCGGCCCCTGCTGGAGGACTTCGAGACCGGCCGCTGGCCGGCCGGCCTCTGGGCCGCGATCGAGGACGCCGGCTATGCGCAGGTGCTGGCCGCCGATGGTGCCGCACGCGACTGGACCGATGCCGCGCCGGTGCTGCGCGCGCTCGGCCGCCATCGTGCTCCGGTGCCGCTGGCCGAGACGGTGGTGGCGAACTGGCTGCTGGCGCGCGCGGGCCTGCCGGTGGAGCCCGGGCCGGTGACGCTGCTGGACGCGGATCCTTCGGTGCAATTGCGCCGCGCCGGTACCGGTGTGCAAGTCTCCGGCGTGGCCCCCCGTGTACCCTGGGCCCGGTTCGCGCGCCGCGCCGTGTACGGCGCGGAACTGGACGGCCGGCAGGTGCTCGCGCTCATCGATCTGCCCGAGGATGCCATCGTCGAGGCCGGCACGAACGCCGCCGCCGAGCCGCGCGACGGCGTGCGCCTGGACGGCTGCACCGTGCGCGCATGCGCGCCCGTGCAGGCGGGCTCAGCGTCGATCCGTACCTACGGCGCGCTCGCCCGTGCCGCGGAGATCTCCGGTGCGATCGAGTCGGTGCTCGCGCAGGCGCTGCAGTACGCCAACGATCGCGTCCAGTTTGGCCGCCCGATCGGCAAGTTCCAGGCAATCCAGCACATGCTCGCGGAACTCGCCTGCGAATCCGCCGCCGCGAACGCCGCGGTCGCCGCCGCCTGCGAGGTCGCCGGCAGCGATGACGATCGCATCGAGATCGCCACCGCGAAGATCCGCGCGGGCGATGCCGCGGGCCGCGCGACCGCAATCGCGCACCAGGTGCACGGCGCGATCGGCTTCACCTACGAGCACACCCTGCACTTCGCCACGCGGCGGCTGTGGTCCTGGCGCGCCGAGTACGGCGCGGGCGCGCAGTGGGCCGCATGGCTGGGCGGCGGTGCGGTCGCCGCCGGTGCCGAGGGCTTCTGGCCCGCCGTGACCGCACGCTGAGCCGTCCGCGCGCCGGATCCGGCTGCATGCCGGATCCAGGTGCGCCTTACCGCCGCAGGAATTCTTCCAGGGCCGGGTTGGCATCGGCGACCAGGCCCTGCGGCGTGCGTGCGATGAACATGGCCGGAATGCCCAGGCGCTGTGCGAGATCCGGGCCGGCGCGCGGGCCGAGCACCATGAGCGCCGTGTCCCAGGCGTTGGCGTGCATGGCGTCGGGCGCGAGCACGGTCACCGACGCCAGGGGGCTGGAAACCGGGCGGCCGCGCCGCGGGTCGATCAGGTGCGAATAGCGCACGCCGTCGACCTCGAAGAAATTGCGATAGTCCCCGGAGGTCGACATCGCCCGATCGTGCAGTTCCACCACGGCCTGGAACCGGCCCGGCGCAGCATCCGGCGTCTGCACGCCGACCCGCCAGCGCTGGCCGGAGCCGTTGCGCCCGCGCGCGAACAGTTCCCCGCCCACGTCGATGAGATAGCCATGCGTGCCCAGGCGGTCGAGCATCGCGGCGATGAGGTCGGCCGCGTAGCCGGGTGCGATCGCGGACAGGTCCACGCGCAGATCCGGCCGATCCTTGCGCAGCGCGGACGGCGCGGTGCGCGCGTGCAGCATCCGGTAGCCCACGCGTGCACGTGCGGCGGCGACGGCGTCCGGGTCCGGAACCCGCTGCGCCTGCCGGGTGCGCCCGAACCCCCACAGTTCCACCAGCGGCTCGACGGTCACGTCGAAGGCGCCACCGCTCGCCCGGCCGACCTCGAGCGCGGCCGTCACCACGGTGGCGACATCCATCGACACGGGGTACCAGTCCGTGCCGGCGTGGGCGTTGAAGCGCGAAAGCTCCGAATCCGCGCGCCAGGTCGACATGCCGCGATCGATCCGATCGAGGATGGCTTCGATGTCCGCCTGCAGCCCTGCACGCTGTACCCCGCGCGGCAGCGAGGCGATCATCACCCGCCAGGTGGTCCCCATCGTATCGCCGCCGAGTATCACCGGTGCGGGGCCCTCGCAGGCCGCCACGGACGCCAGCAGCCCGGCGCCAACGATCAGGCGCGGGAAACTCCGGGCGCCCGGACGTGTCTGTCCACGACAGCGGCGATCGCCGGCCGTCCGCGGCGCGGCATCGTTCCGGTTTAATATGCGTTGCGCGTTGCCGCGCCCGCCCAGCCGGCCGGCGCCGCCCCGCACGCCCACACACGACATCCGGCCGACCCAGACATGAGCACGCCGCAAGCCGCGGTACAGACGCTGAAGGAGTTCATTCATCGCCGCATCATCGGTCAGAGCGCGATGGTGGACAACCTGCTGATCGCACTGCTGGCCGACGGCCACCTGTTGGTGGAAGGCGCGCCGGGCCTGGCCAAGACCCGCGCCATCAAGGTGCTCGGCGAGGGCATCGCCGCCGATTTCCACCGCATCCAGTTCACGCCGGACCTGCTGCCCGCGGATCTCACCGGCACCGAGATCTTCCGCCCCCAGGACGGCTCGTTCAGGTTCCAGCCCGGGCCGCTGTTCTACAACCTCATCCTCGCCGACGAAGTGAACCGCGCGCCGGCGAAGGTACAGTCGGCGCTGCTGGAGGCGATGGCCGAGCGGCAGGTCACCATCGGCCGCACCACCCACCGCCTGCCGCGGCTGTTCCTGGTCCTGGCCACGCAGAATCCGATCGAACAGGAGGGCACCTATCCGCTGCCGGAGGCACAGCTCGATCGGTTCCTGATGCACGTGAAGATCGGCTACCCCGACGCGGCCGAGGAGCAGGCCATCCTGCGCCTGGCGCGTGCCGAGGCTGCCGCGGCACCGCCGCAGGAGGCCGGCAACGCGCCCGCCGGGCTGGCGCAGGAGGTGATCTTCGCCGCCCGCGAGGAAGTGCTGCGCATTCACATGGCGCCGGCGATCGAGCAGTACATCCTCGCCCTGGTCCTGGCCACCCGCGCGCCGGGCAGCTACGGCGAGGATCTCGGCCGCTGGGTACAGTGGGGTGCGAGCCCGCGCGCCACGATCGCCCTGGATCGCTGCGCCCGCGCCCGTGCCTGGCTCGCCGGGCGGGACTACGTCGGCCCGGACGACGTGCAGTCGATCGCGCCGGACGTGCTGCGCCATCGCGTCATCCTCACCTACGAGGCCGAGGCCGACGGCGTGACGCCCGATACGCTGGTCGCGGCGCTCATCGATCGGGTCGCGGTGCCATGATGGCGGCCCGCTACGACGACGTCACCCGTGTCCACGCCGCCGCGCTGGTGCGGCTGGCCGGCCCGGCCGCGTCCCTGCCCGCGTTGTCCCGCGCCGCGCGCGCACCCCTGCAGGGCGCGCATCTGTCGCGCCTGCGCGGGCGCGGCATGGAGTTCGCCGAAGTGCGCCGCTACGAGCCGGGCGACGACGTGCGCAGCCTGGACTGGAAGGTCACCGCGCGCACGGGGCAGGCCTTCACCAAGCTGTTTCGCGAGGAGCGCGAACGCCCTGCCGTGGTCGCGGTGGACCTGCGTGCACCGATGTTCTTCGCCACCCGCGGCGCCTTCAAGGCGGTGGCGGCGGCGCACGCGGCGGCGCTGCTGGCGTGGGCGGCGGTGCACGGCGGCGATCGGATCGGCGGGCTGGTGTTCGACGAGTCCGCGCACACGGAGGTCAAGCCAGCGCGCGGCCGCCGCGGCGCACTCGCCTTCGTGCGCGCGCTCGCGGGCCACCCCGCATGGGATCGCCGCGCGGCCGGCGGGCAAGCCGCGCTGGCCACGCAGGTGGGCCGCCTGCGCCGCGTCATCAAGACCGGCGCCCTGGTCGTGCTCGCGAGCGATTTCCGCGATCTCGACGCCGCGGCGGGCGCTGGAATTGCCGGCATCGCCCGTCACAACGACCTGCTGCTGCTGCAGGTGCACGACCCGATCGAGCGGCAGGCGCCGCCGCCCGGCACCTACGTCATCACCGACGGCACGCGCCGGTTCGCGATCGACAGCCGCTCCGAAGCGGCCCGCGCGCGCTACGCACGCCAGTACGAGGCGCGGCTGGAGCGGCTGCACCAACTGGCCGCGCGCACGGGCGCGCGGCTCATCGCGCTGTGCACCGCCGACGATCCGCTCGCCACCCTCGCCGCGGGGCTGCAACCGCGCGCCGAGCCACGCCATGTCGCCGGCCGATCTCCCGCTGCGTGACATCCACCTGCCGCCCGCGCCACCGTGGTGGCCGCCGGCGCCGGGATGGTGGGTCCTGGCGGCGCTGGCGCTGCTTGCGCTCGCGCTGATCGCATACCGGATCCGGCGCCACCGACGCGCGCCCCGGGCGCGCGTGGTGCGCGCCGCCCGCGTCGCGCTCGCCCGTTTGCGCAGCGAATTCGCCGCCCATCGCGATCCGCAGCGACTGGCGGCGGATCTTTCCGTGCTGCTGCGTCGCATCGCGTTGTCGGTGGTGCCGCGCGCCGAGATCGCCGGGCTGCACGGCGAGCGCTGGCTGGCGGCGCTCGACGTACTCGCCGGAACCGATGAGTTCAGCACCGGCGCGGGCCGGGCGCTGGCGATCGCCCCCTACGCGCCCCACGCCCAGGTCGATGCCGAGCGCCTGCTCGATCTCGCCCGGACCCTGATCGATCGGATCGGCAAGGCGGGGCCGCCGTGATCGAATTTGCCTGGCCCTGGGTCGCGGCGCTGCTGCCATTGCCGGCGGCGGCGCGTGCGTGGCTTGCGCCCGCGCCGGAGCCGGTGGCACTGCGGGCGCCCGTGGCGGCCGATTTCCAGTCCCTGGCGATCGCACGGCCGCGCCCGGGCACGGCGCGCTGGCGCCTGATCCTGGCGGCCTGCGCGTGGCTGGCGTTGATTGCCGCGGGCATGCGCCCGCAATGGCTGGGCGAGGCGCTGGACCTGCCGGTCAGCGGCCGCGATCTGGTGCTGGCGGTGGATCTGTCCGGCAGCATGGAGACCGCGGACTTCCAGCTTTCCGGCACCGCGGTGGATCGCCTGGAGGCGGCCAAGGCGGTGGCGGCGGACTTCATCCGCCGGCGCACGGGTGACCGCATCGGCCTCATCCTGTTCGGGCGCCAGGCCTACGTGCAGGCGCCGCTCACCTTCGATCGCGCCACCGTCGGAACGCTGCTGGAGGAGTCCTTCATCGGCATGGCCGGCAAGGAGACCGCCATCGGCGACGCGATCGCGCTCGCGGTCAAGCGCGCCGGCGCCGGCGAACGCGGCCGGCAGGTGCTCATCCTGCTCACCGACGGTGCCAACACCGCCGGTGAGATCGAGCCGCTGCAGGCGGCCGCGCTCGCCGCCCGGGCCGGGCTGAAGATCTACACCATCGGCATCGGTGCCGAGCAGATCAGCTTGCCAGGGCTGTTCGGCAGCCGCACGGTCAACCCCTCGGCGGATCTGGATGAAGCCGCCCTGCGCGGGATCGCGCAGCGCACCGGCGGCCGGTATTTCCGCGCCCGCGACACGGCCGAGCTGGAACGCATCTACGGCCTCATCGACCAGCTCGAACCGGTGGCCGGGCAGGCGCGCCAGTTCCGCCCGCGCAGCGAGCTGTTCTTCTGGCCGCTGGCCGCCGCACTCGCGCTCGCTGCGGTGCTGGCCCGGTCGTCCTGACCATGAACCGCCTCTTCGTCGTCGCGAGCGCACGCGAAGCGACCCACGCGACCTCGATGCCGCCGGCAGCGCGTGGATTGCTTCGTCGCTTCGCTCCTCGCAATGACGGCGGTGGTACGTGGCTTCAGTCCGCCGTAGCCAGGCCCGGCTCGGGGTCGCCATGATCCCCGCCGAATTCCACTTCCTGCGCCCGTGGTGGCTGCTCGCGCTGCCGGCCCTCGTGCTGTGGCTGCGGTACCGCCCGCGCCGGCGCGCCAGCGGCTGGGACGCGCTGTGCGATGCGCGCCTGGCGCCGCACGTGCTGGCCGTTGCGCGCACGGGCCAGGACAGGCTCCATGCCTGGACGCTACCCACGGCGGCGCTGCTTGCGGTCCTGGCGCTCGCCGGGCCGGCCTGGGAACGCACGCCTCTGCCGGTGTTCCGCGACACCGCGGCGCTGGTGATCCTGCTGGATCTGTCGCGCTCGATGGATGCCGCCGACGTGTCGCCGTCGCGCCTGACCCGCGCCCGCTTCAAGATCGACGACATCCTGCAACGGCGCCGCAGCGGCCTCACGGCGCTGGTGGTGTACGCGGGCGCCGCGTTCACCGTCACCCCGCTGACGGACGATGCGCGCAATATCCTCGCCCAACTGCCGGTGCTGGCCACGGATCTCATGCCCGTCGCCGGCAGCCGTGCCGACCTGGCCATCGATCGCGCCGCCGACCTGCTGCGCCAGGCCGGGGTGCGCGGCGGGGACGTGCTGCTCGTGACCGACGGCGTCACGCCCGACGAGCGCGTCGCCGCCCTGCGTGCGATCGACCGCGGCAACCTGCGCCTGTCCGTGCTCGCGGTCGGCACGGACGCCGGCGCACCGATCCCCGACGGCCGCGGCGGCTTCCTCGCCGACGCCCGCGGCACGCCGGCCCTGGCCCGCCTGCCGCGCGATGCATTGGCGCAGCTTGCACGCCGGGGCGGCGGCGCGTTCCTGGTCGCCGGTCCGGACGACCGCGACCGCGACGCATTGCTGGCCCTGTTCGATCGCGCCGCCGGCGCGGGCGCGGGCGAGGCCACGACGCTGCGCGCGGATCAATGGCTCGAGCGTGGACCGTGGCTGGTACTGCTGGCGTTGCCGCTGGCGGCAGCCGGCTTCCGGCGCGGCTGGCTGATGCTGGCGGCGGCCGTCATCCTGCCAGGCGTCAGCCCGGATGCGCAGGCACTGGACTGGGCGTCGTGGTGGCGGCGCCCGGATCAACAGGCCTACCGCGCATTCGTCGACCGTGAGCCGGCGCGTGCCGCGACACTGTTCGAGGATCCTGCATGGAAGGCGGCCGCGCAGTACCGCGCGGGCGACTTCGCGGACGCGGCGCGCAACGCCGCCCGCGCCCCGGGCGCCGACTACAACCGCGGCAACGCGCTCGCGCGCCTGGGCCGTTACGACGAGGCGATCGCCGCGTACGAAGCGGCGCTGAAACGCAATCCCGACGACGCCGACGCCCGGCACAACCTGGAACTGCTGCGCAGCCAGGCGCCGCCCGCGCCCGAATCCGGCGCGGGCGACGGCGACGACGATGCAAGCCAGCCCGGCGACGACTCGACCTCGGGGGGGCAGGCAAAGGCCCCCGGCGCCGATCCCGCGGCGCCGCACCCCGGGCATCCCCGAGGCGCGGACGACGCACAATCCGGATCCGCGGCCAGGCCCGGGCAGGATGCAGACCCGGATCCGGACGCTCCGGAGCCAACCGCGCCGGAGCGGGAATCGGCGAGCGCTGCACCCGACACGCCGCCGGCCCGGCAGCCCGGAGCGCAGGACGACGCAACGGCCCAGTCGGCGCGGGCGTCCGAAAGCCTCGCGCCGGACGCGCACGCGCCGCCGCGGGACGAGCAGGCACAGGCCCGCGAAGCGATGCTGCGTCGGATCCCGGATGATCCCGGCGGGCTGCTGCGGCGCAAGTTCCAGCACCAGGCGCAGAAGTACCGCAATGAGCCGGAGCCCGCACAGCCATGGTAGCGCTGCGGCTTGCGCTGCTGTGTACCGTGCTCGGCTGGCTGGCGGCGGCCCGCGCCGAAGTCGAGGTGCTGGTGGACCGCAACCCCGTGCCGGTGGATGAGTCCTTTCGCCTGACCTTCCAGATGAACGGCAGTGCCGAGCCGGATTTCAGCCCCCTGCAGCGCGACTTCGAGATCCTGGGCCAGAGCCGCAGCAGCAACCTGTCGTTCGCCAACGGCCGCATCGTGCGCACTACGGTGTGGGTGCTGCAGATGATGCCGCGCCGGCAGGGCCGCATCCGCATCGCGCCGATCGCGTTCGGACGCGAGCGCAGCCGGGCGCTGGAAATCACGATCGAACGTGCCGGCGGAAAGGCGGGCCCGGGCGCGATGCCCGGCGGCGACCTGATCGTCGAGGCCGGCGTGGAGCCGGCCGATCCCTACGTGCAGGCACAGGCCGTGCTCACGGCGCGGATCTGGTACGCGGTGGATCTGCACGGCGCCGCAATCAGCGAACCGGAGATCGGCGGCGTCGACGTGCTCGTGCGTCGCATCGGCACCGATCGCAACTACCAGGCGCAGCGCGACGGGCGCAGCTACTTCGTACTGCAACGCCGGTACGCGCTGTTCGCGCAGACCAGCGGCACCTACACGATCGCTCCGCTCACCGTCGCCGGCCAGGTGATCGGCGGCACCGGATCGATCTTCGATCCGTTCGGCCAGCGCATCACGACCCGGCGCGCGCGGTCCGAGCCCATCACCGTGCAGGTGCGCCCCATCCCCGCGACCGCGCGGCGCCCGTGGCTGCCGGCACGTTCCGTGGAATTGCGCGAGGTATGGTCGGACGACAGCGGCCGCTGGCGCGTCGGCGAACCGGTCAAGCGTACCCTGGCCCTGACCGTCGCCGGCCAGATCCAGACCCAGCTTCCCGATCTGCAAGGGCCGCTGCCCGATGGCCTCAAGGCCTATCCCGAGCAGCCGACCCTGTCCGGCGGCACGAACGGCACCGGCCTGGTCGGCCTGCGCCAGGAGCAGATCGCGCTGGTTCCGTCACGCCCGGGAAGCTACGTCCTGCCCGCGATCGAGGTGCCGTGGTGGAACGTGCTCGCCGAGCGCATGGAGATCGCGCGCCTTCCGGAGCACCGGATCACGGTGCTGCCCGCACCCGCGGCCGCGGCACCGACGGCGCCGCCGGCACCGGTGCCCGGCCGGAACGACGACGCGCCGGCAGCGGCTCCGGCACCGGGCAACTTCGCGAACGCGCCGATCTGGATGGCCACCACGGTGATCGCAAGCGCCGCCTGGCTTGCCACGGCCGGCGCGTGGTGGTGGAGCGCGCGCCGCCGCCGCGCCCGCGCAACGCGACCGCGTGCGCCGCGCGCCGTCGACACCACTGCATTGCGCCGGCTGGCGGCGAGCGGCGCACCGGATCGGATCCGCGACGCCCTGCTCCAGTGGGCCGAGCGCCGCTGGCCGGGCACGCCGCCGCGGACACTGGCCGGCATCGCGCAACGCTGCCCGGCCGCGGCCGCCGGCCTGCAGGCGTTGGACGCGGCGCTGTACAGCCCGAGCGCGCAGTGGGACCGCGATCGCGTGGTCGCCGCCATCGCGGCCCTGGAAACACCGGCCACGGAGCCGATCGACACGCCGCACGCGCTGGCTCCGCTCATGCCGCGTGCGCGCTGAGCGAAGGCGGCGCCGCGAAATGCCGCGCGGAGTTATCAACAAACCCTTGCAAAAATTCTGAAACTTGAGGCTAATATACTGACCGATAGAGGTAACCAGGCCTTTCCCCGTTGACCTCAGAGCTCGCCAAACTGCACGGGCGACCCCATCGTTCCGCCCGCCTCCTGATCGTCGACGATAGCGAGACCGTGCGTCGCACGCTCGCCATGCGCCTGGGCAGCCGGCATTTCACGACCTATACCGCGGGCTCGGGCGAAGCGGCCCTGGCCCTGCTGGAGCGCCAGCAGGTCGATCTGGTGCTCCTGGACCTGCGCATGCCGGCGATGGGCGGCCTGGATGTCCTGCGCACGCTGCGGCGGCGCTACCCGATGGCAGTGCTGCCGGTCATCATGCTCACCGTCAGCGACGACACCCCCGACGTCATCCGCGCCTACGAACTCGGCGCGAACGACTACATGGTCAAGCCCGGCGAACTGCCGGTGCTGGTGGCGCGGATCAACGCCCAGATTGCCATGCGCGATGCCCATGCCGCGCTGCGCGACGACCGCACCGAACTGGAACGCAGCCTGCAGCGCAAGGAGAGCGCCCTGAAACGGGCGAAGTCGGCGCGCGCCACCGAGCATCGCAGCCGCCTGGGCGCCGAGCACGAGCTCGACGTCAGCGCCCAGCGCTACCGGTTGCTGTACGACGACAACCCCTCGATGCTGTTCACCCTCGACGAACAGGGCAACATCCTGTCGAGCAACCGGCTGGGCGCGGCGCAGCTCGGATTCGAGCGCAACGAGCTGGTCGGCCGTTCGAACGCCGAGCTCTACCACCCAGACGATCGCAACGCCGCCGAGCGCCACCTGCACGAGGTCGTGCTCGCCCCCAACCGCCTGCACCGCTGGGAGCTGCGCCGGATGCACCGGCTCGGCGAGATGATCTGGGTCCGGGAAACGGCGCGCGTGGTCGATATTCCCGGCGAGCCGCCCACCGTGCTGCTGGTGTGCGACGACATCAGCGAAACGCACCGGTTGTCGGAGCGCCTGTCCTTCCACGAGCGCTACGACGCCCTGACCGGGCTGCTCAACCGCCGCAGCTTCACCGAGCAGCTCGAACGGGCCCTGGCAAACGGCCGCCGCTACCGGGTCGACCACGCCATGATTTTCCTCGACCTGGATCGGTTCACACTGCTGAACGACGTCTGGGGCCACAACGCCGGCGACGAACTGCTCGCCCGGCTCGCGGAGGCGATGACCCGCAACCTGCGGCGCCCGGATCTGCTCGCGCGCATGGGCGACGACGAATTCGCCGTGCTGATCGAGGACTGCGACATCGCCCATGCCCGACGCACCGCCGCGACGCTGCGCGAGGCGATTCATGGCTTCCGGCTGCCCTGGTCCGGACAGGAGATCTCGGTCACCGCCAGCGTCGGGATCGTGCCGATCACGCAGGACGCGCGCGATGCCGCCGCGGTGCTGGCGATGGCCGATGCCGCCTGCTACGCCGCCAAGGACGCGGGCCGCAACCGCGCGCACGTGTTCGCCGCGGGTGACCTGCGCACGCGCCGCCGCGTCGGGGAGATGCACTGGGCCAACCGCATCCGCGACGCCATCGCCCAGGATCGCCTCAGCCTGAGCATGCAGACCATCCGCCCGCTGTCGGCCGCGGCCGGCCGGGGCCGGCACATCGAGATCCTGCTGCGCATGGTCGACAGCGGCGGCGCGGAGATACTGCCGTCGGAATTCCTGCCCGCCGCCGAGCGCTATCACCTGGCACCGGCGCTGGACCGCTGGGTGCTCGACCGCACCTTCGCCTGGCTGCGCGACACGCCGGGCATGCTGGCGTCCATCGACAGTTGCGCCATCAACCTGTCCGGCCAGTCGCTCGGCGACGAGTCGCTGCTCCAGTTCCTGATCGAGACGCTGGACGCAGGGGTGGTACCGGCGAGCAAGCTGTGCCTGGAGGTCACCGAGACCGCCGCAATCCACGATTTCGGCAATGCGCTGCGCTTCGTCTCGCTGCTCAAGGAGCGCGGCTGCGCGTTCGCGCTGGACGACTTCGGCAGCGGCCTGTCCTCGTTCGGGTACCTGAAGAACCTGCCCGTGGACTACCTGAAGATCGACGGCGTGTTCGTCAAGGACATCGCCGACAACAGCCTGGATCTCGCGCTGGTGCGTTCGATCAACGAAATCGGCCACGTGCTCGGCAAGCAGACGATCGCCGAGTTCGTCGAGACCGAGCGCGTCCTGGAGGAACTGGAGCGGATCGGCGTGGACTTCGTGCAGGGCTACTGCATCGACCGGCCGGTACCGATCCTCCCCGTCGGCTGAGGCGGCTTCAGTGGCGCGGCCGCCCGTGCCGGATCTGCGCCGCGACCCGGTCGGCGACGACGTTCGGCGCCACCGGCCGCTCCAGGTAGTCCGCAGCGCCGGCGCGCATCGCCCGCACCGCGCTGGCGATGCCGGCGGGCGGGGCGATGACCACGACCGGCACCGCGTGCGCCCGGCGCACCAGATCCGCGATCAGATCCGGGGCCCCGCGCGCCTGCATGTCGACGTCGACGACGACGCAATCGAGCGTTTCCGGGCGCTGGGCCAGGAATGCCTCGACCCCGGCGAACCGTTCCGCTCCGATGCCGAGCCGATCCAGCGCCGCGACCACCGCCTCGGCGAGCGCGGGCTCGGCGCAGACGACCGCGACCGCCTCCAGGCGGCCGAGGCCGGCTGCGCCGGTATCGTCGACGCGATCGAAAGGCAATGGTGCCGGGCTCGCGCTCACATCACAGCGCCACGGGCACCGATTCGAGATCGGCCATGCCGCGCAGGCTGTCCGCGGCACGCAGGCGCACCAGGCGCCGGTCGACATCGATCAGGCCTTCGGTTTCGAAGGCGGTGAACAGGCGGCTGACGGTCTCGATCGCCAGCGCGAGGTAGTTGGCGATGTCCTGCCGCGACATGCTCAGGTTGAATTCGGTATGCGAGAAGCCGCGCTGGCCGTACTGATCCGCCAGGTGCAGCAGGAAGGCCGCGAAGCGCTCGCGCGCGCTGCGCTGGCTGAGCATGACGATGCGGTTGTTCTCGCCGTTGATCTCCTTGCCGACCAGCCGCAGCACCTGGCGTTGCAGGCGCGGCATGCGGCACATCAGGTTCTCCAGCGCGCCGATCGGCAGCACGCAGATGCTGGTCGTCTCCAGGGCGACGGCCGTGGTGGTGAAGCGATCCGCGTGCAGGCCGTCCAGGCCGATGAGATCGCCGGGCAGGTGAAAGCGGACGATCTGCTCCAGGCCATCGGCGGTGGAGTTCACCAGCTTGACCGAGCCGGAGCTGACGATGTACAGGTTCTCGAGCCGCTCGCCGGCCCGGAACAGGCGCTCGCCCCGGTGCAGCGGGCGCGGGTGCTTGGCGACGGCGCCGAGCGTGGCCTGCTCCTCGGCCGACAGCCCCGAGGCGACGCAATGCCGGTTCAGGCTGCAGTCGTCGCAGCCGCGGCGGGAGGAACGGAAATTGACGATGTTGCCTTGCTCGTTCATGCAGGTCCCCTTGTTATTCGCGCCCCGGAACATCCCGTGCGCCGTCGGTGCGTAGTTCAGCACCGCGGCCGGCGCAGGCAAATCGGAGCTTTCCGGGGCCGGACTAAGGGGTTCTACGTAGGCGCCTGACGGGGCGCCGCAGGGGCGTCGACGCCGGCCTCAGGCCGGGGACTGGCCGGACTCCACCAGCGCCATGCGCACCAGATCGGCGACAGAGCCGGCGCCGGTCTTCTCCATGACATGGGCGCGATGGATTTCCACGGTCCGCTCGGACAGCCCCAGGTCGATGGCGATCACCTTGTTGGCCTGCCCGCGCACGATGCGGTTGAACACCTCGCGCTCGCGCGCCGTCAGGCGCACCAGGCGCGCGCGCACCTCGGAGAGTTCCTCGGCGCTGGCGCGACGCTGCTCGGCGAGCGCCAGCGCCTGCTGGACGCGATCGATGAGCACCTGATCGTTGAACGGCTTCTCGATGAAATCCACGGCGCCGTTCTTCATCGCCTGCACGGCCATCGGTACGTCGCCGTGGCCGGTGATGAAGATGATCGGCAGTTCGATCCGGCGTTCGGCGAGGGTGCGCTGCAACTCCAGGCCGCTCATGCGCGGCATGCGGATGTCGAGCACCAGGCAGGCCGGGCCGGCCGGGGGC
The DNA here is from genome assembly GCA_050183625.1 of Gammaproteobacteria bacterium. Taxonomy (GTDB): domain Bacteria; phylum Pseudomonadota; class Gammaproteobacteria; order JADZEE01; family JADZEE01; genus JBFXBD01. The sequence continues at coordinate 89,661 of JBFXBD010000020.1, forward strand.
ATGGCCGCGAGCAGCGCCGCGGCGGAGTCGAACGGCTCGGCCGCCAGTCCGACCGAGCGCAGCAGGACGCACACCGAGTGCCTGACCGCGTCGTCGTCGTCGACGACGAACACCGTGGGTTCGACGCCGGCCGCGCTCATGCCGACTGCACCGCCCGCAGCGTGAAATGGAACTCGGCGCCCATCGGAATGCCGGGGCAGTACCAGAGTTCCCCGCCGTGCGACTCGATGATGGAGCGGCTGATCGACAGGCCCAGGCCCATGCCTTCGGCCTTGCTGGTCTGGAACGGCTGGAACAGCGCCCCCTGGGCCGCCTCGTCGAGCCCGTTGCCGCGATCGACGACGCGAACCTCGACCATCCCGTCCTCGCGCAGGTGGCAGGCCACGAGGATCGTGCGCCGATCGGCGCTCACCCCATCCAGGGCCTCGATCGCATTGCGCAGCAGGTTCAGCAGCACCTGCTGGACCTGGATCGCATCGGCGAACACGCGCGGCAGATCGGCACCTTGCACGTGTTCGATGGAAACGCGGCGGGCGCGCGCGTCCAGATCGGCGAACTTGAGCACCGCGGCGATCTCGGCATCGACGTCCACCGGCCGGAACCGGCCGTCGTGCTTGCGCACGAAGCCGCGCAGGCGGCGGATGATGTCCCCGGCGCGCTCGGCCTGCAGCGCGACCTGCTCGAGCGCATCGGCGAAATCCGGCGCTCCGGCGCGCCCGGCGGCGAGCATGCGCTGGCAGGCGCGCCCGTAGGTGGCGATGGCGGTCAGCGGCTGGTTGATCTCATGGGCGATGCCCGAAGCCATCTCGCCCATCGTGTTCAGGCGGCTGACGTGCGCGAGCCGATCGCGATGCGCACGCGCCTCGGCCTCGGCGCGTTGCTGCTCGGTGCGGTCCACCAGGTGGATCACCACCCCTTCCACGTGTTCGGGCGCGCTGAACCGCCCGGCGTGCGCGGCCACGACGGCGATGCGTCCGTGGGCGTCGGACACGCGGAATTCCTGCGCGCGGACCTCCTCCCCGGCGGGCTCGAGCAGCGTCCGCGCCAACGCCGCATCCTGCGGGTGGACGAATTCGGTGAACGCGCGCCCGACAAGCGCGTCCATCGCCAGCCCGAGCAGTGCGCAGGCCGCGGGGTTGGCGTCGGTGATCGCGCCGGCCGGATCGCAGCTGAGGATCGCCACCGGGGCGTGGCGGAACATCAGCCGCAGCTCGTCGTTGCGGCGCGAGAGCTCCTGCTCGATCCGCACCCGGCGGCTGAGATCGTGGATGAGGCCGATGAAGCGCCGGCGACCGTCGGGCGCGCTCACCTCCCCGACCGCGAGCTCGACCGGGAACTGGCTGCCGTCGCGGCGCTGCGCCACCACCCGCCGGCCGATGCCGATGATGCTCGCCTGGCCGGTCCGCAGGTACTTGCGCAGATAGCCGTCGTGCGCATCGCGGTGCGGATTGGGCATGAGCACGCAGACATTGCGCCCGATCAGCTCGGCGGCGCTCCAGCCGAACTGGCGCTCGGCCGCACGGTTGACCGAATCGATGATGCCGGACTCGTCGATGCCGATGAGCCCGTCGACGAGCGCGTCGCCCAGGCTCGCCAGGCGTGCCTCGGCATCCTGCAGGCGCCGGTGCAGCGATTCGGTGTCGGCGTCGGTCATGGATCGCGCGGGCGCGGATCGGCGCGCGGGTCGTCCTCGTCGGCAATCAGGCGCTGGCCGGGATCGTCGAGATCGTCGAACTGGCCCGACTGGATCGCCCACAGGAATACCGCGACGATCGCCACGACGACGAGCATCGATACGGCAATCAGCAGGTAGACGATATCCACGCTCGGTGATCTCCGCCGGTGCCCGGCGGCGCGCTCACGCGCGCAGCAGGCGCAGCGCGTTGGCGACCACCAGCACCGAGCTCAGGGACATGCCGATGGCGGCGATCCAGGGTGCCATGTAGCCGGCCGCCGCCACCGGCAGGGCGACCAGATTGTAACCCACCGCCCAGGCGACGTTCTGCCGCACGATGCCGAGCGTGTCCCCGGCAATGCGGATCCCTTCCTGGAGCTGCGCCAGGCGCCGGCCGAACACCACGATGTCGGCCTGCGCACGCGCGACGTCCGCGCCGCTGTCGACCGCCACGGCGACGTCGGCCGCGGCCAGCACCGGCGCGTCGTTGATGCCGTCGCCGACCATGGCCACGCGCGCGCCGGCGCGCTGCAGCCCGCGCAGGTACTCCAGCTTGGCATCCGGCAGCAGGCCGGCATGCACGTCGTCGACGCCCACGGCGGCACCGATGCAACGCGCGGTCACCGGGTCGTCGCCGCTGCACAGGCTGACCTGCACGCCGCGCGCGCGCAGCGCCGCCACCAGTGCCTGCGCGCCCGGCCGCAGCTCGTCGCGCAGGCGCAGCCGCGCCAGCGGCCCGGACTCGTCCGCCAGGTAGATCACGGTCTCGCCCACCGCGCGCTCCAGCGCCCCGTCGTTGCGCGCCGGCGCATGCCCGGCGGCCGCCACGAATGCGGCCGATCCGAGCCAGTAGCGCACGCCGTCGATACGCCCGTTCACACCCTGCCCCGGCACCAGGCTGACCTCGACCGCCGCCGGTGCGCTGCCGCCCGCCGCGCGGCGGATGGCGGCCGCGATGGGATGGATCGATGCCTGCTCGAGCGCGGCGGCGCGTGCCAGGCAGTCGTCCCGCCCCAGGCCCGCCAGCGGCTCGATGCCGGCGAGCGCAAGCTGGCCGGTGGTCAGCGTGCCGGTCTTGTCGAACACGACGTGATCCACGTGCGCGAGGGACTCGATGGCATCGGCGCGGATCACCAGCAGGCCGCGCCGGAGCATCGCCCCCGTGGAGGCGGTCAGGGCCGCCGGCGCGGCCAGGGACAGTGCGCACGGGCAGGCCACGACGAGCACCGAGACCACCACCGGCAGCCAGTCCGGGCGCCCGTCCATCAAGCCGTGCATGGCCACCGCGGCGGCCAGCACGAGCACCGCGGCGACGAACCTGCCGGTCGCGGCATCGGCCAGCCGGGTCAGCCGCGGCCGGCCGGCCTGGGCCCGTTCGAGCAACCGGCCGATCTGCGCCAGCACCGTTCCCGGCCCGCTGCGGGCAACGCGTGCGGTGAGCGCGGCGTCGATGTTGATGCTGCCGGCCACCAATGCGGCGCCGGGCGTCTTCATGACCGGCCGGCTCTCGCCCGTGATCAGCGCTTCGTCCACGCCGGAGCTGCCCTGGATCACCACCGCGTCGGCCGGCACCTGCTCTCCGGCACGCACCAGGATCGTATCGCCGGCCCGCAGCCGGGCCGCGGCGATGCGCTCGCCGTCGGCAGTACCGGCAATCACGCGCGTGGCCATCGAGGGCGCCTGGCGGACGAGGTTCTCCGCCACCTGCGCCGCGCGCCGGCGCGCGCCCAGCTCCATCAGCCGCCCGCCGAGCAGCAGCGCGACGAACATCACCGCCGAATCGAAGTACACCGGCCCGCGCCCGGTGATCGTCGCAACCACGCTGGCGAGGAAGGCGATCGCGATGGCGAGCGCCACCGGCACGTCCATGCCCAGGCGCCGGTGCCGCAGATCGCGCCAGGCCGGCACGAAGAACGCCGCCGCCGAGTACACGCACACCGGCGCGGACATGACCAGCATCAGCCACCGGAACAGGGCGCGGTACTCCGGCTCCATGCCGCTGGCTTCGCCGACATAGACCGCAATCGCGATCATCATGACCTGCATGCCCAGGGCCATGGCGACGCCGAACTGGCGCAGCAGCCGCTTGCGCTCGCGTTCCACCGCCGCGACGTAGCCGCTGGGGGTGTAGGGCTCGGCGTCGTATCCGGCCTCGCGCAGCCCGCGCAGCAGATCCGACAGGCGGGCCCGGGCGCCGTCCCAGCGCAGGCGGGCGCGCCGGGTCGCGTAGCTCACCTCGGCCTCGGCCACGCCGGGCAGCGCCCGCAGCCGCTCCTCGCTGCGCATGGCGCAGGCGGGGCAGACCATGCCGTCGACGATCAGGGTGACCTCGCGGGCGCCGTCCTCCAGGGTGGTGACCACGCCTTCCTGGAACAGCGGATCGTCGTAGTCCGCCTCGGGCGCCTGCCGCGTGCCGGTGGCTGTGCGCGAACGGGTGTCGTGGGGTCTATCATGCATGGGCTGGAATTGTCTCAGGCCGGACCTGCAACGCGATTGATCTGGGTCATTCCAGGATCCGCGGGATCGGCAATGATTCGGGCATGCGATCGGCGCGCGGCGCACGCGGACGATCGCGCAAACCACCAACAAGCACCTGCGCCGGGGAGACTGCGACATGCTCGTGCAACACCTGTGGGGTCTGTTCACCAGCCCGGCGCAGCAGTGGCGCGCAATCAAGGATGCGCGGATGCCGATTTCGCGCACGCTGTTCTACGTCGCGGTGCTCGCGGCGATTCCGGCCATCTGCGGCTACGTCGGCACCACCAGCTTCGGCTGGCAGGTAGGCACCGCCCCGGTGATCAAGCTCAGCCGCCAGAGCGCCGGCCTCATCTCGATAGCCTACTTCGCGGTCATCCTGGTCGCGGTGTTCTCGGTCGGGCGGATGATCCAATGGATGGGCGCCACCTACGGCGCGGCCCAGCCGCTGTCGCAGTGCGTGGCGCTGGCCGCCTTCATCGCCTCGCCGCTGTTCCTGGTCGGGGTGTTCCAGCTGATACCGATCCTCTGGCTCAATCTCATCGTCGGCCTGCCGGCACTGGCATACACGGTGTTCCTGCTCTACGTCGGCATCCCGATCTTCATGGACATCCCTCCCGAGCGCGGCTTCCTGTTCGCGAGCGCGGTGCTGGCGGTCGGCCTGGTCGGCCTGGTCGGGCTGCTCGCGGTGACCGTCATCCTGTGGGGCATCGGGATCGGCCCGGTCTTCGTCTACTGACATCCTTGGAGCGACCATTCCCATGATGCTAGCCAATCCGATCGCCGGCGAGACCTACAACTACAAGGTGGTCCGCCAGTTCGCGATCATGACCATCGTCTGGGGCATCGTCGGCATGCTGGTGGGGGTCGTCATCGCCGCCCAGCTCGCCTGGCCTGAGCTGAACTTCGGCATCCCCTGGATCAGCTACGGCCGCCTGCGGCCGCTGCACACGAACGCCGTCATCTTCGCCTTCGGCGGCTCGGCGCTGTTCGCGACCTCCTACTACGTCGTGCAGCGCACCTGCCACACCCGGCTCATCAGCGACGCGCTGGCGGCGTTCACCTTCTGGGGCTGGCAGATCGTCATCGTCTGCGCCGCGATCACGCTGCCGCTGGGCTACACCCAGGCCAAGGAGTACGCGGAGCTGGAATGGCCGATCGACCTGCTCATCACCGTGGTGTGGGTGGTATACGCGATCGTATTCTTCGGCACCATCGCCCGCAGGCGCGTGAAGCACATCTACGTCGCCAACTGGTTCTTCGGCGCGTTCATCCTCACGGTCGCGCTGCTGCACGTGGTCAACAGCGCGGCGATTCCGGTCGCGCCGCTGAAGTCCTACTCGGTGTACGCCGGGGTGCAGGACGCCATGGTGCAATGGTGGTACGGCCACAACGCGGTGGGCTTCTTCCTGACCGCCGGTTTCCTGGGCATCATGTACTACTTCGTGCCCAAGCAGGCCGGCCGCCCGGTGTACTCCTACCGCCTGTCCGTCGTGCACTTCTGGGCGCTCATCTTCACCTACATCTGGGCCGGCCCGCAC
>JBFXBD010000021.1:0-93938 GCA_050183625.1 Gammaproteobacteria bacterium
TGCCGAAATCGTCGATCGCCACGCGCACGCCGGCATCCTAGAACTCGCGCAGCGCGGCCACGGCGCCGGCGGTGTCCTCGATGAGCACGCACTCGGTGAAAACAATCTCCAGCAGCGCCGGATCCAGCCCGGCGGCGGCGAGGCTGTCCGCGACCTGTTGCTTGAGGGTGCGGTCGCGGAACTGGCGCACCGAGAGATTGACCGCGATCCGCACCGGCGCGGCGGCGTTCTGGTTCCAGCGTGCGCCATGGCGGCAGGCGTTCTCCAGCACCCAGCGCCCGATCGGCACGATGAGGCCGCTGTCCTCGGCGATCGGGATGAACTCCGCGGGCGAGACTACGCCCAGCTCGGGATGGCGCCAGCGCACCAGCGCCTCGACCGCGGTGATCCGGCCGCTGGCGATGTCGATCTGCGGCTGGTAGTGCACCATCAGCTCGCCGTGCTCGATCGCCTTGCGCAGGCGCGCCTCCAGGTCCAGGCGCCGCACGGCCTCGTCGCTCATCGACCGGGCGTAGTATTCGAATCCGTTGCGGCCCTGGGTCTTGGCGCGGTACATCGCCGCATCGGCGTTCTTGATGAGCGCGGCGGCGTCGGCACCGTCGAACGGATACACCGTGATGCCGACGCTGGCGCTGAAGAACACCTCCCGGCCGTTGAGGAAGAACGGCAGCGCGAGCTGCTCGAGCAGGCGCTGGGCGACGCGGCCGGCGTCGGCCGCCCCCTTGACGTCCGGCAGCACGACGGTGAATTCGTCTCCGCCCAGGCGCGCGATCGCGTGCTCGGTCGGGTCGTCGCCGATGCGCGCCACGCTGTCGCCGGTGCGCACGCACTCGCCGATGCGCTCGGCGACCTTCTTGAGCAGTTCGTCGCCGACGCGATGGCCGAGCGTGTCGTTCACACGCTTGAAGTGATCCAGATCCACGAACAGCACCGCGACCAGATGCTTGCGGCGCTCCGCTTCCGCGAGCGCCGCGTCCAGGCGCTCCTCGAACAGGCGCCGGTTCGGCAGGCCGGTGAGCTGGTCGTAGTAGGCCAGGAACCGCACCCGGTCCTCGCGCTGCTTGCGCTCGGTGATGTCCTGGAAATTGGCGATCACGTGCTCGACGCGCCCGGCGGCATCGAGCACCGGCGAGACCGAGGTCAGCGCCCAGTAGACCTCGCCGTCGTCGCGGCGGGCGTGGATCTCCCCGCTCCATTCGCGCCCGGCGTGGACCGCGTCGCGCAACGCCTGCATGCCGCCGGCATCGCCGGTTGCGTCGACCTCGGCGAGCCACGGCCGCTGCCGGAGCCGTTCCAGATCGCAGCCGGTGAGTTCCTCGAACCTGCGGTTGGCGTAGGCGATGGCGCCGTCGACGCCGACGATCGCCACCCCGCTCGGGCTCTGTTCCACGGCCTGCGAGAGCTTGCGCACCAACGCCTGCGCGGCGGCGCGCTCGGTCACGTCGCGGATGAGCACGATCGCCTCCGCCGCCGAGGATCCGACCACGCGGCACTCGTAGACGTGCGAGCCCTCGTGGCGCGCCACGGTGTGCTCGATCGCGAACCCGCCGGCGCGATCGACCGCCTGCTCGACAGCGCGCACCACGGCGTTGGCCAGGCTGCGCGGCAGCAGGTCCAGGACTTCGCGGCCGACGAAATCCTCGGGCGCCGCCAACGACACCACGCCCGGATCGGGCTTGTAGTCCAGGATCCGGCCCTCGCGCGTCAGGCGCAGGATCACGTCCGGGATCGCCGCCAGCAGCGCGCGGTTGCGCGACTGGCTGCGATGCAGCCTGGCCATCGCCTGCGCGCCACGCAGCAGGTAGCGCAGCCGGTGCAGCAGCACCGGCCACTCGATCGGCTTGCGCACGAAGTCGGTCGCCCGCACCTGGAAGGCGCGTTCCACGGCCGACAGGTCGTCCAGGCCGGTCACCATCACCACTGGCAGCAGCTCGCCGTCGGCGCGCGCGCGGATCGCCTCGCAGACGTCGTAGCCGTCCATGCCCGGCATGATCACGTCGAGCAGGACCAGATCCGGACGCTGCGCGTCGAGCCGGGCGAGCGCCGCCTCGCCGCCGGCGGCGAGATCAACCTCGTAGCCGGCCTCGCCGAGCATCCGCGCCGCGATCGCGCGCGGGCCGGCGTCGTCGTCCACGACCAGGATGCGCGGGCGGGCGCCGGTGCGATCCTCGACCACCGAGTCCAGCGCGGCTTCGACCTGGATCGGGGCGGCGCGCAAGTCCACGTCCGCGGTCGCGCCGGGCGGCGCCGGGGCGAGCGATTCGGCCGGCGGCACCGGCTCGGCTGGCGGATCGATGCACGCCTGCGAATCCGCGCCCGCAGCGTGCCCGTGATCGGACCATGGAACCGGCGGATCCTGCGCCGGGGCGGGGGCGTCCTCGGGTGCCGGCGCCGCCTGCGGTGCCGTATCGGCGCCGGCCGGCCGGATGCCGTGGTCCGATTCCAGCGTCGCGCAGACCGCGGCGAACGCATCCTTTATCCCGCGCACGGCCTCGTCCACGCCATCGAGGCTGCCGTCGCGGCAGCCGCGCTCGAGCGCTGCGGCCCGCTGCGACAGGGTCCGTGCGCCGATCTGCGCCGCCGCCGATTTCAACGAATGCGCGGCAATGAAGGCCGCGCGCGCGTCCGCGGCAGCAACGGCGGCCGCCAGCGCCGCCACCGTGCCGGGCGCACTGTCGGCGAAGGTCTGCAGCACGAGGGCGACCAGATCCGGGCTGCCCGGCGCCTGCAAGGTGCGCAGCTCGCGCAGGACCGCGGCATCGATGACCGGGGCATCGGGTTCGGGTGCCGGTGCCGGCGCGGCCGGCGGCATCCACCGCTCCAGGATCGCACGCAGGCCCGCCGCGCTGAGCGGCCGGACGAGGCAGTCGTCCATGCCGGCGGCCAGGCAGCGCTCGCGATCCGCGTCGCCGGCTGCGATGGCCACGATCGGCAGGGGCGATTCGGCACCGCCGCCGGCCTGCGCCTGCCGGATCCGCCGCACCGCGGCGCAACCATCCTCCGGCGCCAGCTCGCAGTCCAGGAAGACGATGTCCAGCCCGCCGCGGGCGACGGCCGCAACCGCGTCGTCGGCATCCCCGGCCGGTACCGCGCAATGGCCGAGGGCTTCGAGCATGGCCACGGCCAGTTCCCGATTGATCGGATTGTCGTCGGCGACGAGGACTGCGAGTCCCGCGGTTGCGCTGCTGGTCATGGCCGTTTGCATCCGATGCGATAAGGGGGGGCCGCGAATCTGCGCGGCTGAGCCGGCGCCAGCCTCGGGGCGCCTTCAGCGGCTTTATCGGCCCCGATCGGAATCGGTGCAGGGGTGGAGGGAAACCGCCGGTCAGCGCACCAGGCGGCCCTTCAGATCGTAGTCGGTAGCCCCGTCGATGCGGACCCGCGCAAAAGCGCCGGGGGCAAGCCGGCCGCCGCCGGCGATACGCACCACGCCGTCGATCTCGGGTGCGTCGGCGGCGCTGCGGCCGACCGCGTCCCGACCCTCGACCGCGTCGACCAGCACGTCGATCGTCCGGCCCACGCGGCGTTGCAGGCGTTGCCGGCTGACCGCCTGCTGGGCCTGCATGAAGCGGTGCCAGCGCTCTTCCTTGATTTCCTCGGGCACCTGCCCGGGCAGATCGTTGGCGCGCGCGCCCTCGACCGCCGAGTAGCGGAAGCAGCCGACCCGGTCCAGGCCGGCCTCGGCGATGAAGTCCAGCAGGCACTGGAAATCCGCCTCGGTCTCCCCCGGAAAACCGACGATGAAGGTGCTGCGCACGGTGAGATCCGGGCAGATCCCGCGCCAGCGGCGGATGCGTTCGAGCGCGTCGGCGCCGGCGGCCGGCCGGCGCATGCGTTTCAACACCGGCGCGCTCGCGTGCTGGAGCGGCACGTCCAGGTACGGCAGCAAGCGACCCTCGGCCATCATCGGGATCAGTTCGTCGACGTGCGGATAGGGATAGACGTAATGCAGCCGCACCCAGACTCCGAACGTGGCGAGCGCCGCGCACAACTGGGTCAGGCGGGTCTTCACCGGGCGGCCGCCCCAGAACGAGGTGCGGTAGCGCAGGTCCAGGCCGTAGGCGCTGGTGTCCTGGGCGATGACCAGCAGTTCGCGCGCACCCGCGGCCACCAGCCGCTCGGCCTCGGCCAGCACCTCGCCCGCCGGCCGGCTCGCGAGCCGGCCGCGCATCGAGGGAATGATGCAGAAGCTGCACTTGTGGTTGCAGCCTTCGGAGATCTTCAGGTAGGCGTAGTGACGCGGGGTGAGCTTCACCCCCTGCGGCGGAACCAGATCAACGAATGGATCGTGCGCGGCCTGCGGCAGCGCCTCGCGCACGGCACCGAGCACCGCCTCGTACTGCTGCGGCCCGCTCACGTGCAGCACCTGCGGGTGCGCGGCGCGGATTTCCTCCGCGCGCGCACCCAGGCAGCCGGTGACGATCACCCGGCCGTTCTCGCGCACGGCTTCGGCGATGGCCTGCAGCGACTCGGCCTTGGCCGAATCGATGAAGCCGCAGGTATTGACCACCACCACGCCGGCCTCGGCGTAGCTCGGCACGATGTCGTACCCCGACAGACGCAACTGGGTCAGGATGCGCTCGGAATCGTACAGGGCCTTCGGGCATCCCAGGCTGACGAAACCGACCTTGTTTTCCGACACGGGGCGACCTGCACGGCGAAAAAGGGCGGCAATTCTACCGCCTCGCAGGTCCGCGCCGCGAGCGCCGGCGCGCCGTGCGGGCGCGCCGGCGCCGGGGTCACTTCTTCAGCAGATCGCGGATTTCAGTCAGCAACTGCACCTCGGGCGCCGGCGGCGGCGGCGCGGGCGGGGCGGCCTCCTCCTGCTTCTTCAGGCTGTTCATGGCCTTGATCAGCAGGAAGATCGCGAATGCGACGATGGTGAAATCGAGGATGGTCTGGATGAACTTGCCGTAGTTCAGCGTCACCGCGGGAACCTGCTCCTGCGCCGCCTGCAGCGTGACCGCGAAGTCCTTGAAATCGATGCCTCCGAGCAGCAGGCCGATCGGCGGCATGATCACGTCCTCGACCACCGAGGACACGATCTTGCCGAACGCGCCGCCGATGATGATGCCCACGGCCATGTCGACGACGTTGCCGCGCATGGCGAAGGTCTTGAACTCCTGCAGCATTCCCATGGAACCCCTCCTTTGTTGGATTTTCGTGTCCACGATCGCGCCGGCGCGCTGGCACGCGCCCCGCATCGCGGCTTCATTCTAAGGGCGAATCGCGCGGCGGCGGGGGCACTGGTCCAGCGGCCCGCCCCGCCGGAGCCGGCACTGGACGCCTGCGCATTCAGTCGGCCGGCGCGCGGCGCATGGCCTTGGTGCGGCTGCGGCGTTGCTTGGATTCCAGGCGCCGCTCGCGCGCGGCGCGCGACGGGCGCGTGGGCTTGCGCTTCTTCGGCCGGATCGCCGCCTGCGCGACCAGCGCGTTCAGGCGCTCGATCGCATCGCGCCGATTGGCTTCCTGGGTACGGTGGCGTTGGGCGAGCAGCGTCAGCACCCCGGCGCTGCTGACGCGGCGACCGGCGAGACGCGCGAGACGCTCGATGACCTCCGCGGGCAGCGAACGGCAGCGATTAAGATCCAGCCGCAACCGCACCGCGGTCTCGACCTTGTTGACGTTCTGCCCGCCTGGGCCGGCCGCCCGCTGGAACTCGAACTCCAGCTCGCGCTCGTCGATCCGCAGCGTCACCCCCACCTCCCTGCAATCGGTGCCTGGCACCGGAAAAATTCCGGTGCCAGGCACGTGGATAAGTTCAGCGGGCCAGGCCGCGCAGGCGGGCGCGGGCGCGGGTTTCCGGCCCGCTGCCCGCGGCGGGCACGCCCTGCAGCACCGAGACCGCAATCCGGCCGGTGGCCAGGACGTTGGCTTCCGAGCGCGGATCGTCGTCGACCGGGATCGCGACCCCGGGCGGCAGCGGCGCCCCGCCGGCGACGAAACCGATCCCAGGCAGGTCCACCCCGGTATGCGCCTGCACCGCGGCCGGACTATCCGCCAGGCGCTCGAAGAACACCGGCGCCGAGCCGGCCGCGGCGCCTACGCGCGCCAGCCGCCATTGCAACTGCGCGCCGGTGCCGGGCGCGAACCTGGGGATGTTGACGTTCAGTCCCGTGCCCGGCGGCAGCAGGCGGCCATCGCGCCCTCGCCTGCGCTCGAGCTGGTTCACCAGGGCGACGACGCGATCGGCGATTTCGTACTCGATTGCCCCGGGGGCGAGTGCGGACCACGGCCGCGAACCGAAGTCCGCATAGCTGACCGCGATGGCCGGCAGGCCGCGGTTGATCGCGTACAGGGCATTGTTGACCGTGCCCGAGGACACCACGACCGCACCCAGGTTGGCGCCCTCGTTCGGCCCGGACAGCACCAGGTCCGGCGCCCGGCCCCAGCGTTTGGGCGCGGCGACATCCAGGCCGTACAGCAGGGCCATCACCGGCGTGCCATCGACATAGCGCACGTCCGCATCGGCCGGGTCCGCGCCGACGCCCGGCGCACCCGCGGCGACGCTGCCGTAGCGCGAGGCGTCGGTAAGCGGCCCCAGGGGCTTCAGGAACAGGATCGCGCCGCCGCGGCCGCTGTTGTTCTGCGCAGGCGCGGCGACCAGCACGTCGTGGCCGGCGGCCTTCAGGCGCTGTTGCAGCGCGCGGACGTTGGCGGTCTCGAAGCCGTCGTCGTTGCCGAGCAGGATGTCGAGAGCGGTGGCCGGAGCGGCGGCAGCCGCGAGAGCAATTGCCAGCAGCGCGGATCGGATCAGCATGCAGGTCTCCCGCCCGCGCGGGCGGCGCCGGCCTTGGCTGCGCAGTTTACCCGTCAGCCGAGGCCGCGGAACAACCGCACGAGCACGAACAGGCCGATCATCGCGAACGCGAGCGCGAGCTTGGCCGCGGCGCCCAGGAGCAGCCCGACGGTCGCGCCCACCCCGGCGCGGGAGGCCGCGCCGAGATCGCGCCGGAGCGTCATCTCGCCCGCCACCGCGCCGATGAACGGGCCAAGCAGCACGCCCGCCAGGCCGAAGACCAGCCCCACGAGCGTGCCGATCGCCGCCCCCGCGACCGCGCGCCCGGAGGCACCGAAGCGCCGCGCGCCGAACGCGGCGGCGGCGAAGTCGATGCCGTAGGCGAGCAGGGCCATGAGCGCCAGCACCGCGAGCGTGCCCCAGCCGACGTAGGCGAAATCCTCGGCCCAGGCCGCGGCGGCCAGGCCGGCCAGCAGCAGCGGGGCGCCCGGCAATGCCGGCAGCACCAGCCCGGCCACGCCCAGCGCCACCAGGACGACGGCGGCGAACCAGAGCGCGGCGACGTCCATCGCGGGCGCCGGCAGGCGCGCCTCAGCCGAAGTTGATCTTGGCTTCCAGGTTGGTGCGCGAATCGGCGTTGGCCAGCGCCTCTTCCAGATCGATGCGGCCTTCCTTGTACAGCGCGTACAGCGCCGAGTCGAAGGTCTGCATGCCCTTCATGCCCGAGCCCGACATCGCTTCCTTGATGCCGTCGAGATTGCCCTTGAGGATGAGATCGGCCACGTGCGGGGTGTTGATCATGATCTCGATCGCCGCCACGCGCTTGCCGTCGATGCCCTGCACCAGGCGCTGGGAGATCACCGAGCGCACGTTCAGCGAAAGGTCCAGGAACAACTGCTTGTGCAGATCCTGGGGGAACAGGTTGATCACGCGCTCCATCGCCTGGTTGGCGTTGTTCGCATGCAGCGTGGACATGCACAGGTGGCCGGTGTTGCACAGTTCCAGCGCCGCTTCCATGGTCTCGCGGTCACGGATTTCGCCGATGAGGATGACGTCCGGCGCCTCGCGCAGCGAGCTTTTCAGCGCCGCGTGGTAGGACAGCGTGTCCACGCCGATCTCGCGCTGGTTGACGATCGACTTCAGGTTCGGGTGCGAGAACTCGATCGGATCCTCGATGGTGAGGATGTGGCCGGCCATGCGCAGGTTGCGCTCGTTGACCATCGCCGCGAGCGTGGTCGACTTGCCCGAGCCGGTGGCGCCAACCATGAGGATGAGGCCGCGCTTGTGCATGACGATCTCGGCCAGGATTTCCGGCAACCCGAGTTCGTCGATCGTCGGGATCTTCGATGGGATGCGGCGCAGCACCATCGCCACCTCGCCGCGCTGGCGGAACACGTTGACCCGGAACCGCGCGGACTTGTCCTGCAGCGCGATTGCGAAGTCGCACTCCATGGTGTCCTCGAAGCGGCGGATCTGCTTCTCGGACATGAGCCCGTAGGCGGCGGCGCGGGTGAGATCGCCGGTGAGCACGGTCTTGCCGACCGAGCTGACCACGCCCTCGATCTTGATCTTGACCGGCGAACCGGCGGTGAAGAACAGATCCGATCCGAGCTTGTCGGCGAGCAGCTTGAGGTAGGGTGTGATGTCCACGTGGTATCCCTCCGGCGCGAGGCCGGTGTCAGCGCAGGAAACCCTTCTCCTGTTCGGTCTGCTCCAGGGCGATCGACAGGCCGTCGAGCATGTTCTTGCCCTTGGCCTCCTTGCCCTCGAGCTTGATGCGCAGGCGCAGCTCGTTCATCGAGTCGGCGTTGCGCAGCGCGTCTTCGTAATTGATGAGCTCGGCCTCGTGCAGGTCGAAAAGCGCCTGGTCGAAGGTCTTCATGCCGACCTCGTTGGAGTTCTTCATCGCCTCCTTGAGGGTGTGGATCTCGCCCTTGAGGATGAGGTCGGCGACGTACGGCGTGTTGAGCAGGATCTCGATCGCCGCCACCCGGCCCTTGCCGTCGCGCTTCTTGAGCAGGCGCTGGGAGATCACCGCCTTCAGGTTGAGCGAAAGGTCCATGAAGAGCTGCTGGTGGCGCTCCTGGGGGAAGAAGTTGATGATGCGATCCATGGCCTGGTTGGAGCTGTTGGCGTGCAGCGTGGCCATGGCGAGGTGGCCGGTCTCGGCGAAGGCGATTCCGAAATCCATGGTCTCGCGATCGCGGATCTCGCCCAGCAGGATGACGTCGGGCGCCTGGCGCAGCGTGTTCTTCAGGGCGACTTCCCAGTCGTCGGTGTCCACGCCGACCTCGCGCTGGGTGATGATGCAGTTCTTGTGCGGGTGGACGTACTCGATCGGATCCTCGATCGTGATGATGTGGCCGTAGGAGTTCTCGTTCCTGTGGTTGATCATCGCCGCCAGCGAGGTCGACTTGCCCGAGCCGGTGCCGCCCACCATGATGACCAGGCCGCGCTTGGTCATCGCCACCTCCTTGAGCACTTCGGGCAGCCCCAGGGAGTCGATGGTCGGCACCTTGGTCTCGATCGTGCGGCACACCAGCCCGGTGTGGGCCTGCTGCACCAGCGCGTTGACGCGGAACCGGCCGATGCCCGGAGGCGCGATCGCGAAGTTGCACTCCTTGGTGGCCTCGAACTCCTTGACCTGGCGATCGTTCATGATCGCGTAGGCGAGCGCCCGGGTGTTCTCCGGGGAGAGCTTGGTCTTCGACACGGGCGTGATCTTGCCGTCGATCTTGATCGCCGGCGGGAAGTCGACGGTGATGAACAGATCCGAGCCCTTGCGGTCGACCATGAGCTTGAGCAGGTCGCGCATGAACTTGATGGCTTGTTCGCGTTCCATGTTCCGATCTCCTGCGGTTGCGCCGGGCGGTTCGGCCCGCGTGCCCGTGCGCTCAGAATGCGTCCTTGTTCTGGGCGTAGGTGCGGGCGTCGTTCTTGGTGATGACGTTCTTCCTCACCAGCTCGGTCAGGTTCTGGTCCAGGGTCTGCATGCCGTGCGACTGGCCGGTCTGGATGGCCGAGTACATCTGCGCGATCTTGTTCTCGCGGATGAGGTTGCGGATCGCCGGGGTGCCGATCATGATCTCGTGCGCCGCGACCCGGCCGCCGCCGATCTTCTTCAGCAGCGACTGCGAAATCACCGCGCGCAGCGACTCCGACAGCATCGCGCGGATCATGTCCTTCTCCGCGGCCGGGAACACGTCCACGACGCGGTCGATGGTCTTGGCCGCCGAGCTGGTGTGCAGGGTGCCGAAGACCAGGTGGCCGGTCTCGGCGGCGGTCAGCGCCAGGCGGATGGTTTCCAGGTCGCGCAGTTCGCCCACCAGGATCACGTCCGGATCCTCGCGCAGCGCCGAACGCAGCGCCTCGTTGAAACCGAGCGTGTCGCGATGCACCTCGCGCTGGTTGATGAGGCACTTCTTGCTGGTGTGCACGAACTCGATCGGATCCTCCACCGTGAGGATGTGGCCGTACTCGGTTTCGTTGACGTGATTCACCATCGCCGCGAGCGTGGTGGACTTGCCCGAGCCGGTCGGGCCCGTGACCAGGACGATGCCGCGCGGGTACTCGGAAATATCCTTGAAGATCCCCGGGCAGCGCAGTTCCTCCAGGGTCTTGATGATGGACGGGATGGTGCGGAACACCGCGCCCGCGCCGCGGTTCTGGTTGAAGGCGTTGACGCGGAAGCGCGCCAGCCCCGGGACCTCGAACGAGAAGTCGCACTCGAGGAATTCCTCGTAGTCCTTGCGCTGCTTGTCGTTCATGATGTCGTACACGAGATCGTGCACGGTCTTGTGGTCCATCGGCGGCAGGTTGATGCGGCGGACGTCGCCGTCGACCCGGATCATGGGCGGCAGGCCGGCGGACAGGTGCAGGTCCGAGGCGTTGTTCTTGACGCTGAAGGCGAGCAGTTCACCGATATCCATGGGCAGTCGACCGGTTTGGGCTTGGTGGGTGTTGGTTTTCCATCCCGCCGGCGGGCAGGGCCTGGAGCCTCCACAGTAACGGCACCCGCGGCAAAAAATTCACGCCCGGCCGCGGCCGGCGCTGCCGCTCCACGGCCACGGCACGCGCCCGGCCCGGACCCCGCTTCCGGCGCCGGAATCGAATTCTCGGCATTTATCTTACAAGAGCTTGCGTGACAATGTGCATCTATTGATGCAGACCGCATCCAGACTGCCCGGCGTAGGCCAGAATATCGGCGCATGAACCGCGAACCCGCCACCCTGGCCGAACGCCACGCCGCGCTGCGCGCGCGCATCGACGCGGCCGCGCGCCGCTTCGATCGCGATCCGGCCTCGATCCGGCTGCTGGCGGTGACCAAGGGCCAGCCGTGGACCGCGATCCGCGACGCCCGCGTACTCGGCCAGCGTGCCTTCGGCGAGAACTACCTGCAGGAGGCGCAGCGCAAGATCCAGGCGCTCGCCGGTGCCGATGTCGAATGGCATTTCATCGGCCCGCTGCAGGCGAACAAGACCCGCCAGGTCGCGGCGCAGTTCGCATGGATCCACAGCCTGGACCGCGAGCGCGTCGCGCGCCGGCTGAGCGAGCAGCGCGATCCGGCGCTCGGCCCGCTGCAGGCCTGCATCGAGGTCAATGTCAGCGGCGAGGCCAGCAAGTCCGGGGTCGCGCCGGCGGATCTGCCGGCGCTCGCCGCGCAGGTCGCGGCGCTGCCTGGCCTGGCGCTGCGCGGACTGATGGCGATGCCGGCGCCGGGCGGCGATTTTCAATCCCAGCGCGCCGGCTTCGCGGTGCTTGCGCGGCTGTTCGAGGACCTGCGCGCGCGCGGCCTGGGCCTGGACACGTTGTCCATGGGCACGAGCCAGGATCTGGAAGCCGCGATTGCCGAGGGCGCGACGATCGTGCGCGTGGGCACCGCGCTGTTCGGCCCGCGCCGCGCGGACGGCTGATGGCGCGCGGTTGCGGGCGGCGGCGGTTGGCATCGACAATGCGCGTCGGCCGCGCCCGGTGCCGCACACCGCCCGGCCCCCCGGCCATCGTTCCCTCAGGCTCGCTATGAAAGACACCCGCATCGGATTCATCGGCGGCGGCAACATGGGCAGGGCGCTCATCGGCGGCCTGATCGCCGATGGAATGCCCGCCTCGCGCATCCTGGTCGCCGACGCCGATCCGGCCGCGACCGCCGCGCTGACCGCCCGCCATGGCGTGACGACCGGCGCCAACCGCGAGGTCGCGGCGGCGGCGGACATCCTGGTCCTGGCGGTCAAGCCGCAGGTGATGCGCGCGGTGGCGCTGGATCTCGCCGGCGCGCCGCGCGCGCCCGGGCAGGTGGTCCTGTCCATCGCCGCCGGCATCCGCAGCGCCGATCTCGCCCGCTGGCTCTGGCCCGGCACGCCCATCGTGCGCGCCATGCCCAACACCCCGGCCCTGGTCGGCAGCGGTGCATCGGCGCTGTTCGCCGGCGCCGGCGTGGACGAAGCCCAGCGCGCGCTGGCCGAGAACGTGCTGCGCGCGGTCGGGGTGGTGGAATGGGTCGCGGATGAAGCGCTGATGGACGCCGCGACGGCGATTTCCGGCAGCGGCCCGGCCTATTTCTTCCTGCTGATGGAGGCGCTCGAGCACGCCGCGACGCGCCTGGGGCTGTCGCCGGCGAGCGCGCGCATGCTGTCCATCCAGACCGCCTTCGGCGCGGCGAAGATGGCGCTGGAATCCAGCACCGATGCGGCGACGCTGCGCCGCCAGGTCACCTCCCCGGGGGGCACGACCCAGGCCGCGCTGGAAACCTTCGCCATGCGCGACTTCCTGGGCACCGTGGACGCCGCGGTGGACGCGGCGCGGGCGCGCTCGGCCGAGCTCGCCGCGCAGTTCGGCCGGGACTGAGCGATGGCCTCCCCCTACGTCAGCAATGCCGGCAGCTTCCTGATCAGCGTCGTCTTCGACCTGTTCATCTACGCGGTCATGCTGCGGCTGCTGTTGCAGCTCGTCCGCGCCGACTTCTACAACCCGATCTCGCAGGCCATCGTCCGGCTGACCAACCCGCTGCTGCGGCCGCTGCGCAGGCATGTCCCCGGCTACAAGGGCATCGACCTGCCCTCGGTACTGCTGCTGCTGGTCCTGGAGGGCGTGAAGATCACGCTCATCGCCTGGGTGAACGGCGCCTCCCCGGGCCTGGGGACGATCCTGGCGCTTGCCCCGGTGGAGCTGCTGCAGACCGCCATCCACGTGTTCGTCGCCGCGCTGCTCATCCAGTTCGTGCTGAGCTGGGTGGCGCCGGGCGCCTACAACCCGGTATCGCAGATCACCTACAGCCTGACCGCGCCCCTGCTGCGGCCGCTGCGGCGCCTGATCCCACCGCTGGGCGGGCTGGATTTCACCCTGCTCGTCGCGCTGGTGGCGCTGCAACTGGCGGTGTTCCTGATCGTGCACCCGCTGCGCGATCTCGCGCTCGGCCTGTGACCGGCGGCCCGGTCGCGCGCGAGGGCGAGGATCTCTTCCTGTCGGTACGCCTGCAGCCACGGGCTTCGCGCACGGAAGTAACCGGGCTGCACGGCGCGCAGGTGCGGATCCGGGTCACCGCGCCACCGGTGGACGGCCGCGCCAACGAGGATCTGCTGCGCCTGCTGGCCGGCGAATTCGACGTCCCCCGGAGCAGCGTCGAGCTGGTCGGCGGCGCACAGTCGCGCGACAAGCGCGTGCGTGTCCGGGCGCCCCGGCGCGTACCGCACTGGCTTTGCGCGCCGGCGGCCGATTGAACACGCCGGCAGCCGGCGCCCGGCCCTGCTATAGTTGGGCAAACCCGGCCAGCCGTAGCGGAGGCCTGCATGCTTCGAATCGCGGTGATCGTCCTGGCGCTCGCCGGCGCGGGCGCCCACGCCGAGCAGTCGGTTTCGGCCGGCGAGTTCGACATCCACTACAACGCCCTGTCCACCGGCGTGCTCGATGCCGGGGTCGCCAAGGCCTACGGCATCACCCGCAGCCGCACGCGCGCGTTGCTCAACGTCACGGTGCTGAAGAAGGACATGGGCCTGGCCGGGCAGCCGGTCCGCGCGGTGGTGAAAGCCACCGCGGCGAACCTCTCGGCGCAACTGCGCGGCATTCAGATGCGGGAAATCGAGGAACGCGGGGCGATCTACTACATCGGCGAGTTTCCGATCGCCGATGCCGAGACGCTCAGGTTCCAGATCGAGGTCACCCCGCAGGGCGCCGCGGCACCCACGAACATCCGCTTCGAGCAACAGTTCTTCGCCGACTGAGTCGCGTCCGCGCCGCGCGCCGTTGGCGCCGACCGCGGCGCTGCGTAGCATAGCTGCGCAATCCCGCCGACCATGGAGCGCGCCGCGCCCGACCGTCCGATGCCAGACTATCGCCAGGATTTCGTCCGCTTCTGCCTGGACTGCGACGTATTGCGGTTCGGCCGGTTCACGCTCAAGTCCGGGCGTGAGAGCCCCTATTTCTTCAACAGCGGCCTGTTCAACACCGGTGCGCGCCTGGATCGCCTGGGTCGCTTCTACGCGGCCGCGGTACAGGCCAGCGGCATCGGCTTCGACATGCTCTACGGCCCGGCCTACAAGGGCATCCCGCTCGCCTGCGCACTGGCCTGCGCGCTGGCGCGCGAGCACGGCCGGGACCTGCCCTGGGCCTTCAATCGCAAGGAGGCGAAGGACCACGGCGAGGGCGGCACCGTGGTGGGCGCACCGCTGGCAGGCCGGGTGCTGATCGTCGACGACGTCGTCTCGGCCGGCACCTCGGTGCGCGAATCGATCGAGGTCATCCGCGGCGCGGGTGCCGAGCCCGCGGCCGTGGCGATCGCGCTGGACCGCCAGGAGCGCGGGCAGGGTGCGTTGTCGGCGGTGCAGGAGATCGTCGCCGGCACCGGCCTGCCGGTGGTCAGCGTCATCACGCTCGCCGATCTGGTCGCGTTCCTGGAAGGCAGCGGCGGCCGCGAAGCCGATCTCGCACGCATCCACGCCTATCGCGACCAGTGGGGCGTTCAGGGTTGATTTGGGACGCGCGCGCCACCATGGGCTGGCGCGCACGGGTACTATAATCGGACTAGGCAAGCTGCTGGCGCGCGCCGGCGGCACGGAGGAACGCGACTCATGGCCGACTTCACCAGGGCGCTGGCGGCGCTCGCGACGGTGGCCGCGCTCGGCGCCGCCATCCCGGCCCAGGCGGCCATCAAGTGCTGGACGAACAAGGACGGGGTGCGCGAGTGCGGCAACGCCGTACCGCCCGAATACGCGCAGCAGGGCACCGAGCAGATCAACGCCCGCGGCATCAAGATCAAGGAGAGCAAGGCCGCGCGCAGCGTCGAGGAGGTCGAGGCCGAGCGCGCCGCGATCCGGGCCCAGGCCGAGGCCGAGGCCGCCCGCAAGGAACAGGACGCCAAGGACCGCGTACTGCTCGACACCTACTCCAGCACCGACGACATGGTGATGGCGCGCGACGGCAAGATCGAGAGCATCGAAGGCCAGATCCAGCTGACGAAGAACCAGATCGACAAGCTGCAGAAGAACCTGGAGGAGATCGTCCAGGCGGCGGCGGAAGCCGAGCGCCAGGGTGGCAAGCCGTCGGCGAAGATCCAGGAGGACATCGCCAACATCAAGCAGCAGATCGAACGCAAGAAGGCGTTCATCACCGGCAAGCGCGGGGAGCAGGAAGCGGTACGCGCCCAATTCGGGATCGACCTCGCGCGGTTCGCCACCCTGAAGGGCGAGCCCGCCGGCGGCGCGGCGGCGGCCGCGAGCCCGGCGCCCGCGGCGAGCCCGGCTCCGGCCGCCAGCCCCGCGCCAGCCGTCAAACCCGTTCCGGCCGCCAAGCCGGCCAGTTGAACCCGGCGCTCAGTGCGCCGGGGCCAGCGCCGCAGCGCCGAAGCAGGCCTGCGCGATCGCGCTCCACTGCGCGTCCCAGTCCGCGATCGGATCGTCGCGGAACCCGCTGCGCACGAACCGGCTCATCCGCCCTTCGGCGACGGCCAGCATCAACGCCGCCGCCGCGTTGATCGCGATCCGCGGCCGCGCCGCGGCGGAGAGATTGGCCTCGCGCAGGACCTGCCGGAGCTGGGTCTCGATCCGATCGAAGAACTGGCCGACACGTACGCGCAGCCGGTCATGCTCGCCCGCGAGCGCGTCGCCGACCAGGATGCGGGCAATCCCGGGGTTGCGCCCGGCGAACGCCAGCAGCAGCTTGAGGATGGCGGCACAACGCTGCGCGGGGTGCGGTTCCTCTTCCAGGATGCGGGTGACGCGCGAGAACACCGCGTCTTCGGCGAATTCGATCAGCCCCTCGAACATCTTCGCCTTGCTGGCGAAGTGCCGGTACAGCGCCGCCTCCGACACGCCCAGGGCCGCGGCCAGCGCCGCGGTGGTGATGCGCGTGCCCGGACGAGCCTCCAGTTCGCGCGCGAGCACTTCGAGGATGGCCTGCTTGCGCCCGGGTTTGCGCGCGACCACGACGGCGTGCCTCAGCCGCGGCGGCGGCCGCGGATGAGCGTGCCGACGCCCTCATCGGTGAACACCTCCAGCAGCACCGCGTGCTCGACCCGGCCGTCGATGATGTGGGCGCTGGCACACCCGCCGTGGACGGCTTCCAGCACCGAGCGCACCTTCGGCAGCATCCCGCCGTGGATCACGCCGGATTCGATCAACGTGCTGACCTTGTCCGGATTCAGGCCGGTCAGCACCTTGCCCTCGGCGTCGAGCACCCCGGCGATGTTGGTCAGCAGGATGAGCTTCTCGGCCTTCAGGTGCTGGGCGAGCTTGCCGGCAACGGTGTCGGCGTTGATGTTGTACGACAGGCCGTCCTCGCCCACGCCGATCGGCGCCACCACCGGGATGAAGTCCCCGGCGACCAGCATGTCGATCACCGAGGTGTCGAAGCTGGCCACTTCGCCGACGTGACCGATGTCGATGATCTCGGGCGCCTCGAGCTCGGGCGTCTTGCGGGTGACGGTGAGCTTGCGGGCGCGGATCAGATCCCCGTCCTTGCCGGTCAGGCCGACGGCGCGGCCACCATGGCGGTTGATGAGGTTGACGATCTCCTTGTTCACCAGGCCGCCGAGCACCATCTCCACCACGTCCATGGTCTCGGCGTCCGTGACCCGCAGCCCGTCGACGAACTCGCTCTGCTTGCCGATGCGCTTGAGGAGATTTCCGATCTGCGGCCCGCCGCCGTGCACCACCACCGGGTTCATGCCCACCAGCTTCATCAGCACCACGTCGCGCGCGAACCCGCGCTTCAACTGCTCGTCGACCATGGCGTTGCCGCCGTACTTGATGACGATGGTCTTGCCGCGGAAGCGCTGGATGTAGGGCAGTGCCTCGGTGAGGACGCGGGCGATCTGGACCGCCTCGCCGGCTGCGATTGTCATCGGTCGTCGAACCTCTTCGGGTGCATGGGCGCCGTGGCGACGGCGCGTTGATCAGAACGGGAGCTTCAGCGACGGATCGGCGGCGGCGATCAGCGCGCGGAACTGGCCCTGGATGCGGGCGAGCGCGGCGTCGTCCCGGCCTTCGAACCGGGCAATGAGGTTGGGCGTGGTGTTCGACGGCCGGACCAGGCCCCAGCCGTCTTCGAAGTCCACGCGCAGGCCGTCGATGGCCGTCACGGTCGCGCCCGGGAACTCGGCGCCGCCGGCAAGCTTCTCCATGAAGCGTTCGTGCTGATCCTCGGCCAGGGCGATGCGCAGCTCGGGGGTGGACGGCCAGCCGGGCAGTTCGGCGAACACCTCGGCCGGCTCGCGCTTGGCCGCGACCAGGATTTCCGTCAGGCGCGCGGCGGCGTACAGGGCATCGTCGAAGCCGTACCAGCGTTCCTTGAAGAAGATGTGGCCGCTCATCTCGCCCGCGAGCAGCGCGCCGGTCTCGCGCATCTTGGTCTTGAGCACCGAATGCCCGGTCCGCCACATGATCGGCTTGCCGCCGGCCTGGGCAATCACCTCGCCGAGCAGCCGGCTGCACTTGACGTCGTAGATCACCTGCGCGCCCGGATTGCGCGAGAGCATGTCGCGCGCGAACAGCATGAGCTGGCGGTCGGGCCAGATGATCGTGCCGGCGCCGTCCACGACCCCGAGCCGATCGCCGTCGCCGTCGAACGCCAGGCCGAGATCGGCGTTCTCGAGCTTGACCATGTCGATCAGATCCTCGAGGTTCTCCGGCTGGCTCGGATCGGGATGGTGATTCGGGAACGAGCCGTCGACGTCGCAGTACAGCTCGATGACGTCATGGCCGAGCGCGCGCAGCAACTGCGGCGCAACGGCGCCCGGAATCGCGTTGCCGCAGTCGACGACGATCTTCAGCGCCGAGCCCAGCGCCACGGGGATGTCGTCGGAAACGCGGCGGATGTACTCGGAAATCATCTCGGCGCTCTGCAGGCTGCCGCTGCCGCTGGCGTAGTCGCCGGCTTCGATGCGCCGGCGGATGGCCTTGATCGCCTCGCCGCACAACGCCACGCCGTCGAGCACGATCTTCAGGCCGTTGTATTCGGGCGGATTGTGGCTGCCGGTCACCATGACGCCGCTGGCGGTGTCCAGGTAATGGGTGGCGAAATACAGCACCGGAGTCGGTGCGACGCCGATGTCGATGACGTCGCGCCCGGATTCGCACAGCCCGCGGATCAGCGCCTCGGCCAGTTCGGGGCTGGAGTTGCGGCCGTCGCGCGCCACCACCAGGCCCTGCTGGCCGCGCTCCAGGGCCTCGCTGCCGATCGCCCGGCCGATGTCGTAGACGACCTCGGGGGTGAGCGTGGCGCCGACCACGCCGCGGATGTCGTAAGTGCGGAAGATGCCGTCCGCCACGGTTTCCACGGCGATGCCGGAGGCATCCGCCGACCGGCCGCCGTCCTGGAACATCGACTCCGCCGAGCCGGCCTGGGACGCCACCGACGCCGCACTCGGCGCGGCGCGGGCAACGTGCGTGATGTCTTCCCCCGCCAACGCCTCGCTCGCGGCCGGGACCGTGGGATCGCCGCCGTTGCCGGCCACGACCAGGCCCGGGACCAGCCGCTCCAGCCCCGGATGGGCGCCTTCCATGATCGCCCGCACGGCACCCTGGTAGGTCACCTGATCCGCGGCGGGGGCCGCGGCCGCCGCGCTGCGGCGCTTGTAGAGCAGGAAAGCGACGACCAGCACCAGCAGCAGGATTGCGATCAGCATGAGGCCTCCGTAGGGGCTGGCGTCCTCGGACGCGGCGTCCAGCGTCTGCAATTCGCCGCCGGGCTCGCCCCAGATGGCGACTTTCCAGGCCGTGCCGGGCACGCCGACCTCGGCGACGCTGTCCGCCGCCGGCGGCGCCTGGCCGCCGGCGCGGCCGACGATGGCCGGATCGCCCTTGGCGGCGGGCTGGCGCAGTTCGACGTAGACGCCGTCGGGGTCGCCGTGCGCGAGCACGCCGGTGACCAGCGCCGGATCCAAAGCGCCGTGCACGAATCCGATCGGCGCACCGTCACCGCCGGCGATCGGTGCCAGGATGACCAGGTGCTGGCGCGCGGATCCGGGCAGGTGGATCTCGGCCGGCACCGGGCCGGCTCCGCGCCGGGCACGCTGGAGCATTTCCAGCGAGGCGTAGGTCAGCGGCGCGCGCGGATCGTCGTCGACATCGTAGCCATCCAGCGGCAGCAGGCGCAGCTTCAGGAGCTGCGGGATCTTCTGCGCGCGCGCGATCGCGGCCTCGCGCGCGGCCGGATCGGCGCCGGCCACCGCCGCGCGCACCGCCGGCTCGGCGGCAAGGGCCTGCAACTGCGTGCGGGCGCCGGCCACCGCCGCGCCGACCTGGCGGGCAATCTCGGCCGCGGCAAGCGCGCGCCGTTCCTGCTGGCGCTGCGCCGCGCGCTCGAACAGATGCGACACCGCCATGACCAGCAGCACCAGCACGACGAGCGCGATGGCCGCCGCCGCCGCGCCCAGCAGAAGCTTGCGGCGCGCGGCGGCCTGCAATACGCGCTGGCGGATCGAAGGTTCCTGCGCCACGCGCGTCAGCCCGCCGCCGCTGCGCGGCGCGCGCTGTACCGCGCCGCGACCAGCCCGACCAGAGCGCGCGCCACGTCCTGCTTGCCGGCACGCGGCAGGCACTGGCCGCCGCCGGGCCAGAAGACTTCGAGCTCGTTGTCGTCGACTTCGAAACCCAGGCCGGCCTGGGCGACCAGGTTGGCGGCGATCATGTCCAGGCCCTTGCGTTCCAGCTTGCCGCGTGCGTTTTCCTGCAGGTTCTCGGTCTCGGCGGCGAACCCGACCGTGAACGGCCGCGGCGTGCTGCGCGCGACCTCGGCGAGGATGTCGGTGGTGCGTTCGAGCGTCAATGCAAGTGTCTGCGCCGATTTCTTGATCTTGCTGCCGGCGGCCAGCGCCGGCCGGTAATCGGCCACCGCCGCGCAGCCGATGAAGATGTCGGCCTGCGACAGCCCGGCGCGCACCGCCTCGGCCATGGCGGCCGCGGACTCCACCGGCACCATCCGCGCACCGGCGGGGGCCGGGATCTGCACCGGGCCGGTCACCAGCGTCACCTGCGCGCCGGCCTCGAGCGCCGCGCGCGCGACCGCGTAGCCCATCTTGCCCGAGCTGCGGTTGGAGATGAAACGGACCGGATCGATCGCTTCGCGCGTCGGGCCCGCGGTGACGAGCACCCGGACCCCGGCGAGCGCGCCGCCGGTGCGCTGCAGGGCTTCGACGATCTCGGCCGGTTCGAGCATGCGCCCCGGGCCGACGTCGCCGCAGGCCTGTTCGCCCTGCGCCGGGCCGAGAATTTCCACGCCGCGGGCAGCGAGCAGGGAAACGTTGGCCTGCGTCGCGGCCGCGCGCCACATCTGCTGGTTCATGGCCGGGGCGACCGCAATCGGTGCGGCGGTCGCCAGGCACAGGGTCGAGAGCAGGTCGTCGGCCAGCCCATGCGCGAGCCGGGCCAGGAAGTCGGCGGTGGCCGGGGCGATCAGGATCCGATCCGGCCAGCGCGCCAGTTCGATGTGGCCCATGCCGGCCTCGGCATCCGGGTCCAGGAGCTCGCTACGCACGGCGCGCCCGGACAGCGCCTGCAGCGTGAGCGGGCCGACGAAATTGCAGGCAGAGGGTGTCATCACCACCTGCACCTCGGCACCGGACGCGCACAGGCGGCGGACGAGCTCGGCGGCCTTGTAGGCCGCGATGCCCGCGGTGATGCCGACGATGATGCGCTTGTTCGCCAGAGCCTCGCCCACGCCTCCCCCTTGCGGCGGATTTTACCCGATGAAACACCGGTCATATACTTTTCCGGCTGCTGCGAACGAAAAAGACCGGGATGGACTTTTTCGGCAGCGTATCGAGACGGCGGACATGGAGGTTGCCATGGCGATCAGGGATTGGCCCGCGGGCGAACGCCCGCGCGAGAAGCTTCTGCAACGCGGCGCGGCCGCGCTTTCCGACGCCGAGTTGGTGGCGATCCTGCTGCGCACCGGCGTGCGCGGCCAGTCGGCCATCGATCTGGCGCGCACACTCCTGCAACACTTCGGCGGCCTGCGCGCGCTGCTGGAGGCACCGTTCGGGAGTTTCCGGAGTGCCGGCGGCGGCGGTGCGGCGCGCTGGGCGCAGATCCAGGCCGGCCAGGAACTCGCCCGGCGCTACCTCGAGGCCGGCCTCGCGCGTGGAGACGTGATCGCCAGTCCGGCCGACACCCGCCGTTACCTCGCGGCCCGCCTGCGCGGCCACGAGCGCGAGGTGTTCGCCTGCCTGTTCCTCGACAACCGGCACAGGGTCATCCTGTTCGAGGAGATGTTCTTCGGCACCATCGACTCGGCCTCGGTGCACCCGCGCGAAGTCGTCAAGCGCGCACTGGCGGTGAACGCCGCGGCGCTGATCCTGGCCCACAACCACCCATCGGGCGTCGCCGAGCCGAGCCGGGCCGATGCCGCCCTGACCGCCCGCATCAAGGAGACGCTGGCCCTGGTGGACGTGCGGGTGCTGGACCATTTCGTCATCGGCGACCGCGAGGTGGTGTCGCTGGCCGAGCGCGGGCTGGTCTGAGCCGGGGCCGGGCCGGAGCGCCCGAGCCTTGGCCCGGTCCCGGAATGGGGCTACAATTGCGCCCCTTTTCGATTCCAGGCTGGAAGGCACCCATGTCCCGCGTCTGTCAAATCACCGGCAAAAGGCCCATGACCGGCAACACCGTCTCGCACGCGAACAACAAGACGCGGCGGCGCTTCCTGCCCAACCTGCACTACCGGCGGTTCTGGGTCGCGACTGAGAACCGCTGGGTGTCGCTGCGGGTGAGCCGCCAGGGGCTGCGCATCATCGACAAGCGCGGCATCGAACAGGTGCTGGCCGACCTGCGCGCGCGCGGCGAGCACGTCTGACCACCGACAAGCACCGAGGACCACGGCGATGCAAGACAAGATCAAGCTGAACTCCAGTGCAGGCACCGGGCACTACTACACCACCACCAAGAACAAGAAAAACCACCCGGACAAGATCGAAGTCAAGAAGTACGACCCGGTCGCCCGCAAGCACGTCGTCTACAAGGAAGGCAAGATCAAGTAACGGCCGCCGCCCACCGGCGCCGGAAACGAAAAAGCCCGCTTCGCGCGGGCTTTTTCGTTTTCCACCGCCTCCGGAAAAGGGGACATCCGACATTATCCGCCCGCGCGGCGCGCGGGCCGGGTACCGTTCGGATCGGGCAGGGATGGTCCCTGCACGGGCGGAGTTTTTGGCCGGTTCAATGGTCGAACGGCGGCAGACCCAGCCCGCCCCGGAACCCATCCATGGATCGATCCGCCCTGCTCGACGAACTGCGCATCCAGCGCGGCGTGACGCCACCCCCGGCCAGCGGCCGCCGCCGCGCGATCGCCATCGTCCTGCTTGCCGCGCTCGCGGCGCTGGCGGCGTGGCAGATCGGCGCGGCACGCGCGATCGCGGTGCGCACCGCGATCGCCCAGCCGCTGGCGGCCGCACCAGCCAGCGCCCCGGTGCTGGACGCCGCCGGCTACGTCACCGCGCGCCGCAAGGCCACGGTGTCCGCGCGGATCACCGGGCGGATCGCGGAGGTTCTGATCGAGGAGGGGCAGCGGGTGGAGGCCGGTCAGGTGCTGGCGCGCCTGGACCCGACCACGGCGCAGGCGCAGCACGATCTCGCCCGCGCCCAGCTCGACGCCGAACGTGCCCGCATCCGCGAACTGCAGATCCAGCTCGACCAGGCGCGGCGCGATCTGCACCGCGCGCGCGAACTGCTGCCGCGCCGGCTCGCGAGCGAGCAGGCGGTGGAGAACGCCGCCACCGCGGTCGCCGGGCTCGAGGCGGGGATCGCGACCCAGGCGAGCCGGGTCGGGATTGCCGAGCGCAACCTGGAACTGGCCGCCGTCGGCGTCGATGACACCGTCGTGCGCGCACCGTTCGCGGGCGTCGTCACCGACAAGGCCGCGCAGCCCGGCGAGATTGTGTCGCCGATGTCGGCCGGCGGTGGCTATACCCGTACCGGCATCGGCACGATCGTCGACATGGATTCGCTGGAGGTCGAGGTCGAAGTGAACGAGGCCTATATCGGTCGCGTCCGGCGCGGCCAGACGGTGCAGATCACGCTCAATGCCTATCCGCAGTGGAAGATCCCCGGCCGGGTGATCGCGCCGATCCCGGCCGCCGATCGCAGCAAGGCCACGGTCGAGGTGCGCATCGGCTTCGACGTTCGCGATCCGCGCGTCGTGCCCGACATGGGGGCGCGGGTCGCGTTCCTGGACGGCGACCACGCCGCGACGGCGGGCGCGCCGCTGCCGGGCGTACTGGTGCCGGCGGCGGCCGTGCGCGACGAAGGCGGGCGCGCCAGCGTATTCGTCGCCGCGGACGGCCGGGCGCAGGTGCGCGCGGTGCAGATCGGGCAGGCGTTCGGCGACGCGCGCCAGGTACTCTCGGGCGTGGCGACCGGCGAGCGGGTCATCCTCGCGCCGCCCGACGATCTGCAATCCGGCGACGCCGTGGTCGAGGAAGGAGGGCGCTGACGTGGAACCGATGGTGCGGCTGCGCGGCGTGACCAAGCGCTACCAGCGCGCGCGGCAGGTGGTCGAGGTGCTGCACGGGATCGATCTCGACATTCCCGAAGGCGATTTCGTCGCGCTGATGGGGCCGTCCGGCTCCGGCAAGACCACCCTGCTCAATCTCATCGGCGGGCTGGACGTGCCGACCGGCGGAACGGTCGAGGTCGCCGGCCACCGCATCGATCGGCTCGGCGGCGCGGAACTGGCGCGCTGGCGCGCCGCCAACGTCGGTTTCGTGTTCCAGTTCTACAACCTGCTGCCGATGCTGAGCGCGCGCCGCAATGTCGAGCTGCCGCTGCTGCTGACCACGCTGCCGGCGGCGCAACGGCGCCGCAACGCCGACATCGCCCTGACGCTGGTCGGGCTGGCGGATCGCGCCGGGCACCGGCCGTCGGAGCTGTCCGGCGGGCAGGAGCAGCGCGTGGCCATCGCGCGCGCCATCGTTTCCGATCCACGCATCCTGGTCTGCGACGAGCCCACCGGCGATCTGGATCGCGCCACGGCCGAGGAGATCCTGGGCCTGCTGCGCGACCTGAACCGCGACCACGGCAAGACGATCGTCATGGTCACCCACGATCCGAAGGCCGCCGATCACGCCCGCCGCTGCCTGCATCTGGACAAGGGCACGCTCGCGGGGACGGCCGCGGCCTAGCCGATGGGCCAGCTCGCGTTGTGCTGGGCGAACCTGATGCGCGGCCGCGTGCGCACCGTGCTCACGCTGGTGTCGATCGTGATCGCATTCGTGCTGTTCGGACTGCTGGACGCGGTGCGCCTGGCGTTCAGCGTCGCCGACAGCGTCGAGGGCGCCAGCCGCATCATCGTCAGCTCCAGGCTGTCGATCATCCAGCCCCTGCCGTTTTCGAAGATCGCCGCCGTGCAGCGCGTCGAGGGCGTCCAGGCGGTGAGCTGGGCGTCGTGGTTCGGCGGCATCTACCAGGATCGGCGCAACTTCTTCCCCAATTTCGCCGTTGGCCCGAACTACTTCGACCTCTACCCCGAACTGCTGCTGGAGCCCGGCCAGCGCGAGGCGTTCGCCGCGACCCGCACCGGCGCCGTGGCGGGGCAGCGGCTTGCCGAACGCTTCGGCTGGAAGCTCGGGGACAGGATCCCGCTGGAAGCGACGATCTTCCCGCATCGCTCCGGAAGCAATACCTGGACCTTCGATCTGGTCGGCATCTACCGCGCGCGCGATGCGGGCGATCGGCGCTATGAAGACCAGCTCATGTTCCGCTACGACTATTTCGACGAGGGCCGCACCTTCGGCAACGGCGACGTCGGGTACCTGGTGGTGAAGATCGCCGACCCCGGCCGCGCGGCGGCGATTGCACTGGCGATCGACCGGCTGAGCGCGAACTCGGATTCGGAGACCAAGAGCGAGACCGAGAGGGCGTTCAACCTGGCGTTCGTCAAGCAGGTGGGGGACATCGGCCTCATCGTCAGTGCGATCATGGCGGCGGTGCTGTTCACGATCCTGCTGGTCACCGGCAACACGATGGCGCAGGCGGTGCGTGAACGAACCCGCGAGATCGGCGTGCTCAAGACGCTGGGGTTTTCCGATGGCCGCATCCTGGCGCTGGTACTGGGGGAGTCGTTGCTGCTGGTCAGCGCCGGCGCCGGCACCGGACTGGCGCTGTCCTGGGCCGCGGTGCAGGGGTTGAACGCGGCCTTCAGCCGCGGCGCCTTCGCCATCGGCGCACCGACGGTCGCCGCCGCGGTCGGGGTGGCAATCGCGCTTGCGATCGCGGTGGGGCTGCCGCCGGCACTGCGCGCACGCCGGCTGCCGATCGTGGACGCGCTCCAGGGGCGCTGAATCCGTGTCGCTGCTGCGGCAAACGGCCGAAATCACCCGCGTCGGGTTGTCGACGCTGCCGCAGCGGCGCGGGCCGGCGGCGGTGATCGTGGTCGGGATCGCCGGCGTGGTGGCGGTGCTGGTGGCGCTGCTGGCGATGGCCGAGGGCTTCCGCACGGTGCTGGTCGAATCCGGGCGCATGGACGAGGCGATCGTGCTGCGCAAGGGCGCGACCGCGGAGTTGAACAGCACGATCTCGCGCGCGCATGCGGCGCTGGTGGCGCAGGTACCCGGGATCGCGCGCAGCGCAGCCGGCACCGCGATCCTCTCGCCGGAGGTCGTGGTGGTGGCCAACCTGCCGAAGAAGGCCACCGGCACCGACGCCAACGTCCAGATCCGGGGCGTGAACGCCGCGGTCTGGGATCTGCGCTCCTCGGTGGTCCTCACCTCGGGACGGCGCTTCACGCCCGGCCTGCGCGAGCTGGTGGTCGGCGCCGGCGCAAGGCAGCAGTTCCAGGGGTTGAGCGTGGGCAGCGTGGTGCGGCTGGCCAACGGCGACTGGACCGTGGTCGGGGAATTCCGCTCCGGAGACACGCACGACTCGGAGCTGTGGGGCGACGCCGAGGCGGTGATGTCGACCTACCGGCGCAACGCGTTCCAGTCGATTACGGTCAAGCTCGCCGATGCGGACGCCTTCGATGCCTTCGTGGCCGGGATCGCCACCGACCGGCGCCTGGAGCTGGATGTCGAGCGCACTCGGGACTACTACGCCGGACAGTCCGAGGAGCTGACGCGGGTGATCCGCGTGCTGGGGCTGATCATCGCTTCGATCATGGCGGTGGGCGCAGTGTTCGGCGCGCTGAACACCATGTACACGGCGGTCGCGATCCGGGCGCGCGAGATCGCCACCCTGCGCGCAATCGGCTTTCCGGCCCTGCCGGTGGTCGCCTCGGTGCTCGCGGAGGCGGCGCTGCTCGCCACCGCCGGAGGCCTGGCCGGCGGCACGCTGGCGTGGCTGCTGTTCGACGCGTACGAAGTCTCGACGCTGGGCTCGAATTTCAGCCAGGTGGTGTTCGCGTTCCGCGTCACACCCGCGCTGCTGGCGCAGGGCCTGGCCTGGGCGCTGGCAATCGGCCTGGCCGGCGGCCTGCTGCCGGCCCTGAAGGCGGCGCGGCAGCCGGTCGCCGTCGCCCTGCGCGAGCTGTAGGGGCTCAGACCGCCGCCGGCGCGAGCGCGTAGCCGCGCAGCACGCGCGCGAATTCCTCCAGCGCCTTGACCCCGGTCTGCTCGGCCTGGTGACACCACTCCTGCAGCAGGTGCCGCAGGTGCTCGGGCGTGGCGCCGCGATCGTTCCACAGCGCCTGCAGCCGCTGCCGGTACTGGTACACCGTCGCCAGCGTGCGGCTCTCGTCCAACGCGCGCGACAACCGCATCCGCGCATCGTCGTTCAGCAGCGAGTGCTCCCGGTGCAGCAGGCCGCGCGCCGCGCGCAGCACGGCGCGGCACTGCGCGCCGGCCTGATCGAGCTCGTCGCGATACACCCGGCGCACGACCTGGCGGGTGTAGTCGCGCATGACTTCCAGCCGCGCGCCGACCACCGCGTGCACGGTTTCCAGATCCACCACCGGCTGGTCGCGGCGCACGTAGGGGCGCGGCGCCAGTTTCTTCACGCTCGCCAGGCCGAAGGCCCGCAGCAGGCAGATGTAGAACCAGCCGAGGTCGAACTCCCACCAGCGCGCGGAGAACTTCGCCGAGCTGGCGAAGGCGTGGTGGTTGTTGTGCAGTTCCTCCCCGCCGATGAGGATGCCGATCGGGGAGATGTTGCGCGAAGCGTCCGCGCTCTCGTAGTTGCGATAACCCGCATAGTGGCCGACGCCGTTGACGATGCCGGCGGCGAAGATCGGGATCCACATCATCTGCACCGCCCAGATCGTCAGGCCCAGGAAGCCGAACAGCAGGAAGTTCAGCGCCAGCATGGCGCCAATGCCCAGGTTCGGGTGCGCCGTGTACAGGTGGCGCTCGATCCAGTCGTCCGGCGTGCCGTGGCCGAACTGCGCAAGCGTCGCCTCCTCGCGCGCGGCACGCTGGTACGCCTCGGCGCCCTCCAGCAGGATCCTGCGCAGCCCCTGCACCTGCGGGCTGTGCGGGTCGCGATCGGTTTCAACGAAGGCGTGGTGCTTGCGGTGCACGGCCGTCCAGGCGCGCGTGCCCATGCCGGTGCTGACCCAGAGCCAGAACCGGAATACGTGCGACACCGCAGGATGCAGGTTGATCGCGCGATGCGCCTGATGGCGATGCAGGTAGATCGTGACGCCGGCGATGGTGCCGTGGGTGAACGCCAGGGCGACGGCGACGTAGCCCCAGGCAGGCAGATCGATGAGACCGTTGAACATTGGGTTCCTTCCGAAAAATACGATGTCATGCTAGCCGAGCGTGAAAAACCCCTTCAAGCTCCGCGTTGCAACAAGAGGTTTCGCCCGGCGTCGGCGCGGGCCGTCCAGCCGGGCGCGATCCACACGGTGGCGAGCGGTTCGAGGATGACCGCCGGCCCCGCAATCGTCCTGCCCGCGCCCGGCCGGCCGTCGAACACCGGCCCGGCGCCGATGCCGCCCGGCGCGGCGGGCGGCGGTATGCTCGCAATTCCCGGGCCATGGACCGCCACCCGCAGGTTGACCAGTTCCACAGGCTGATCCAGGCGGTGGCCGTAGCGCGCACGGTGCAGCGCGTGGAAATCCTCCGCGGCGGCGGACGGGCCGCGCCAGGGCAGGGTGAGCACGGACGACTGGCCGCGGTAGCGCAGGTCGGCCGTGACCTGGCTGTCGAGTGCCGATCGGTCCACGCCCTCGGCCATCAGTTCGTCGGCAGCGCGCGCACACAGCGCGTCGATCTCCGGGTCGATGGTGCCGGGACCCGGAGCGTCCAGCGGCCGGCCGAGCGTGCGGGTCAGCATCCGGCCAGGCGCGGCCACCACCATGCCCAGCGCGGACAGCACGCCCAGGTGCGCGGGGACGAACACCTGGGCGATGCCGAGTGCCTCGGCCAGATCGCAGGCGTGCAGGCCGCCGGCGCCGCCGAACGCGGTGAGCACGAAACCGCGCGGGTCCAGCCCGCGTTCCACCGTCACCACGCGCAGCGCGCGCGCCATCTTCTCGTTGGCGACGCGAATGACGCCCTGCGCCGCGGCGCGCGCGTCCGGCAGGTGCAGGCGCACGGCCAGGTCCGCGAACGCGGCCTGCGCCGCGTCGGCATCCAGGCGCACGCCGCCGGCGAGCCGGGCCCGGGCCGGAAGCCGGCCGGCAACGAGATTGGCGTCGGTCACCGTCGGTGCGCGCCCGCCGCGGCCGTAGCACACCGGGCCGGGCGCCGCGCCGGCCGATTGCGGCCCGACCTGCAGCGCGCCGCCGGCGTCGACCCAGGCGATCGAACCGCCGCCGGCACCGATGGTATGCATGTCCACCATCGGCACCGCGACCGGATAGTCGCCGATCCTGCCCTCGCCGGTCAGTTGGATGCCGCCGTCGATCACTGCCACGTCGGTCGAGGTGCCGCCCATGTCGAAGGTGAGCAGCCGGCGATGCCCGGCCGCCAGCGCCACGTGGCGCGCGCCCTCCAACCCGCCGGCCGGGCCCGACAGCAGCAGATGCACCGCCGCGCGGCCGCCATGGGTGGCGCTGCAGGTCAGGCCGGAACTCTGCATCACCGCGAGCGTCGCCGGCGCGAGCGCGCGTTCGAGCGCGCCCAGATAGCGCTGCATCCGCGGGCCGACGCAGGCATTCAGCCAGGTGGCAATGCCACGCTCGTACTCGCGCTGCTGCGCGAGCACGGCGCCCGAACGCGATACGAACAGATCCGCTGGCAGCGCGGCCTCGATGCGGCGTTCGTCGCTGTCGTCGAGATACGAGAACAGCAGGCACACCGCCACCGCCTCCGGCGCCAGGCGCACGATGGCCGCGCGCAGCGCGGCGAGATCGGCGTCGGTCAGCGGCTCGATCGGCGCGCCGTCGGCACCACGCCGGCCGCCGGTCTCCAGGCACAGTTCGGCCGGCACCGGCGGCGGGTGGACCGGCGGGACGAGGTCGTACAGCGCGCGACGGGTCTGGCGGCCGATCGTGAGCAGGTCGGCCAGCCCGCGGTTGGTGACGAACGCGGTGCGCGCGCCGCGGCCCTCGAGCACGGCATTGGTGGCGACCGTGGAGCCGTGCACCACGCGCAGGCCCGGCAGCGCCAACCCCATCTGCGCGATGCCCTCCAGGACAGCCTGCTCCGGTGCCTGCGGCGTCGACAGCACCTTGTGCGTGTACAGCGCGGCGCCGTCGAAATACGCGAAGTCGGTGAAGGTGCCGCCGGTGTCGACGCCGAGCACGCGCGGCGGCGCGCCGGTTCCACGGTGGCCGTTCATGTGCTGCCGGCGTTCCCCGGGCGCCTCAGGAGGGACCGTCCGGCGCACGCGAGTCGGCGGGCGCGCGCCGCAGCCGCCGCGCCGCGCGCTCGATCCAGGCGTAGAACACCGGCGTGAAGAACGTGGCGACGAAGGTCGCCGCGAGCATGCCGCCGATGACCCCGGTGGCGATCGAGTGGCGCGCATTGGCGCCCGCGCCGCTGGATACCGCCAGCGGCAGCACGCCCAGGATGAACGCCAGCGAGGTCATGATGATCGGCCGCAGGCGCAGCCGCGCCGCCTCGATCGCGGCCTCGGCGATCCCGGCACCCTCGCGCGCCCGGCGGCTGGCGAACTCGACGATCAGGATCGCATTCTTGGCCCCCAGGCCCACCAGCGTCACCAGGCCGATCTGCAGGTACAGATCGTCGTACAGCCCGCGCAGCCACACGGCCGCGAACGCGCCGAATACCGCGAACGGGACCGAGGCGATCACCGCCAGCGGCAGCGTCACGCGCTCGTACTGCGCGGCCAGGATCAGGAACACCATCAACATCGCCAGCAGGTACAGCCCCGCGGTGCTGCCGGCCGCCTGCTTCTCCAGGAACGCCTGCGTGGTCCACGCCAGCGTATAGCCCTCCGGCAGCACCTGAGCGGCGATTTCCTCCATCGCCGCGAGCGCCTGGCCACTGCTGTAGCCGGGCGCCGGGCCGCCCAGGATGCGCGCGGCCGGGAACACGTTGTAGCGTTCCACCGCGTCCGGTCCGGTGGTCATGCGGGTCTGCGCGACGGCGGTGACCGGGATCGGCCGGCCGTCGCGACTGCGGACGAAGGCATGGCGCAGATCCTCCGGGTGGGCGCGGAAGCGCGCCTCGGACTGCATCTGCACCCGGTACACGCGCCCGTTGAGATTGAAGTCGTTCACGTAGTACGCGCCGAAGGTGCTCTGCAGCGTCGCGAACACGGCGTCGACGTCCACGCCGAGCAGCTTGGCCTGCGCGCGATCGACGTCGATGCGGTACTGCGGCACCTGCGCGGTGAAGGAAGTGAACACGCCGGCGAGTTCGGGACGCTGCGCGGCGGCCGCGACCAGCCGGCCGGCGGCCTGCTCCAGCGCCCCGTAGTCACCGCCGGCGCGCGACTGCACGAAGCCCTCGAAGCCACCGGTCGAGGACAGGCCCTCCAGCGGCGGCGGGTTGGCGCCGTAGATCAGGGCGTCCTTGATGGTCGCGTTCATCGCCTCGATCTCGCCGACCACGGCGCCGGCGTGCAGTTCGGGGGAGCGGCGCTCGTCCCAGTGCCTGAGCGTGACGAACGAATAGCCGCTGGACGTGCGCGGCAGGAAGCTGTACGGATCCATGCCGCCGAACGAGACGGTCTCGAACACCGCCGGATGGCCGGCGAACCGATCCTCGATCGCGCGCATCACCGCCGCGGTACGCGACAGCGAAGCCGCCGGCGGCAGGAAGGGCAGCGCGATGACGTAGCCCTGGTCCTCGTCGGGCACCAGCGATCCGGGCACCGCGCGCGACAGCGCCCAGGTCGCCGCCAGCATCGCAGCCAGCAGCAGCACGGCGACCGCGCCGTGGCGCAGCAGGAAGGCCACGCCCGCGGTGTAGCGCCGCGTGGCGGCTTCGAACCACGCGCGCCAGTACGACCCGAGCCCCGGCCGCCCGACATCGGCGCGCGGGGCGCGCAGCAGCAGCGCGCACAGCGCCGGCGTCAGCGTCAGGGCGACGAAGCCGGAGATGAACACCGACACCGAGATCGTGAGCGCGAACTGCCGGTACATCTCCCCGACCAGCCCGCCCAGGAAGGCGACCGGCAGGAACACCGCGGTCAGCACCAGCACGATCGCCACCAGCGGCCCGGTCACTTCCTGCATCGTGCGGCGGGTGGCTTCGCGCGCCGTCAGGCCGTGCTCGCGCATGTGCCGGTCGACGTTCTCCAGCACCACGATTGCGTCGTCGACGACGATGCCGATGGACAGCACCATCGCGAACAGCGTGGCGAGATTGATCGTGGCGCCGAGCGCGTACATCCCGGCGAGCGCGCCGATCAGGGACACCGGCACCGCCAGGCACGGAATGATGGTCGCGCGCCAGTTCTGCAGGAACAGCCACACCACCAGGAACACCAGCAGCGTGGCCTCGGCCAGGGTCTTGAGCACCTCCTGTATCGCCACCCGCACGAACGAGGTGGTATCGAACGGGATCTGCCAGCGCAGCCCGGCGGGGAAGCGATCGTCGAGCGCGTCCATGGTGGCAAGCACGCGGTCGGCGATGTCGATCACGTTCGCACCCGGTTGCGCGAAGATGCCGATCGTGTACGCCGGCTTGCCGCGCTGGGTCGTGAACGCGCTGTGGTCGCGGCCGCCGAGTTCCACCCGCGCGACGTCGGCCAGGCGGACGATCGCGCCGTCCGCGCGCGCCGCGAGCACGATCCGCTCGAACTCCGCGGGCGAGGACAGGCGCCCCTGCGCGGTGATGCTGATGGCGAGATCCACCTGCTCGTCCATCGGCTGGTCGCCGGCACGGCCGGTGGCGTACTGGGCGTTCTGCTCCCGGATCGCGCGTGCCACGTCCGTGGGCGTGAGGGCGAACTGCGCGAGCTTGTCCGGCTGCAGCCAGATCCGGATCGAATACTCGCCGGTGCCATAGGGCTCGGCGGAAGCGACGCCGGGCAGCCGGCGCAGTTCGTCGACGACGTTGACCAGGGCGTAGTTGGCGATGAAGCGATCGTCGTAACGGCCGTCCGGCGCGTCGATGGTGATGTACTGCACCGCGGTCCAGTTCAGCTTGCGCACGGTCACGCCCTGCCGCCGCACCTCCTCGGGCAGCAGCGGCAGCGCCGCCTGCACGCGATTCTGCACGCTGACCAGCGCCAGATCCGGATCGGTGCCGATCGCGAAGGTCATCACCACCTGCAGGGTGCCGTTGGCCATCGACCCCGAGCGCAGGTAGAGCATGCCCTCGGCGCCGTTGATCTGCTGCTCCAGCGGGGCGGCGACCGTGTCGGCGACGATCTGCGGCGTCGCCCCCGGATAGCTGGTGGCGACTTCCACCATCGGCGGCAGGATGTCCGGATACAGCGACACCGGCAGCACGCGCAGCGAAACGAGCCCGGCGATCACGACGAACGCCGACAGTACCGCCGCGAGCAGCGGGCGATCGATGAAGCGGTCGGCGATCATCGCTGCGCCGTCGGCGCGGTACCCGCCGGCGGCGCGTCCGCGGCCACCGGCTCGGCCTTGACCGCCGCGCCCGGCTGCACCTTGAGGATCCCGTCGACCACCACCCGGTCGCCGGCGGCGAGCCCGGTACGGATCTCGACCAGATTGCCGAGCTTGCGCCCGATCTGCACCGGCCGGGGTTGCGCGGTGCCGTCCGCCTCCAGGCGCCAGACCCACGGGCCATCGACGCCGTAGAGCACGGCGCGCAGCGGCAGGTGCAGCGCCGGGGGATAGCGCAGGCCTTCGATCCGGGCCTGCACGAACTGCCCCGGCGACAGCAGGCCGTCGCCGTTGTCGTAGATCGCCCGCGCCTGCGCGGTACCGGTATCCGGATCCACGCGCGCATCGACGAACTCGATCGGCGCCGGCCGCGGCAGCGGCGTGCCGTCGGCCGCTGCGAGCCGCAGGCGAGGGGATCGAGGATCCTCGCGCAGCGCGGCGCGCAACGGCGCGGCCTCCGCCTCGGGCAGGCTGAAGTCGATGTACAACCGATCGATTTGCGCGATGCGGGTCAGCAGCCCGGAATCCTCGCCCGCGCGCACCAGGCTGCCTTCCGACACCGCCTCCTGGCTGATCACCCCGTCGATCGGTGCCCGTACGGTGGTATAGGACAGGTCGAGTTGCGCACCCCGCAGCGCCGCGGCGGCAGCCTGCACCGCGGCGGCGGCGGCGGCATGGGCGGCGATAGCGGCATCGCGGTCGGTGGCGCTGACCAGGCGCCGGCCGTACAGCGCCGCGACCCGATCGCGGTTCGCGGCCGCTTCGGCGAGCCGCGCCTGCTCCACGGCGAGCGCGCCGCGGGCGCGCTCGACCTCGGCCGCGAACGGCGCCGGATCGATTTCGAACAGCACCTGGCCGGCGCCGACCGCGGCGCCCTCGCGGAACAGGCGCCGAACCAGGATCCCGGATACGCGGGCGCGGACATCGACCTCGCGCAGGCCGCGGGCACGGGCCGTGTAGTCGAGTTCGGGGGCGCGCATCTGCGCCTGCAGCGTGACCACGCCGACCGCCGGAGGCGGCGCGGCCGGCGGCGCGTCGGCCGGCCCGCAGCCGGCGACCGCGAGCGCCAGGCCTGCGGCAAGGAGGGTGCGGCGGCGCAGGCCCAAGGCGCTGCGCGGGCAGGCGGCATCGATCATCGGGTTCGGCTTCCGGTGGCTGGGGCCGGCGCACGGCCGGCAACGGCCGCGCCCGGGCATTCTATAAGAAGAACGCACGCCCGAACCCGGTGCCGGAACGACGGTCGAACCGTCTCGAATCGTGCCAGAATGTTTCCATGCACCCGCGCCGCTTCAAATTGCGTTCGCCGCTGCTCCTGGCCGCCGCCTGCGCGGCACTGTGGTCCGCGCCCGGCGCCGCCCAGGTCTCGATCGGCGGCGGGGGCGTGGAGAAGCAATCGCGCGCCGCGTTCCAGCAGATGAAGGCGCACATCCCGCAGTCGACCAACGCCCGCGCCATCGCCCTGGTGGACTGCATCGCGCGCGCGGTCATCGCCCAGACCGATCCGGAACAGGCGCAGAAGGACTGGGAGATCGTGCTGTTCGAGCACGACGCGGTGAACGCCTTCGCGATGCCGGGCGGCAAGGTCGGCGTGTTCACCGGCCTGTTCCGCGTCGCCAACAACCAGCACATGGTGGCGGCAGTGCTCGGCCACGAGATCGCGCACGTCACGTTGAAGCACGCCGAACGGCGGGCGACGCGGCGCACGCTCACGGGCCTGGCGACCGGCGTGGCCACGGGAGTCGCCTCGGCGGTGCTCGGCGGCAACATCTTCACCCAGCGCGCGCTTTCGGATGTCATGGGCTACGGCGCGGAGATGGGGCTGAACCGGCCCTACGACCGCGGCCAGGAAACCGACGCCGACGTGCGCGGGCTGCACTACATGGCCGCGGCCGGCTTCGATCCGCGCGCGACCATCGAATTGTTCAAGCGCATGGGCAGGATCGACCGCAACGCGCCGCCCGAATGGGCTTCGACCCATCCTTCCAGCGACACGCGCCTGGACACCCTCATCTCCAACCTGGCACCGACGCTCGCGACCTACAACGGCGCGCAGGCGGCAGGCCGCGGCCACCAGTGCCAGTGAAGCGCGAGGGCGGGCCGCTCGCGCAGCGCGTGGCGCTGGTGACCGGTGCGGGACGCGGGCTGGGCCGCAGCCACGCGCTGATGCTGGCACGGCAGGGCGCGCGCGTGCTGGTCAACGATCCCGGCGGCGCGGTCACCGGCGAGGGTGGCGACGCGACGGTGGCCCGGGCCGTGGCCGAAGAGATCCGCGCCGCCGGCGGCGAGGCCGTTGCCGACGGCAGCGACATCGGTTCGTTCGCCGGCGCGGCGCGCGCGGTGCAGGCGGCATTGGACGCCTTTGGCGCGATCGACATCGTCGTCAACAACGCCGGCATCGTCGCCCCGGGTGCGGATCGGATCGGCGGGCTGGACGACGCGGTGTTGAGACGGCTGCTGGACGTACACCTGTTCGGCACGCTCGGCACGATCCAGGCCGCGTGGCCGCACCTGTGCCGGCGCCGATGGGGGCGAATCGTCAACACGGTCTCCGAGGCGGCGTTGCCCATCCCCCGCGGGCAGGGCGATCCGGACGGCGGCGGCATCTCCTACGCCGCGGCCAAGGCCGCGGTGTGGTCTGCGACGCTGAACATCGCCAGGGCGGGCGCCGCGCACGGGATCACCTGCAACGCGATCTCCCCGGGCGCGCTGACGCGCATGTCCGCGGCACACCTGGCCGGCGCGCCGCCGGGCGCGCTGGATCTGGACCCCGTTCACGTCTCGCGCGTGGTCTGCGCGCTCGCGGCCGAGGATGCCGGTGACATCACCGGGCGCGTGATCCACGCCGCCGCCGGGCGCGTGCGCGAATACCTCGTCGATCGCCGCGCCGACTCCGAAATCGCGCGCCGCCTCGCGCCGCACTGAACGCCGGGGCGGAACTTCGGCGCGGGCGCCGCGTCCCACCCGGCTTACGACGGACCGCGGGCCATGACGGCGGCGGCCTTGCAATGCCGCCGTCGGCGGGAATAATAGCGGCGCCCCTATCGAGGATCCGATGAGCGATCAATCCAACGACGCCGAGCCCGCGCTGATCCAGGCGCGCGGCATCACTCGCTGGTACGGCGGGCATTGCGCCGTGAGCGAAGTCAGCCTGACCCTGCGTCGCGGCGAGGTGCTGGGCTTCCTCGGGCCCAATGGCGCCGGCAAGTCCACCACGATGCGCATCCTCGCCGGGGTGCTCGCGCCGAACGCCGGCAGCGTCGCCATCGCCGGCGTGGACATGCTCGACGATCCGCGTGCGGCCAAGCGCCAGCTCGGCTACCTGCCCGAGCATCCGCCGCTCAACATCGAGCTGACCGTGGACGAATACCTGGATTTCTGCGCCCGGCTGCACTGCGTGCCGCGCCCCGAGGTCCGGGAGCGGCGCGAGCAGGCCAAGGCGCGCTGCGGCCTGGAGCAGGTCGGGCGGCGCCTGATCGGCAACCTCTCCAAGGGCTTCCAGCAGCGCGTGGGCATCGCGCAGGCGATCATCCACCAGCCGCCGGTGGTGATCCTCGACGAACCGACCGTCGGCCTGGACCCGATCCAGATCCGCGAGATCCGCGCCCTCATCGGCGAACTCGGCGCCAGCCACGGCGTGATCCTGTCCACCCACATCCTGCCGGAAGTGCAGTCCGTGTGCGAACGCGTGGTGATCATCCACCGCGGCCGCGTCGTGCTGGACCAGAAGCTCGCCGCGCTCGACGCCGGCGGCGCACTGCGGATTGCGCTGCGCCGGCCGCCGCCGGCGCAGGCGCTGGAGGCGCTGGCCGGCGTCGTTGCCGTCGACGCGGCCGGCGAGGGGCGCTTCGTGGTTCGCCACGTTGGCGAGGACGGATTCGCCGAGCGCCTTGCGGCGCACGCCGTGAATGCCGGCTGGGGCCTGACCGAGATCGCACCTGTCGCCGCCTCGCTGGAGGAGATATTCGTGCGCCTGACCGGCAACGAGGCCACGGGCGAACCGGGACAGGCCGCCGCATGATCCTCACCATTGCCCGCCGCGAACTGCGCATCCTGTTCGCCTCCCCGCTCGCCTGGGTGGTGCTGGGCGTGATGCAGCTCATCATGGCCTGGTTCTTCCTCGGCAACCTGGAGCTGTACATGCAGGTGGCGCCGCGGCTCGCGGCACTGGAAGCCGAGCGCGGCGTGACCGACTTCGTGGTCGCGCCGACCTTCGGCACCGCGGGCGTGGTGATGCTGTTCGCGCTGCCGCTGCTCACCATGCGCAGTGTCGCCGAGGAACGCCGCAACGGCACGCTCACGCTGCTGCTCGCCGCGCCGGTGTCGGCGGCGCAGATTGCGCTGGGCAAGTTCGCGGGCCTGTTCGGCCTGCTGCTGGCGATGGCGCTGCTGATCGGGCTCATGCCGCTCAGCCTGGCCCTGGGCACGCAGCTCGACATCGGCCAGCTCGGCGGCGGCTTCGCGGCGCTGTTGCTGCTGCTCGGCGCGTTCGGCGCGATCGGCCTGTTCATGTCCTGCCTGACGAACCAGCCGGTGGTCGCGGCGTTCACCACCTTCGGCGTGTCGCTGCTGCTGTGGGTGCTGGACATCGCCTCGCGCGCACGCGGGGACGACGAGGGCGGCGTTCTGGGATACCTGTCGATGATGCGTCACTACGAGCGCCTGCTCGAAGGCGCATTCGACACCGCCGACGGCGCCTATTTCCTGATCGTCATCGCGACCTTCATCGCGCTCTCGGCGTGGCGCCTGGAGCTGGACCGCCTGGAGCGCTGAGCGATGCCGATCTCCCACCGCACCGGAATGCGCGCCCAGACCTGGATCCTCGCCGTGCTGATCGTCGCGCTGGCCGGCCTGGCCGCATATCTGTCGACGCAGTACCGGCGCGAGATCGATCTCACCGCGTCCGGCCGCAATACGCTTTCCCAGGCCAGCGTCGCGGTGCTGGCGGCGTTGAAGGATCCGGTGAAAATCACCGCCTTCGCGCGCCCGGACGGACAGACGCGCGAGGAAATCCGCCGCCTCGTATCGCGCTACCAGGCGCACAAGCCGGACCTGGAGCTGCGGTTCCTGGATCCGGACGCGGTGCCGGATCTGATCCGCGACCAGGGCATCACCCAGGACGGCGAGCTGGTGGTGAGCTACGGCAAGCGCCGCGAGCACGTGCAGAACCTCACCGAGCAGGCGTTGACCAACGTGCTGCAGACCGTGGGCCGCGGCGGCGAACGCTACATCGCCTTCATCGCCGGCCATGGCGAACGCGATCCGCTGGGCGAGAAGAACCAGGACGTGGGCGTCTGGGGCCGCCAACTGGAGAGCCGCGGCTTCAAGATCACCACCGTGGACCTGTCCGCCGCCGGCGTGCCGGACAATACCTCGGTGCTGGTGCTGGCCTCGCCGCAGGTTGACCTGCTGCCCGGCGAAGTCGAGGCGCTGAAGAAATGGATCGATCAGGGCGGCAACCTGCTCTGGCTCGCCGAGCCGGGCGCGGATCGCGGCCTGGCGCCGCTCGCGCAGCACCTGGGCGTGCAGCGGGTGCCAGGCACCGTGGTCGACCCGGTCGCGCGCGCGCTCGGAGTGGACGACCCGACCTTCGCCGTGGTCACGCAATACCAGGCCGCCGCCGTGCTCGATGACTTCCGCTTCGTCACCGTGTTCCCGATCGCCTCCGGCCTGAAGGCCGCCGACGGCGGCGCGTGGCAGGTCACTCCGCTGCTGTCCACCACCGAGCACGCCTGGAGCGAGACCGGGCCGCTCGAGGGCGAGATCCGCTACGACGAGGGCGCCGACACCAAGGGTCCGATCGAGCTCGGCCTCGCGCTCACCCGCGATCGCCCGGGAGAGGGCAAGGACGGCGACGCGGACGCCGCGCCGGCACAACAAAGGGTGATCGTCATCGGCGACGGCGACTTCCTCGCCAACAGCTACCTCGGCAACGGCGGCAACCTGGATCTCGGCCTGCGAATGGCGAACTGGCTGGCGCGCGACGAACAGTTCATCAAGGTGCCGGCGCGCACGGCAGCCGATCTCACCCTGGATCTGCCCGAGCGGATCGCCTACCCGCTGGCAGTGTGGTT
This sequence comes from Gammaproteobacteria bacterium, assembly GCA_050183625.1. Taxonomy (GTDB): domain Bacteria; phylum Pseudomonadota; class Gammaproteobacteria; order JADZEE01; family JADZEE01; genus JBFXBD01. The sequence goes on from JBFXBD010000021.1 coordinate 39,157, forward strand.
CCTTCTGCTGTGCCCGCTGGCGCTGGTGGGCACGGGCATCGTGGTGTGGCGGCGCCGGCGCGCGCGGTGACGCGGTGTCCGCACGCGCGCTGATCAATCTCGGGCTCGCGATCCTGGTCGCGGCGCTGGCGGCGGTGGCGATCCTGCGCCCGGGCCGGCATGCCGCGCCGGAAGCACCGCCGCTGACCGCAATCGCCGCGGACGCGGTGCAGTCGATCGTCGTCGATCGCCCCGGCCAGCCGCAGGCGCGCCTTGAACGAGACGGCGCGGCCTGGCGGCTGCGCGCTCCCTACCAGGGCCCGGCCGAACAGACCCGCGTGCAGGCGTTGCTGGATCTCGCGCGCGAGCGCGCCAGCACTCCGATCCAGGCCGGGGGGGGCGAATTGGCGCGCTTCGGACTCGCCCCGCCCAAGGCGACCGTGCACCTGGGCTCGGCGACGATAGAGATTGGGGACAGCCACCCGCTCGACGGCCGCCGCTACGTGCGCACCGGCGGGCAGGTCCGACTGGTGACGGACAATGCCTACCCGCTCCTGGTCGCCAACGCCGCGGAGTTCCTGGATACCGCGCTGGTGGATCGTGGGGAAACGCTCGCCGCGGTGCACCTGCCGCAGCACGTCCTGCAACGCGAGGCGCAGCGCTGGACCGATCGCGGGCCCGGCACCGCGCTTGCGGAAGGCGCGGTGAAGGACATCGTCCAGGCCTGGCGCGACGCGCGCGCATTGCAGGTTGCCGCGCGCGCGGACGAAGCGCCGATCGAGGTGATCGAGCTGCGGTTCGACAGCGGCCGCGGCGTGCACTTCGAAGTCATCCGCACCGCTCCGGATCTGGTGCTCGCTCACGCCGGGCGCGATGTCCAGTACGTGGTCGACTCCCACACCGCAGCCCGGCTGCTCGGCGGCACGCTGCCCGGCATGCCCGCGCCGGCACCGCAGGCACCGGCACCGGCACCGGCACCGGCACCGGCCGCGCACTGACGCCGCCCGCCGGCAACGCATGCCCGAACTGCCGGAGGTCGAGACCACCCGGCGCGGCATCGAGCCGCACGTGGCCGGGCAACGGGTGCAGGCCGTGCTGGTGCGCGATGCGCGGCTGCGCTGGCCGGTGCCCGCCGCGCTCGGCGAATCGCTCGCCGGGCAACGCATCGACACGGTGCGCAGGCGCGCGAAGTACCTGTTGTTCGACACCGCCGCGGGTTCGTTGATCCTGCACCTGGGCATGTCCGGCAGCCTGCGCCTGGTCGGTGAAGGCGTGCCGCCCGGACCGCACGATCACCTGGATATCGTGCTCGGCGACGGTCGCGCGCTGCGGTTGCGCGATCCACGCCGGTTCGGCAGCGTGCACTGGAGCGTCGATCCGACCGCGCACCCGCTGCTGCGCAGCCTGGGTCCCGAGCCGCACGATCCGGCGTTCGACGGCCGCTGGCTGCGCGCACGCGCGCACGGGCGGCGGCAGGCGGTGAAGTCATTCATCATGGACGGCCACGTGGTGGTCGGCGTCGGCAACATCTACGCCTCGGAAGCGCTGTTCGGCGCCGGGATCCATCCGCACCGGCCGGCAGGCCGCATTTCCGCCGGCCGCCATGCGGCGCTGGCCGCGGCCATCGTCCGCGTGCTCGACGCCGCCATCGAAGCCGGCGGCACGACATTGCGGGATTTCGTCGGCGGCACCGGCGAGCCGGGTTATTTCGCGGTGCAACTGTCCGTGTACGACCGCGCGGGACAGCCGTGCATTCGCTGCGGCACGATCATCCGCCGTGCCGTGACCGGCCAGCGTGCCACTTTCTTCTGCCCGCGCTGCCAGCGTTGAGCGCGGCTCGCTTTACAGGCGCTGCCCGGCTGCGGTCTGATGCAGCCGTGGCGGCCCGTTGCGGCGGATGACCGCCGGAGGAACCGGACGATGCAATGCCCCAAGTGCGCGGCGCCGATGCAGCCGCTGAGCTTCGCCTCGGTCGAGGTGGATCGCTGCACCGGCTGCAAGGGCCTGTGGTTCGACGCCACCGAACTGGAGGAACTGGAAGCCTTCGACGGCTCGGAAGTGATCGATGCCGGCGCGCCCGCGGCGCACGGCGACGAAGGGCGCCGAACCGAATGCCCGAAATGCCGCACGGCGATGCTGCGCATGGTGCACCCGCGCCAGAGCCATATCTGGTACGAGAGCTGCCCGACCTGCTACGGCGCGTTCCTGGATGCCGGCGAATTCCGCGACCTGAAACACGAGACGCTCGCGGATTTCTTCCGCGACCTGTTCACGCCGGAACGCCGCTGATCGATCCGGGCGGGTCGACGAATCCCGCGCCACCTGGGCCACCGCGCCGGATGCGCCGGCGCGCGATGGCGGGCGCTCGACCCTCGGCTGCGCGCTGACCGGTCAGGCGCTCAGCGGTAGCCGACGCCGCCTTCGCCACGCGGATCGCTGGCGGCGGTGACGGTGCCGGCACCCCGATCCCAGAGCACGGCATGCATGTCGCCGTAGTTGCGTGGCACTTCCTCCAGGACATGCCCGCGTGCCTGGAGCGCGCGCTGCTCGTCCTCGGGCATGCCGCCTCGCTCGAACTGCACCTTGTCGGGCAGGAACTGGTGGTGGTAGCGCTTCGCCCCCACCCATTGCTCCGGCGGCGCCCCGGAGGCGAACTCCAGGACGCCGAGCAGGACCATGCTGATGATGCGGCTGCCGCCCGGCGTGCCGAGGATGCCGACGCGATCGTCGGTCTCCAGGAAGGTGGGTGTCATCGACGACAACGGCCGCTTGCCGGGCGCGATCTCGTTCGCGTGCCCGCCCACCAGGCCGTAGGCGTTCGGCGACATCGCCTTGGCGGCGAAGTCATCCATCTCGTCGTTCAGCACCACGCCTGTGCCGGGCGGGACGAAGCCGGCGCCGAACGGCAGGTTGATGCTCAGCGTCGCGGCCACCCGATTGCCTGCGCGATCGATGATCGAGAAATGCGTGGTGTGGCGATCCGGCGAGCCGCCGCCTGCCGCCGGCGGCAGGCTGGCCGAGGGCGTGGCACGCTGCGGATCGATCGTCGCGCGCAGCGTGGCGGCGTAGGCGGGGTCGGTCAGGTGCGTCACCGGCACGCGCACGAAATCCGGATCGCCGAGATGATCGGCACGGTCCCGGTAGGCGCGGCGCATGGCCTCGATCACCAGATGGCGCCGGTCCACCGGACCGAGCGCGCCGAGATCATCGCCGGCGAGGATGTTGAGCGCCTCGACCAGCACCGTTCCGCCCGAGGACGGCGGCGCGGCGGTGACGACGCGGATCCCGCGATAGCTGCCCACGATCGGCGCGCGCTCCTTGATGCGGTAGCTGCGCAGGTCCTGCGGCGACCACACGCCGCCGGCGGCCCGCACGCCGGCGACCAGGCGCCTGGCCAGCGGCCCGCGATAGAAGGCGTGCGCACCGCCGCGGGCGATGCCCTGCAGCGTGTCGGCGAGCTCCGGTTGTACGAGGATGGTGCCGGGCGCCGGCGCCTCGCCGCCCGGCAGGAACAACCGCGCGGCCTCGGGCGACTGACGCAGCACCGGCGCGCGGAAGGCCGCGGCCTGCTGCAGGCCGGGACCGGTGGCGAAGCCTTCGCGGGCGAGCCGGATGGCCGGCGCCAGCGACTTCGACAGCGGCAGGCGGCCATAGCGCCTGGCGAGGTGTTCCAGCGCCGCCGGAAGCCCCGGGATTGCCGCCGCGAGCGGGCCGTTCAGGGAGCGTTCGCGCACCGCGTCGCCGCGTTCGTCGAGGTACATGTCGCGGCCTGCCGCGCGCGGCGCGGTCTCGCGGGCGTCGATCATGACCTGCCGCCCGTCGCCCGCACGGTGCAGGAGGTAGAAGCCCCCGCCGCCCAGGCCGGAGCTGAATGGCTCGACCACCGCCAGCGCGGCGCTCACCGCGACCGCAGCGTCGAAGGCGTTGCCGCCGCCGTCGAGGATCTCCAGGCCGGCCTGCGTCGCCAGCGGATGCGCCGAGGCAATCGCGGCGCGCGGCGGCGACACCGGCCCCGCGGCCGCCGCAAATGCGACGACGAGGCCGAGCAGTACGCACCAGGCCCGCGACGAACGGGCGCGCATCGCCGCGCTCACTGCTTGCGCAGGCGGCCGTGCAGCGCCTGCAGCACGATCGGATCGACGAACTCGGCGACGTTGCCGCCGAGCATGGCGATCTCGCGCACCAGGCTCGATGAAATGAACATGTACTGCTCGGACGGCGTCAGGAAGAAGGTGTCGACCTCGGGCATGAGCTTGCGGTTCATGCCGGCGAGCTGGAACTCATATTCGAAGTCCGAGACTGCGCGCAGGCCGCGCAGCACGCCGGTGGCCTTCTCGCGGCGGCAGAAATCCGCGAGCAGTCCGTCGTAGCGGGTGACAGTGACGTTCTTGTGCTGGGCCAGCACCTTGCGGGCGAGATCGACGCGCTCGTCGGGCGAGAACGCGGTGTTCTTCGCGCTCGACGCCGCGACGCCGATGATCACCCGGTCGAATATCCGCGCGGCCCGCGCTGCGATGTCGGTGTGGCCGTGGGTGATCGGGTCGAACGTGCCCGGGTAGATGATCGTTCCTGCCATTTGCGATTCCCAGTTGAGCCGGCCGGCGCGGCATGGTTCGGCGCGCGGGCATCGCGCGCGGACCGCCGCCCCCTCTTGCGCGCGCGCCGAGCGGACATGCGGCGGTTCACGCGCGTCGTCATTCCCCCATCGGCGTCGCCGTCTCGACCGCCGTGGCCGGCATGATCCTGTACAGCGCCGCGTGCACCTGCCCCGCGTTCAACGAACGATACGCGGACCACTGCGGCGGCACCACCCCCGTGGCGGACGCCGGCGATTCGACGTAGATCCACGCCGCCGGCGCGAGCCAGCCGTCCGCCTGCAGGCGTGCGCAGCACGCGGGCAGGAGATCCGAACGATAGGGCGGATCCAGGAACACCACGTCGAAGGGGCTGGGCGCGGTGGCGAGCCAGCGTACGGCGTCCGCGGCGACAATCGTAACATCCGTCGCGCCCAGACGCTCCACGTTCGCGGCGAGCATCGTACGCGCGAGCGGATCCTGTTCCACGAGCACCACCTCGCGCGCGCCGCGCGAGCAGGCTTCCAGCCCGAGCGCACCCGTGCCGGCGAACAGATCCAGGCAGCGCGCGCCCGGCAGCACCGGGGCCAGCCAGTTGAACAGCGTCTCGCGCACGCGGTCGGGCGTCGGCCGCAGCCCCTGGACCGGCGCGATCGGCAGGCGCCTGCCGCGCCAGCGCCCGCCGATGATCCGCACCGCGCCGGGGCGCACGCGCGCGCCGCCCGCGCCCGTGCTACGGCCGCGGCGGGTCGCCACCGAGAACGATCGTCGTCATGGCACCCGGCTGCACGCGGCGACGAAAGGCGTCGAACGCCTGCTCCCGCGTCACCCGGGCGACCTGCCCCGGCCAGGTCTCCAGGTAGTCCAGCGGCAGCCCGTGCCAGGCGATCTGCGCCAGCAGATCGAGCTTCTTGGCGTTGCTGTCGATCCGCAGCGGGAAACCGCCGGCGAGATTGCGCCGCGCGGCGTCAATCTCGGCCTGCGTCGGACCTTCCTGCAGGAAGCGGCGCAGTTCGGCCTCCACGCCGGTGACAGCGGCTTCGGCCTGATCGGCGCGGGTGGCCAGTTCGATCAGGAACAGACCGCCGGTACGCAGCGGCACCAGCGCGCTCGCCACGCCGTACGAGAGCCCGCGCCGATCGCGGATTTCCTGGAACAGGCGGCTGACGAAGGTCGCGCCGCCGAAGGCGTGGTTGGCCACCAGGAGCGGGAAGTAGTCAGGGTCGTGCAGGCGCACCCCGCGCTGCACGAGGGCGACGTGTACCTGGGTCGACGCGGCGGCGATGCGCACGCGCGCCGCCGCTTCGCCGCTTGCCGGCGGCGCGAGCAGGGCTGGTGGCGGCGCGTCGGGCAGCGCCCGGACGACACGCGAAGCAAGCCTGCGCGCGGCGTGCAGGTCGAGATCGCCGACAATCGCCACGACCACGCTGCGCACGCCGTAGTGCCGGGCGTGGAAGCGGCGTACCGCGGCCGCGTCCAGCACGGACACCGCATCCGGTTCGCCGTCGACCGGATGGGCGTACGGGTGGCCCGCGAACGCGGCGCCGAAGGCGGCGTCGCGCAGGCGTGCGGGCAGCGACTGCATGCGGGCGCGGATCCGCACTTCGGCACGCGCGCGTTCGCGCGCGACGGCCTGTGCTTCCAGGCTCGGCCGGGCGATGACGTCGGCGAGCAGATCGATCGCCGGGTCGAGCCGATCGGGCGCGGACAGCGAGCGCAGCGAGACCTGCGTGAAATCGCGATCCGCGCGCGCGACCAGCCGCGCACCCAGGCCATCGAGCCGATCGGCCAGCGCCTGCGCGTCCGCGGCGTGCGAACCCTGCGTCAGCAGCGCGGCGGTCAGCGCCGCCAGCCCGGGAGCGCCTTCGTCGCGCGCGCTGCCGGCGTCGAACAGCAGGCGCACGTCGACGATCGGCAGCTCGCGCGCGGCGATGAAGTACACCCCGGCGCCGCCGTCCGTGCGCCAGTGTTCGATCCGGGGCGCCGCCGCGCTACGCGCGGCGAACGCCGGGAACAGCGCCAGTGCCAGCAGCACGGGCGCGATCGCGCGCAGGTGTCGGCCGCGGCAGCGCATTCTATTTCGGCTCCAGCACCACGGTCGTGCGCGAATTCGCCCCGAGATGGCGTGCCGCGACCGCGCGCACCTGCTCGGCGCTCACCGCGCCCAGCGCCCCCTCGTAGCGCTCGCGGGTGCGCCAGCCCAGCCCGGCCGTCTCCAGCAGGCCGATCTCCATCGCCTGGTAGAAGACCGAGTCCTGCAGGTACAGGCGCTCGGCGATCAGGCGGGTGCGCGCGCGTTCCAGCTCGGCGGGCTCGACGGCCAGTTCGCCCACCCGCGCGATCTCGGCCAGGATGCGCGCCTCGACCTGCGCGGTGCCCTGCCCGCGTGCCGGCACGACGTCGATTGAGAACAAGGTCGACAGGCGGCTGTAGGGCTCGTAGTCCACGGCGACTTCGGCGGCGAGGCCGGTCTCGCGCACCAGCGTGCGCGGCAGCCGCGCGCCGTCGCCCGCGCCCAGGATCGCGGCGAGCAGTTCCAATGCATACGGCTCCCATTCGGTTACCTCTGCGGGCCGGGCACGTGCGTCGGCCAGCACCGGCACCTTGTGCAGCAGCGACAGGTACGGCAACTGCGCCGGGACCGAGAGCGTCACCCGCTTGGGCCCGTGCTGCGGGGGCTCGGCGGCCGCGGGCGGCCGCGGCGCCGGCAGCGTGGGCAGGCCGGCGAAATGTTCGCGCGCCAGCGTAAGGACGCTTTGCGGTTCGACGTCGCCGGCCACCACCAGCACCGCGTTCGAGGGCCGGTACCAGCGCCCATACCAGTCGCGCAACCGGCCGACGTCCATGCGGGCGAGATCCTCGGCCCAGCCGATGATCGGCTGGCGGTAGGGGCTGGAGGCGAAGGCCGTCGCGCGCCCCGCCTCGTCGGCGAGCGCCCGCGGTTCATCCTCGGTGCGCAGCCTGCGTTCCTCCATGACCACCCGGATCTCGCGCGCGAATTCCTGCGGGTCCAGCACCAGGTTGCGCATCCGATCCGATTCGAGTTCGAACGCCAGGGCGAGATCGGCGCGATCGAGCTGCTGGAAATAGGCCGTGTAGTCGCTGCCGGTGAACGCATTCTCGCGCCCGCCGCGCGCCGCGATCATGCGCGAGAACGCCCCTGCGGAGTGGCGCACGGTGCCCTTGAACATCATGTGTTCCAGCGCGTGGGAGATGCCGGTCCGGCCGCGGGGCTCGTAGCTCGATCCGACGCGATACCAGATCTGGCTGACCACGGTGGGTGCGCGGTGATCCTCGTGCACCAGCACCGTCAGGCCGTTGTCGAGCCTGAACTGCGCCGTACCCGCGGCGCCCGCGGCGAGGGGCAGGCAGGCAAGCAGGCGCAGGATTTCAGTTAGAATGCGCCCGGTCCCGGCCGCGCGTCGCCGCCCGATCCCGCAACCTGCAACCATGTTCGAACGCCTCAAGAACGGCATCAAGCGATCGCGCGACAACATCGCCGCGAAACTGCGCGGCCTGCTTCGCGGCCGCGCGCCGCTGGACCTGCGGACCATAGAGTCGATCGAGGAGATCCTGCTCGGCGCGGACGTCGGCGTCGAGGCGACCGAGCGCATCTTAGCAAAGGTGCGCGCGGACCGGCAGGCACGCGACCGCGAGCAGTTGTTCGACTCCCTGCGCGCGGCACTGGTGGAGATCCTGCTGCCTTCGCAGCAACCGCTCGCGGTGGCGCGGCGCCCGAACCGGCCGTTCGTCATCCTCATGGCCGGCGTGAACGGGGCCGGCAAGACCACCACGATCGCCAAGCTCGCGCACCGTTACAAGGGCGACGGCCATTCGGTGCTGCTCGCCGCCGGCGATACCTTCCGCGCCGCTGCCGTCGAGCAGCTCGGCGAGTGGGCGGCGCGCAATCGCGTCCCGATCGTCAGCCAGGCCGCGGGTGCCGATCCGGCATCCGTCATCTTCGATGCGGTCACCGCCGCGGTCGCGCGCGGCATCGACGTCGTCATCGCCGACACTGCCGGGCGCCTGCATACGCAGACCTATCTCATGGACGAACTGCGCAAGATCCGGCGTGTGATCGGCAAGATCGACGCCTCCGCACCGGACGAGGTACTGCTGGTGATCGATGCGACCACCGGCCAGAACGCGCTGGCGCAGGTACAGCAGTTCCGCGAGGCGATCGATGTCACCGGCCTGGTGCTGACCAAGCTCGACGGCTCGGCCAAGGGCGGCATCGTCATCGCGCTCGCCCAGCGCACCGGGCTGCCGATCCGCTACATCGGCGTCGGCGAGGGCCTGACGGATCTCATGCCGTTCGATGCGCGCGAGTTCGTCGACGCGCTGCTCGCCGCGCCCGACTGAGTTCGTGATCCGGTTCTCGCAGGTCAGCAAGTCCTATCCGGGCCGGCGCGAGGCGCTGCGCGAGGTCGATCTTCACATCGAGCGCGGCGAGATGGTGTTCGTCACCGGCCCCTCGGGCGCCGGCAAGAGCACGCTGCTTCGCCTCATCGCGCTGATCGAGCGCCACACGCGCGGGCAGATCGTCGTCGACGGCCAGAACGTCGAGCGCATCGGCCCGGCGCAGCTTCCGTACTACCGGCGCAAGATCGGCATGATCTTCCAGGATCACCGCCTGCTCGCCGACCGCAGCGTGTTCGACAACGTCGCCCTGCCGATGGTCGTGGCCGGGTTCTCCCACGCCGAGGTCGGGCGCCGGGTGCGCGCGGCGCTCGACAAGGTCGGCCTGCTCGGCCGCGAGCAGGCCAGGCCGATCGAACTGTCCGGCGGCGAACAGCAGCGGGTCGGGATCGCGCGCGCGGTGGTGCACCGACCGGCGCTGTTGCTGGCCGACGAGCCGACCGGAAACCTGGACCCGGATCTGGCGCTGGAGGTGATGCGCCTGTTCGAGCAGTTCCAGCAGGTCGGCGTCACCGTCGTCATCGCCACGCACGCGCTCGCCCTGGTGCGCGCGCTGGGGCATCGCAACCTGCTCCTGCGCGACGGCTGCGTCATCGGCAGCGGATCGGGGCTCGCGGCGTGAGCCGATCAGGCGACGTGAAGTCGCGCCTGCGCGCATGGTTCGCGGAGCACGCGCGCGCCTGCGTCGGCACCGTCGGCGAATTCGCGCGCGCGCCGCTGAGCACCCTGCTCACGGTCGCCGTGCTGGCCATCGCGCTGGCGTTGCCCGCGGCCGCGCTCAAGGTCATCGACAACCTGGGCGCGGCGACCCGGACGCTGGATACCCAGGCCAGGATCACGCTCTATCTGCGCGAGGACGTGGACGAAACCGCGGCCGGGTCGATGGCCGCCTTGCTTCGGGACCGGCCGGGGGTCGAGGCGGCGACGGTGATCTCGCGCGCGCAGGGTGCGGCGGATTTCCGGCGCTGGTCCGGCTACGGCGAGGCGCTCGATCTGCTCGAGGAAAATCCACTGCCGGTCGCGGTCCTGATCACGGCCGCCCGCGGCACCGACGCCGCGGCGATGGACGCGCTGTTCGCGCACGTGCGCGGCCTTGCCGAAGTGGAAATGGCGCAGATGGACCGGCAGTGGGTGGAACGCCTGCAGGCGCTGACCCGGGCGGCGCGCCGCGCGGTGGCGATAGTCGCCGCGCTGCTCGGGGCCGCCGTGCTGCTGGTGGTCGGCAATACGATCCGGCTCGGCATCTCCGGTCGGACCGAGGAAATTGAAATCGCGCGCCTGTTCGGGGCCACCGACGCTTTCGTGAGAAGACCGTTTCTCTACCATGGGCTGCTGCTTGGAGTGACGGCGGCGGTTCTGGCGGCGATCACCGTGGCGGGTGCGCTGGCGGCGCTGACCGGCCCGGTGACGGAACTGGCCGTGAGCTACGGCAGCCCGTTCCGGCTCGTCGGCATGGGCGCCGCGGATACCGCGGCGCTGATGCTGGCGGGCGGCTTGCTCGGATTGGCGGGATCCTGGCTGGCGGTCGGCCGCCACCTGCGTGCCGTGGCCGAAGGGCAGCCCCCGGCCTGATCCCGGGCAACATCAGCGACAACCGCAAACTTTTGCACCGGGAACCGGCCCGAGACGCCGGATTCCATTACCATGCGTGCGCAACGCGGTCGGCGCCGGGCTTGGGGCGGCAGGCGACGCAGGCCGCGACCGCGAGCGCGGCTGACACATTCCCATGGAGTCCTGACTCGATGAACGCCCGACTGCGGCGGGGACGCGCACGAATTCGGGGCGGCGCCGCGGCGATGCTCGGCCTGGTCGGCTGGGCGCCCTCGGCGTGGCCGGCCGAAGGCACATCCGTCCTTCTCAAGGCCGCATCCGACTACGTCCATCGCGGCTACTCCATGGCCGATGGCGAGCCCACGCTGCAGGGCAATGTCGATTTCGTCGACGCCGGCGGCCGCTATCTCGGCGCCTGGGTTTCCCGGATCCACTTGGGAGACGCTCGCGTGGAAGCCAGTCCGTACGCAGGGCTGCAGTTCACGCCGGCGGCCGGAATCCGGGCCGAAATCGGGCTGGCGGGCTACCTCTACGACGCGCCGGTGTATGGAACGGACTGGAACTACGCCGAGGGCTTCGCGCAGGTTCACTACCGGGACCTGCTCACGGCACGCGTGGGACTTGCGGTGGACTGGTGGGGGTACGGTGGGTTGATGCCGTCGTTCGAAATCGAGGCCGCCTATCCGCTGACCGACGTCATCCAGTTGAGCGGCGGTATCGGCTATGAACGCACGGAGAACCTGCTGGACTACGACAAGGTCTACTGGAACTTCGGCGCGAATTGGGCGGTGCACCGCCGTGTGACCGTGGACCTGCGCTGGTACGACTCCCATAAGATAGGCGCCTCCGGCGCCGCGGCGCACGACGATGTCGCGCGGCCGATCACGCTATCCGTTTCGGTAGGGTTTTGATGCGGTACGAAGCCGGAACCGGAACCGGAGCGGCTGGCACGGCCCGCCGGTCGCATGAACCTTGCTCGGTTCGGGAGGAATTCATGGCCGAAAGCAGTCATGGAGACGCCCGGAGGAATCGGGATTGAACCCTCCCGGGGATCGGACGCCCGCGGACGCAGCGTCCGATCCGGACTGGACGGTCCTCGCCCGGGTCGGGCAGGGCGATCGGGCCGCTTTCGAGGATCTCTACAAGAGGTACCACGGCTTCCTGTATCGATTCGTTTACCAGACGACACGGCGCACGGAAAGCGTGGACGACGTCATCAACGAAGTGATGTACGTGGTCTGGCGCAAGGCGGCCCAGACCGAACCCAGGTCGAGGGTATCGACCTGGCTGCTGGGGATAGCCTACAACAAGTCGTTGAAATCGCTGGCGCGTACCGGCGTGCGGGCTTTGGAAACGAGCCTGGGTGACGAGGATCAGGCAGCGTACTCGGACAATGCCGTTGGCGTGCGCGAGATTGAGGTAAACAACCTGCTCGAGGTGGCGCTGCTGCAGCTTTCCCCGGAACAGCGCGCCGTGATGGAAATGGTCTATTACCAGGGGCTGCACTACAGCCAGATTGCCCAAATCATGAACTGCCCTGAGAACACCGTGAAAACGAGGATTTTCCACGCCCGCAGGCGGCTGCGGGCGCTGTGGCCCGAGCTTACCGGAAGCACCGCCCCGCCGGGCCCGGGGGAGCGGTGAGCGGCACGACCGAGTCCGCCGGGCCGCTGGCGGATCATGCTGAGCTGGCTGCGTTGCTTCCCCTGTATGCCAGCGATGCGCTGTCGGGCGCGGAACTCGAGCGGATGCAGGCGCACCTCGGGGATTGCCTGGCCTGCCGGCGCGAGCTCGCGATCGAACGCAGGTTGGCGGACGCGATCAGGCGGCAGGCGGTTGCCGGAGGCGACGTGCAGGCTTCGTTCTCCCGCCTGATGCAACGTATCGATGACGACGATCCGCGCCCCGCATCGATGCCGAAGCCGTCCACGCGATCGATGCGCGGGCCGTGGCCGGCACTGGCCGCGGCCGCGGTGTTCGCGCTGGTGGCGGTCACGGTGGTGCTGCGTACCGGCGCGCCCGGCGGCGCGGACGAACCGGCGTGGCGGACGTTGGCCGCGCGACCTGCCGATGCCCACGCCGGCTGGTCCGACCTGCACATCGCGTTCGACCCGGCGCTGACCGACGCGCAGGTCCGCGCACGGATGGGCGATCTGCCCGGAACGATCCTGGGGCAGCCCAATTCGGCCGGCGCCTTTACGCTCAGGCCACCGGCGCGGATCGCCACGGCAGCGGAGCTGCATGCTTTCATGGCTGAGCTGCGGGCCCGCAGCGGGGTCATCCTGGTCGAGCCGGTCGAGCCGCTGGCGTTGGCGCCGCAGTCGGGGGACCGGGACCGGTGAGGGTTCGGGCGCTGTTCGCAGCGTTGTTCGGCGCCCTGATCGCGTTCGCCGGGGTACGCGCCGAAACCGGAAGTACGACGGGCGATGCGTCCAGGCAGGTCCTGGTCACCTTCGTCGATCGGAGCCTGAACCGTGTCCCGGTGACCGGCCCGGGGGGCTACCTCGGTCGTTCCGGAGACTACCAGTCCACGACCTGGAGCCGGCGCATCACCCGTGCGATCGCCCGTGACTACGGGCTGCGCCTGGTCTACGAATGGCCGATCATGACCCTCGGCGTGCACTGCGTCGTGTTCGAGGTGGGCGAAGGCGCCGTACCGGAATCGGTGCTGGAGCGGCTTGCACGCGATCCCCGGATCGGATCGGCGCAAAGGATGAACGAGTTTCGCGTGCTCGGCACCGACCCCTATCGTCCGCTGCAGAAGTCGCTGGACCTGATGCAGATCGGAGTTACCCACGGCGACGCGACCGGGCGCAACGTGCGGGTTGCGGTCATCGACACCGGCGTCGACCTGCGCCACCCCGATCTCGCCGGGCAGGTGATCCGAAGCGGGGACTTCGCCCCGGCCGCAACGACGGCCTTTGAAGAAGACATCCACGGCACGGCTGTTGCCGGCGTCATCGCGGCGCGTACAGGGAATGCGGAGGGCATTGCCGGCGTCGCCCCTGGAGCCCGACTGGAGGTCTACCGGGCCTGCTGGCCGGACCGGCCCAGCGACACCGCGGCGCGTTGCGACACGCTGTCCCTTGCCCGCGCGCTCGACACGGTCGCACGCACGCGCCCGCAGGTCCTCAATCTCAGTCTTACCGGCCCGCGGGACGGCCTGATCGGCGCATTGGTCCGGGCGGTACTCGATCGGGGGGTGATTATCGTCGCGGCGGTGCCCGAGGACGGGGGCGAGAGTTTCATCGGCCCGTTTCCGCAGGTGATCCGGGCACGGACGGGCCTGGGCGATGCGGCCACCGAGGAAGGCGCGGACTTCCTGGCCCCGGGCCAGGACGTACTGACCACCTTCCCGCACGGCACCTACAACTTCATTTCCGGCAACTCGTTCGCGGCGGCGAACGTCACGGGTATCGTTGCGCTCCTGATGGAGGGCCGGCCGAGGCTTTCCGCGACCGAGTTGCGGCCGCTGCTGCGCGGCAGCACCGGACATGCTCCGCCGGCTTCGGTGTCCGGGGCGCGGCGCGGGTGCGGTTCTCTGCGACCGGCACTGCGTCAGCGCGCCTGCGGCACGCCGGTGCATGGCCAGTTGGCCTCCACCACTTCGGATTTCTGACTCCCCAGTCGCTGGCGGTCCGGCGCCCCGCCGGGGCGGAACTTCGCCCCCGCCTTAGCACTCGAACCAACAGAGTGCTAAACTTTTAACAAGCATCCGTTTTCTGGGGGTATCGACGTATGAACAGCCTTGCCCTGCCGATTGCCATGCCCGGCACCTCGCTGGACACCTACATCGCACGGGTCAATCTCGTGCCGATGCTGAGCGCGGACGAGGAGCGCGACCTCGCCGGCCGGCTCCAGCAGGACAACGACCTCGACGCGGCGCGCCGGCTCATCCTCTCGCATCTGCGGTTCGTGGTCCGGGTGGCTTCCGGCTACAAGGGCTACGGGTTGCCGCAGGCGGACCTGATCCAGGAAGGCAACATCGGGCTGATGAAGGCCGTGCGCCGGTTCGACCCGACCATCGGCGTGCGGCTGGTGTCGTTCGCGGTGCACTGGATCCGCGCTGAAATCCACGAGTACATCCTGCGCAACTGGCGCATCGTGCGGGTGGCGACCACCAAGGCGCAACGAAAACTGTTCTTCAACCTGCGGCGGGCCAAGCGCCGGCTGGGTTGGCTCAGCGCCGCGGAGGTCGACGCGGTGGCCGAGGATCTCGGCGTGACCGCGCGCGACGTGGTCGAGATGGAGAACCGTCTCAACGCGCACGACATGACCTACGATCACGCCGATGACGACGACTCATCGACACCGGCACCGGCGGCGTTCATAGAGGACCTGCGCTTCGAGCCGGAACGCCGGCTCGCGGATGCCGAGGTCGAACTGCTCCGGCAGGAGCGCCTCGCCCAGGCAGTGGCGGGGTTGGACGCGCGCAGCGCGGATATCATCCGGGCGCGCTGGCTCGTGGAAGAGAAATCGACGCTGCAGGCGCTCGCGGCACGCTACGGTGTATCCGCGGAACGCATCAGGCAGATCGAGCAGAATGCGTTCAAGGTGATGCGCGACGCGCTCGCGGACGTGCGCGCGCTGCCGGCGCCCGAACCTGCCTGAGAGCACCGGAGCCCGATGCGCGGGCTGCAAGCCTGAACCCGCCTCGCGCCGTCATTCAGGCGCGAGGCGGTCGTCCACGCAGCGCTTTCAGCCGGGGAACAGAGGAGCGATCAAATCGAACACCACGCCCTGGTAGCGATCCGCGAACAGCGCCAGGAACACTCCCATGAGGTAGATGATCGAATACGCGAACGTACGTTTCGCGAATCGATCGTACTGATCCCGCTGCAGGCGGATCGCGTAGTACAGGAAAATCGCGTCCAATGGCAGGACGCAGGCCAGGTAGATCCCGCCGACCAGCAGGGTCGCGAACGGCAGCAGGCTGCATCCGATCAGGATGATCGTATACAGCAGCACCTGCAGCCGGGTGTAGTCCACGCCGTGGGTCACCGGCAGCATCGGCACGTCGGCCTTGGCGTATTCGTGGCGGCGATAAATCGCCAGCGACCAGAAGTGCGGCGGCGTCCACGCGAATATGATGAGGAACAGCAACAGGCTGTGTGGGTCGATCGTGTTGGTGACGGCCGCCCACCCGAGCACGGGCGGTGCGGCGCCCGCCGCGCCGCCGATGACGATGTTCTGCGGCGTGGCGCGCTTGAGGTACAGGGTATAGATCACCGCGTAGCCGATCAGCGTGGCGAAGGTCAGCACGGCGGTCAGCACGTTGACGTACTGGACCAGGATGGCCATCGCCGCCACGCCGATGACGAGCGCGAACCCCAGCGCACGCGCGCGGGACAGATGGCCTTCGGGCAGCGGTCGGTGGCGGGTGCGATCCATCAGGGCGTCGATGCGGTGATCGGCGACATGGTTGATGGCCGCGGCGCTGGCGGCGGCCAGTCCGATGCCGAGCGTGGCGGCGACGAAGGTGAGCAGCGGAACCTGCCCCGGCGCGGCCAGCAACATGCCGATGATGGCGGTGAAGACGATGAGTGCGACTACCCGCGGCTTGCACAGCTCCAGGTAGTCGCGCCAGCCGACGGCGGAGGCAAGGCTGGAAACGTCCGAACGTGCGGTCATGCGGAGGCTTTCGGAAGGGCGAGTGCTGCGACCCGTCGCGGCAGGCCCCGGATCATACTGTTTCAACGCCCTGCCGGCCACCGGCGCTCAGCGCGCCGGCACCCCGAGCAGGCGCTTCACGTCGTCGACGAGGCCCTTGAACGGAAACTGCGGCGGATAGCGCAGGACGGCGCGGCCGTGCGGATCGACGATCACCACGGCCGCCGGCGCGCCGCCGAGCAGCGCCTGGATCGCCGGCCAGTCCGATGCCGCCACCGGCGCCAGCAGCCCGGCGGGCGCGGCGGCCATCGCGGCGGGGATCGGCCGGCGTACACCCTCGGGATGGACGTACATCCGTTGAACGAAAATCACCCGCTTGCCGGTGGCCAGCTGGGCACTGCGCAGGCGTTCGAGCGCCGCTTCGCAGGCCGCGTCGCATTCGGGCCCGCCGATGTACGCCAGGGTCCAGATGCCGGGCCCGGATGGGAAGGGCTGCGCCACGCCATCGATCCCGTGCACCCCGGCCAGTTCAAGCGTCGGGGGTGGCTCGAGCAGATCGCCGCTGACCGTCAGGTGTGCCGGCTTCCAGCCGAATGCACCGTTCGCCAGCAACCAGGCTGCGGCCGGCGGCAGGATGCACAGCACCAGGACGATGAGCGGGATGAAGCGCTGCCAACCGGCGCGTGGCCGGGCTGCGTCGGTCATGGCGTGTCCTCCTCGCCGCCCTTCAGGCTCATTGCCAGGTAGACGGCGACGGCGATCGCGGCAATGGCGAACCACTGAACGGCATAGGCCACATGCCGGGGGGCGTCCAGCGGCGGGACGACCGGGATCGGTGTCAGGGTCGCGGGAGACCGGGCATCGGACTCGACCACCATCGACGCCAGGGGATGGCCCAGGTGCGTGGCGAGGCGATCGATATCGACACCAAGGGTGCGCAGAGCCCCGTGGTCGAACCGTTCTTCCTCGACGTCCCCGAGCGCGATGGCTATCCGGTACGGTTCCCGCAAGGCACCGGTGACTTCCACCGGATCGGTGCCCGCGGGTGGGACCGATGGCAGGAAGGCGCGATCGGCCCCCGCGGCCAGCCAGCCGCGGCTGACGAGGATCCGCATGTCAGTGCCGTCGACCTGCAACGGAGACAGGATCGCGTAGCCGGCGGCGCCGGAATGCATCTGGTTGTCCAGGAACACCGTCAGGGCGGGATCGAAGCGGCCGCGCAGGCGAATCCGGCGATACAGGTGCCCGGGGCTCGCGAGCGCGGGCAGATCCGCCGCGCGCAGGGTGAGCGGCGCTGCCTGCGCCGCGCGTTCGAATCCGGCCGCGAGTGCGCGCTTGTATTCGGCGCGGTGCAACTGCCAGACGCCGAGCGAGGCGAGCACCGGCAACAGCACGAGCAGCACGGCCGAGGGAACCAGCTGGGGGCGAAACCGGCGCGTCATGCGACGGGGCGGGACGTTCCAAGGTGCCGAGCCCGAGGAGTACACTGGCCGCAGCACGTTGGAGCAATACGCCGATGCCCTGGTTCAAGTTCATCGTGGTGGCAATGCTGGTGGGCATCGTCGCCAGCCTGTTTACCGCGCTGCATGGCCTGGTGCGCGACGGCAGCGGAACGCAGCGCACGGTGCGCTGGCTGACGGTGCGCATCGCGCTTTCCGTGAGCCTCATCGTATTGCTGCTGATCGCGAGCGCGCTGGGCATCATCACGCCGCACGGCATCTACCACTGACCGTCCGGGCCTGGGGCGGAAACCCCGGCCGGAAAATGAAAAAGGCGCTGCCGTGGCAGCGCCTTTTTCGTTTCCGCGGGCAGGCGCGTTCAGAGCAGGTAGACGAAGATGAACAGCCCGAGCCATACCACGTCGACGAAGTGCCAGTACCAGGCCACGCCCTCGAAGGCGAAGTGGTGATCCGGCTTGAAATGCCCCTTGATGCAGCGGAACAGGATGACGGTCAGCATGGTGGCGCCGATGGTGACGTGCGCGCCGTGGAACCCGGTAAGCATGAAGAACGTCGTGCCGTAGATGCCGGAGGTGAGCTTCAGGCCCATCTCGGTGTAGGCGTGGTGGTACTCGTAGATCTGCATGCCGAGGAACGTAAAGCCCAGGGCCACGGTCACGAACAACCAGAACACCAGGGCCGCGCGATTCGCCGCCTTCAGCGCCCAGTGCGCCAGCGTCACGGTGACACCGCTCGACAGCAGGATGAGGGTGTTGTAGAGCGGGATGCCGGACCAGCCCATGGCCTGTTCCGGACCGGCGAACTTCGTGGCGTCCGGCGTCGACAGCAGCGGCCACGTGGCCTCGAACTTCGGCCACAACAGTTCGCCGGTGGCGAACTTCGCGCCCTGGCCATCCAGCCACGGGATCGAGAACTCGCGGGCGTAGTACAGCGCCCCGAAGAACGCGGCGAAGAACATGACCTCCGAGAAGATGAACCAGGACATCGCCCAGCGGTAGCTGACGTCGACCTGCTTGTTGAACAGGCCGCCCTCGCTTTCGCCGATGACGGTGCCGAACCAGCCGACGAGCATGGTCACCAGCACGGCGAAGCCCACGCCCATCAGGAAGGTGCCGATGCCGTAGCCGTTGACGCTCATGGCGACGCCGCCCAGCATGATGAACAAACCCACGGTGCCGACCAGCGGCCAGTGGCTCGGTTGCGGGAGGTAGTACCCCGCGTGTGCCTCAGTGGTCATGGTTTCCCCTTTGATCCCAGACTATTGCTTATTGAAAATCCAGTCGCCGCATCCTGCGGCCGTCAGCTTGATCGCCCGTTGTCCGCCACGGCATCGGCGACGCGGAAGAACGTGTACGACAGCGTCAGCGTCCGGATCGAATCCGGAATGCGGGCGTCGACCACGAATCGCACCGGCATGTGCCGGCCCTCGCCTGCCGCGAGCGACTGCTTGGTGAAGCAGAAGCATTCGGTCTTCATGAAGAACTTCGACGCCGCCCCCGGCACCAGGCTCGGAACCGCCTGGCCGGCCTGCGGTTGGGACGACAGGTTCTCGGCGTAGAACAGCACCTCGGTCACGGCCCCCGGATGCACCGAGATGCTCTTGACCTCGGGCCGGAGCCGCCACGGCAGATCGTTGACCGTGGCGACGAACTCGACCGTCACCGTCCTTTTGGCATCGACCGGGCCGCTCGTGGCCCGCGCCTCGGAAACGCGCCCGGTCTTGCCGTTGATGCCGGCGACCTCGCAGAACACCTGATACAGCGGTACCAGCGCATAGCCGAAACCGAACATCGCCGCGACGATGAGCGCCAGGCGCAGTGCGAGCCGCCGATGAATGCGCCCGTCGGTTGCGGTTTGAGTCATAGCTGCTTGACCACGAAAGACAGGTAGAGCAGCAACACGACCGCTCCGAGCAACCATGCCAGGCGGAGATTGGCCCGAGCGCGGGCCCGGGCCTCGTCGTCCTGTGGCTTGCCCTGGCCCGCCGACATGATCCTAGTGCTGCTCCGCGCGGGTCATGATGTCGGCCGGGAAGGAATGGTGGTACGGCGCCGGCGTCGGCAGCGTCCACTCCAGGCCGGTCGCGCCTTCCCAGACCTTTGCTTCATGTGCCGGCGCACCGGAGCGCGCCGACTTGAAGACGTTGTAGAAGAACAGGAGCTGCGTCAACCCGAACGCGAACGCGCCGATCGAGGACAGCTGGTTGAAATCCGCGAAGTTCAGCGAGTAGTCCGGAATGCGGCGCGGCATGCCCGCCAGGCCCAGGAAGTGCTGCGGGAAGAAGGTGATGTTCACGAAGATCATCGACAGCCAGAAGTGCCACTTGGCCAGGGCTTCGTCGTACATGCGGCCGGTGATCTTGGGCAGCCAGAACAGCACCGCGCCGATGATGCCGAACACCGCGGCGATCGCCATCACGTAGTGGAAGTGCGCGACCACGAAGTAGGTATCGTGGTACTGCATGTCCGCCGGCGCCATCGCCAGCATCAGGCCGGTGAAGCCGCCGACGGTGAAGATCACGATGCCCCCGAGCGCCCACAGCATCGGCGCCTCGAAGGTCATCGAACCCTTCCACATGGTGCTGATCCAGTTGAATATCTTCACTGCGGTGGGTACCGCGATCATGATCGTCGCATACAGGTAGTACAACTCGCCGGCGAGCGGCATGCCGGTGGTGTACATGTGGTGCGCCCAGACGATGAACGACAGGAAGGCGATCGCCGCCATCGCGTACACCATCGACTCGTGCCCGAACAGCGGCTTGCGCGAGAACGCCGGGATGATGTGCGAGAAAATCCCGAACGCCGGCAGGATGATGATGTACACCTCGGGGTGACCGAAGAACCAGAACACGTGCTGGAACAGCACCGGATCGCCGCCGCCGGCGGCATTGAAGAAGCTGGTGCCGAAGTGACGATCGGTCAGCAGCATGGTGACCGCGCCGGCGAGCACCGGCAGGGCGGCGATGAGCAGGAAGGCGGTGATCAGCCACGACCAGACGAACAGCGGCATCTTCAGCAGCGTCATGCCGGGGGCGCGCATGTTCAGGATCGTGGTGATGATGTTGATGGAGCCCAGGATCGACGACATGCCGAGCAGGTGGACCGAGAAGATCAGCAGGTCGCCGCCCAGCTCGGGCTTGCCGCTGCTGCCGACGATCATGAGCGGCGGATACATGGTCCAGCCGGCCTCGGGCGTGCCGGGCACGAACATCGACAGCACCAGCAGCATGCCGGCGAAGGGCAGGATCCAGAACCCCCAGTTGTTGACCCGGGGCAGCGCCATGTCCGGCGCGCCGATCATCATCGGGATCATCCAGTTCGCCAGGCCGGCGAACGCGGGCATCACCGCGCCGAACACCATGATGAGGCCGTGCAGGGTGACGAGCTGGTTGAACTTGAGCGGGTCCAGGAACTGGATGCCGGGCTCGAACAGCTCGGCGCGGAACGACATGGCCATCGCGCCGCCGAGCAGGAACATCACCCCGGCGAAGATCAGGTACAGGGTGCCGATGTCCTTGTGGTTGGTGCTGAACAGCCAGCGGGCCAGGCCGGTCGGGTGGTGATCGTGGCTGTCGTGGTGTGTGTCAGCGTGGGTCGCCGTGCTCATCGTGAAGTTCTCCTGCTCCTCGTCGCCGTGGGCGCCGATGCGTTCGATGTCGTGTGTCCGGCCGGGCTCAGCGAGCGGCCTTGACGTCGCCCGGCTGGACGATGTCGCCGGTGTTGTTGCCGAAGCCGTTGCGTTCGTAGGTGATGACGGCTGCCAGATCGGCATCGCTCAGCTGCGCACCAAAGGCCTGCATCGCCGTGCCGGCTTTGCCATGCACCACGATTTGCAGGTGATCTGCGACCGGTCCGGTGGCGATCTTGCTGCCGGCCAGTGCCGGGAACGCGCCCGGCACGCCCTTGCCGTCGGCCATGTGGCAGGCCGCACAGACGGTGTTATAGACCTGCTCGCCCTTCTGCATCAGCTCGTCCTTGCTGAAGGTCTTGGAGGAGGCGTCCGCGGCGGCGGCCATCTCGGCCTTCTTCGCATCGACCCACTGGTTGTACTCCTCCTTGGAGACCGCGTTGACGACGATCGGCATGTAGCCATGGTTGCGGCCGCAGAGCTCGGCGCACTGGCCGCGGTAGGTGCCCGGTTCCTCGATGTAGGCCCAGTTCTCGTTGATGAAGCCCGGGATGGCGTCCTGCTTCCAGCCGAAGGCCGGCACCCACCAGGCGTGCAGCACGTCGGTGGCGGTTATCACGAAGCGGATCTTGGTCTTGACCGGGAGCACCAGCGCGTTGTCCACGTCGAGCAGGTAGTGCTCGCCCTTGGGCGCCAGGTTGTTGATCTCGTCCTGCGTGGTCTTCAGGTTGCTGAAGAAGTTGACGCCGCTGTCGAGGTACTCGTACTGCCACTTCCACTGGTAGCCGGTGACCTTGACCGTCATTTCGGGGTTGGAGTGGTCGTAGACCGCGATCATCGCCTTGGTCGCGGGAATGGCCAGGGCAACGAGGATGATGGCCGGGATGACGGTCCAGATCAGCTCCAGGGTCGCGTTCTCATGGAACTTGGCCGGTACGGCGCCGGTCGATTTGCGGAATTTGAAGATGGCGTAGAACATCACCGCAAAGACCGCCACGCCTACCGCGGTGACGATCGCCAGCACCAGCATGTGCAGGTCGTGAACCTGGTGCGCCACCGGAGTGACGCCGTAGGTCATGTTGTAGCGGCTGGGTTCCAGCGCCATCGCCGCGGCCGCCGGCAATGCAGCCGTTCCCCCGGCCAGCGCGCGCATCCAAGTCTTGCCCATCGAATAACGCTCCTTAGCGTTGCTGTTTGTTGGTATTCATGGCACCGGCCGCCGCGCGGTCTTTCAACGCTCGCGCTGCAACGGCAGGTACCGCGCCAATGCTCTCCCGAGGCTCTCGCGTTCCTCGTCCGAGAGGAACGAGCCAAGCTCCACCCGGCCGTCCGCGGAGCGCAGCGTCAGGCGCCGCGTTCCGCGCCCGCCTGCCGGCTCCAGCACCAGCCTGGCCCACGCCCGCCGGAACTCGTACCTGCGCTCCGGTCGATCGGTGCCGACCTCGACGGTCACGCTTTCGGCGCCCAGGCAGACGACCTCCTGGCGGCGCGACCGGCGATGCGTCACCCACAACGCCGTGCCGAGCGCGATCATCTCCACGCCGCAGAAAGGCAGCACGAGCGGGAGGCCGATGCTGTAGAAGCCCAGTCCGATGGACAGGGATAACAGAAGGCAGGCCCCGAAGAACATCGCGGCCTGCCGGGCGCCCAGGGACCGGTTTGGACGAATCACAAACCGATGCTGACCGTTCAATCGGCGCCGTACCTCGATCTTTCGGCAAACGAACCCCCGCCGCGGCTCTCGCCCTGCGGATCCATGCGCAGGTGTGCTGCATGCGACAACTGGTCGCACCCTGCCGGATGCTAACGTAGTCCTTTAAGCGTTGCAACCAACAAGCGCGCCGCATTTACGTCGCAGTCGAGCCACGCTTGCGGCTGCCACGGCAGCGTTGCGAGGGGCGGCAGGGCGGCGCGGGCAGCTATCGCATCGATGCTGCGGCCGGCGTCGGCGAAGAGGGGGTCGATGGCGTTGGCGATCCATCCGGCGATCGGGCAACCGTCGGCGCGGATCGCATCCAGGGTCAGCAGCGCATGGTTGATGCAGCCCAGGCGCACGCCGACCACCAGCAGCACGGGCAATCCGAGTGCGCGCGCCAGCGAGGCGATGGAGGCATCCGCGCCGAGCGGGACGCGCCAGCCGCCGGCGCCTTCGACGACGACGACGTCCGCGCGGCTGCGCAATCGTGCCAGGGCGGCCTGGATGGGCGCGAAGCGGATTTCCACGCCGGCGTCCGCCGCGGCGAGGTGGGGTGCGGTGGCCGGCTCGAAGACATACGGGTTGACGTCGTCATAGTCGTAGTCGGCGCTGCAGGCGGCCAGCAGGGCGAGTGCGTCGTCATTGCGCAGCCCGGCGGCAGTCGAGCAGGCGCCGCTCGCCACCGGCTTCATGGGCGCGACCCGCAAGTCCAGGGCGCGTAGGGCGCGGATCAGGGCGCAGGCGGCCGAGGTCTTTCCCGCGCCGGTGTCGGTCCCGGTGACGAACAGGGCCAGGCCGGTCATGCCGGCCGCCGCGGCACGATGCGGATCGGTTGCACGGCGACCGTGCTGCCGTCCTGCGGGCGCGTGCCCGCGAGCGGTGCCCAGGCGTGGCCGTAGACGATCTCGTAGGTCGCCGGCAGGCGTCCCTCGCTGCGCTGGGCGTCGTATTCCTCCGCGAAGCGTCGCCAGGCCTGCTTGCCGGTCAGGGCACGGCGCCGGTCAGGCGATGCACAGGCGGCGCCGATGTCGCGGATGTCGGCCAGCAGCCCGCGCAGATCCGCGTAGGTCATGACGATGTGCTCGTTGTCGAGCACGGGGCTGGCGAACCCGGCGCGGATCAGGCCGTCGCCCAGATCGTGCATGTCGGCGAAAGCGTGCACGTGCCGGACGGCGTCGGCGGCACTCCAGGCGCGCCGCAGTTCCATGAGCGTGTCCGGCCCGAAGGTCGCGAACATGAACAGCCCGCCGGGCGCAAGAATGCGCTTGACGCCGCGAAAGACCTCGTCCGGGTGCGGGCACCACTGCAGCATGAGGTTGCTGTAGACGAGATCGAACGCGGCGTCGGCGAACGGCAGGCGCTCGGCGTCGCTTCGTACATAGGCTTCCCGGGCCAGGAACGCCCGCCTGGCCTTCGCCTGGCGCAACATTTCGTGCGCGAGGTCCACGAGCACGAAGCGCGCGCGCCGGTAGCGCCGCCTCAGGGCGCGCGCGCCGGTGCCCGTCCCCGCGCCGAGATCGAGCACGGTGCGTGGTTCGATGCGGATGTAATCCAGGCGTTCGAGGTTGCGCGATGCAACGGTGGCCTGCAGCTCGGCCACGGCGTCGTAGCGCCGTGCCGCGGCGTCGAACGCGCGCGCGACGCGACGCTTGTCGATCTCGGGCGGCGCGGACTCGCTCATCGTTCCTGCCACAGGCGGGCGAGCGTATCGACCAGGCGGTCGATTTGTTCGTCGGCATGCGCGGCGCTGAGCGTGATCCGCAGCCGTGCGGTTCCCGGCGGCACGGTCGGCGGGCGGATCGCGGCGACATGGAAACCGGCCTCCAGCAGCGAGTCGCTGAGGCGGACGGCGCGCGCGCTGTCGCCGACCAGCAGGGGCTGGATGGGCGATTGGGAGGGCAGGACCGCCAGGCCGGCGGCCGCGGCGGCTTCGCGGAAGCGCGCGATGGCTAGCGTCAGGCGCGGGCGTTCGGGACCGTTGCGGATGATGTGCAGGGCCGTGAGCGCGGCGGCCGCGACCGGTGCCGGCATGGCCGTGGTATAGCGATAGCTGCGCGCCTGTTGCATGAGTTCGTCGATGAGATCCGCGGCCCCGGCGACGAAGGCACCGGCAGCACCGAAGGCCTTGCCGAGCGTCCCGACCAGCAGGTGCACGCCGCGATCTCGAGCCAGGCCGGAGATCTCCAGCGCTCCGGCGCCGTGTTCGCCGAGCACGCCGATGCCATGCGCGTCGTCGACGACCAGGCAGGCATCGCGGGATGCGGCTACCTGGCGCAGCGCGGCCAACGGCGCCACGTCGCCTTCCATGCTGAACACGCCTTCCGTCACGAGCAACACGAGGCCGGCAGCGGATTGGGCGCAGAGCCTGTCGGCGGTGCCGGCGTCGTTGTGCGGGTAGCGGCGCAGGCGCGCGCGCGACATCAACGCGGCGTCTATCAGGGAGGCGTGGATGTAGCGATCGGCGACGACCGTGTCGCCGCGTGCGACGAACGTGCCGAGCACCGCGAGATTGGCGTGGTAGCCGGAAGGCAGGACGATTGCGCGTTCGCGACCGAGAAAATGCGCGAGCGCCGCTTCGAGTTCCTCGTGGACGGCGGTGTAGCCGCAGACCAGTGCGGAGGCGCCGCTGCCATAGCCATGGATGCGGGCGGCCTGCTGCGCGGCCTCGGCCAGGCGCGGATCGGTGGCCAGTCCGAGGTAGTCGTTGCTGCAGAAATTGACCACCGTGCGGCCGCCGATGTTCGCGCGCGACCCGGCGGTTTCGCCGCGCAGAGCCCGGCGCCGCACCAGGCCGTCCTGCAGGCGCGCCTGCTGCCATCGCGCCAGGCGCTGCCGAAGAGCCGCTGGCATTGCCGGGTCCGGCGCCGGCGCGATCATGGGTGGACGGCGTTTTCCGCGCTGATGCCCAGGTCGGCGAACAGGGCGAGATCGGCGTCGACGTCGGGATTGCCGGTGGTGAGAAGGCGGTCGCCGTAGAAGATGGAGTTGGCCCCGGCGATGAAGCACAGGGCCTGTTCGGCACGTGACAGCCCGGTTCGGCCGGCGGACAGTCGCACGTAGGACGCGGGCATCATGATGCGGGCGACGGCGATGGTGCGCACGAGTTCGAGCGGGTCGATTGCGGCGGCGTTCGCCAGGGGCGTGCCTTCGACCGGCACCAGCATGTTGATGGGCACGCTCTCGGGGTGTTGCGGCAGGTTGGCCAGGGCGACCAGCATGCCGATTCGATCCCTATCGCTTTCGCCCATGCCGATGATGCCGCCGCAACAGACCTTGAGGTCGGCGGCGCGGACGCTTTCGAGGGTGCGGATGCGATCCTCGAAGCCGCGCGTGGTGATGATTTCGGCGTAGTACTCCGGCGACGTATCGATGTTGTGGTTGTAGTAGTCCAGGCCACTCTGCTTCAGGCGCTGGGCCTGGCGGTCGGTGAGCATGCCGAGCGTCACGCAGGTTTCCAGGCCTTCGGCCTTGACGGCCTCGACCAGGCCGGCGACTTTCTCGATGTCGCGATCCTTGGGGCTGCGCCAGGCGGCGCCCATGCAGAAGCGGGTGGCGCCGGAGTCGCGGGCACGGCGCGCGGCAGCCCGGACTTCGTCGACGGGCAGCAGGGCCGCAGCATCGACCGCGGTATCGTAGCGCGCGCTCTGGGGGCAGTAGGCACAATCCTCCGGGCACCCGCCGGTCTTGATATTGAGCAGAGTGCTAAGCTGTACCGTATTGGCCGGAAAATGTTCCCGGTGGGCGGCCTGGGCGCGGTATATCAGGTCGGAAAACGGTGCACGGTAAAGGGACAGGGCCTCGTCGCGGGTCCAGTCATGGCGCGTATCGCGTGGATTCTGGGCTGGGGCGGGTCGGGACATTGAAGCGTCTCCGTAGGGAAGGTCGCTGGAGGAACCGGCATCAGTCAACCTGGCCGGGATGTTCCGGGTTGACATTATAGCGAGGAAACCGGGCATGGAAGCCTGGGTCAAGGAGTCCTGCGGGTTGTGCGGCGCGGATCTTCATCCGCCGGCGCGGGTGTTGTGCACCGGGTGCTTCGAGGACCTGCCACGGGCCGGGCCGCACTGCGATCGCTGCGGCGCCGATCTGGCCGGCGCGGATACCTGCGGGGAATGCCTGCGGCGAACACCGCCGATCGATCATTGCCTGGTCGCGCTCGATTACCGCTATCCGGTCGATCGCCTCATCTGGAATCTCAAGTTCCGCCGGCGCATGGCGCTGTGCGTACCGCTCGCGCGATGCATGGAGGATCGATTCCGTGCGACTGCGACGCCGCTGCCTGATCTGCTCATCGGCGTGCCGATGCACCGGTGGCGCATGGCGGCGCGCGGCTTCAACCAGTCCCAGGAACTGGCACGGCTGCTCGGCGTCGCGCTGGGTATCGACGCGGACCCGCGCGCGCTCGAAAAGACGCGGCACACGCCGGCGCAGGCAAGCCTGGGGGCCGGTGCGCGGCGCGCCAACCTGCAAGGTGCGTTCAAAGTCCTTCGGTGCGTGCGCGGTAGGCGCATCGCCATCATCGACGACGTGCTCACCACCGGATCCACCGTCGCGGAGATGGCGCGGATGCTGCGCGCGGCCGGTGCCGTGCAGGTGCAGGCCTGGGTGTGCTGCCGGGTGGAACCCGGCCGTTGAGCGGGTCGTCCGGACTCAGGTATCCAGGTTGGTCACCGTCAGCGCGTGGCGTTCGATGAAGGCGCGCCTGGGCTCGACCTGATCACCCATCAAGGTGGCGAATATCTCGTCCGCGGCGACCGCGTCTTCGATCCGCACCTTGAGCAGGTTGCGATCCTCGGCATTCATGGTCGTTTCCCAGAGCTGGCCCGGGTTCATCTCGCCCAGGCCTTTGTAGCGCTGCAGCGTCAGGCCACGCTGCGCCCGCGCGATCAGGTCGTCGAAGGCCTGCCGGAGCGATCGGTATTCGAACACGTCCCCGTCGTTGTCCACGCGTACGCCGCGCGGTGCCTGCCGGTCCAGGGTCAGGCTGAGTTCAGCGAGCCGGCGGTATTCGGAAGAGCCGAAGAAATCGCGATCGAATTCCGTGACGTTCTCCAGGCCATGCTGGGTAATCGTGACGCGCGCATGCGGCTCGTCGCCGGCATCCGCCTCGATCGTCTCGACCAGGAAGGACACGCTGGCATCCGCGCTGGCCAGCAGTCGCTGCTGCAGTTCGGTACACCAGGCCCGCAAGCGCTGTGGGTCGATGCCGTCGCGTGCGGAGATGCGCTCCAGGCCGCGCATCGCCTCGAGCAATTGGCGATCGTACCGCTGCGCCATGCGCTCGATGAGCTGTCGCAGCGCGAGGTAGTCGCGGGACAACTCTTCGATTTGCTCGGGCGTGAGGGGCGCGGCTTCGTCGATGGAAACGCCTGCGCTTTCCAGGCCCAGGTGCACCAGGTATTCGTTCAACGCCGGCTCGTCCTTCAGGTACCGCTCCTGCTTGCCCTTCTTGAGCTTGAACAGCGGAGGCTGGGCGATGTAGATGTTCCCCCGCTCGATCAGGGCACCCATTTGCCGGTAGAAGAACGTCAGCAGCAGAGTACGGATGTGCGAACCGTCGACGTCGGCATCGGTCATGATGATGATGCGGTGGTAGCGCAGGGAGTCGGGATCGAACTCCTCGTGTCCGATGCCGCAACCGAGTGCGGTAATCAGCGTGCCGATTTCGGCCGAAGAGAGCATCTTGTCGTAGCGTGCCTTCTCGACGTTGAGGATTTTTCCCTTCAGGGGCAGCACGGCCTGGAAGCGCCTGTCGCGCCCCTGCTTGGCCGATCCGCCGGCTGAATCGCCTTCGACGATGAACAGTTCGGACTTGGCCGGGTCCTTTTCCTGGCAATCGGCGAGCTTGCCGGGCAGGCCCGCGATGTCGAGCGCTGATTTTCGCCTGGTGAGTTCGCGCGCCTTGCGGGCGGCTTCGCGGGCGCGCGCCGCGTCCAGGATTTTGTCGACGATCGCCCGCGCTTCGGCCGGATGCTCGAGCAGGAAATCGTTCAGCATGTCCTGGACGACGGATTCGACCGCGCCCTTGACGTCGCTGGACACGAGCTTGTCCTTGGTCTGCGAGGAAAACTTCGGATCCTTCAGCTTGACGGAGAGTACCGCCGTGAGGCCTTCGCGAACGTCCTCGCCGGTGACGTCCACCTTGGCGCGCTGCGAGATGCCCTCGCGCTCCATGTACAGGTTCATCCCACGGGTGAGGGCGGCGCGCAAGCCGGCCAAGTGCGTGCCGCCGTCACGCTGGGGAATGTTGTTGGTGAAGCAGAAGATGTTCTCCTGGTAGGAGTCGTTCCACTGCATCGCCAGATCGACCTCGACCTCGTCCTTGCGGGCACGGGCGCCCACCACGGTCTCGTGGATCGCGGTCTTCATGGAATTCAGGTGCTGGACGAACGCGGCGATTCCGCCCTTGTACTCGAAGACGTCGTGCTTTCCGCTGCGCTCGTCCGTAAGTTCGATGAGGATCCCGGAGTTCAGGAACGACAGTTCCCGCAAGCGCTTGGCGAGGATGTCGTAATGGAACTCGATGTTGCGGAAGATATCAGGGCTCGGTACGAAGTAGACCTCGGTGCCGGTCTGGGTCGATGGCCCGACGGCGCGCAGTGGCGCGACGGGCTCGCCATCGCGGTATTCCTGCTCGTGGCAGAAACCATCGCGGTGGATGGTCAGCCGCAGGTAGCGCGACAGCGCGTTCACCACCGATACACCCACGCCGTGCAGGCCACCTGAGACCTTGTAGGAGTTGTCGTCGAATTTTCCACCCGAGTGCAGCGTGGTCATGATGACCTGGGCCGCGGACACCTGTTCCTCGGAATGAATGTCGACGGGGATGCCGCGGCCATTGTCGGTCACGGTAATCGCTTCCTCGGCGTGGATGATGACTTTGATGTCGGTGCAGTACCCCGCCAGGGATTCGTCGACGGAGTTATCGACGACCTCGAAAACCATGTGGTGCAGGCCCGTGCCGTCCTCCGTATCGCCGATATACATTCCGGGACGCTTGCGGACGGCATCCAGCCCCTTGAGCACCTTGATATTCGAGGAATCGTAACTCATTGTGTGTAATGACTATTCTATTTTAGGCGGCAACAATTTGGCCTTGTTCCACGTGGAACAGCGCTCCCAAAGGTACTTCGGCGGCTGGCCACTGCGTCGGATCGTTGACGGCGACGATGATCTGGGCGGCACTATTATGCGCCAGCTTGGCCAACTTTTTGCGGCGCAGTTCGTCCAGTTCCGCCCCGAAATCGTCGATGAGCAGGACAGGCGCTTCTCCGCGCCGTTCCTGCACCAGTGCGCTCTGAGCCAGTAGAAGGCTTGCGGCACCCAGCTTCGCCTGGCCGCGAGACCAGATGGACGCCGCTGGCGCCCCCAGGACCGTGAACTGCAGGTCCGCCCGATGCGGCCCGAATCGCGTATGCCCCACACTCAGGTCCTCCCGGCGCGACCGCTCCAGGAGTTCCAGCAGGTCCATGCCTTCGTCCCAGCCCCTGCGGTAGTGTACGGCGACATCCTCCAGGTCGAGCGTAGTGGCACAGGCTTCGAACTGCGTGGCCAGGCGCTCCAATGCTTCTGTTCGCATCGTGTCCAGCCGCTGCGCCTGCTCCGCCAGGGCCCCTTCCCACGGTTGAAGAGCCGCGGCCGTCCTGGCAGATCGGATGGCGGCATTGCGTTGCCGTAATGCCCGGTGATAGCACTGCCAGGCATCGAGGTAGTGTTGTTCCACGTGGAACAGGGTCAGGTCGATGAAACGCCGCCGTTCGCGCGGCGAACCGTCGACCAGCAGGTGATGCTGCGGCGTGATCGCGATGCACGGGAACTGCCGGGTCAACTCGGAGGTCCCGCTGACCGGCTTGCCGCCGATTGCACACCGGGTGCCACGGCGGCTTCGGCTGGCTTCGATCCTCAGCGAACCACCACGTTCATCCCGGGCCGCTTCCGCGCGAACCACGAATCCCGGCGCCTGGCGCCGTATCAACTCTGCCGACCGCGGCGTGCGGAATGATCGCGCGCTCGCGCTGAAGGAAACCGCCTCCAGAACGCTCGTCTTGCCGCTGCCGTTTGCACCGTAAAGGAGGTTCACTCCCGGCCGAAGTTCCAGGTGGACCGACTTCAGGATCCTCAGGTCCCGTATCTCGACCGAACGCAATTGCATTACAGCCGCATGGGCATGACGACGTACCGGCAGTGGCCGCCATCAGCGGGCGTGATCAGGCAGCTGCTGTTGGAATCGGAAAATTCCAGCCGGACCTGTTCGGTCCGCAAGGTGTTGAGCACGTCCAGCACGTAGTTGGCGTTGAACCCAATCTCCAGTTCCCCGCCGTCGTAGGTCACTTCGATGACTTCCTCGGCTTCTTCCTGATCCGGGTTGTGTGCCTGGGCGGTGAGACTGCCGGCGGAAAGCAGGAACCGGACGCCGCGGAATTTCTCGTTGGACAGGATGGCCGTGCGCGCCAGACCCTGCCTGAGCGCTTCCCGATCCGCGATCACCAGCTTGTCTGCATTGCGCGGGATGACACGTTCGTAGTCGGGATACTTGCCGTCGATCAGCTTGCTCGTAACACGGTTGCCGCCCACCAGCGCCTGGACGTGGTTGTCGCTGACGTTGATCTCGGCTTCGCCGTCTGCCGTTTCCAGGATCCGCAACAGTTCCAGCACACCCTTGCGCGGCACGATGATTTGACGCGTGCCCGTGGTCTCGATGGCCACCTCGAGTTCCGCGAGCGCCAGCCGGTGCCCGTCGGTCGCCACGGAACGAATCCGGTTAGGTGAAAACTCCAGCAGCAATCCATTGAGGTAGTAACGCACGTCGTTGTGCGCCATCGCGAACTGGGTCTGCTGGATCATCGCCAGGATCGCCCGGCCCTCGGCCTTGATCTTCAGCGAAGCCTCGAACTCCCCCACGCTCGGAAATTCCACCGCCGGCATCGTCGCCAGGCTGAACCGGCTGCGCCCCGATCTCAGCGTCGCCTGCTTTTCCTTGCTTTCGATCTGGATGACGGATCCGGCCGGCAGCGCACGCACGATGTCCACGAACTTGCGCGCCGGCAGGGTCATCTGTCCGCTTTCATCCCCTTCAATCGGGATTGCGACGACCGTTTCCACTTCCATGTCAGTCGCGGTCAACGTCAGCGTGCCCGCTTCGGCGCTCAGCAGGACGTTGCCGAGGATGGGCAGGCTCTGGCGACGCTCGACGACACTGTGAACTGTCTGGAGCGGAACCAGGATCTCATCTCTATTGGTTTTTAATTTCATTCTCTGCCCTGTTATTAGCCGCCGCGATTTCTTTGGGTAACGTTATTTTTGTTTTTATTTCAGGTAGTTCTGCTGGTTCGTGCCTGTGCATAACGCGGCCCGGAGACATCCCGGTCGGTGTGGACAGAATCCGCTTCGCCAGTGAAGCCCGTTTTCCACACCTATCCTGCACAGCCTGTCCACATCAATTCGCGAGGATTCGACCGAGGTTGGCGTAATCCTCTTCGATCTTCTTTTCACTCCGCCGCAAGTCCGCGATTTTCCGACAGGCGTGCAGTACGGTGGTGTGGTCCCGGCCGCCGAAGGCGTCACCGATCTCCGGCAGGCTGTGGCTGGTGAGTTCCTTGGCGATGGCCATCGCCATCTGGCGCGGGCGCGCGACCGAGCGATTGCGCCGCTTGGAGAGCAGATCCGAAACCCGGATCTTGTAGTACTCCGCCACCGTCTTCTGGATATTCTCGATGGTGACCATCCGATCCTGCAGCGCGAGCAGATCCTTCAATGCTTCCTTGGCAAATTCGAGCGTGATGTCACGCCCGGTGAAATGGGCATTGGCCAGGATGCGGTGCAAAGCGCCTTCCAGTTCGCGAACATTCGAACGGAACCGCTTGGCAATGAAAAAGGCAACCTCGTCCGGGACCCGATGCTGTGCCATCTCGGCCTTGGCCATCAGGATCGCGACCCGGGTTTCCAGCTCCGGCGGCTCGATGGCGACCGTCAGGCCCCAGCCGAAGCGGGACTTGAGCCGTTCCTCCACGCCATCGACCTCTCGCGGGTAGCGATCGCAGGTCAGCACGATCTGCTGCTGCCCTTCCAGCAATGCGTTGAAGGTGTGGAAAAACTCCTCCTGTGAGCGTTCCTTGTTGGCGAAGAACTGGATGTCGTCGATCAGCAGTGCGTCCACCGAGCGGTAGAATCGCTTGAAGTCATTGATTGTATTGTGCTGAAGCGCGCGGACCATTTCCGCCACGAAACGCTCCGAGTGCAGGTACACGACCTTGGCATTCGCGCGGTTGGCGGCGATCAGGTTGCCGACCGCGTGCATCAGGTGGGTCTTGCCCAGTCCGACTCCGCCGCAGATGAACAGCGGGTTGTAGCCCTTTCCCGTGCCCGGGTTCAGGCCGACCTGAATGGACGCAGCGCGCGCAAGCTGGTTGGACTTGCCTTCCACGAAGGTGTC
Organism: Gammaproteobacteria bacterium; assembly: GCA_050183625.1. GTDB lineage: Bacteria > Pseudomonadota > Gammaproteobacteria > JADZEE01 > JADZEE01 > JBFXBD01. The sequence continues at coordinate 72,508 of JBFXBD010000021.1, forward strand.
GAAGGTGAAGTCAGGCTTCAACCCGGTCGCCGGGCGGCTGGTCCGCGCCGGTGCCGCCGCCGGCTCCTGGGACAAGGTCCGCGCTGGCGCAGGCGCGGCCGGGCGACTGCCGATTGCCATTGCGACCTCGATGTCAGGATTGCCGCTGACATCGCGCAACAGCTCAGTGATCCGTGCCAGGTGTCGATCGCGGACCCAATCGAGCACGAACCGGTTGGGTGCCAGCAATTCCAGCCGCGCGTCCTGCTCGCAGGCATGCAGCGGCCGGATCCACGTGTTGAATTGCTGCGCCGATAGCTCGCTTTCGAGCCGTTCCAGGCACGTGCGCCAGACCGCTGAAGACACCGCCATCCCCTGCCCAGGATTCTTGTTCGTAGCCCACTTCGGGGGGCGCAGTGTAAACCCGCGTTACAGAGTTATCCACACCCTGTTTATAGCCGCCGCGCCTCGAATTCATTGACGCGACGCGGCCGGCGCACGTATCATCCGCGCCCTTTCGCGATTCCACTTCGACACCTGCATTCACGAGGGCGGACGCCGTGCAGAGAACCTACCAGCCGAGCAAGATCAAGCGCAAACGCACCCACGGTTTCCGTGCGCGCATGGCAACCCGTAACGGCCGCAAGATCCTCGCCCGGCGCCGCGCCAAGGGCCGTGCCCGCCTGACGGTCTGACGTTCCCGCCCTCCTTGGCCGCGCCGCCCGCCGTCAGGCCGCTGCGCGGACCGGACGCTTTCACCGCGCTGCTCGCCAGTACGATCCGCGCCCGCGTACCCGGGTTCCGGGCCTGGGCCGAGCACAATCCTTCCGAAACAACCATCTTCCTGGGCGTCGGCGCCAGCAAGCGCAATTTCCCTCGCGCCGTCGACCGCAACCGCATCAAGCGCCTGGTCCGCGCGAGTGCGACCGCGAACCGTCAGGCACTCGCGGGGCATCGCATCGTCGTGCTGGTCGATCGGCAAATCCGCCCCGCCAACGGCCGCGCCGTCCTCGAAGCCCTTGAACGCCTTTGGCCGGCTTTGCTCGCCCGGGCGCGTGACCCGGCGCCTCGACAAACCCGACCGCACTCGCCATGATGCACGGCCTTTCGCAACACCGCCTTCCGGACATCCGTGGATAACATTCGCCTCGTTCTGTTCATGGCCCTGTCGTTCGTGGTGCTGCTGCTCTGGCAGGCTTGGCAGCAGGACTACCGGACCCCGCCCGCCGCACCCACCCAGACCATCGCAAAGGCCGATGCGGCGCCACCATCCCCGAATGACGTTCCCCAGGCCGTACCGGCCGCGGAGCCGACCCTCGCGCCGGAAGTGCAACCGCAGGCCGCAGCGCGAACCGTCCGCGTCCGAACCGACGTGCTGGAATTGCAGATTTCCGAGACCGGCGCGACGGTGGTGCGCGCCGCGCTGCGCGAATACCCCGTTTCCCGTTCCGATCCGACGCCGCTCACATTGCTCGACGACGGCGCCGCCACGTACTTCACGCTCCAGAGCGGCCTGCTCGCCGACCACGTCGAACTGCCCAACCATCTTTCCCAGTACGCCGCCGCGCAGCCCGAGTACACCCTCGCCGACGGCGCCGACCGCTTGGAGGCCCGCCTGCGCTGGCAAGGACCCGCGGCGACGGTCGAGAAGATTTTCGAACTGCAGCGCGGCAGCTACCTGGTCAATGTCCGGTACGAGATCCAGAACGGTGGTACCACCCCGATCAACGTGCGTCCCTATGCCCAGCTCCAGCGCCATCCGCCCGCACAGGGCTCCATGTTGCTGGCGAGCGCATTTACCGGTATCGCGTATTCGCTGCCCGGTACCCGCTACCAGAAGGTCGGCTTCGACGATCTCGCCAAGGAACCTATCGATTTCCGTTCCGCAAACGCCTGGGTCGGCATGGTCCAGCACTACTTCGTCACCGCGCTCGTACCCCCCGCCCAGGCCGAGTCAAGCTACTACTCCAAGGTGCTTCCGAACGAGCGCTACATCGCCGGGCTGTACCTGCCTGCCGCCACGATCCCGCCTGGCGGCAAGTCCTCCGCCACCTGGGCCGCCTACGCCGGACCCAAGCTGCAGGACGATCTCGCCGCCATTGCACCGGGGCTGGATCTGGTCGTCGACTACGGTGTGCTGTGGTTCATCGCCAAGCCGCTCTTCCATATCCTGACCTGGCTGCACGCGATCACCCAGAACTGGGGCTGGTCGATTATTTTCCTGACGATCTTCGTCAAGGGCGTGTTCTTCTACCCCTCCGCCGTCGGCTACAAGTCGATGGCGAAGATGCGCAAGGTCGCCCCGCGCCTGCAACAGATCCGTGAAAACTTTCCGGACGACCGCGCACGCCAGCAGCAGGCAATGATGGAGATCTACAAGGCGGAGCAGATCAATCCCCTGAGCGGGTGCCTGCCGATCCTGATCCAGATCCCGGTGTTCCTCGCCCTGTACTGGGTCCTGCTGGAAAGCGTGGAGTTGCGCCAGGCCCCGTTCCTGGGCTGGCTGCGCGACCTGTCCACGCACGATCCCTATTTCGTCCTGCCGCTGGTGATGGGCGTGACGATGTTCGTCCAGCAACGCCTGAACCCGCCCGCGCCCGATCCCGTACAGCAGCGCGTCATGCAAATCCTGCCGCTCGTATTCACGGTCATGATGGCGTGGTTTCCGGCCGGACTGGTCCTGTACTGGACCGTGAGCAACGTCCTTTCCATCGCCCAGCAATGGGTGATCACGCGCAAGATCGCCCCCGGCTGATCGCTGCCGCCATGAACGTACCCGCGGCCGATGGCGCTGCCGACACGATCGCGGCCGTCGCCACCGCGCCCGGTTATGGCGCCATCGGCATCGTTCGCGTCTGCGGTCCGGCGGCCGGCGCAATCGCTCTAGCGGTCGCAGGCGTGCTCCCGCCGCCGCGCCAGGCGGTCCTCACGACCTTCCGTGCCGCTGACGGCTCGGCCCTGGACGTCGGGCTGACGCTGTTCTTTCCCGCCCCGCATTCCTTTACCGGCGACGACCTGCTCGAACTGCATGGCCACGGCGGGCCGGTGGTCCTGGATCAGCTCCTGCAGTCGGTCATCGCCGCCGGCGCGCGCCGGGCGGCGCCCGGCGAGTTCTCCGAACGCGCCTTCCTGAACGGCAAGCTCGATCTGGCGCAGGCCGAGGCGATCGCCGATCTGATCTCCGCTTCCTCTGCCGCCGCCGCGCGTGCCGCGACGCGTTCCCTGCAGGGGGAATTCTCGCGCCGGGTGCACGCGCTGGTGGAGCGCCTGATCGGGCTGCGGGTACGCGTGGAAGCCGCCATCGACTTCCCCGACGAGGACATCGACGCTCCCGCGGCCACGGCGGCGGAGATGGACGCACTGCTCGCGGCAATCGAAGACGCCCTCCAGGGCGCGCGCGCCGGAGCGCGACTGCGCGACGGGGTGGGCGTGGTCATCGCCGGGCGGCCCAACGTGGGCAAGTCCAGCCTGCTCAATCGCCTCGCGGGACAGGACCGGGCCATCGTTTCCGATCTTCCGGGCACCACCCGCGATCTGTTGCAGGCCCACGTACTGCTCGGCGGCCTGCCAGTCGAGTTGATCGACACCGCAGGCCTGCGTGCCGATCCGGATGCGATCGAATCCGAAGGCATCAGGCGTGCCGAGCAGGCGATCGCGCACGCCGACCACGTGCTGCTGGTCACCGAAGCAGGCATCGACGACGGACCCGTCGAGGCACGCATACAGGCGCTGCTCGCCGAAGGCGCACGCCTGACCCGGATCCGCAACAAGATCGACACCTGCGGCGGCGCGCCCGCGCGCCGCGAACGGCCCGGCGGCGCGGAACTGTCGGTGTCGGCGCGTACCGGCGCGGGTGTGGATCTCATCGATGCCGAACTGCGGGCAGGCGCCGCCGCGATACCCGACGCCGGTACCTGCAGCGCCCGCGCCCGGCACGTCGAGACGCTCGAGCGCGCCCGTGATATCGTCGCCGCCGCGCACCAGCAGACGCTGGACTCGGCCGAAGTCATCGCCGAGCATCTGCGACTGGCGCAGCTCACGCTCGCGCAAATCACCGGCGAGTTCACCAGCGACGATCTCCTCGGCGAGATCTTCTCCCGCTTCTGCATCGGCAAGTAGGTCTTCCATGAGCATCCTGATCCCGGTCTCCGCAGGCGAAGTGCTGGACAAGATATCCATCCTCGAAATCAAGGCCGCGCGCATCGCGGACCCGGCCAAGCTCGTGAACGTCCGTGCCGAGCTGCAGGCGTTGCGGGCGGCGTGGGCATCGTCCGCCTATGCCAAGGTGGATCTCGGTGCCGAGCACGCCGCGCTGCGGCGCGTGAACGAGGCGCTGTGGGAAGTGGAGGATCGGCTGCGCGAGCGCGAGCGCGACGGCCTGTTCGACGCCGGCTTCATCGAGCAGGCGCGCTCGGTCTACCGGATCAACGACGAGCGCGCCGCCGTCAAGCGCACCATCAACCTGCGGGTCGGCTCGACCCTGATCGAGGAAAAGTCGTACGCCGACTACCGCCGCCCCGCGCCCGGATGAGCGGCTCCATCCTGGTGTACGTCGTCGGCGATCGGATCGGCGACGCCGTCATCAAGCTGCCGGTGATCGCCGCGCTGCGCGCCAGCTTCCCGCGCCACCGGATCACCTGGCTCGCCGGCAGGCGCGCCAGCGCCTTCGCCGGGCCGCTGGCGCCGCTGGTGGCCGGACTCATCGACGAGGTGCGCGACCGCGCCGGCATCGGCGTTTCGCTCGCCGAATTGCTGCGCCGCCCGCCGCTGCGTGAACGCTTCGACATCGTCATCGATACGCAGTCGCGCCTGGCGACCACGATCCTGCTGCGGCGGCTGGCGCACGGCGTCTTCATCTCGCCCTGCGCCGGATTCCTGCTTTCGGATCGGCGCCCGGCACCGGGCGCGATCCGGCCGCGTTCGGTGCGCGGCGCCTTCCTGCAGCTCGTCGAGCTCGCCGCCGGCCGCGCGCTGCCGATCGATCCGGTGATCCGCATCGACGACGGCTACCGCCGCGCCGCCGCAGAGCTGCTGCCGCCGGGGCCGCAATACCTCGGCCTGGCGCCGGGCGCCGGCGGCGCCCGCAAGCGCTGGCCGCTCGAGAATTTCATCGGGATCGCGCAAACGCAGGCGGCGGCCGGGCGCGTTCCGGTATGGTTCCTCGGTCCCGACGAGGTCTGTCTCCTGGACAAGTTGCGCGCCGCGGTGCCGCAGTCGTCGTTTCCGGAGCAGGCCGCCAGCGGCGCGATGCAGCGCGGCCCGCTGCTCGCGATCGCACTGGCCGGGCGCCTGCGCGCGGCGCTGTCGAACGATTCCGGCACCGGCCACCTGCTCGCCGCCGCCGGCATCCCCACGCTGACGCTGTTCGGGCACACCGATCCGGCCAAGTTCGCCGGCGATGCGCCCAATCGAAGCGCCATCCTGGCGGCAGATCATGGCGCCGCCGACGTGGCCGCGATCCCCGTGCCGGCGGTGGCCGCGGCGCTGGAGGCGATCCTTGCGCGCGTGCCGGAGGCAGTCGCGTGAGCGAGCCGGTCGGCCTGTTCGTGACCCTGAGCAACATCGGCGACGCGGTCATGACCACGCCAGCCCTGGAAGCCCTGCATGGCCACCAGCCGCACTTGCGCTTCGACATCGTCGCCGATGCCCGGTCCGCCGAGTTGTTCGAGCCCTGTCCCTATCGGCGCGATCTGCACCTGTTCGACAAGCGCGGCGGCGTGCGCGATCACCTGCGGCTGCTGCGTACGCTGCGGCGCACGCGCTACGAGTGCATCGTCGATCTGCGCACCGATGGCCTGTGCTGGCTGCTGCGCGGCCGGCGACGGCTGGGCAAGCGCAGGCCCGTGCCGGGCCGGCACGCCGTGCTCCAGCACCTGGACGCGGTAGCGCCGCTCACCGGTACCCAGGTGCCGCCGCCGGCGCTGTGGATCGATCCGGCCCGGATAGCGCCGGCCCGAGCCCGCATGCAGGCCCGTGCCGGGGAGCGCGTGCTCGCGCTCGGCCCCGGGGCCAACTGGCCGGGCAAGATCTGGCCGGTGGAGCGCTTCGCCGCGCTGGTGGAGGTGCTCGCCGACGCCTTCGATCGCGTGGTGCTGCTGGGCAATGGCGCGGATCGCGAACGCGCCGGCGCCCTCGCGGCGCGCCTGGCGTTGCCGGCGGCTAACCTTGCCGGTGCCACGGATCTCGGCACCGCCGCCGCCGTACTCGCCGCATCGCAGGCCTTCGTCGGCAACGATTCCGGCCTTGGCCACATCGCCGCGGCCGCGGGAATCCCCACGCTCGCCGTGTTCGGGCCCGGCGATCCGGATCGATATCGTCCCTGGGGCCCGAGCGCGGATTGGATCGGCAGCGCCGATCGGCAAATCGCCTCGGTCCCGGTGGCCGCGGTCGCGCAGCGCCTGCGCGCGTTGTGCGCGGCGGGCTGAGCGTGCGCATCAGCCAGGTGATGCTGGCCAAGGGTTTCGGCGGCGCCGAGCGCTCGTTCGTCGACATCGCGATCTGCCTCGCGCAGGCCGGCCACGCCGTGCAGGCGATCTGTCAACCGGCATTCTCCGGCCTGGCCGCGCTCGCCGCCGAGCCGCGCATCAGGATCGAATTCGTTCGCGTGCTGGGGACCTGGGATCCGTTCGCGCGCAGGCGCCTGCGCGCGCTGCTCGCCGGCTTCGGGCCCGAGGTGGTGCACGCACACCTGGCACGCGCGGCACATCTGGCGGGGCACGCCGCGCACGACCTGGATCTGCCGGTGCTCGTGAAGACGCACAACTACGTCGATCTGCGCTATTACCGCGCGGTCGATCGCTTCGTCGCCACCACGCGCGACCAGGCCGACTGGCTGCGCAGCGGTGGCATCGGCGCGGACCGGATCGACATCATCCCGAACTTCTCGCGCCTGTTGCCGCGCGAGCCGCGCGTGCGTTCCGCCGGTCCGGTGCGCCTGCTGGCCTACGGCCGCTTCGTCCACAAGAAGGGTTTCGACCTGCTGCTCGAGGCCCTTGCGCGCCAGCGCGGTGACGACTGGCACCTGACGCTCGGCGGCGACGGCCCGGAGCGCGGGGCGCTGCAGGCGTGCATCGCCCGGCTCGAACTGGGCGCGCGCGTCGGGATGTGCGGCTGGATAGACGACGTCGGCGCGGTGCTCGCGCAGCACGACGTATTCGTCCTGCCTTCGCGCGACGAGCCCTTCGGAATCGCGGTGCTCGAGGCCATGGCTGCCGGCGTGCCGATCGTCGCCACGCGTACCCAGGGCCCGCGCGAGATCCTCGACGCCGACACGGCGCTGCTCGCCGAGCCGGGCGATGGCGCCGATCTGGCCGCGGCACTGGAACGGGCGCTGGGCGACGCCGCCGGCTGCCTGGCCCGGGCGCGGGAAGCACAGCGCCGCTACCGCGGCAGCTACAGTGCCGAATCCGTGGTTCCGCGCTACCTGGCGGCCTATGATCGGCTCCGCAATTGCCCCTGATCGCCGCCGCGCGACCGACGAACCGCGCCCCGTCATTGCGAGGCCGCGCAGCGGCCGCGGCAATCCAGGCTGCCCGGACGAATTCGGCGCCGCATGGGTCGCTTCGCTTCGCTCGCGATGACGAAGGGGCGGTTCATGGCCACGATCGTCGTCGCGATGACGGCGCAGGTTCAGCCCGGCAGCACACCGTCGGCGGCGAGCCGATCGATGACCTGCTGCGGGGAAATCGCCTCCAGGTCCGGGTTCGCGAACACCCGCGCGGCGTGTCCGAGCGCGTGATTGCGGCGCCAGTCGGTCTTGCCGAAGAAGGCGTAGATCGGGATCGGCGCCGCGGCGAGCACGTGCATCGGTCCCGAGTCGTTGCCGAGCGCCACGCGCGCGTGGCGGCCGAGTTCCGCCAGCGCGACGATGCCGAAGCGGTCGCAGGCATCGATGCCGACTGCCGCCGCCAGGGCGCGGTTCGCGTCCGCGTCCGCACCCGCGCCGATCCACACCGGCGTCAGTCCGCGCGCCTGCAACATCCGCCCGAGCGCGGCATAGTGCGGCCAGCGCTTGCCCGCCAGGCGCCGGGCGCTCGCCCCGGCGTGCAGGAGCGCGAAGCCTCCGTCTGCCAGGCCCTGCGCGTGCATCCAGGCGCGCACCTGCGCGCGTTCGTTCTCCCCGGCCGGCAGTTCGACCTGCGCCGGTGCCGGCGCCACCCCGGCACTGGCGAGCACCGCGTTCATGCGCTCGAAGATGTGCGACTGCCCGCGCCAGGGTTCGGCCGGATGATGGGTATACGGAAAGCCCGGGTGATTGCCGACCCGCTCGCGCACCCCGGACAGCGCGCACCACAACGCGGTGCGGTCGTTGCCCTGCAGATCGTAGATGCGCGAGAATCGCGCGCGGCGCATCCAGCGCAGCAGCCGGCCCTGCGCGCACACGCCACGGCGCTCTGTGACGTGCACTTCCAGCCCCGGTGCGCGCGCGAACAGCGGCGCGAAGGTGGCGGTGGTGAGCAGCGTCACCGGTGCGCCGGCGTGATGCGCGCGGATCCGCGCCACCAGCGCGGTGGCCATCGCCACGTCGCCCAGGGCGCCCAGCTTGATGATGAGTATCGATTCGTTCATGGCCGCCCGGCCCGTACCCCGCCCACGCCGCTCGCGCGCCGCGCGCGATCCGGGCTGCATTATGCTTGAGCCGCGCCGTGTCGCCGCGCGCCTTCCTGCCCCCGCGCACGGCGCCGGCGGGCGCGCCGCGTGAGCGCCACGGCCGTCACCGCGCCGTCCGCCGCGACGCGACTGCGCTACCGGTTCCACGCCGCGCGCCGGGGCTGGTCGAGCCTGGGCCTGTTCCGCCACCGGCATTGCGACGGCTTCATCGTCAGCATGCATCAGTCCGGCACGCACTGGCTGAAGTTCATGCTCGCCAGCGCGCTCGCGCGGCGCCATGGCGTGCCGCCGCCTCGCTTCAACCACGCCAACGATCTCATCGGCGGCGTGCGCGATCCGGTGCTTTACCCGCAGATCCCGCGCCTGGTCAGCAGCCACACGATCGCTCACCCGCTGCTCGCAGGCGACGTCGTCCGCCGCCTGATCGCATTGCCGCGCTACGTGGTGCTGGTGCGCGATCTGCGCGCAATGCTGGTGTCGAACTACGAGAAGTGGAAGACGCGCTACGGTTGCACGTTCAGCGCGTACCTGGCCGGCGATCCGACCTCCAATCGCTTCAACAGCGACCTGTGGTGGTGCCTGCGGTTCATGAACGCCTGGGGCGAGGTCGCCGCGCGCCAGCCGCGCACGACCCTGGTGCTGCGCTACGAGGACCTGAAGGCCGATCCCGCTGCCGGGCTGCGCGGCGTGCGGGATTTCCTCGGCCTGGATCTGGGCGACGACCACCTGGACGCGGGCGTCGCCGCCGCCACCAAGGCGAACATGGGCCGGCTGCACGATCCGGAGCGGATCGGCGGCGAGGTGCGCGAGGATGAGCGCGATCCGCGCCTGTGGTTCACCGACGCGGACGAGGCGTTCCTGGCCGCCGCCTGCCGCCGCCTGCTGCGGCACCGCTTCGGTTACGACTACGGTTCCTGAGCCGGGGCGCGGGGCTCAAGCCTGCGCTCGCCGGGGCCGCTAAGCGGGCACCGGCCCAGACACCAGGAGCACCGCGCATGACCTTCCGCCGCTCGTCCCGATTCAATCTCGTTCTCGCCCTGGCCTGTGCCGTGGGCGCACCGGCGGCCGCGGCCGGCGGCTGCGATGTGTACATCGTCCGCGACGGCGACACGCTGTTCGGCATCGCCAGCCGCAATGGCGTGCCCGTGGATCAGCTCGCGCGCCAGAACGGCCTGCGCGGCAATGGCGTGCGCGCCGGGCAGCCGTTGAAGCTCGCGCCGGGCGCGGCCTGCGAGCAGAGCGTGCAGGCCGCCGCGGCCGACCCGGGCGATCGGGTGGTCGGTGCGCACGCGCCAGCCGCGGCGCACGTACGCACGGTCGCGATGCCGCAGGCCGGCAGCCGCAAGCCCGAGCCGAAGCACGAAGCCGCAGTGCACGGTGCGGATACGCAGGCCGAACCCGCCGGGCCCGCGCATGCGCCGGCGGTCGATGCGGCACACGCCCCGGCCGCCGACTCCCACGCCGCGCCGCACTGGGAGTATGAAGGCGACGCCGGCCCCGAGCATTGGGCCTGGCTGTCGCGCGAGTACCGCCTGTGCGACGCCGGCCAGACCCAGACCCCAATCGACCTGGATCCGGCGCACACGCTCTCGGTGGGCCTGGAGCCGGTGCGGATCGCGTACAAGCCGGTGCGCGGTCGGGTCGTCAACAACGGCCACACGATCCAGGTCGACGTCGACCCGGGCAGCGCGCTGGAGATCGACGGCGAGCGCTACGAGCTCAAGCAGTTCCATTTCCACACCCCGAGCGAGCACACCCTGCGCGGGCGGCACTACCCGATGGAGCTGCACTTCGTGCACCGCAACGCCGCCGGCCAGCTCGCGGTGCTCGGCGTGATGATGGATGCCGGCGCGCGCAACGCCACGCTGGGCAGTGTGTGGGCGAAGATCCCGGCCGCGGCCGGCGCCAGCACGTCGCTGCCCGCGGCGCTGGATCCGAATGCGTTGCTGCCGGCGTCGAAGGCCGCGTTCCGCTACCAGGGCTCGCTCACCACGCCGCCGTGCTCGGAGGGCGTGAAATGGGTGGTGCTGCGCGACGCAATCCCGGTCACCCAGGATCAGGTCTCGGCGTTCCAGGCGCTGTACCCGCACAACGCCCGGCCGGTGCAGCCGATCAACGAGCGCTCGGTGCTGGTGGACGCCACCGACTGACGCCGCGCGGCGTCAGCCGGCCCTGCGGATGTCGCCGGCGCGTTCGGCGGCGACGGCGGCGTAGACTTCGAGCGTCTGCGCCAGCATCCGCTCGAGCTTGAAGGCGTTGTGCGCCGGCACGCGCTGGCGCTCCGCGTGCAGCCCGGCGAGCAGTTCCACCGCGGCGCCGATGTCGCCCGCGGGGCACAGGCCTTCCGGATAGATGGCGCGCAGGATCTCCACCGTCGCGCCGTGCGCGTAGCCGATCACCGGCGTGCCCAGCGTCAGCGCCTCCAGCGTGGTGCGGCCGAAGGCCTCGGGTTCGTGGGTAAGGCTGACCGCGGCGTCGCTCACTGCCAGGATCTCGCGCAGATCGCGCCGGTCGCCGAGCAGGCGCAGGTCGTTGCGCAGCCCGCCGCGGGCGATGCGCTTTTCGAGTTCCTGCCGGAAACCCTCGCGGCGCGGCTCGGCGCCGCCGACCATCAACCCCAGCACCGGCACGCCGCGCGCCTTCAGGCGCGCGATCACCTCGATGAAATCCTGCTGGCCCTTCCAGCGCGTCAGCCGCGCCGGCAGGGTGACTATGAAGCGATCGTCGACCTGCATCTCGGTGCGCCAGCGCAGCAGCCAGTCCGAAGGCGGGATGTAGCCATGCGCGTAGCGATCGTGATCGATCCCGCGGTGGATCACGATCACCCGCTCGCGCGGCACGCGGCGGTAATGCTCGTGGACGTAGTCGCGGATGAACTCGGAGATCGCGATCACGCGCTCGCCGCGGGTCATGATCGCGCTGTAGGGGTTGACCGTGTACGGGCCGTGCACGGTGGTGACGAAGGCCGGGCGCGCGTCCGCAGGCAGGCCGCGCAGCGCGTACCAGCCGATCCACGCCGGCAGCCGCGAGCGGGCGTGGACGATGTCCGCCGCATTCATGCGCAACAGCTCGCGCAGCGCGCGGACGTGGCGCAGGGTCGATACGCGCTTGGCGCCGATCGGCAGTTCCACGTGCTCGGCCCCGGCGCGCCTCAACTCGTTCACCAGCCGGCCGCCGGCGGAGACCACGATCGCGCGGTGCCCGGCACGCACCAGGGCGCCGGCGACTTCGACGCAGCCGCGCTCGACGCCGCCGACTTCGAGCGCGGGCAGGAGCTGGACGACGGTCAGGGGCATGGCGGCGAAGCCCGGTTGGCGTGGCGGACGTAGACCTTCAGGCCCGGCTTGAGCGCGAGCCTGCGCGCGACGATACGCAGCCCGTGCCGTTCGAGCAAGCGGCCCAGCGTGGCGCGGGTGAAGTGGTACAGGTGCTCGCCGGGCTTGACCTCGTTCCAGTCCTGGAGCCGGCGCGGCGTGCGCCAGTGGCCGGCGTCCGGCGTGCGGATTTCGATCACCCCGCCGGGCCTCAGCAGCCGCGCCAGCAGCGCCACCGTGGCGTTCAGATCCGGCACGTGCTCGATCACGTCGTAGAGCGTGATGACGTCGAAGCTCGCCGGCGCGAAGCGCGCGCCGTCCAGCGCGCCGCATTCGACCTGCGTCAGGCCGAGATGTTCGCGCGCGTGGGCGATGCCCGCCGGCTCGACGTCGATGCCGAAGGCATCGAAGCCGGCGTCCTGCGCGGCGCGCACCAGGAAGCCGGCCGAGCAGCCGACGTCGAGCCAGCGCCCGCCGCGCACGTAGCGGCGCACGATGCGGCGCACCGCGCGCCGGCAGCGCGCGAGCTTGGCGGCGGACTTGGCGATGTACGTGCCGGTGTACGCGGCATCGTAGGCCGCGGCCAGTGCGCCGGCGGCGGCGCGCGCCTCGCTCATGATGAATCCGCAGCCCGTGCAACGCAGGTAGGCGTGCCCGCCCTTCTCGAACAACGGCGCCCGGCCCGCCGCCCCGCACACCGGGCAGGCGGCGTCAGTCTTCATGCGCGCACTTTGTCCGCAGCCGCGCAGGGAACCAGCGATCGAGTACCAGCCGCGCACAGCGATCGGCTTCGGCGAGCGGCCGCGGCGGCAGAGCCAGCGTCGCGCCTTCGGCCCAGCGCGCGTAGGGCGTAATCCAGCCCTCGCGGGCGAGCGTCTGCAGTCCGCGCTGCACGCGCCCGTCGCGGCGCAGCGGCAGGTCCAGCACCCCGACCTCGGCGCCGGCGGTCAACGCCTCGTACAGCATCGATACGCTGTCGGCGCTGACCCAGGCGCGCCGGGCACCGGCGAGCACGCTGGCGAGCCAGCCGGGCGCGGCGAGCTGGTGTGGGCGGTATTCGGCGTTCGCCACGCCCAGTGCGGCCAGGCGCGCCTGCATCGATGCCGGCGTGCGCCGGGAGTCGGCAATCGTCCAGCGCAGATTGGCATCGCGGGCGAGGATGGCGCGGATCATGGCCAGTACCGCGTCCTCGGACCAGTCGAAATGCGGCGACGGACCGCCGATCAGAATGACCCCCGCCCCGTCCTCGCGCCGCGGCGCCGGCCGCAGCGTGTTCAGCGCCCCGAGCGTGCGCTCGACGTTGGCGCGTGCCGGCGGGTCGTCGTGCGCCGGCACCAGCGCGAGGTCGAAGCAGGACAGCGGCAGCAGCGGCCGCATCAGCACCACGGTGCGCGCACCGGCCCGGCGCGCCGCGAGGAGATCCCAGTGCGTGGCGCGCCCGGCGCCGATGGCCAGTTGCGGCGGCGGCAGCGGATCGGGCATGCGACGGCGCAGCCAGGCGCCCGCCGCGCGCACGAAGCCGTGGGCGTCGATGTCGATGATGCGGGCCGGCGTCAGGCGCACGATCGCGCGTGCCAGCCCCAGGGACTGGTTCTCGTGGCCGCGCTTGGCGTCGATGAAGCGCCAGATGGTCAGCACGTCGGTGGCGGGCATGGGGTGTCTCGTGCCGCGCCGCGCCGTCGCTCCGGCGTGCGCCCGCACGCGGCTGCGAGCCGCGCGGCGCAAACCGCCGCGGCGTTCAGCCGTTGAGCGTGTACTCGGCGCCGCAGTACGGGCACTTGGCCCTGCCGGTCGCTTCGATCGGCAGGAACACGCGCGGATGCGAGTTCCACAGGCTCATGGACGGCAGCGGGCAATGCAGCGGCAGGTCCGCGCGCGTCACCTCGTACTGGTTGCGATCGTTGGGGGTGGCCCCGCCGGCGCTGCCGGCGGGCGGAGAGGCACTCATGTTCGGCTCCGGAAGGCGGTATCAGGCTGATGGGCGGATCAGACACGCCCGGCGCCGCGCGGTCAATCCCGGGCGCCGGCGGCGCCGAGGACGACGCGCCGCCAGATGTCGACGACACCGGCGCGCAGATCCGCGAACCGCGCCTCCGGCGCAATCGCACGGTGCTCCTGCAACGCACGCCGGTGCACCTCGCCGCGAAAGGCGAAGTAGGCGTCGTGCAGCGTCCGGCAATCCGCGGCCGCCATCAGGCCCTCGCGCGCGATCGTTTCCAGCAGGCGCAGGTTGTCGGTCCAGGCGAGCAGCGCCGGATGCGCGGCCGCCCAGCGCAGCACCGCGTACTGCACCACGAACTCGATGTCGGTGATGCCGCCCTCGGCCTGCTTCAGGTCGAACATGCCCGGGCTGGGGTCGGCCAGCTCCCCGCGCATGCGCGCGCGCATCTCGGCGACGTCGCGGGCAAGCGCGGCCGGGTCGCGCGGACGCGCCAGCGCCTCGCGCCGGACCCGCTCGAATTCCTCGCGGGCCGGCGCGTCGCCCGCCACGGGGCGCGCGCGCACCAGCGCCTGCTGTTCCCAGGTCCAGGCCCGTTCGGCCTGGTAGGTGCGGAACGCGTCCACGCCGGTGACCAGCAGGCCGGACGCACCGCTCGGCCGCAGCCGCACGTCGATCTCGAACGCGCGCCCCGCGGCCGTGGCGGTATTGAGCCAATGGATCACGCGCTGCGCCAGGCGGGTGAAGAACACGTTGTTGTCCACCGGCCGCTCGCCATCGGTGTGCTGCGCTTCGCCGGTGCTGTCGTGCAGGAACACCAGGTCGAGATCCGATCCGTAGCCGAGCTCCAGGCCGCCGAGCTTGCCGTAGGCGATCACGGCGAATCCCGCCGGCCGCCGGGCAGCGCCTTCGCCGCAGTGCGGCCGGCCGTGGCGCGCGGCGAGATCCGCCCACGCCTGCGCCAGCGCCTGCTCCAGGACCACCTCGGCGATGTCGGACAGGTGATTGCTGACCTCGGCCAGCGGCAGGCTGCCGGAAATGTCCGCCGCGGCCACGCGCAGCACCTGCGCGTGCTTGAACTGGCGCAGCGCATCCATGCCGCGCTCCATGTCGCCGGCGTCGACCTTGCCGAGCTGGGCGGCAAGTTCGCGCGCCAGCGCCGCGCGGCCGGGCGGATCGTAGAGCACGCGCGGATCGATGAGTTCGTCGAGCAGGATCGGCTGGGCGACGATCTGGGCGGCGATCCAGGGGCTGGCCGAGCACAGCTTCACGAGCTGGGTGAGCACGGCGCCGTTGTCGGCAAGCAGGGCCAGGTACACGCTGCGCTGCGCGACGCCGTCGATGAGCTGGAAGATCCGCGTCAACGTCACTGCCGGGTTGGGGACTTCCTTGATGGCGGCGAACAGCCGCGGCATGAGCCGCGCCAGGCGCGCAGCGCCGTCGCGCGCCTGGCGGCGGATGTGCGGCGAGGCGCGCAGCTTGTCGATCTCGGCGGCGATCGCCTCGATCTCGCCGACGCCTGCCTCGGCCAGCAGCCGCAGCGTCGTGTCCGAGTCCATCTCCGAAGTCACGATCCGCGCGAGCTGCTCGGAGCCGGCGGCGGGGGCGGGGGCGTCGCCGCCGAGCAGGCGGCTGAAGTGATCGGCGACGATCGCGCGGCGGCGTTCGATCTCCGTGCTCAGCGCCGGCCAGTCGGTCTGGCCGAGCGCCACGGCGATGCGCAGCCGGTCGAGCGCGTCGGCCGGCAGCCGGTGCGTCTGCCGATCGTGCAATTGCTGCAGCCGGTTCTCCACCAGGCGCAGGAAGCCGTAGGCCGAGGCCAGCTCCCCGCACACCGCGGCCGGCAGGCAGTTCAGTGCCGCGAGCGCGTCGAGGATGGTGAGGATCGGCCGCTGTCGCAGCGCCGGTTCGCGCCCGCCGCGGATGAGCTGGAAGGCCTGGCCGATGAACTCGATCTCGCGGATGCCGCCGTGGCCACGCTTGATGTCGTCGTGCAGGCCCTGCTGCGCGACTTCCTCGGCAATCATGCGCTTCATCTCGCGCAACGCCTCGATGGCGCCGAAATCCAGGTAGCGGCGGTAGACGAACGGCTCGAGCTGGCGCAGCAGCGCGGCGCCGGCATCGCGATCCCCGGCGCAGGCGCGCGCCTTGATCATCGCGTAGCGTTCCCATTCGCGCGCATGCGCCTCGAAGTAGCCTAGCATCGCCGGGAAGCTCATGGTCGGTGGCCCGGAGTCGCCGAACGGCCGCAGCCGCAGGTCGACGCGGTGCACGTAGCCGTCCTCGGTCACCTCGGAGAGCACGCGGACCAGCCGGCGGCCGAGCCGGTCGAAGAACTCCTGGTTCGACACCGAGCGCCGTCCGCCGTGGGTCTCGCCGTCGCCGGGGTAGGCGAAGATGAGGTCGATGTCGGAGGAGAAGTTAAGCTCGTGCGCGCCGAGCTTGCCCATCGCGAACACCACGAGGGCCTGTTCGACGCCGGCGCCGTCGCGCGGGCTGCCCCAGCCGGGCTGCATGTCGCGCATCAGCCAGTCGAGCGCGGCCTGGATCGCGGCGTCGGCGAAGCGCGAGAGATCGGCCATGGTGGTGCCCAGGTCGGCGCGGCCGGCGATGTCGCGCCAGGCGATCCGCACCGCCTCGCGCATGCGCGCGCGACGCAGACCCTGCATCAGCGCCGCCTCGTCGGCGCAATCCGCCAAAGCGCCCAGGCGGCGCTCGAATTCGTCGACGGCGAATGCGCGTTCGAGATCGCCGCCGGCGCAAAGCTCAATGGCGGCATCGGGCGATCGGCGGCAGAACTCGGCGACGAACGGGCTGGTGGCGCAGACCGCGGCCAGCTCGGCGTGCATCACTGCCGGCGCGCGCGCGCGGATCGACTCGATCGCTTCGGCCAGGGGTTCGAGCGCCTGCGCGAGCGGCGTGGGCAGGGGTACGCTGGGATCCAGGTGCATGTGCGGGCTTCGGCTTCGATGGTTTCGCGGTCGCCGGGAGATCATACGATGCGGCACGCGGCGATGTTGACCGGCGGCAAGCGGCGCGCGGATCCGCGCTGCGTGCCGGGCATCGGTCTCGGCGGCACGAAACAGGTTCCCCGGTCGCGCGGGCGCCTGTGCAGGTCCGATGCGAACCCGTACACTGCGCCCTGACCGGGGCGGCGGCACCGATCCGCCGCGCCATGACCGTCTCACGGGATCAACACATGAGCAGCGACTTCATGCCGGTGCGCGATCGCACGGCGATCGTCGGCATCGGTTCCACCGAGTACGCGAAGAACATCGGCCGTACCGAGCAGCAGACCTGCATCGAGGCGGTGCACAAGGCGGCCGCGGACGCGGGCCTGTCCACCCGCGACATCGACGGCATCTTCCGCGTCGACATGGATCCGAACATCGAGCCGGATCTCGCGCGCGCGCTGGGCATTCGCAACCTGCGTGCCTGGGCAAGCTACTGGGGCGGCGGTGGCGCGGCCTGCGCACCGGTGATCGGCGCTGCGCTTGCGGTCGCCAGCGGCATGGCGAACGTTGCGGTGGCGATCCGCTCGCGCAATCGCGGCTCGGGCGGCCGGCCCTGGGCCAGGCAGGGCGCGGCCCTGCGTATCCCGGGCCCGGGCGCATTCGAGTTCCCCTACGGCGTGTTCAGCCCGGTGTGCTGGATCGCCCTGGCCGCGCGTACCTACATGCACCGGCACGGCGCCACGCCGGCGACCTTCGCGCGCGTGGCCGTGGCCCAGCGCGCGAACGCGGTGTACAACCCGAACGCCGTGTACCGCACGCCGATCACGGTCGAGGACGTGCTCGCCTCGCGCATGATTGCCGATCCGCTGCATCTGCTGGACTGCTGCCCGGAGATGGACGGCGCACAGGCGGTGATCGTGACCAGCCGCGAGCGCGCCCGCGATCTGCGCCAGCCGCCGGCGCTGCTCGCCGGCCTTGCTCAGGGTACCAACGGCCGCGCGGCGCTGAACATGTCCGGCGTCTATCCGTCCGACCCGCTCGATTACGCCGCGCCGCAGGCCGCGGCCGACATCTACCGCATGGCCGGCATCGGCCCGCGCGACATCGACTGCGCGATGCTCTACGACATGTTCTCGCCGGTGGTGCTGTTCGGCCTGGAAACCTGGGGCTTCTGCAAGCGCGGCGAGGCCGGCGCGTTCGTGGAATCCGGCGGCATCGACTGGAACGGCGCGCTGCCGGTGAACACCCACGGCGGCTCGCTGTCGGAAACCTACCTGCACGGCTTCAATCACATTCTCGAGGGTGTGCGGCAGGTGCGCGGCACCTCGACGCGCCAGCTTTCGCGCACCGTCAACAACGTGCTGGTGACCGCCGCGCCGATCGCGCCCACCAGCGCCATCATCCTGCGGAGGGATGCACGATGAGCCCGAGCGAGGCCCCGGCCCGGCCGCTGCCGGAAATCGAGCCCGAGACCGCGCCGTTCTGGGAAGCGGCGCGCGAGCACCGGCTGGTGATGCAGCGCTGCACGGATTGCGGCACGTATCGCTACCCGCCCGAGCTGGGCTGCTATCAGTGCGGTTCGACGAAGTCCCAATGGCAGGAGGTCTCGGGCAACGCCACGCTGCAGACCTGGACGGTGCTGCATCCACCCGTGCTGCCCTGGTTCAAGGACAGGACACCGTTCCCGGTCGCCGTGGTCGAACTCGCCGAGGGGCCGCGCATGGCCACCAACCTGGTGGACATCCCGGTCGAGGAGTACCGCGTCGGCATGCCGCTGCGCGTGGAGTTCGAGGACGTGCGGGGCGAGGAGGTGACGCTGGTGAAGTTCCGCCGGCCCTGAAGTCCGTGTTGCGCAGCGTGGTCCAACGGAGGTCGCAGAGATGATCGACACCGCATACGCGGGCACCCGCGTCATCGAGATTGCCTCGCGCCTGACCGCCGGCGTCACGGGCCGCTTCTTCGCCGACTTCGGCGCCGACGTGCTGCGCGTGGAGTTGTTCGAGGAACCGCCGGCACGACCGGCCGAGCGCGCAGCACTCGCCTGGGCGCGCCTGAACAAGCAGGTGCTGGTGCCGCCGGCGGGGCAGTGGGGCGCGGCGGATCTGCAGGCGTTGGCAAGCGAGGCGGATCTCGTCATCACCGATCTGGTGCCGCAGCAGTGGGCGCAGCGGTTTCCCACGCCGGAATCGATAGCGGCGGCGCACCCACGCCTGGTGTTCCTGAACGTTTCCACCGCCGGCCGCAGCGGACCCTACGCGGACTATCTCACCAACGATCTCGTCACGCTGGCGATGTCCGGCTACATGTTCGTCAGCGGCCTGAACGAGCGGGAGCCGCTGCGCATCGGCGTGGAACTGGTGGAGATCGTCACCGGCGTGAACGCCGCCGGCGGCGCCATGATCGCGCTGCACCACGCGCGCCACACCGGCCAGGGGCAGGTCGTGGACGTGAGCGATCTGGAAACCTTCCTCGGCAGCGGCCTCACCTTCAACACGACATACGGCTTCACCGGCGCGGTGAAGCGGCGCTCGCCCACGCGCATCCTGCCGATCGGTGCGCTGGTGCCGTGCGCGGACGGGCACGTGCTGCTGTCGACCTTCCGCGCGGTGTCGGATCTGCTGTTCGTGATGCTGGAGGACGAGCGCATCCTGGAGGATCGCTTCGCCGACATCGTCGGCCGCGAGATGCACCAGAAGGACCTGTACCGGATCTACGTCGATGCGCTCGCGCACCGGAAGAAGGAGGAGATCTTCCACACCGGACAGGGCATCCGCCTGCAACACGCCATGGTGCAGATGCCGGGCGAGACTCCGGCCTGCCCGCAGCACGGCGAACGGCGCTTCTTCCAGCCGCTCACGCTCGACGATGGCCGGCAGGTCCAGGCACCATTGCTGCCCTCGTTCCCGGCCGCGCTGCGCGGGCCGGTCCGGCCGCCGGCAATGGTGGACCGGTCGTTGTGGCGCGAGCCGCGCACGCCGCCGCCGGCGCCGGTGGCGACGCCCACGCGCCGGGCGCTCGAGGGCCTGAAGGTGCTCGAACTGACCTTCGCCTGGGCCGGGCCGTTCATCGGCCGGATGTTCGCCGACCACGGCGCGCAGGTGGTGAAGATCGAATCGCGCCATCACCCGGATACCGCCAAGGGCACGGACTCCGTCGACATGAGCTTCGGCGACAACGGCCGTTGGCTGGATCGCTCCGCCGCCTACATGATCGCCAGCCCCGACAAGTACCACCTCGGCATGGAGCTGTCCGAGCCGATCGGCAAGGAAGTCGCGCTGGATCTCGTGCGCTGGGCCGACGTGGTGATCGAGAACTTCAAGCCCAGCGTGCTGCCCAAGTTCGGCCTGGGCTGGGACGTGCTGCAGAAGATCAACCCGCGCCTGGTCATGATCTCCTCCACCGGCTTCGGCCACAGCGGCGCGTACAAGGACTACGGCGCCTGGGGCTGGGGCCTGGAGTCGATGGGCGGCGTCACCGGCTCGACCGGCTATCGCGACGATCCGACGCCGATGGCATTCCAGCCCACGATCCCGGACTCATTCTCCGCCACGCTTGCCATCACCGCGGTGCTCGCGGCGCTGGAGGAGCGGCGCCGCACCGGCAAGGGCCAGTGGGTGGAACTGTCGCAGTACGAAGGCGCCACCTTCGCCACGCTGCTGGACGTCCTGCGCGCGGGCATCGCCGGCGCGGATCGCCCGCGGCCGGGCAATCGCCACGCCTGGCGCGCGCCGCACGGCGTGTATCCCTGCCGCGGCCGCGATGCCTGGGTGGCGATCGGCGTGGATACCGACGCGCAGTGGCTGCGGCTGTGCGAGGTGATCGGCCGGGCCGATCTGGGCGCCGATGCAGCGCTTTCGACGCACGATGGCCGCCTCGCACGGCACGACGAAATCGACGCCGCAATCGCGCGCTGGACGCGCACCCGCGCCAAGCGCCGGGCGATGGAGATCCTGCAGGCCGCCGGCGTGCCGGCCGGCGCGGTCCTGCATTCGCGGGATCTGCATCACGACGCGCACGTGCGCGGCCTGGAGTTCTGGCGCGCCGCCTGGGCCACCGAGACCGGCCTGCGCATCTACCCGGGCCCGTGGTACCGGCTGCAGGCCACCCCGGGCGACGTGCGCCGCGGCATCTCCAATTTCGGCGAGGACAACGAGCGCGTGCTGCGCGAGCTTCTCGGCTACGACGCGGCACGTGTAAAGCGGGTGCTGGACAGCGGCGTCATGTCCGGCGAGCAGGGCGGACTGCAGGCGCCGACCAGCCCCGGCCTGCCGGTGCAGGTCCAGCTCGAACGCGGCTACCTGCTGAGCTGGGACGCCGATTACAAAAAACTGCCGGCCGCCGTCGCACGCCGCAACCAGCGCTGGCGCCGCCGCCACGGCCTGCCCCCCATCCGCCTCGACGGCCGCTGACCCCCGAAACGGGGTCGGAGTGATTTTCGTTTGCCGAAAATCACTCCGACCCCGTTTCGATCGTCCGAGTCTGCGGTCACCACTTTCATCACGTTTGGCGCTACTTGGAGCCTTCGGTTCGGGCCGAGGACCGGGTGGGTCGGTCGGCTACCGCTGCGCAGGCCATCCATGGCCTGCTCCGCTGCCGCGATCGCTGCGCTATGCCATCCATGGCCCGCTTGCGATC
>JBFXBD010000022.1:0-93343 GCA_050183625.1 Gammaproteobacteria bacterium
AGGACATCGCCCGCGCGCTGAACGAGATCCGCAAGCTGCGCCAGATCGCGATCGTGGTGTCGGAGCAGGTGCTGTCGTTCGCGCTCGACGTCGCCGACCGCCTGCTGGTGATCGAGGGCGGGCGCCTGGTCCACGAGGCCGCGCGCGCCGACATCGACGCCGATCGAATCAAGCAGTTCCTTTCCGTGTGACCCGGACGCGCCCCGCACCGCGCGAAACACACCCACCCGCCCAATCCAGGAGATCGCCATGCCCGACACCCTGATCAAGGTCGACCTGACCGCCTCGCCCTACGGCAACGAGATGATCCACAACCGCTGGCACCCGGACATTCCGATGGCGTACTGGGTCAACCCCGGCGACGACTTCGTGCTGGAGACCTACGACTGGACCGGCGGCTACATCAAGAACGACGACAGCGCCGACGACGTGCGTGACGTCGATCTCACCACCGTGCATTTCCTGTCCGGCCCGGTCGGCGTCAAGGGTGCCGAACCCGGTGACCTGCTGGTAGTGGATCTGCTGGACGTCGGCGCCAAGCCCGACAGCCTGTGGGGCTTCAACGGCTTCTTCTCCAAGAAGAACGGCGGCGGCTTCCTCACCGACCACTTCCCGCTGGCGCAGAAGTCGATCTGGGACATCAGCGGCCTGTACACGCATTCGCGCCACGTGCCGGGGGTGAAGTTCGCCGGCCTCATCCACCCGGGTCTCATCGGCTGCCTGCCTGACCGGGCGATGCTGGAGATGTGGAACAAGCGCGAGGTGGACTTCATCGCCACCAATCCCACGCGTTCGCCGCCGCTGGCGAACCCGCCGTTCCCCGGTACCGCGCATGCCGGCAAGGCCATCGGCGATGCCAGGGCGAAGGTCGCGGCCGAAGGCGCGCGTACCGTCCCGCCGCGCGAGCACGGCGGCAATTGCGACATCAAGGACCTCTCGCGCGGCTCGAAGATCTTCTTTCCCGTGTACGTCTCCGGCGCGGGCCTGTCGGTGGGCGACCTGCACTTCAGCCAGGGCGACGGCGAGATCACCTTCTGCGGCGCGATCGAGATGGCCGGCTGGGTGCACATGAAGGTCTCGCTGATCAAGGGCGGCATGGCCAAGTACGGGATCAGGAACCCGATCTTCAAGCCCAGCCCGATTACGCCCACCTACAACGACTACCTCATCTTCGAAGGCATCTCGGTGGACGAGTGGGGCAAGCAGCACTATCTCGACGTGCACGTCGCCTACCGCCAGGCGTGCCTGAACGCGATCGAGTACCTGACGAAGTTCGGCTACTCGCGTGCACAGGCGTACGCGATCCTCGGCACGGCGCCGGTGCAGGGGCACATCAGCGGCGTGGTGGACATTCCCAACGCCTGCGCGACGTTGTGGCTGCCGACGCAGATCTTCGAGTTCGACATCAACCCGACCGCCGCCGGGCCGGTCAAGTCGGTGCAGGGCGGAGTCGACATCCCGATGTCGCCGGACAAGTAGGCCCGCCATGCCGCTCTACGACTACGACTGTCCTCATTGCGGGGTTTTTTCGGCGCGCAGGCCGATGGCGCAGTCCGGCGATCCGCACCCTTGCCCCGGCTGCGGGACGAAGGCCGATCGCACGTTGGTGCAGGCCCCGGCCTTCGCCGGCATGCCCTCGGATCTGCGCCTGGCCCACGCGACCAACGAGCGCAGCGCGAACGCGCCCACGCGCTCGGGGCAGTCCACATCCCACGGTGCCGGTTGCGCGTGCTGCCGCAGGCGAACGCCGTCGGACGGCAGCCCCAGGAGCTTTCCGAACCGTCGCCCGTGGATGATCAGCCACTGAAGCACGCCGGTTGAAGCCATGAACCGCGCTGCGTCATTGCGAGGTCGCGCAGCGGCCGCGGCAATCCATGCGGCCCGGGCCGATTCGGCGCAGCATGGGTCGCTTCGCTGCGCTCGCGACGACGAAGGGGCGGTTCATGGCTTCAATCGGTCGGAGTCTGCCCCGGTTCGGCCTCGCGATGACGGGGCGGCTCAGGGCCGCAGTTCGTAGAACGCCTGGGCGGGGTGTTCGATCGGCAACTGGCGGACGCGGGTGAACCCCGCCTCGTCCGCCAGTTCCCGCACCTTTCCCGGGCCGATGGCCGTGCCGATGCCCTCGCCGCCGTGCGCGAGCGAGACGGTCATGCAGTGCAGCGTGCTGGTCGCGTACATCATCGCGCCCGTCTGCCCGAGGTTGTCCGCCAGCGTGTCCCCGGCGCGGGGTTCCACCATGAAATAGGTGCCGTCGTCCTTCAGTGCGGCGCGGATGGCGCGCAGCACGCCTCGTGGATCGACCATGTCGTGGATCGCATCGAACGAGGTCACGACGTCGAACTTCGGTTCCCGGGGGATGTCGGTCGCCGCCACGCAGCGGAACTGCACGCGGTCGGCCACGCCTTGGGCCTGCGCGTCGGTACGCGCACGGGCCAGCGACTGCTCGCTGAGATCGAATCCGTGGAAGCGCGAGTTCGGAAACGCCTGGGCCATGAGGATGCTCGGATAGCCGCTGCCGCAACCGACGTCCGCCGCGACCGCGCCCTCGCGCAGGGATTGGACCACCTGCGGCATCGCCGCCAGCCAGCGCTTGACCAGGTGATAGCGGTATTGCGTGCGGTTGCTGCGGTCGATGCCGGCGATCATGTCCGGACCGAACTCCGAGAATGGCACGCCGCCGCCGGAGACGAACGCATCGGCGACGCGCGGTGCAATCGAGAGCATGGCGGGCATGTTCTGGAACAGGCCGGCCAGCAGGCTCGGGCTGTCGTCATCGGCGAGGACCGCGGCATGTTCCTCGGGGAAGCAGAAGGTTTCCGCCGCCGGGTCGTACTCGACGATCTCCGCGGCCGCCATCGCCGAAAGCCACTCGCGCACGTAGCGCTCCTGCAGGCCGGTGCGGGCGGCGAGATCGGCGCTGGTGAGCGGGCCGGCGCGCCACAACGCCTTGAACAGGCCGACGCGATCGCCGATGTAGATCATCCCCGACAGCGCCGCGCCGGTCGCATGACCCAGGATCCGGTTGATGAACTGCTCGCGCCTGGCTTTGTCCATGTTCGACTCCGAATCGATGTGCCGATGGTTGGTGGTGGAGTTACGCGGCGGGGGTGTTGCGCCCGGCGGCAATCGGATCGATACGATACCCAAAGCGGTCGGGGCAAGGGTACCGTCCGGATTGCGCCTTCGGCGGGGGCCGTCGCCGGCACGGGGCGCTATACTCGCCGTCGTCCCAGTCAGGAGGCGCGCGATGAACAACACCGGCCCGGCGGCGATGACACAGCCCGAGATAGACGCCTTTCTCGGCGGCACGCCGCGGTACTGTGCGTTCGGCTCGCTGCGCAGGGACGGCTCGCCCTCCGTCATTCCCGTCGGCTTCCTCTACGAGGGCGGCGCGATCAATCTTACCTTCCGGCCCGATCACGCGGCCATCCGTCGCGTGCGCCGCGACCCTCGCGTGTCGGTGACGGTCTTCAACGATCATTTCCCGGTCCAGTTCGTCCTGGTCAACGGGCTGGCCGAGGTGCGCGAGGATCCGGGCCTGGAGTTCTCGATCCGCAAGCACCGCTGGATCATGCAGCTCGCCGAGGACTGGCTCGATCAGGATGCCTTCGAGCGCAATCACTTCGAACCCGGGCGGGTCGTGGTGCGCATTCCGGTCGCGCCGGGCAACGTCATGACGAGCGACATGACGAAGATCCCGCTGCCGGTGGCTCCCGGCCGGCACCGGCCGGGCTGGTGATGCCGGGCGCCGGTTTGCTTCACCCATCGCCGGCGCCGGTACCTCACGCAACGACGGGCGGCACGTGAAGATCGGCATCATGTATCCGCAGACCGAGATCGAGGCCGACGCCGGCCCGATCCGGGAGTTCGTTCAGGGTGTCGAGTCGATGGGATTCACCCATCTGCTCGCGATCGAGCACGTCGTCGGCGCCAACACGGCAAGCCGGCCGGGCTGGGCGGCGCCGTACTCGCACACCTCGATTTTCCAGGAGCCGTTCGTGCTGCTGTCCTTCGTCGCCGGCTTCGCAACCAGCCTGGAGCTGGCGACGGGCATCCTGATCCTGCCGCAGCGGCAGACGGTGCTGGTGGCCAAGCAGGCGGCCTGCCTGGACGTCATGTGCGGCGGGCAATTGCGCCTGGGCGTGGGCACCGGCTGGAATCCGGTCGAATACCAGGCGTTGGGGATGGACTTCGGCAATCGCGCCGAACGCTACGAGGAGCAGATCGAACTGCTGCGCGCCCTGTGGACCGCGCCGGTGCTGAGCTGGAACACGCGCCATCACGCGATCGACGATGCCGGCATCAATCCGCTGCCCGTCCAGCGGCCGATACCGCTGTGGCTGGGCGGCGTCGGCCTGCCGCCGGGCAGCCCGCTCTGGTACAGCCCGGCGAGCGACAAGGTCCTGCGCCGCATCGCGCGCGTCGCCGACGGCTGGATCCCGAACTGGTCGCCGGACGATCACGGCCTGGCGATGATGGCGCGCTTCCGCGAACTCTGCCGCGAGTACCGGCGCGACCCGGGCGCAATCGGGCTGGAGGGCCGGATCACGCTCGATCTGAACACGCAGGATCGCTGGCCGGACGAACTCCAGGCCTGGCGCGCGGTGGGCGCGACCCACGTGACCGTGAACACCATGTTGCTCGGCGTGACCGGCGCGGAGCGGCAATTGCGCCGGATCGAGCAACTGCGCGCGGCGCTGCCGCCGGGCCGGCTCGATCTGAAGTGAACGGTCCCGATCCACGGCGGAGGCGGATCGGCGATTTTCAACGCAAAGGAGAGGACCGATGGCAAACTGGGGACCCTTCAGCCTGGAAGGACAGCGCGCCATCGTCACCGGCGCCGCGCGCGGGATCGGCCTGGGGATCGCGCGCCGGCTGCGCGAGGCCGGAGCCGGCGTGCTGCTCGTCGACCTGAACGGCGCGGCGGCACGCGATGCCGCCGCGCAGTTGGGACCGCGCGCTTTCGCCATGGCCGCGAACGTGGTCACCGACGCCGCTGCCATCGTCGACGAAGCCGTGCGCACGCTGGGCGGCGTCGACATCCTGGTCAACAACGCTGGGATCTACCCCGGCGAGCCGACGCTCGAACTCAGCGACGCGGTGTACTCGCGCACGCTGGACGTCAACCTGCGCGGGCCGATGTTCTGCTGCATCGCCGCGGCGCGGCGGATGCTCGCCCAGGGTACGCCGGGCAGCCTGATCACGATCGGCTCGGGCGCAGCCATCACGCCGGTGCCGGGGCTGGTGGCCTACGCGGCGTCCAAGGCCGCCATCCTGGGCATGAACCGTACCCTGGCGGCGGAACTCACGCCGAAAGGGATCCGCGTGAACTGCATCATGCCCGGGTCGGTGGCGACCGAAGGCGTGGCGGCGGGCGACGCGGTCGCCGAGGCACTGACGCGGGCGACGCTGGCGAGCGTTCCGGCCGGGCGCCAGGGCACGCCCGAGGACATCGCCAACGCGGTCGTGTTCCTGGCCTCGCCGGCGGCCAGCTATATCACCGGTGTCGCGCTGTCGGTCGATGGTGGTTCCACGCTCTGACCCTGCGCTGAGGAAGCGATCATGGAACCACTGTCGCCGTTGTCCGGCGTCCGCATCGTCGAGCTCACCGCCTATGGATTCGTGCCGTCGGGCGCGGCGATCCTGGCTGACTGGGGCGCCGACGTCGTTCGGATCGAACACCCGCGCAATCCGGATCCCATGCGCGGCCTCATGACCACGACGGACCCGCGCGACGGTGCAGTCGTCGATACGCTGTTCGACCAGTTCAACCGCGGCAAGCGCTGTCTCGCGCTGGACGTGGGTGAGGCGGACGGGCTGGCGATCCTCTACCGCCTCATCCGCGGCGCGGACGTGTTCATCACCAGCTTGCTGAAGCCCGCGCAGGAGAAGCTGCGCATCCGCTACGAGGATCTGCGGCAGATCCATCCGCGCCTGATTTTCGCCCACGGCCATGGCTACGGCGCGAACGGCCCGGATGCGGATCGCCCCGGCTTCGACAGCATCGCGTATTGGGCCCGGGGCGGCGTGGGGCACGCGCTCACGTTCCAGGGCAGTCCGCCGGCGGCGCAGCGCGCCGCCTTCGGCGACGTCATGGGCGGCCTGGCCATGGCCAGCGGTATCAGCGCCGCGCTCGTCCACCAGAGAGCGACCGGCCAGGGCTGTGCCGTGGACGTCTCGCTGCTGGCGCTGGCCTGCTGGCAGATGGCGCCGGACATCCTCAAGTGCGAAATCGACCACCAGGATGCCCAGCGCGCGCCGCCTGCCGCGGGCGATGCGGGGCTGTTCAATTACGAGACCCGGGATGGGCGCTACCTCAACCTGCCGCTGCTGCTGCCGAAGTATCTCGTCAATGTCCTCCAGGCGCTGGGTCGCGAGGATCTGCTCGCCGATCCGCGCGTGCGCGATTTCAAGGGCGGAGTCGCGCCCTCGGGCCTGGAGCATGAACTCCGTGGCCAGTTCCGCTCGATGAGTGCAGGCGAGATCCGCGCGCGCTTCCAGGGCAGGGAAATCGCCTGGTCGATCTGGCAGACGCCGGAAGAAGTGCTCGCCGATCCGCAGGTCACGGCGAATCGCTTCGTCGTTGAGAATCCGGGCGCCGCCTCTCGGCACCTGATCCCGGCGCCGGTGCAGTTCAACCAGCAACCGCCCCGCATCGCCCGTCCGGCGCCCGCGCAGGGCGAGCACAGCGTCGAGATCCTGAGGCAGTGCGGGCTGGAGCCGGCGCGGATCGATGCGCTGCTGGCGAGTGGCGTCGTCGCCCAGGGCGATCCGGGCGGGTGGGACGATTTCGGTCGCCTGAAGCGAACGCAGGGGAGTTGAAGACAGGCGTCGTCACCTCGGGTAGCCGTGCCGGTGGTCGCGCCCGCCGGACGATGTTCCCGGCACCTGTTCCGGCGCCCCGCCGTTTCGGAACGATTCACCCGCACGCAGCGGGCGTGGTGCCGGTGTCGGGGCCGATGCGCGGGCCCGGGGTGAAGCGCGCCGCCAGGCGCGACAGGCCGGTGTTCACGCCCTGGCTCGGGTAATGCGTGGTGCGCGACGCATCCACGGTGTAGTCCGGCAGGCGGGCGAGGATCTGCCCGAGCATTTCGTGGAACATCGCGCGCGCGAAGGTCGAGCCGGCGCAGCGGTGCGCGCCCAGGCCGAAGGTCGCATGGCGATTGGGGAAGCGGTCGATGTCCAGTTCGTCGGGTCGATTGAAGAACGCCGGGTCGCGATTCGCGCCCGCCCAGCCGATCCAGATCCGCTCGCCGCGCTTCAACGCCTGCCCGCAGGCCACGGTGTCCCCGGTGACGCGCCGGGCGAGTCCGGTCACCGGCGTGAAGTAGCGCAGGAACTCCTCGGTCGCGTTCGCGATCAGCCCCGGGTCCGCAATCAGCCGCTGGCGCACCGCCGGGTGGGCGGCGAGCCAGGCGAGCGTCTGCCCGGTGAGTGATGTCGTCGTATCCACCCCGCCGACCAGGAACAGCGACAGGATCGAGACCGCTTCCACATCGTTCACCGGGCGGCCGTCGACGGTGCGCGTGACGATCCAGCTCACCACGTCGTCGCGCGGCTCGGCGCGCCGTGCCCGCGCCGTGGCCAGCAACTGGTCGTTGAGCCAGAGGAGATCGACGAACGCCTGGTCGTAGGCGGCGGTCCCGGGCTTCTCCGAGACCACCGCGTGCAGCGGCCCCGCGAACCGTTCCCACTGATCCAACGGCAGGCCCATCCATTCCATCGTGCTCAGCGCCGGCACCGGGCTGGCGAAGTCCAGCACCAGATCGCACTCGCCGCGCTCGATGAAGCGGTCGATGCACCACGTAACCCAGCGCGCGATGTGGGGCTTGCGCTTGTCGATCGCCGCCGGCGAGAGGATGGGGTTGAGCATGTTGCGATAGACGTGGAATGCGGGCGGATCGAGCTCGATCGGGATCTGCTCGATGCTCGGCATCGACGGGATGGCCAGCGCATTGCCGTCCCCGGGCCGCTCGCGCTGCGACGAAAAGCGGGCGTCGTCGCGCGCGATCTCGGTCATCGCCTCGTAGCCGGTCGCGACCCAGTAGCCGCCGTTGTGCCCGGACCATGCCAGCGGGCAGGTCTCGCGCGCCCGGTGCAGGTGGGCGTGCGGATCGGCCGCGAACGCCGGCGAGTTGTGATCGAAGTCGATCTCGGGACGGGTCGGGCGCATGCGCAGGATCTCCTTCGGCCGGTTTGGCGGTGCGTCCTGGCTGCCGCGCACGGCCGCGGCAGTGGTGCCTGGCACCGATTGTACGTGTAAAGTCGGGGCTGGGCGCAGGCCCCATGGCGGCGCCAGCGAGGACAACGTAATGCCCGGGAAATTCGAAGTCGCCGTCATCGACCTCACCAGCCACTGCCATCCACTGGCCGAGCAGGTCGAGATGGCGCGCAGGTACGCCGCCGCCGACATCCGCATCTGGCTCACCGACCAGACCCTGAACTGGTGGCCGGACGGCCTGCTCGAGGACGCGCCGATCGCGCGCGAATGGCGCCACGCATTCTGGGATCGCTACGTGCAGATCGGGTATCTCGCCGCGTGCGTGCCGCAGGCGCGCTGGGCGGTTGCGCTGGACGTGGTGCGGCGCCGCCCGGACATCATCGCCCAGACCTGCCTGACCCTGCAGGAGTTCACCGGCGGGCGTACATTCGTCGCGCTCGCGGCCGGGGAGGCCAAGCAGCTCAACCCCTACGGCTACGAGGAATCCAAGCCGTTCACGCGCCTGGAGGAGACGGTGCTCGCGCTGCGCCGGCTCTGGAGCGGGGAGCGGTTCGACTTCGAAGGCCAGACGCTGCACTTTCGCAATGCGCAGCAGACGCTGCGCGCGGCGGACGGCGGCACGCCGCCGATCAGCACCATCGGCTTCGCGCCGCGGCTGCGCCGGATCGCCGCGCAGCACTGCGAGTACGCGATGGTGCTCGGTACGCAGGACGAGGTCCGGGCGCAGATGGCGACCTACCGCGAGGAGGCCGAACGCGCCGGGCGCGACCCGGCGACGCTGAAGTTCTGGGGCAGCGCCACCCGCCGGCCGTTTCACATCATGCGCTGGTTCACCTACGAGGACGAGGCCGAGATCGGCGTGCTGCGCAAGTCGCCGATGTGCAAGTTCCCCGCGCTCGGCGGCTGGCTGCCGACGCCGAACAGCCCGTTCGGGCCGGACTACCACTACGCCAAGGACATGGTCTCCACGGAATGGGACAAGCGCCGGGTGATGGCGGTGCTCGATTCCGTGCCGGACGATGCCGTTCCCTACGAGTTCCTGAACGAAGACGACATGGCGGACTGGATCGTCGCCAGTGTCGAAGTCGGCATCGACATGGTGCGCTTCACCGACCGTACGCCGGAGATCATTCCGAGCCGCCGCAAGGGCCACCCGGACTTCTGGGCGCGCATCGTGGCCAAGGCACGCCGGCGCCTGGGCGCCGGCTGAGTCGAGCCGCGCTGCGCCGCCTGTCTCAGGGCGCGGTCGTGGGCGAGGCCTCCATGGCCTGGCGGACGGCGTCCAGGCGCGCGCCGATCACCGCCTTGTAGCGCGCCTGCATCGGCAGCACGTAGAGCGTGCGATCGCGGATCGCGTCGAGCACCAGCGCGGCGATGAACTCCGGCGGCGCCTGATCGGTGCGATCCGGCGACGCCATCGCCGCGAGCACGCTCGCCGTGCGCGCCGAGACCGTGCCCTTGTGCGCGAGATCCGCCGGGCGCAGTTGCTCGGACTGGAATATCCCGGTGCGCACGCCGCCGGGGCAGAGCACCGAGACGCCCAGTGCCGTGCCGTCGAGATCGCGGACCATGCCCTCGGCGATGCCCACCACGGCGGACTTGGACGCGGTGTAGGCCGAGGAGGTCGTGCCCGCGAGCCCCGCCGACGAGGCGGTGAGGACGACGTGGCCCTCCTGGCGGTGTTCGAGCATCCGCGGTACGAAGGCGCGCAGGCAGTGGATCACCCCGAAGAGGTTCACGCCGAGCGTCCACTTCCAGTTGTCCAGCGATTGCTCCCAGGCGCTGCCGTGGGTGGCGACGCCGGCATTTGCGCACAGCACGTGCACCGCGCCGAACTTCGCGGCGGCGAAGTCCGCGAGCGCGGCGACGGAATCCTCCTGCATCACGTTCGTGACGCAGCCCGCCGCCTGCCCGCCGGCGGCGGCGATGGCGGCCACCGCGGCATCCAGCCGGTCGCGATGCACGTCGGACAGCACCACGTTCATGCCCGCGCGCGCGAGCGCGCCGGCCAGTGCCAGGCCGATGCCGCTCGCGGCGCCGGTGACGACGGCGGTCCTGCCTTGGAAATCCTTCATGCGCGTTACTCCCGGGGTTGTCCGGCGTTCACGCCGGCAGGGCGGCGCGGAATTCCTCCAGGCGCCGCAGGTGCTGGTCCACGCCGTGGAGGCCATAGCCCATGGTGTTGATCGACAGGTGGGTCGCGCCGATGTCGCGCCACGCCGCGACCTGCTGCGCCCAGCGCGGGGCGTCCGCGCGATCCGCGTTCACCCGGCCTTCCAGGCCGATCCGCGCCGGATCCCGGCCCGCTTCGCGGCAGTAGCCGCGGAATTTCTCCAGCAGTTCCCGGCCTCGATCGTCCGGCTGCCACTGCGGGATCCAGCCGTCGGCGATGCGCGCGATGCGGCGGATGATCGGATCGCGCGCCTTCTGGCCGAAATGCGGCCGGTCGCTGCCGCCGCCGAACCAGATCGGGATTGGTCGCTGCACCGGCAGCGGCTTGATGCCGGCATCGGTGATCGTGTGCTGCCGGCCCTTGAAGGTGACGGCCGGCGAGGTCCACAGCGCGCGCATCACCTCGACCTGCTCCTCGATGCGCTGGCCGCGATCCGCGAACGGCATGCCCAGGGCCTCGTATTCCACCTCGTTCCACCCGGTGCCGATGCCGAGCCGCAGGCGCCCGTTCACCAGCACGTCGAGCGTGGCGGCCTGCTTGGCGACCAGCGTGGTCTGGCGCTGGGTGAGGATGAACACGCCGCTCACGAACGCCAGCCGCTCGGTCGCGCCCGCGAGATAGGAGAACAGGACGAACGGCTCGTAGAACGGCGTCTCCAGCGTGTACGGTCCTTGCCAGTGCGGGCGGCTCGCCGTGTTCGCGCCGAGCACGTGGTCGTAGGCGAGCACGTGCGTGAAGCCCATGCGCTCGACCTCGCGGCCGTAGGTGCGGATCGCGCCGGCATCCTCGGCGATCTCGGTCTGCGGAAATACCACTCCAATCTGCATCGTCATCGGTCGGGCCTCGGTGGGCAGGGCGCCCGCGCGGCGCGGGCCGCGGGCGCGTGGGAAGGTCGCGGCATGATAGCGGAACTTTGCGCGCCGCCACGGCGACCGGATAATCGCCATGCTGCCCGGTGCGCAGCGCAGGGAGGGGATCGACCGTGAATGAACGTCGCGTCGCCGTCATCTTCAGCGCCACCCGGCCGCCCGCCATCGGCGCCGACCTCGCGCACCGGTTCCACGCCGCGGGGCTGCGTATCGTCTGCGTGGATCACTTGTCGCCCGACGCAGGCCAGGCCAGCCCCCATGCCGGTGACGCCGCGAAGCTGAATGCGCTCGTCGAAACGATCCGCGCGCAGGCGGGCGAAATCGACGCGATCGACGCCGACGTTTCGCTGCCCGGGCAGGCCGCGCGGATCGTCGAGCGGATCGTCGCCGAAGCCGGCCGCATCGACGTCGCCGCGATCATGAACGGCGCGAGCGGCGACTGGGCCGGCACCGGGCCGGTCGCCGAGGTCGACGAGCGTGCCGCGGCCCGTGCGATCGAGATGAACCTGACCGTGCCGATGCTGATCGCGCAGGCGGTCGCGCGGCAGATGATCCGCCAGGGTGCGGCGGCTCGATCGTGTTCCAGTCCTCCCACGGCGGCGTGGTGCCGTCGGCAGCCGCCGGCGCCTTCGGCGCGGCGCGCGCGGGGCTGAACTTCCTGGTGAAGTGCCTGGCACTGGAACTCGGGCCGCACGGGATCCGCGTCAACGCGGCCTGCCCGCTGGCGATCGTGCCGGCAGGCGGGCTGGCGCAGAACCCGGGGCTCGCGCGCATGGTCGCGCAGTCGGGCAAGACCGCGGATGCGCTCTTCAGCCAGTCCATTCCCCTCGGCCGGCCGCAGACGGTGGAAGAAACCGCCTCGGTCATGGCGTTCCTGGCGCTGGATGCGACCTTCGTCTCGGGCGAGGCCTGGACCGTCGCCGGCGGTGCCGTGGGCGGCTGATCAGGCACCCGATTCCCGCGCGCCCCAGCGTGGGAGCAGGAGGGCGCGCCGCGCGGTCGTGTGATGACGACGGGGACGTTTCAAGGTCGTCGCTCGTTCAACGGGCGAGTGTTCTCGCCTGCGATGGAGCAGTGGATCCCTTTGACGACGGTCTTAATCGGTGGGGCCACCTCTGGGCACGACCAGCGCCACGCGCGGATAATAGTTGCGGTAGCGGCGGGCGTCGCGCGTGAGGATGCCACAGCCAAGCACCGCCGCGTGGGCCCCGATGAAAAAATCCGCCAGGACGTTCGCTTTGGCGCCGCCTTCACGACGGTACTTGTCGAACGCGCGCCCTGCGAGAAACAGGGCCGGACGCGGCAGATCCTCGCAGGCGATGCCCATGCCTTCAAGCGCTTCATCTTCGGCATCGACCGAGTTGAAAGCCAGCGAAAGCTCGGCGTAGATCACCGGATTGATGATGAGGTCGTGCACCTGGGCCTGGGCGCGCATCTGGCGCACGGACCAGTTCGCCCACACCGGGTCGTCCTCCAGGATATCAAGGAGGACATTGGTATCGACGAGCAGCACCGGGCGTAACTCAGTCCGTGCCGCGCAGAAGCGCCATCAATTCGTCGGTGCGCCACTTGACCTGTGCCTTTCCGCGCGCCGCCTCGAAGCGGTCCTTCCTGGCAGCGCCGCGCGCCCCGGCCTTTTTCACCACGACCTGGCCATCGCTGTTGACCGCGAAGTCCACGCCGTCGCCGGGGGACAGGCGCAGCGCTTCGCGCACCTTCTTGGGGATCGTGACCTGGCCTTTGACAGTCATGTTTGTGGTCATGAGTCGTCTCGAGAGTATTACGAACATGGTTTCGTGTATTACCAGGGCGCCGATGACGGCAATCCGAATCTCTGGGAAGCGCTCGGTCCCATGACGAATCGCCGGTGGTGCCGCGCGCGGCTTCGTGTGCTCCGGTTCAGGCTTCCGGCGCCATGACCGCACGGTCGCTGGGACCTGTAGCCGACCGGGCGAGTGTTCTATAGTGCCTTCGTACGACACCCCAATGCGCCGGAGGACTCATGAACACGAAACTCTATGACGCCGATGCTCATGTCGTCGAGCCGCCCGATGTCTGGCAGAACCGGGTTCCCGGCAAGCTCAGGGCGCTGGCCCCGAGGGTCGTGAAGAAGGAGGACGGCAACGACGCATGGTGCTTCGAAGACGGCAAGCGCAAGTCAACGCTGGGCATGCTGCTGGCGACGCCGGGCGTGAGTCCCACGCTCTGGACGCTGGCGGGGACGACCTACGAAAGCATGCGGCCAGGCGCCTACGATCCGCGGGCGCGCCTGCAGGACATGGATATCGACATGGTGCATGCGCAGGTGCTGCATCCGAGCGTGGCGCTCGGCGGCCCGGCCGGATTCTCCGAGACGAATGCCGAATTGCAGGTCGCCTGCACCGTGGCCTACAACGATTGGATTTCCGAGTTCTGCCGCGCCGATCCGGCGCGCCTGCATGGGCTGGGCCTCATCCCGGTCACGGGCATCGATGCGGCCATCGCCGAGCTAGAGCGCATCGGCAATCTGAGTTCAATGTGCGGCGTGATGCTGTCGGCCTTCCCCAATGGCGGCACCTCGCCGCTGCCCGAGGACGATCGGTTCTGGGCTCGGGCCCAGGAGATGAACCTGCCGATAATCATCCACGTCTCGCTGCTCGGTGGCGAGGGCGAGGGATCGGACGAAGTATTTGCCCTGCCGAGCAAACCGTTGATCCTGGCGCGCATCAACCTGGAACGTTCCGCGCGCGGCATCATGGATGCGATGTCGCAAATCATCCTGACCGGGATTCTGGAGCGGTTTCCGCGCCTGTGCGTGATCGGAACGGAAACCGGAATCGGCTGGATCCCGTATTTCCTCGAGCAGACCGACGACAACTACCTGCGGCACCGTTTCTGGGCGCAGACCGAACTCAGGATGCTGCCGAGCGAGTACTTCTACCGCCAGTGTTTCGCGACGTTCCAGGTCGACACGTACGGCGTCGCCAACCGCGCGCCGATGCTCGACAACATCATGTGGTCGTCGGACTACCCGCACAGCGGCGCGGACTGGCCGAACTCCGTGGTCTCGGTCCAGCGGCACATGGCAGGCGTGCCGGAGCCGGAACAGGTCAAGATCCTGCAGTCGAACTGCGTCCGCGCGTTCGGACTGGGCGCGCCGTGATCCGGTGATGCACGTTGGCCCGGCGGCAGGGCGGTCAGCGTGATCCCCAGGTGGCACCCCGTCATTGCATTCGGGTTCGAAGCAGCATACCGATAAGCGTCATGTACATTCATCGGTCATTCAGCACTGCGCGGGCGATTGCCAGTACCGGTTCGGTATCGGTCGCGAGCGCCGTCCGTGCGACATCTGCCATTCCAGCAAGCTGGCGGTTCGCCATTCATTCCGGCGCGCCGCGCGGATGCGCCATCGCCGAGGGGAAGCCGCCGTTGATCGAGACGCCGCCGTCGGCGTAGAGCAGCGAGCCGGTGATGAACGCCGCCTCGTCCGAGGCCAGGAAAAGCGCAGCGTTGGCGATGTCTTCGGGTTGCCCCCAGCGCGTGAGGTGGCGCGCGCGCAATTGCGGGCCCATGTGCGGGTCGTCCACCCAGCGGCGCGCATCGTCGGAGGTGAGGATGAGCCCGACGATGATGGCGTTCACGCGGATGCCGAACGGCGCGTACTCCACCGCCATCGAGCGCGTAGTCGCATTGATCGCGCCCTTGACGGCGGTGTAGGCATCCGCGCCGCTCACGCCCTGGATGGAGACGCCGGAGGAGACGTTCACCACCGCACCGCCGCCGGTGGCCTTCATCGCCGCGATGCCGAAGCGGCAGGCCCAGAAGTAGCCGAACAGCGCCGGGTTCCACAGGTCCATCATCTGCTGCGTGGTCAGATCGGTGACGGCGCCGTCGCGGCGCGCCGCGCCGCGCTGGAATTCGGTCGGGCTGGCGTTGTTCACCAGCACGTCGAGCCGGCCGCAGGTCGCCACCGCATGGTCGACCAGCCGCCGCACCTCGTCCTCGACGCCGAGATCGGCGCGGAAGAAATCCGCCTGGCCGCCGTCCGCACGGATGGCCGCGACCACCTCGGCGCCCGCCGTGACGTTGCGGCCGGTGACGACGACCCGCGCGCCCTCGCGGGCGAAGCGGATGGCGGTCGCGCGGCCGCAACCGGCGGTGGAGCCGGTCACCAGTGCGACCTTGCCGTCCAGTCGTGGACTCATGCGTGGAAGTATCGCACAGCCCTGTGCCATTGATTGCCGTGCAGGCAGTGCCGTCCTCGACCGGGCAGGTGCCGTTGCGTAGGTGCGGTCCTTGTCCGCCCCGGTCGCCTATACTCAGCCGATGACGGACGCAGGCAATGTCGACACCTTCTTCGATGGCACCAGCCGGCCAGTCGGCATCCAGATCTTCACGCTCGGCGAGCGCGTGGCCGCGGACATGGAAGGATGTCTGCACGACGTCTTCGCCATCGGCTATCGGGAGGTCGAACTCATCGGCTACGCCGGGCACGCGCCCGGCGACCTGAAGCGGCTGTTCGCGGCGGCCGGGTTGCGCTGCCCGAGCGTCAAGTACCCGCCGCGCACCTGGCTGCCGGGCCAGCTCGGGCTGGATCGGGATCTCGATCGAATCGTCGCCGATGCACACCGGCTCGAACTCGAATACGTCGTGGCGATGATGTTCCGCGTGCCCGATCGGCTGTGGTCGGATCCGGCCGGCGATGCGCAAATCGTCGCGTTGCTGGAACGCGCATCGCAATGCATGACGGCCGATGACTGGAAACGCAATGCCGATGCATTGAACGCCGCTGGTGCGAGGCTGGCGCGCGCAGGACTGGCGCTGGCGTATCACAACTCCAACCTGGACTTCGCGCCGGTCGGCTCGACCTGCGGCTACGACCTGCTGCTCGAAGCCACCGATCCGGCGCTCGTCGCCCTGGAAATGGACGTCGGCTACCTCGTCGCTGCCGGGCGCGATCCGTTCGATTATCTCGCACGCCATCCGGCGCGCTTCCGTCTCATGCACATCAAGGACATCGCCGCCGCTGCGATGCCGAACACGGTGCGTTTCCAATGCAACTGGACCGAGCCGGGTGCGGGGATCGTGGACTGGCATCGCCTGCTTGCACGCGCCCGGGGCGCCGGAGTGACGCACTTCTACTACGAGCAGGAGCCGCCGTTCCGGGTCTCGCCGTTGCATTCGGCCCGGGCCAGCCATGGCTTCCTGTCGAAACTCCCCGCGCTCGCCGGGCCGGCCGATCGACGAGAGTTCTGAGCCGGCCGCTCCCGGGAACCCGCGCCAGGACGGGCGCATCGGCTGCCGTGCGCGATCTACAATCACGCACGCGGCGATTTTTGCGCCGAACCGGAGGAGGTTGCTCATGCACGAGATCGCGGGGCGGGTTGCCGTCATCACCGGAGGTGCCAACGGCATCGGCCGCGGCACCGCGCTTGCCATGGCCCGCGAGGGCGTGCGGCTGGTGCTGGCCGACATGGATGCCGCCGCGCTGGACGAAGCGGTCGGCGCGGTCGCTGCGATCGGCGGGCAGGCCCGGGCGTTCCGCTGCGACGTGCGCGACGATGCCGCGTTTCCGGCGCTGCGCGAAGCCACGCTCGCCGCGTTCGGGCGCGTCGACATCGTGATGAACAACGTCGGCGTTATCGCCTCCGGCCTGCCGCAGGACATCCCGGCCGCCGAGTGGCAGCGCATCCTCGACATCAACTTCCTGTCGATCGTGCGCGCCAACAACACCTTCCTGCCCGATCTGCTCGCGCGCGGCGAGGGCCACATCGTCAACACGGCCTCGTTCGCGGCGCTGTTCCCCTACGCCTACGATCGGCTGCCGTACATGGCGAGCAAGGCCGCCGTGATCGCGCTCTCGGAGGGGCTGTCGCTGTACCTGCGGCCGCGCGGCATCGGCGTGACCTGCCTGCTGCCAGGCCCGGTGCGCACCCAGATCGGTCGCACGGTAAAGCGCTGGGGCACGGCGGAGCTGCCGCTGCGCGGCCCCGGGCCGCAGTTCCGGATGCTCGAGCCTGATGAAGTGGGTGTGATGGTGGTGGATGCCATCCGCAGGAACGTCTTCTTCCTGCCGACCGATCCGCAGATCCGGGCGATCATCGCCGCGCGGGCCGCGGATCCCGAAGGCTTCCTGGCGGCGCAGATCGCCGCCGTCAACTCGCCGGAGGGCGCATGAACAAGCCGGAGCAGATCGTCGACGGACTCGGGGCGGGCGAAGGCCCGGTGTGGTGCGACGACGGTACGGTCGTGGTCACCAGCGTCGACCAGGGCGTGCTGTACCGCGTGTGGCCCGCCGAGGGCCGCAAGGTGCTGCTGGCGCGCACCGGCGGCGGGCCGAACGGCGCCACGCCGGCAGCCGGCGGCGGGTTCATCGTCACCCAGAACGGCGGCTTCGACTTCCGCATGTTCGGGCTGCAGATCGCCGCGCCGGATCGCGTCGAACCGGGCCTGCAATCCGTGACTGCAGGCGGCGCCGTCACGTATCTGGTCGCCGGCGGCTTCAACTCGCCGAACGATCTGGTGGTCGATGCGGCCGGCACGCTGTACTTCACTGATCCGCAGCGCTATCCGCACGAGCCCGGCGACCGTGGCGGGCGGATCTGGTCGCTGCGCCCCGGCGCGCAGCCGCAGCTCTTCGCGCAGGATTTCGCCTACTGCAACGGCATCGGCCTGGACGGATCCGGGCAGGTGATCCTGATCGAGGACGAGGGCCTGTCGCTCGCGGTCCCCGGCCGGCCGCGCGAGTGGGT
Source organism: Gammaproteobacteria bacterium (assembly GCA_050183625.1). Classification (GTDB taxonomy): domain Bacteria; phylum Pseudomonadota; class Gammaproteobacteria; order JADZEE01; family JADZEE01; genus JBFXBD01. The sequence goes on from JBFXBD010000022.1 coordinate 17,995, forward strand.
GATCGAACGGCTGGGTTCGCCCGGCGACGGCTTCTGCCGCGATCGCGACGGCCGGTTCTACGTCTGCCTGCCCGGCCTGCACGGCGTGCGCGTGGTCGAGGACGGCCGCGCGGTGGATTTTCTCGAAGTGCCGTTCGATCCCGCCCCACAGTTCGGGCGTGAGCCGCTGGGCTGGGTGACCAACTGCTGCTTCGGTGGCCCCGACATGCGCACCCTGTTCGTCACCACCGGCTTTCCCGGCCGTCTCGTTGCCTTCGAGCACATGCCCGCGCCGGGCGCGGTCGTGCATCCGTGGCGCGGCGTGGCGGGCTGAGCGTGCGCAGACCAAGCCGCGGCCAGAGGCGACGCAGGAGCAACGCATGAGGATCGGCCAGATCACCGCCACGCCCATCGTGGAAATCGAATGTCAGCAGTTCCCCGCCGCCATGCTGGTGGAGGTCGCCGACCCGGTCGTCCTGGCGCGCGAGGAAGCGTGGGCGCAGCCCGCGTTCTACGACCGCGCGCAACAGGCATTCCGGATGTCCACGCATAGCTGGCTGCTCGACACCGGGCGGCATCGGATCCTCGTCGACCCGTGCGTGGGCAACTTCAAGCCGCGCCGGGTATTCGGGTTCTACGACATGCTCGATACGCCGTACCTGGAGCGCCTGCAGGCCGCCGGCGCGGCGCCCGGCGAGATCGACTTCGTGTTCTGCACCCACCTGCACGTGGACCACTGCGGCTGGAACACGCGCCTGGTGGACGGCCGCTGGGTGCCGACCTTTCCCAACGCGCGCTACCTGTTCTCGCGCCGCGAGCACGACTACTGGCAGGCGCACGACACTTACGTCCCCGGGATGGACACCTCCCTGGAGGTGAACGTCGGCGTGTTCGCGGACAGCGTGCGCCCGGTCGTGGAGGCCGGGCTCGCGCAACTGGTCGACGATGCGCCGGTGGAAATCGCGGCGTGCCTGACCGTCGAGGCGAGCCCTGGGCACACGGCCGGCCACCTGTTCGGCACGCTGCGATCCGGGGGCACCGGCGCGGTCTTCGCGGGGGACGCGCTGCACCACCCGATCCAGGTGCACTACCCGGACTGGAACACCTCCGGCAGCTTCGATCCGGTGCAGGCCCGGCAGTCGCGGCGCCGGATCCTGGGCCGCTGCGCGGACGAAGGCCTGTGGCTCGCCGCCGCGCACTTCATGGCGCCGCACGCGGTGCGGGTGCAGCGCGACGGCAGTGCCTTCCGCATCGCATGACCCGCGCCTTCGTCGTCGCGGGGCCGCACCGGGCCGGGCTATGGCGGATTGACGCCATGAACCGCGCCTTCGTCGTCGCGAGCGCACGCGAAGCGACCCACGCGGCCTCGATGCCGCCGGCAGCGCGTGGATTGCTTCGTCGCTTCGCTCCTCGCAATGACGGGTGCGGGTCATGGATAGCGCAGCGAAGCAATCCATGCGGCCTGGAAAAATCCGGCGCCGCAAGGGTCGCTTCGCGTGCGCCGTGCTCGCGACGACGATGGGGCAACGCAGGCCGGATGACGTACAGGCAAGCACGGAGACGAACGCGATGATCAAGCTGACGCCGACCCGGGAGGAAATCGACGCGCTGCGCGCCCGGCTGGCGCCGGGGCCGGTGGTGATCGTCAACCTGCTCAAGTTCAAGCCCGGCGACGGCCGTGCCGCGTACCTGCGCTACATGCACGAGGCCAGCCGTTGCGCCTACGCAGGCACGGAGATCCTGTATGCCGGCGCGGCGGCGGGAGACGTCGGCGGCGGGGAGGACTGGGACTTCGTCATCATCGCCCGCTATCCGCACTACGACGCGTTCGCGGCCGTGGTGACCGATACCATCTACCAGGTCGACGCGCACGCGCACCGGCCGGCGGCGCTCGAAAAGACCATCATGCTGGTCACCCAGCCGGCCGACATGGCACGTTATTTCGCCGATGCGTGACGGCCCGGCCGCCGCGGGATCCGGGCCGCGGCGAAGGCGCCCGGCGTGTAGCGCTCAATGTACCGAAGGCGCCGCGTGCGCGGACGCGGCGGGCGGCATCGCCGGCAGGCCGCGATAGCGCGCCGCGGCGCCGCGCAGCTCGGCCCAGGCATCGCGCGCACCGATCCGGCGATCGCGGTTGCGGTTCACCCACTGCGTGGGTTGCGGTGCGCCGGGATTGAAGCGTACGCCCCAGACCGGTTCGAACGTTTCGGTGCGCAGCGAATAGCGCATGTCGCCGATGACGCCCGGATCGGCCGCCGGGCGCGCGGTCCAGCCGGCCGAGAAGTGGCTGAAGCGCTCGAAATCGCGCACCACGCGCGCGTCGGCGCGCGCCGGCGCGGGCAGGTCGTCGAGATCCACGCGCACGGCGCTGTCCCCGGGCTGCCATCGTGCCGGCCCGAACCACGGCACGCGCACGCGCAGCGCGTGCAGCGTGCCGCCGGAGTCGTACAGGCAGCGCCAGACGAGCTGGTTGCCCAGGGTGGGGAATGCGTCCATCCGCACGGGCACGTGCCCATGTGCGTGCGCGACGCGCTCCACCGCGGCGAGCGCCCGCTCCCGTTGCAGCGCGCCGACGCCCAGGTACGCGATCACCAGGCAGAGCGCCGCCGCCGCCGGGCGCCGCGTACCGCGGCGCAGGGCGATCACCAGCCCGGCGATCAGCGCCAGCGTGACCACCGGATCGATGACGGAGACATTGCTCCACGCCACCCGCAGCGAGGAGAACGGCCACAGCAGCCGCGTGCCGTAGGTCGTGCAGGCGTCCAGCAGACCGTGGGTCGCATAGCCCACGAGCGCCGCGCCCAGCACGGCCGGCCAGGCACGGCGCATGGCAGGCAGGGCGAGCCAGGGCAGGGCCGCGAGCGCGCCGCCGATCGGTATGAACGCCAGGGCGTGGGTGAAGTGGCGGTGGTATTCGATGGCGAGCAGCGGGTCCGCGGTGCTGCGGATGAGCACGTCCGCGTCGGCGAGCATGCCGGCCAGCGCACCGATGAGCCAGGCGCGCCGCGGCAGGCGGCGGCCGAATGCGACGTGGGCGGCGGCGGCGCCGAGGGCGCCCTGGGTCAACGGATCCATGGTCGAGCCTGCATTTGACCTTTCCTCGTGCGCCTGCGCAATGCCGGGCCGGCTTGCGGTGGAGTTGGCGCGCCGGCGCGGCCGTCACGCCGCCCGCCGCATCGCTGTTCTCCCTGGACCGCGGCCCATGTACTGTGTTCCCGTCCATTTCGCAACCGGAACCTATCCCGCATGCCCGCCGACGCAAACGCCCGCCGCCTCGTACGCCTGCTGGACGCCATCGAGCGGGCCGGCAACCGGCTTCCCGATCCCGCAATGCTGTTCCTGCTGCTGCTCGGCGCCGTGGCGCTGTTGTCGGCGGGATTGTCGGCGGCGACGTTCGCGGAGCTCGATCCGCGCACCGGGCAGCCGCTGGTCATCCACAACCTGCTCGCGCCCGACAGTCTCACGGCCTTCATGGCCGGCATGGTGCGCAACTTCGTGGAGTTCCCGCCGCTCGGGGTGGTGCTGGTGGCGATGCTGGGCATCGGCGTGGCCGAGCATTCGGGCTACATCGCCGCAGCGCTGCGCGCGCTGCTGTCGATCACCAGCCGCCACCTGCTGACGCCGGCGGTGATTGCAGTCGGGATCGTCAGCCATGTCGCGGTCGACGCCGGCTACGTGCTGGTCATCCCGCTGGGCGGGCTGGCGTTCCATGCCGCCGGCCGCCATCCGCTCGCCGGGATCGCCGCGGCCTTCGCCGGGGTCTCCGGCGGCTTCAGCGCCAACGTGGTGCCCTCGTCGCTGGATCCGATGCTGTCCGGCCTCACCGAGGCCGCGGCACGGATCGTCGATCCATCCCTGAGCGTGAACCCGCTGAACAACTGGTTCTTCACCCTGTCTTCGTCGGTGCTGATCGTCGCCGTGGGCTGGCTCGTCACCGAACGGGTGATCGAGCCGCGGCTCGCGGCCAATCCGGTCGACACCGACGGCGCCGACCTGCCGCCGCCCGAGACGATCGACCCGCGCCAGCGGCGCGCGCTCATGGCGGCGACGCTGGCGCTGCTGGCCGGTTGCGGGCTGCTCGCGCTCTCGGTGCTGCCGGCGCACTCGGCGTGGCGCAACGCGGCCGGTATGCTGACGGCCGCCGATGCGCCGCTGATGCGCTCCATCGTCGCGCTGATCTTCGTCCTGTTCGTGATCCCGGGGATCGTCTACGGCCGCGCGGCCGGCACGATGGCCTCCCATCGCGACGTGATCGCCGGCATGTCCAAGGCCATGGGCGGCATGGGCTATTACCTGGTGATGGCGTTCTTCGCCGCGCAGTTCATCGCCGCCTTCGGCCAGTCGAACCTGGGTGCGCTGGTGGCGATCAAGGGCGCGGCGGCGCTGCGCGATGCCGGGATGCCGATGCAGGCCACGCTGATCGGCATCGTGCTGCTGACCGCGGGCATCAACCTGCTGATCGGCTCGGCCTCGGCGAAGTGGGCGCTGCTCGCGCCGGTGTTCGTGCCGATGCTGATGCAACTGGGGATCTCCCCCGACCTGACGCAGGCGGCCTACCGCGTCGGGGATTCCAGCACGAACATCATCACCCCGCTGCTGCCGTACTTCCCGCTGATCGTGGTGTACTGCCGGCGCTACGTGCGCTCCACGGGCATCGGCACCGTCGTCGCGCTGATGCTGCCGTACTCGATCGCGTTCCTCGCCGCGTGGTCGATCTGGCTCATCGCGTTCTGGTCGCTGGGGCTGCCGCTCGGGCTGCAGGCGTCGTACGTCCATCCGCCGTTGCCGTAGTCCGGCCGCGCATCCGGCATTGCCTGATCAGCCGGTCTCGAATGTCCGGCAGCGCAGTGCGGCCGCGGCGCCGGCCCGTGCCCCGGTCGCCAGGCACGCCGTGAGCAGGTAGCCGCCGGTTGGCGCTTCCCAGTCGAGCATCTCGCCGGCGACGAAGACGCCCGGCTTCGCGCGCAGCATCAGATTCTCGTCGACGTCGGCGAAGGCGATGCCGCCGGCCGTGCTGATCGCTTCCTCGACGGGGCGAGGCGCGGTGAGCGCAAAGGTGGCGGACTTGATGGCGGCGGCGAGCGCCGCGGGATCGTCGCGCGGTGCATCCCGCAGCGTCTCGTGGAGCAGGGCGGCGCGCACGCCGTCCAGGCCTGTCGCGCGCCGCAGGTGATCCGGAAAGCTGCGTTTGCCGCGCGGACGCGCCAGCGCCTCGCGCAGCGCCTGTTCGGAGCGCCCGGGTGCAAGGTCGATGCGCAAGGTTGCGACGCCGTCGCGGAGGATCGATTCGCGCAGGTGGCGCGACAGCGCATACACGCACCCGCCCTCGAAGCCGTAGCGCGTGATGACGAGATCGCCCGGCGCGCCGTGCGTGCGGCCGTCCGCCGTCGTACACGAGAGCACCACGTTCTTGGCGATCGATCCCGCGTGGCGTTCGCGCAGGTGCTCGCTGACCGCGCACTCGAAGCCGCAGTTCGCGGGCGCGAGCGGTGTCACCGCCACGCAAGCCGCTTCGAGGATCGGCACCCAGCCGCCATCCGAGCCGAGCCGCGGCCAGCTTGCGCCGCCGAGCGCGAGCACGGTGGCGCGCGGCGCCACGGCGATGCGGCCGCCGGGTGTGTCGAAGACGAGCGCCTCGTCCTGCCACCCGGCCCAGCGGTGGCGCGGGTGGAAGACGACGCCCGCGCGCCGCAGCCGTTCCAGCCATCGGCGCAGCAGCGGTGCCGCCTTCATCCCGGCCGGAAACACGCGCCCGGAGGAGCCGATGAAGGTGTCGATGCCCAGGCCCGCGGCCCAGGCGCGCACGGCCCGGCTGTCGAACGCCTCGATCGCGCCCCGCAGCGCCGCCGGCGGCACGGCGCCGTAGCGCGCGAGCAGCGTGGATCCGGTGTCCTCGTGGGTGAGGTTCAGCCCGCCCTTGCCCGCGAGCAGGAACTTGCGCCCGCACGAGGCCATGGCGTCGTAGAGCGCGACCGGTACGCTCGCCGCGGACGCGACTTCGGCCGCCATCAGGCCGGCAGGCCCGCCGCCGACGACGGCGACGGAAGCGACGCCATTCTCGCGGTGCCCGGGCGCGGTCATGCCGGCGAGCACATCAGTTGCACCTGCTGTGTCGAATGGATGGCTACAACCGTCGATGCGCGGTGCCCGATCAACGCGCCGTCCACCCGCCGTCGATCGGAATGCAGGCCCCGGTGATCGGCCCCGACGCGGGGTTGGCCAGGAAGGCGATGAGTTCGGCGACCTGCAGCGTGGTCGCGGGCGCGCCCATGGGGCTGCCCCAGCCGACCGCCTCCAGCACACGCTCGCGTTCCAGCGGCGTCCAGTCGGGCGTGTCGGTCGGGGTCATTCCGGCGGGGCAGATGCAGTTGATGCGGATGCCGCGGTCGGCGTAGTCGAGCGCGGCGGTCCGGGTGAGCATCAGCAGGCCGCCCTTGGACGCCGAGTAGGCCGCCGTGTACTTCAGCCCGGTGGTGGAGGTCGTCGAGCCCACGTTGATCACCGAGCCGCCGCCGCGTGCCAGCAGGTGCGGGATCGCCGCCCGCATGAGCATGAACGGGCCGAGCAGGTTCACCGCAAGGTACTGCGAGAACAGTTCCGGCGCGATTTCGTGAACGGGCAGGTAGCGCGACCGCAGGGCGGCGTTGTTGACCACGATGTCGATGCCGCCGTAGCGCTCGACGGTGGCGGCGACCAGCGCCTCGACGTGCGCGGCCTGGGAAACGTCGCCGGCAAGCGCGTGGATGTCACCGCCCGTTGCCCGCACGGCGGCCACCGTCTCGGCCAGGCGCGCCTCGCGCCGGCCGTCGATCATCACCCGCACGCCGCGGCGCGCGAGCACCTGCGCGGTCGCTGCGCCCAGGCCGCTGCCCGCGCCGGTGACGATGGCGACCAGGCCGGCAAGGGGATCGGTCATCGGGTATCCTCCGTGGTCACTGGCGCGGACGCGTGCCGTTGCGCGAATATGCGGCATCGCGCGGTTCGAGTCGACCGGCGCGTAGCTTCGCCGGCGCGACCACGCGCGCACCGGCCGTCCCGGTGTTTCTTCGGCGGTGCGGGATGATCGCCGCACAGGGCAACCATGCGCCGGGCTGCGTGCCGGGCAGATGAGGAGCGTGCAGATGTCCGAACCGATATGCAGCGGCCTGACCGTCGTCGAACTGGGCGCGGGCTCCGCCCCGGGCTCGATCGCGGGGATGATGCTCGCGGACAACGGCGCGCGCGTGCTGAAAATCGAGCCGCCGCAGGGCGATCGGCTGCGCGCCGCGGATCCCTCCGCGTTCCTGGTCTGGAACCGCGGCAAGGAGAGCGTCATCGCCGACCTGCGCACCGACGCCGGCCGGCGCGAGGTGCGCGAGATCATCGCCGCGGCGGACGTCGTCATAGAGGCATTCGGCGCCGGCCGGGCGCAGGCCTGGGGGCTGGACTACGAGGCCTTGCGCGGCGCGAACCCCGGCCTGGTGTACTGCTCGGTGAAGGGATTCGGATCGACCGGCCCGTACGCGCACCTGAGGGCGTACGAGGGCATCGTGGCCGCGAAGGCGGGCGTGTTCTCACTGGGCAACTTCGGCATTGCGCCCACGCCGATGTTCACCGGCGGCCTGTTCGCGAGCGTGGGCGCGGCACACATGGCGGTCTGCGGCATCGCCGCCGCGCTGCGGGTGCGCGGGATCACCGGGCGCGGGCAGCGCGTGGAAGCGGCGATGGTGCAGGGCGTGACCCCGATCAACTACTACGGCCTGATGGAATGGCAACTGCACGCGCGGCCGGAACTGTTGGAAAAGGTGCGCACGGCGCGCTCGCCGCGCGAGGGCGGCATCGTCGCCACGCGCATCATGATGATCGTCTGCACTGGCGACGGGCGCTGGATCCAGACCACCATGATGCTGCCGCACCAGGCGCAGGCGCTGGTGCGCGCGGCCGGCCTGGCGCACACGATCAGCGACCCGCGCTTCAAGGATGCGCCCTACTTCGGCAGCGCGCAGGACGCGCAGGACTGGGAGGACCTGCTCTGGGAGCGCTTTCGCGAACAGCCCTGGAGCCACTGGCGCGAAGCCCTGCTGCGCGAGGCGGACATCTCGTTCGAACTGATCGGCAGCGACGTGGACGGGCTCGATCACCCGCAGTTCATCCACAACGGCGAGGTCGTCACCCTGGATGATCCGAAGCGCGGGCCGGTGCGCCAGGTCGGCCCGGTCGCGTTCTTCGATGAAACGCCCGCGCGCCTGGAGCGGTCCGCGCCTGCGCTGGGCGAGCACGGCGCGTTGCCCGCGCGCGCGGCGCCGAAGCCTTCCGGTGCCGCGGCGCCGCGCCATCCGCTGGAAGGCGTCACGATCGTCGAGTTCGGGTATTTCTATGCGATGCCCTACGGTCTGTCGATGGCCACCGCGCTCGGTGCGCGGGTGATCAAGATCGAGCCGAAGAACGGCGATCCGATGCGCTGGAGCTACGGGCCGCCGGAGTACACGGGCTGCAAGACCATGGAGGGCAAGGAAAGCCTGGCGATAGACCTGTCCACGCCGCAGGGGCAGGCCGTCATTCACAGGATCGTCGAAAAGGCGGACGCATTCGTCTGCGGCTTCCGCCCCGGCGTCGCCGAGCGGCTGAACCTCGGCCGCGACACGCTCGCCCGGCTCAATCCGCGGCTCGTGTATTTCCACGGCTCCGGCTACGGCGTCAGCGGCGACTACGCGTACCGGCCGATCTATGCCAGCGAGGCGATGGCGCTCGCGGGCGGGCATCATCGCCACAGCGGCTACTGGCTCGATCCGGCGCTGACCCAGGGCATGTCGATCCCGGAACTCCAGGCGGTGATCCTGCCGCGGCTGCGCAGCCTGACCCCGGGCGATGCCTTCGCCGCGCTGTCGCTGTGCACCGGCCTGACGCTGGCGCTGCTGCACCAGCAACGCACCGGCCGGGGCCAGTTCGCCACGCGCAGCATGATCGGTGCGAACGCCTTCGGTTATTCGGACAGTTTCGTCGACTATGCCGGCAAGCCGCCGGTGCGGGTGCCGGATGCGGATCAACTGGGATTCAACGCGCTGTACCGGGTCTACCAGGCGGCGGCGGACTGGGTGTTCCTGGCGGTCATGACCCAGGGCGAGTGGGCGCGCCTGATTCAAGCGCTTCCAGGCGATCTCGGCCGCGATCAGCGCTTCGCGACCGCCGCCCTGCGCGGCGAACACGATGCGGCGCTTGCCGACGCGCTCGCCGCCGTATTCGCGCAGCGCCCGGCCGCGCAGTGGGAGGCGCTGTGCACGCCCGCCGGCGTGGCCTGCGTGAAGGTGTTCATGGTGAGCGACCCGGAGAACATGTCCGGCATGGCCGGCATGTCCGAGTTCAGCTACAACGATCCCGTGCTGCGCGAGACAGGATTCATCGTCGATGTCGAGCATCCGATCTTCGGCCGCATCAGCCGCACCGGGCCGCCGGCGACGTTCTCGGAGACGCCGCCCCGGATCGAGGCCGGCAGCCGCATCGGCCAGCACACCGACGCGATCCTCGCCGAGTTCGGCTATTCGCCCGCCGAGATCGCCGGCCTGCGCAGCGCCGAAGTCGTCTTCGGCGCCTGAGCGGTGGCGTCGGTGCAAGCGCCATTCGAAACCCTGGCCTGGGGCTACGGGCTGGTCGAGGGGCCCACGGTCGATGCCGGGGGCAACCTGTTCTTCAGCGATGTGGTCCAGGGCAGGGTGTACCGCCTGGATCCCGCCGGCGGCGTGCAGACGGTCGTTCCCAAGCGACGCGGCATCGGCGGCCTCGCGCTGCATGCCGATGGCGGCCTGATCCTGTCCGGGCGCGACATCGTGCACGTGCGCGACGGCCGGACGCGGGTCGTGTTCGCCATCGCCGATCTCCCGGGCTGGAACGACCTCTGCACCGATCGCGCCGGGCGGATCTACGCCGGTGCGTTGCGGTTCACGGTCTTCGACGAGCATGCGACGCCCGTCCCGGGGGAGTGCTGGTGCATCGCCGGGCCGGATCTGGCGCGGGTGGTGTACGGCGACGTCATCCACGCCAACGGCATCGCGCTGTCGCCGGACGAGCGGCTCATCGCTCACGCCGATACCCGCCGGCAGGCGTTGCTCGTGCACGCGCTCGACGCCCGGGGGCACGCGTCGGATCGGCGCGAGATTGCGGTCGAAGGCCATCCCGACGGTCTCGCCTTCGACGATGCGGGCTGCATCTGGGTGGCGGTGGCCGGCGCGGGCTGCGTGCACCGGTACACGCCCGAGGGCGTCCTGGATCGGCGCATCGAAGTGCCCGCGCGCTACCCGACCAGCCTGTGCTTCGCCGGCACCGACCGGCGCGACCTGATCGTCGTGTCCGCGGACAACCTGCAGGTGCCGGACCGGCGGGGTTCGATCTTCCGCCTGCGCGTCGACGTCGCCGGTGCGCCGGTCCATCCGGCCCGGGTCTGACGATGACGATGCGAGCGAACCGTCCCATCCCTACGCCCACCCCGGAGTCCGCCCCGTTCTGGGAGCATTGCCGTGCGCACGAGTTGTGGCTGCAGCGCTGCCTGGATTGCGCGCGGCCGTTCTTCTATCCGCGCTTTCATTGTCCGGCCTGCGCGAGCGCGCGGGTCGAGTGGTTCCGATCCGGCGGGCGCGGCCGGATCTACAGCTTCGTGATCAATCAACGCCCGCCGCCGTGGATGAACGGCCCCTACGTCATCGCCCTCGTGGAACTGGACGAAGGACCCAGGATGATGGGCAACCTGCTCGGCATCGAGCCCACGCCGGCCCGGGTGCGGGTCGACATGCCGGTCGAGGTGACGTTCGAGGATCTCGACGAACGCATCAGCCTGCCGCAGTGGCGCCCGGTGCGGGAGCCGCGCGCATGACGCTGCGCTACCGTGCGGCGATCGTCGGCGCGGCCGAGTCCACGTGCCTGGGCGTCGTTCCCGACCAGACGAGCTTTCAACTGGCGCTGGATGCCGTTTCCGGCGCACTCGCCGACTGTGCGCTGCGTCCCTCGGACATCGACGGGATCGCAGGCGATCAACCCGCCGTGCTGGCGAAGTACTTCGGCATCGTGCCGGCGTGGGCGGACAATACCCAACTCGGCGGCGGTTCGTACCTGCTGCACGTGCGCCACGCGGCCGCGGCGATCGCCGCCGGCCTGTGCACGACGGTGCTGGTGTCGATGGGCTCGAGCGGGCGCAGCCGATTCGGCGAGCCGGGCGGCAGGCTGAGCGACGTGACCGCCGCGCAGGCCTGGCGCATGACGCCGCTGGACGATCAGTTCGAGACGCCCTACGGCATCGTCGGCCCGACCACGACGATGGGGCTGGGCGTGATGCGCTACCTTGCCGACACGGGAACCACGCTCGAGCAACTGGCATCGGTGCCGGTCGCCCAGCGGCGCTGGGCCCAGCGCGTGCCGCGGGCGATGTACCGCGACCTCATCAGCATCGACGACGTCTTCGCCAGTCGGCCGGTGTGCTATCCGTTCCACCTGCTGCATTGCTGCCTGCAGACCGACGGCGGCGGCGCGCTGGTGATCACCACCCCGGAGCGCGCCGCCGATCTGCCGCGACCGCCCGTGTACCTGCTGGGCTCGGGCGAGGGCGTGGAGACCCATCTCATCAGCCAGATGGAAGATCTCACCTCCTCGGCGGCGTTCCGCCTGGCCGCGCGCGCGGCATTCGCGGAAGCCGGTATCGCCCGTGGCGAGGTCGACCACATGATGGTCTACGACGCTTTCGCGCACCTGCCGCTGTTCGCGCTGGAGGATGCCGGGTTCGTCGGCCGGGGCGAGGCGGGCGCCTTCGTCGCCGAGGGGCACACCTCGCCCGGTGGGCGCTTGCCGCTGAACACCAACGGCGGCGGTCTCTCGTATACTCACACCGGCGCGTACGGGATGTTCCTCATGCAGGAGGCAATACGGCAACTGCGCGGCGAAGCGGCGCACCAGGTGCCCGGCGTGCGCATCTCCTATTGCCATGCGATCGGCGGGCCGTTCTGGAGCGCCGCGAGCCTGCTGCTGACCAACCACGCGCCGGGCTGAACGCGACAAGGAGCCAGGCGCGAACGCGCAGGCGGGATGGGCGCGGGTCCACGCGCAGCTCGAGGCACTCGGAGGCAGAGATGGTTGCGGCAAGTCAGTACGACGTCATCGTCATCGGCGCGGGCGCCGGTGGAGTCTACGCGGTGCACCGCTTCAGCCGGCAGGGGCTCTCCGTGCTCGCACTGGAGAGCGCCGGCGGGGTGGGTGGCGTGTGGCACCACAACTGCTATCCGGGTGCACGCGTCGACGTGCCGAGCCTGGACTACTGCTATTTCTTCTCGCGCGAGCTGTATCGCGAATGGAAGTGGCCGGAGCTGTATTCATCGCAGCCGGAACTGGAACGCTACATCAACCACGCCGCCGACAAGTTCGATCTCCGGAAGCACATCCTGCTCGACAACCGGGTGACCGAGGCGCGATGGCTTGCCGACCGCAGGCTCTGGCAGGTCGATACCGGCGCGGGCAACCGCTTCACCTGCCGCTTCCTGGTGACCGCGATGGGCAACCTGACGGCGCCGCGCAACCCGGACTTTCCGGGCCTGGACGAGTTCCGCGGCGAGTGGGTGCAGACCTCGCGCTGGCCGCAACGCCACGTGGATCTGAAGGGGCGGCGGATCGGCGTCATCGGCAACGGCGCCTCGGGTGTCCAGGTCATCCCGCCGCTCGCCCGGGAAGCCGAGCACCTGACGGTGTTCCAGCGCACGCCGAACTACGTCGTCCCGCCGCAGAATCGCGCGGTGGACCCGGCCGAGATCGAGGCGATCGCGGATCGGTTCGACCAGTACCGCGCGGAAGTCTTCGCCAGCGACGGCGGCACGCACCTGCCGCCGGGCCACGGCCCGGCGGACCGGTACAGCCAGGCCGAGCGCGAGCGGATCTTCGAGGAGCAGTGGCAGTTCGGCGGCCATCCCATGTCCTGGCTGTTCGACAACGCGCAGACGGACTGGGAGGTCAGCCGGATCATCTCGGAACTGCACCACGACAAGGTGCGCTCGATCGTCCGCGATCCGGCGGTGGCCGAGAAGCTCTGTCCCTACGAGCACGGCGTGGGCAACCGCCGGCTCGGCGTCTGCCAGGACTTCTACGAGACGTTCAATCGCGACAACGTCTCGCTGGTCGATCTGCGCGAGAGCCCGTTCGAGCGCTTCACTCCCACCGGCATCCGGACCCGAAGCGGCCACCACGAACTGGATCTGGTCGTGTTCGCAATCGGCTTCCGCTCCTTCACCGGCACGCTGATTGACGCCGGCATCCGCAACGAGCACGGCGCCGGCATCACGGACCATTGGAAGCCGGGCTGGAAGACCGTGCTCGGCGTGATGACGACCGGATTCCCGAACCTGTTCATGGCCTGCGGCACGGGCGGGATCGGATTCTCCGCCAACGTGTTCCCCTTCAACGAGCAGCAGATGGACTGGATCGGCGACTGCATCGCCTGGATGGACCGCAAGGGCCACGGGACCATCGAGGCCGATCCGACCGCGCAGGAAGCCTGGGTGCGCCACGTCGCGCAGACGGCCGGCAACCGGCTGCTGATGACGCGCGGCGTCACCGACCGCAGCGTGCACGTGGATCCCGAAACCGGCACGCGGGTCTGCAATACCTACCTCGGCGGGCTGGTGGACTTCATCGCGCGCTGCGACCGAAGCGCCGCCAACGGCTACGAGGGGTTCGTCCTGCGCTGAGCCGGCGCGCACATCCGTGCTTGCGCGTTCCAACCCATGAGGAAATGACTGCATGAGATTGCCATTCCTGGCGACGTGGCTGATGGTGCTGGGCATCCTGTCGTGCCGCCCGGCTTCTGCGCAGTCGTTCTGGGTCGAGGAGGTCGTCACCGGGCTGAACGTGCCCTGGTCGATGGCCTGGCTGCCGGACGGGGACATGCTGATCACCGAGAAGTTCGGTGGCCTGCGCGTGGTGCGCGACGGCAAGCTGGTGCCGGAGCCCGTGGCCGGCGTTCCGGCGACCTACCGGGGCAGCATCAACGGCCTGCTGGACATCGCGCTCGATCCGGATTTCGCGACCAACCAGCGCGTGTACCTGACCTACGACGAAGGCACCGAAACGCGCGGGCACGGCGTGCTCTATCGCGCGCGCTGGGATGGTCGTGCACTGGTCGACGGCAAGGTCATCTATCGCACGACGCTTGCGAGCGGGCTGGCACCGCACTCCGGGCTCACGCGCCTGGCGTTCCTGCCGGACAAGACGCTGCTGGTCGGCGTGGTCGTGGACGATACGCGCCGGTTCCTGGCGCAGCGCCTGAACTACGACCACGGCAAGATCCTGCGCCTGGATCGCGACGGTGGCGCTGTGGCCGACAATCCATTCGCCGCGCAGGACGGAGCCCTGCCGCAGGTGTACTCGCGCGGACACCGGGTGATCACGGGGCTCGCGCACGATCCCGTCTCCGGAGCCGTGTGGGAGGTCGAGAACGGTCCGCAGGGCGGCGATGAGCTGAACGTGATCCGGGCGGGCGCGAACTACGGCTGGCCGGACGCGACCTATGGCATCCAGTACGACGGGCAAACGATCAGCACGGCACCCGAGCAGGCGGGGATCGACAAGCCGCTGGCCTACTGGGTGCCGTCCATCGCGCCTTCCGGGCTGGCGTTCGTGCGCGGCGGGCGCTACCCGCGGTGGCAGGAGGCGATCCTGGTCGGTGCACTGTCCGGGCGCCACCTGCGGCTCGTGCACCTGCGTGACGGCAGGCCCGATGCGCAGGAGACGCTGCTCGCGGATCTGAAGGAACGCATCCGGGACGTGCGCGTCGGGCCCGACGGCTACATCTACCTGCTGACGGACAACCAGCACGGGCGCCTGCTGCGGCTGCGTCCAGGTATGCCGCCGGCCGATGCGCACGCGCGCGTTGCCCGTGCGCTGCCCGAGCTGACCAACCCGACGACCGATACGATGGACCTGAAGCCCAAGCCGGTGGACGCCGATCGCGGCGCACGGCTGTTCGCGCAGCAGTGCGCGCAGTGTCACGCGACGACCCCGGGCGCCGGCACACCCGCCGGACCAAGCCTCGCCGGCGTCGTCGGCGCCCGGCCGGCCACCGGCAGCTACCCGTATTCGGATGAACTGCGCAATGCGGCCCTGCGTTGGGAGTCCCCGATCCTGGAACGCTACCTCGCCGGCCCGGACGTATTCCTGCACGGCAGCCGGATGCCCGGCCCGGCCGTACGCAGCGCCCAGGATCGCGCCGACCTCATCGGCTACCTGCAGCGCTGCTGCGCCGCCCCCTGATCGATCCGGAGATGGATCGATTGTTTCCGATTCGACGATTCGAGCGAGCGAATCGGGAGCAGGATCCGTCCCCAGGAGATCCATGATGATCGTGAAAAGGGCGCGGGGATGAGCCGGTACGCTCGGGCCAGTGGTCCGCCCCGACTGCGGCGCCTGGGCGGATGTTTCGCGCTGCTGTGCGTCGCGCTTGCCTGCCGGTGCGCCGATGGCGCCGAAGGTATCGCGGATCCGTCCTGGCAGCAGTCGGCGCAGCAGCGGCACGCCACGGTTCTCATCACCCGGTTCGTCGAGAACTATCATTTCCGCAAGCACTCGTTCGGCGCTGATCTGTCGATGCGGATCCACGATCGCTACCTGCAGATGCTGGATCCGGATCGCAGCTTTTTCGTCCGCGAGGACCTGCAGCGATTCGCGTGGTTTCGCCTGACGATCCCGGAGCTGCTCGTGAACGCGGATCTCGACCCCGCGATTGACGTCTTCCGCACCTTCCAGGCACGTGTGGATGATCGGGTCGCCTTCGTCGAAGCGCTGCTCGCCGCGCCGATCGATTTCGAAGTCGAGGATCGCTTCCGGACCGATCGGCACCGCGCGCCGTGGGTGGAGAGCCGGACTGAACTCGACGTGCTCTGGCGCAGGATCGTCAAGATGGACTATCTGGCGCTCGAAGCCGAGGATCGAACCGGCCCGGAGATTGTCGACATCCTGCGCAACCGCTACCGCAAGATGGGCGACAACGTCCGGCGCGCGACGGTGCGGGACGTGCACGCCATGTTCATCAATGCGTACCTGTCGACGGTCGACGAAGAGACGGCCTATTCGGGAACGCGGCAGGCCGGCACTTCCGCCGCGCCTGCCGGAGCAATCGGAGTCCTCCTGGAGAGTTCCGGGATCGACGTAGTCGTCGCGGCAGTCGTGCCGGGCAGCGGCGCGGATCGGGCTGACGCGCTGCGCGCCGGCGATGCAATCGTCTCGGTCGGCGAAGGCGAGTCCGGGCCGATGGTCGACGTCGTGGGATGGGGTGCGCGCGACGTGGCGCAATTGCTGGAAGGGCCGGTCGGTACGCGGGTGCGCCTGCAGGTGCGTCCGCGCGCCTACGGCTCGATTCCGATGTCGATTCGAACCGAACTCGTGCGCGAGCCGCCGGCCTCGGCGGTCGAACCGGCGCAGCACATCGTTCTCGAAGCGCGCGGTGGCAGCGACACGATTCGGGTCGGCGTCATCGGCCTGAGATCCTTCTACGCTGACGCCGGCGAGGCTCCCGATCGCGGCGGGCGCGATTCCGGGGCGGCTCGCGACGTCAGGCGATCCATCGACGAACTGGGTGCCGCCAACATCGACGGGCTCATCCTGGATCTGCGCGGCAATCGCGGCGGCTTGAGCTCGCAGGGCGATGCGGTGGCGGGCCTGTTCCTCGACGGCGGGCCGATCATGCAGGTGTTTTCCGCCGGCAGGATCACCGTGGCGAAGGATCCGATCAAGGGTCGCGCGTACGCGGGCCCTCTGGCGGTGCTCATCGATCGCGGCAGCGGTGGTGCGGCGGAGGCGGTCGCGGCCGCCGTCCAGGATTACCGGCGCGGCATCGTCATCGGCGAAACCAGTGCGGGAAGCGCCGGGATCCGCAATCTCATCGACCTGGACCGATTCGCGCAGGGCGGGCTGCGCGGGCTCGGCACGCTGCGCGCGACGATCGGGGAGTTCCATCGCGTGTCCGGCGCTCCGGTCGACCGGGTGGGTGTCGCGCCGGATGTCGAACTGGCCGGCGCGTTCGGCCCGCGCGGGCGCCGGGAAGCACGCATTGCCCAGCCATCGAGCCCAATCAGGCGCGCCCGATTCAAGCCCGAACGTCCTGTCGATGTCGATGTGGCGGAGTTGAACCGCCGGCATCTGGAGCGCGCGCAGTCCGACGCGGCGCTGATCGCGATGGGGCGGCTGCAACGCATGGCCGAACAGTGGCAGGCGCGCACCGAGATCGATCTGCGCCGGGAAGGGTATCGGGCGCAGGCGGCCGCCGTACGGGACGGGATCCACGCGGTGCTGCGCGACTGGCGCACCGGCGGGCGCGACGCACCCAATCACGACGCGGACGGGGACGAGGAGGACCTGGGCCGCCTGGAACGCGAGGTGCAAGCCGCACTGGTCCAGGAAGCGGTCAACATCATGGCCGATTACATCGGCGCACTGCGCAACTCCACTCCCACTGCGTCCCGGCGTTGAGCCCGGGGCGCCCGCCTTGCGGGCGCGTCAACGGACTGCGCGACGCCTGAGAACCGGCAGCAGCAGGGCGGACAGCAGCATCGGCAGTGCACCCGGCAACGGCACCGGGGCGATGATTTCGCCGAACGTCCCGGAGGTGGAACCCGCCAGGGAGACGCCCGGCGGCAGGTTCAGGGTCAGCCGGGCGGTATTGTCCAGGCGGCCGGAGATGACGTCGCCGGGCCGGGCATAGAACACGCTGAAGCCGAGGAAGGTGTCGAGGTAGACGTCCGTGTCACCCTCGACTTCGATGGTGACGCTGAGCACGTCGTCGATCGCGCCCGGCACGCTGTAGGTGTTCAGGTCGCTGCCCTGGATGCCGCCGACCGGACCAAAGAACATCGAGGCATTGACCCGCGGCAGCAGGGGAATGCCGGGCGCGAAGTCCAACTCGCCGTCGATCGCCATCTCCAGCGTCACGAGCTGCTTGCCGGGCAATGCAGAGTGCAGTGTCAGCGTGTCGCGGATCTGGGCGCTCACCTGCAGGATGGCCAGCCCGTCGCCGACCAGATCGGTCGTGCCGGCGTTCTCCAGCATCCCGAGCGCCTTCAGGGTCTGGTTGCCGATGTCGGCCTGGGCGAAATACTCGAAGGTCGCGCCGCTGTCGGCGACCGTGACGACCGAGCGCGTGTATGGCGGCTCGGTCTCGGTCTGCGTGTCGGCGGACAGCGGCGGGCTCGGCCGCAGGCGGCCGTCGAGATCGACCACGCCAATCGCCTCGATGCCGGTGTCGTCGCGCAGCACCGCCTGGGCCTGCGTGGCAGCCAGGCCGGCAATTGTCGCGAGCAAGAGAACGCCCGAACGCGCGATGCCTTTCATTGGGTCCTCCGGGGATCACGTGGCGGCTGGATTCAGGGTAGGAGCCGATCGAAATCCGGAACAGTTCAGGATTTCCGGAATTCTTGCTTGTTCTTCCGCGCGCCTGCCTCCACGATCCCGGCGACGTATCCGGCTGCCGAGCCGGCATCGCCGGGCTGGCCATGGACGCACTGACTTCTCTGCTACAGGGGCTCAACCTGCGCGCGCGCGTCGCCTACATCGGCGGCGTGTGCGGGCGCTGGGCTGTCGATCACAACTCGCAAACGGCGATCTGGTTCCACCTGCTGGTCAAGGGCAGGGGCTGGGGGTACTCCAGCGCCTGGGATCGCCCGCTGGCGCTGGAGGAGGGCGACCTGCTGCTGTTCATGCCGCATGCGCCGACCCACTACCTCTCCTACAGCAGCGAGGAACTGGTGTTCGACGCCGAAGGCGCGGCCAAGGTGCCGATGGCTGAAGGCTCCAGCGGCTTCGCCTGCGGCCTGTTCGAGCTGGAGGCACCGCAGGCGCCCTGGTGGCGCGTACTGCCGGGCGAGATCCTGATCCGGCGCCGGGACGCAGGGGACCAGCTCGCGCGGGTGATGCAGATCATCGTCGACGAGGCGCTTTCCGGCCGCCTGGCGAGCGAGATCATGATCGAGCGCCTGATCGACAGTTGCTTCCTGCTGGTGGTGCGGCACTGCGTGGAACGTGGCCTGCTGGGCGAAGGCCTGCTCGGCGCGTTTTCGGATCGACGCCTGCAAGGGCTGCTCGAACGCCTGCACCGCGAGCCGGCGCGCGGCTGGACACTGGCGGAACTCTGCGCGATCGGCGGCATGTCCAAGAGTGTGCTGAGCGAACGCTTCAATGCCGCGTTCGGCTGCGCGCCGATGGAATACCTCAAGGCCTGGCGCATGCAACTGGCCGCCGGCTGGCTGCGCGGCGGCGGCGGCGACAGCATCGAGCGCATCGCCGGGCGCTGCGGCTACGAATCCGTACCGGCGTTCACTCGCGCGTTCCGCCAGTTCGCCGGCGTCGCGCCGGGCGCCTACCGCCGTCACGCGACGAAGCCGGAGGCCGTCGCGGAAGCGGTTTGAAGCCGGAAGCCCAAAGCCGTCCCCGCGTCATGGTGAACGGTGGGCGCCGTCGAACGAGGCCGCCTTGACCAGCGCGTAGACGTTGCCGCCCGGGGCGAGTCCGAGCGTGGCGGCGGCCTCGCGGGTGATGCGGGAGCGCAGGCGCGCGCCGCCGATGTCCACGAGCACGTCGGCGAATGGCGAGCGCGGGTCGGCGTCGATCTGCAGCACCGTGCCGGGGAATACGTTGCGGATGCTCACCGGGCCGGGCGGTGCGAGTGCCAGCGCCACGTCGCGCGCGCGGATGCGCACCCGGACCTCGCCTCCCACCGGGACCTGCACCCGCGGGATCACCATGGCGCGGCCGTGCATGTCCAGGTGGGTGAGCAGGTATGACTCGTCCTGCCCCGTCACGCGCGCCGCGAGCACGACGCCGGCGTCGAAGCTGCCGGTGGCGTAGTCCAGGTTCATGCGTTCGAGCACGTCGCTGGCCGGCCCCTGCGCGAGCACGCTGCCCGCGGCGAGCATCACCACGTGGTCGGCCAGGCGCGCCACCTCGGTCACGTCGTGGCTGACGTAGAACACCGGCACCGGCATGTCCGCGCGTAGCGCGACCAGCAGCGCGAGCAGTTCCTCGCGCCCGGCCGCGTCGAGCGACGACAGCGGCTCGTCCATGAGCAGCACGGCCGGCCGTCCCAGCAGCGCGCGCGCCAGTGCGACGCGCTGGCGCTCGCCGCCGGACAGGCGCGCCGTGCCGCGTTCGAGCAGGTGGGCGATGCCGACCTGCGCGGCGATCCGCTCCAGTTCGCGCGCCGCGCCGCCGCCCTCGCCGAACGCGCGCCGCGTGGCATAGCGCAGGTTGCCGCGAACGCTCAGGTGCGGGAACAGGCTCGGCTCCTGGAACACATACCCCACGCCACGGCGGTGCGTGGGCAGGAAGGTTCCGGTTGCGTCGTCCTGCCAGGATTCCGCGCCGATGCGCACGTGCCCGGCCAGCCGCGCCAGCCCGGCGATGCAGCGCAGCAGCGTGGTCTTGCCGCTGCCGGACGGACCGAACAGCGCGGTGACGCCCGCCATCGGCGCGCTGAACCGGGCCCGCAGCGAGAAATCGCCCAGCCGGCCCGTGCAGGCGATGTCGATGCCGGTTCCGCTCATGCACGCAGCCGCCGGGCGCGCCGCTCGATCAACATGACGGCCAGGATCACCAGGAACGAGAACGCCACCATGCCGCCCGCCAGCGCGTGCGTCGCAGCCCACTGGCCGGTCTCCACGTAGTCGTAGATGGCCACCGAAAGGACCTTCGTCTCGCCGGGGATGTTGCCGCCGATCATCAGTACGACGCCGAACTCGCCCACGGTGTGCGCGAAGCCCAGCACCGCGCCGGTGGCCAGGCCCGGCCGCGCGAGCGGCAGCGAAACGCTCCAGAACCGATCCCAGGGGCCGGCGCGCAGCGTCGCGGCGACTTCCAGCGGCCGCTCGCCGATCGCCTCGAAGGCATTGCGGATCGGTTGCACCACGAACGGCATCGAGTAGATCACCGAGCCGAACACCAGCCCTTCGAATGTGAACGCCAGCGTGCGCAGGCCCCACAGCGGGGCGATTGCGCCGCCGGGGCCGCCCGGCCCCAGGAACAACAGCAGGTAGAAGCCCAGCACCGTGGGCGGCAGTACCAGCGGCAGGGCGACGATGGCGGCCGCGGCCTCGCGCCAGCGCCGGCGTGACCGCGCCAGCCACCAGGCCAGCGGCGTGGAGACGACGAGCAGCACGGCCGTGGAGATCGACGCCAGCTCCAGCGTGAGCCGGATCGGTTCCCACAGTTCCGAAGAAGCCGGCAGCGACGTCGACACCCGGATCAATCGCCGGGGCCGTAGCCGTACTGGACTTTCACCGCGCGCGCCGCATCGCCGCGCAGGAACGCGAGAAAGGCGCGCGCGGCGGCGGTGTCACCGGCAGCGAGCAGCACGGCGTCCTGGGCGATCGGCGCGTGCAGGGTCTCCGGGACCACCCAGCGCGAACCGCGCGCGTGGCCGGCCACCTGCGACAGGGCCACGAACCCCAGTTCCGCATTGCCGGTCTCGATGAACTGGAAGGTCTGGGCGATGTTCTGGCCCTGGACCAGCTTCGGTTCGATGGCCGCATGTACGCCGAGTGCCTTCATGGTTTCCACCGCGGCTGCGCCGTAGGGGGCCGCCGTCGGGCTGGCGATCGCAAGCCGCGTGAAGGCGGCCTCCCGCAGCGTCGTATCGCCCTTCACCCGCCCGGAGTCGGCACTGTAGAGCACGAGCCGCCCGGTGGCATAGGTGAACAGGGTGTCCTTCACGGCCAGTCCCGCCGCGACTGCGTCCGCCGGCCGCTGCCGGTCGGCGGAGAGGAACACCTGAAACGGCGCACCTTGTGTGATCTGGGCGTACAACTGCCCCGTGGAACCGAAGCTGTAGAGAACCTTGTGGCCGCTGGCCTGTTCGAACTTCGCGGCGATCGCGTTGGCGGCCTCGGTGAAATTGGCCGCGACCGCGACCCGCACCTCGTCGGCGCGGGCACCCGCGGCGCAGGTGCCAATCACGACGAGGTTGAGCAGGTGGCCGAGGAAGGAACGATGGGCCCGCATGTAAACGCCCTCGATATATTTACATATACATAACGGAGCCTATCCAATTAGACTGCGACCCGCAAGGCGCGAGTCCGCACGCGCGGACCTGCGCCACGCGCCTTCCTTGCCTCACGACGGAGCCGGGATCCATGTCGCGACCGATTCGATGGCCGTTCACCCTGTTGCTGCTGGCCGCCATCGCGGGACCGGTTCGCGCGGGCGAGGACCCCTGGCGCCTCGGCCAGGCGCTCGGCGTGCCGGCATGGCTGTCGCTCGGCGGCGAGTATCGCGTCCGCCTGGAGAACCTGGACAACCAGTTCCGCGCCGGCCGGCGCGGCGGGGACCAGGTATTGGTCCATCGCACCAGCCTGCTGGCCCGGATCGATCTGCCTTCCGCGCGCATCGTCGCCGAGGCACTGGACGCACGTGCCTCGCTCGCCGATGCCGGCACGCCCCTGTCGACCGCCGACGTCAACCCGATCGACCTGCTGCAGGCGTACCTTGAATTGACGCTGCGCGACGCCCCGGTGACGGGCGGCACGAGCGTCCTGCGGCTCGGACGGTTCACGATGGACATGGGCAGCCGCCGCCTCGTGGCGCGCAATCGCTACCGAAACACCATCAATGCGTTCACGGGAGCGGACTGGACGATCACCGGCGCCAGCCAGACGCAGACGCGGCTTTTCTTCGTCCTGCCCGTGCAACGACTGGCCGGCACGAACCTGCTGGAAGCCGAGGCGCAGGCCGACGACCAGTCCGGCGACGTCCGGCTCTGGGGATTTCACCATGCGCGTGGGGGCCTGCCCGCGAACAGCCGGGGCGAGTTCTACGTGCTCGGGCTCGACGAACGCGACGACGACGCGCTGGCCACGCGCGACCGCCGCCTGTACACCGCCGGCCTGCGCCTGTACCGCGACCCGGTGCCCGGCGCGTTCGATTTCCAGATCGAATCGGCACTGCAGTTCGGCGAGTCCAGGGCGAGCGCCAGCGCCGCGGATCGCCGCGACCTGGATCACCGCGCCCACTTTCAACACGTCGAGGTCGGGTACAGCTTCCAGCGCCCGTGGAAGCCGCGCCTGGTGGTCCAGTACGACTACGCCAGCGGCGACGACTCGCCGCTCGACGACGAGAACAATCAGTTCGACACGCTGTTCGGCGCCCGCCGCTTCGACTTCGGCCCCACCGGCGGGTACGGCGCGTTCGCGCGCGCGAACATCAGCTCCCCGGGGCTGCGCCTGCTGCTGGCACCCTCGGCGCGCGTGAAGATCATGGCCGCGCTGCGCGGCTTCTGGCTGGCTTCGGATCGGGACGCCTGGACCGGAGCCGGGGTGCGCGACGCCACCGGCAATTCGGGCAGCTACATTGGGACGCAGGCGGAAGCGGAGATCCGCTGGAGCATCATCCCCGGCAACCTGGATCTGGAAACCGGTATCGCGCACGTGTCCGGCGGTGGGCTCATGGAACGCCCGCCCGGCAATGGAAACGGCGATCCGACCTACGTCTTCCTCGCGGCGACCTTCACGTTCTGACGCCGCCGGTGCTGCCTCACCCGCGCGGCGCCGGCGCGGGCTGCAACGGCACCTGAGGCGGGCAAGGCGCCCGGCTCGCCTCGGCGCCGCAGGCGCGCCGGGGCGCTCAACGAACGACGGTCACCGGGCAGTGCGCGTGCGCCAGTACCTGCAGGCTGACGCTGCCCAGCAGCAGGGCCTTGAACGCGGAATGCCCGCGGCTGCCCATGATGATCACGTCCGCACGGTGCTCGTCGGCGAAGCGGCAGATCTCCTCGGCCGGGTGGCCCCAGAGTTCCGCCGTCTCCAGCGTCACGCCAGGACCGACGCAGTCCCGAACCTTCGCGAAGACCGGCGCCGCCACCGTCCGCGAAGCGCGCCCTTCCATGCCCGCGGGCTTGTGCGGGCTGTCGCTGAGCGCCATGACCACGTTCTCGTAGAGATCCGAATGTGGATTGGCGTGAACGATGACCGCGTTGAGCCGCGAGCTGGTGGCGCGCGCCGCGCGCCCGGCGAATGCCGACGCCTTGATTGCGCCTTCGGAACCGTCCACCGCGAGGACAATCAGGCCGGAAGTCTCGACCATGGCGTATCTCCTCCTACTCGGTTCCTGACCCAAGTGTAGGCGTTCCCCGCGCGTTTTCCATTCGCCGCCGGCCCCGGTTTCGCAGCTCATCCAGGCGCCCGTTTCATCGGGCCAGCTACCCATGGGCGCGCGGCCTGTCCAGGTGTTCGGTACCGGAGTACAGTGGGCCGCGCGCGCTGCTCGCGCGCGATTGAAGCGCGATTGAACGTTTACGCGCGGAGGTCATCGCCCACCTAGGGATTGTATTCGATCCGAAACCGCTGACTCAGGCATCAGTCGCAGGAGGTGCCCATGAGACTGAAAGCGTACCGCCCGGGCGCCCTCGCGGCGCGTGGGGTGTCGAGATCGACGCATTCGGCGTCTGCCGCCCGCATCATCGTTTTCGTTTTCGCCCTGCTCGCGGCCGCGACGGGTTGGGCCGACGACGTCGACATCGACACGCCGCGGCTCACGGTCAATGACGACGGCACGTGGCAGTACGACTCCGCGGGAACGATGAGCGGCGCCGAACTCGGCAGGCTCATCGAAAACGCCATCGGCAAGGGCAACTACCAGCAGACGACGGTGATGCTCAATACCTGCCATTCGGGCGCAGGAACGCAAACCGTGGGCGCCGAACTCGCCGGGCCGCACAACGTCATCTCGACCTGCGGCCCGGGCCAGACCACGGCCGTGGAGCGCGACCGGGCCAACGGCAAGATTTTTGGCTTCCTGCCCGCGCTCCTGGATTCGGTCATCGCCGATCCGAAGAAATCCGTCGACGAGCATTTCGACAACGGCAAGGCCGCCGAGCCTCGCCTGCCCAAAACCCCCGAGCAGGAGGCGGCCGAGAAGGCGCGCTACGAGCGCTACCGCCAGAGCCTGGTCGAGGAGAACACCAGACGCGGCGCGCAGAACAAGCCACCGCTCCAGGTGCCCCCCGCGTGGGACGAAGGCGGCCGTGACGAGCGAATCCAGGAACCGCAGAGCGGCCAGAGTGCCGACAAGCCCGGCACGAAGCCGCTCGCGGCCGGTGCGAAAAGCAACCACGCCGTGATCTACCGCACGGACGACCGCGAATCCGCGAAGAAAGAGGCGGAAAAGGCCAGGGAAGCCTTCGCGAAGGCGGGTTTCACCAGCGTCGTCGAACTGACGCCGCCCACCGCGGCGGACAACGCGACGATCGGCAAGGCGAGCGGCGGGCCCGCGCCTGCCATCCGGGGTGACATGGCGACCCCGGGGAACCTGCAGAAGACCCTCGAAGCGCTCAGGCCCAGCATGAACCCGGAAGCACATCTCGCGGTCGTGGTCCTCGCGCACGGCGCGCTGAGCACGCGCTCGAACAACACCCAGGGCAACGCCGGCGCGGGCAACGGCGCGCGTCATTCCATGGCGAATCCCTTCGACCATATCGGAAGCCATGCGACGGCGAACCTGCTCGCGGAGGAAGCATTGATCGGGTCCGGCTTCATCGTCGACGACTACCTGTTCTCGCGCTGGGCTCAACCGGCGCTGGTGATACAGACGGCGGAGGAATTCAGTCCGGGCCAGCAGCCCGTGCAGGTCGCGCTCAATGGAATCTTCGTGGGCGACATGCGCCTCGGTCCGGATGGATACGGTCACATCGGCTACCACCGGCTCGATCTGACGGACGACATGATCGCGGCGATCGTCGATGGAACGGACATCACCGATGGCCTGGAACTCTCGTTCGGATTCGCCAGTCCAGCCGACTTCTTCACGCTCGCCACGCAGGAGGATCTCGCCGCGAATGGCGGCGCCCTCCGCTACGCCGGTACCCGCCTGCTGTTCAACCTCAGCGGGTCGCCCGGGATGCCCGTCTCCGCCCCGGGAAGCCTCGCGCTATCGGTTCTCGCGGGTGTGCTGTTCATGCGCGACCGGCAGGGGGCCAGACCGTAGGGCATGCCACTGTTTCGCACGTCCGCGGGCAACCATTCGGGCCGTGCGTCGCAGGCACGAACCGCGGTGGCGGATCGATCCGCGGCGACGCCGCGCCGGTTTCCTGGCCTGGATCAAGTCCGCGGCGTTGCGGCGGCCGGCGCGTCGCTGATCCGCAATACCGGCCGCTGTTAGAATCCCGCAAGCTGTTTCATCCGCGCCGCGCTTGGGCTCATGCCGCACGCGCCTGCCTGAACGGCGGGCCGTTTTCGTTGTCCGATGCATCTTGTGCCGGTGTCGGGGGCATCGCCGAACAGTGCCGGGGGTCCCGTCGCGCGATCATCGCGCCGCCGGCAGCCGCGGCTTTTCGGTCGCGGTTCTATTTCGAAGGAGGAGTTCATGCACGCAACCCGAGTGGCGTCCCTGGTGTCGGGCGCATTGTTGATGCAGGCCGCCGCGCTGGCTGGCGCGGCGCAGGAGGATCGGCCCGTGACGCTGCGATTCGCCGGCGCGGTCAACGGCAGCGCGTTCGAATGCGGCAGGCAGTATTCCGGCGTCGGCAGCGGTGGTTCCACGATCGAACCGGGTGACTTCCGCTTCTTCGTCTCGGCCGTCGAATTGATCGGCCGGGACGGCAAGGCGGTGCCGGTCGCGCTGGACCAGGACGGCGTCTGGCAGTATCGGGACGTGGCGCTGGTCGATCTCGAAAACGGCGCCGGCGCGTGCGGCAACGGCACCGCGGCGGTCCACGCCGAGGTCAGCGGCCGGGTTCCGCGCGGCGAGTACACCGGCGTGCGCTTCACCCTGGGCGTGCCCTTCGAGTCGAACCACGGCGACCCCACCCTCGCGCCATCCCCGCTCAACCTCACCGCGATGTTCTGGAACTGGCAGGGCGGGTACAAGTTCCTGAAGGTCGACCTGAACAGTGCGGTTCAATCCGCGCATGCCATGGCCGGCGCTCATGGCGCCGACGCGGGCGCGCGCCATGCCGGCGGTCACGACGCCGCCAGCGCCCCGGGCTTCGCCCTGCACCTGGGCAGCACCCAGTGCGCCGCCCGGTCGCAGACCGAGAGCCCCTCCGCGTGCCGGAATCCGAACCGCGTGACCGTGACGTTCGAGGGTTTCGATCCGGACCGCAATACGATCGTCGCCGACATCGGCGCGGTGCTGGCCGGTACCGATGTCGAGCGCAACGCTCCGGACACGTCGCCCGGCTGCATGAGCTTTCCGAAGGACGCCGATTGCACCGCGGTGATGAATGCCCTCGGGCTGCCCTACGACGGCATCGCACCGGCCGGCGCGCAGAAGTTCTTCAGCATGAAGTAAGGGCGCTCATGTCGCATCGTGTAGGCCGCGCCGCGGGCCGCGGGGCGCGGGGCGTGAGGGCCATGCTCGCCGGCGCCGCCATGGTGCTGGCGCCGGTGCTCGTCGCCGGTGCGCCCGGCTGGGATATTCCCGCCTGGGTTCCGCCGCCGCGCGAGCCCGCCGACAATCCGGCGACGCCCGCCAAGGTCGAACTCGGCCGGCACCTGTTCCACGACAGGCGCCTGTCGGCGGATCAGTCGATGGCGTGCGCCACCTGCCACGAGCAGGCGCGGGCCTTCACCGACGGCAAGGCCGCCGCGACCGGTGTGACGGGCCAGACCGGCAGGCGCAACGCCATGCCGCTGGCGAACGTCGCCTACCTGCCTACGCTCACCTGGGGCAACCCGCAGATCGACTCCCTCGAAGCCCAGTCGCTGATCCCCCTGTTCGGCGAGCACCCGGTGGAGATGGGAATGGCGGGTAGGGAAGCGCTGCTGTTCGAGCGGCTGCGCGGCGAGCCGATCTACCGGGAGCTGTTCGCCGCGGCGTTCCCCGAGCAGGCGCGCGCCGGCCCGGCGCAACTGTATTCGCTGGCGACCGTCACTCGGGCGATTGCCGCCTTCGAGCGCACGCTGCTGTCCTTCGACTCGCCCTACGACCGCTACAAGTACGGCCGGGAGGAGGGTGCGCTCAACGCGGCCGCCCGGCGCGGCGAGGCGCTGTTCTTCGGTGAGAAGATGGAGTGCTACCACTGCCACGCCGGCCTGAACTTCACCGACAATCTCCAGCATGCCCGGCTGGCGTTTCCCGAGAAGGGCTTCCACAACACCGGCCTGTACGACACGGACGGCAGGGGCGCATATCCGGCCGGGCACGAGGGCATTGCGGAGTTCACCGGGCGCGAGGGCGACATGGGCAGGTTCCGCACGCCGAGCCTGCGCAACGTCGCGCTCACCGCGCCCTACATGCACGACGGATCGATCGACACCCTGGAGGAGGTGATCCGCGGCCACTACGCCGTAAAAGGGCGCGCGGCCTTCGGCGGGCAGGCGCCGAATCCGCTGCGCAGCCCGCTCGTCGCCGGGTTCCAGGTCAGCGATGCGGAGGTGCGCGATCTCGTCGAGTTCCTGAAGTCCCTGACCGACGAGCGCTTCGTCCGCAATCCAAAGTTTTCCGACCCCTGGCCGGCGCAGTGACCGCCCCGGTCATTGCGAGGAGCGAAGCGACGAAGCAATCCACGCGCCGCCGGTGGCATCCAGGCCGGTGGGTCGCTTCGCTGCGCTCGCGACGACGAAGGGGTGGTTCATGGATTGCGAAGCGAAGCGGTCGATACGGACTGAGCTGCGTCGGCGCTACGCCGACATGGCGTACGAGCGCGCGCCGGTGCGGTCGCCTGCGACGAATCGTCGCGGTCACGTGCGCGACGCGCGGTTGTGGCACACTCGGATGAAGAATCGGTCGAATGCCCGCCCGGGCAAGGGAGCCTCATGAAACCTGCACTGCGTACCCTCGGACTGCTGTTCACGCTGGCTGCCGCCGGCAGCACACACGCCGCACTCGTGACGGTCGACACCGGGCCGCTCACGATCAGCTACGAGGAGAGCGACCTCATCAACGTCGGCACGCCGTCGTTCGGCGCGACGCATGTCGTATTCAGCCCCGGGCTCTACATCGAAGCGCCGCCGGATCAATCCTATTACTATGACTCGGCCTACTTCGCCGTGCGGCTGGACGTCCGGGCCAACCCCGGTTATCGCCTGCTCGGCGCTTCGCTCGCGGCCGACGGCGGAAGCTACGTCGGCGACGACGCCATCGTCGGCATCGACGACGCCTTCTCGCTCGTGTACTACGGCGCCAGCTGGTTCAGCGGCGCGCTGAGCGGCAGCGGCCCGTGGAGCACCAGCGGCAATGCGCAGATCGCGTTTCCCTACGTCGGGTTTTCCGGCAGCGCGTGGGTGACCACGGAGAACCACTACAACTACGAAGGTATCGTCGGCTACGAGCAGGAAGCGCGATACGACTACGTGTACACCGAGGTCATCGTCGGCTATGCGCCAATCTACGACGGAGAGGGCAACCAGATCGGCGAGGAACCAATCTACGAAGGCCAGTACGAAGAGGTCTTCGTCGGCTACTTCGACGTGCCGATCTACGGCACGATCTACCAGACCAGCGGCGGCAGCATCCGGCTCGACAGCATCGTGCTCGACCTTCAGGTCGAGGCCGCACCCGTGCCACTGCCGCCGGCGGCACTGCTGCTGGCGAGCGGGCTCGGCATGCTCGTGCGCCGACGCGCGCGGCGCGGATGAGAACGTGAATCCGGCTGCGCCTTGCGTCAGCCGAGCGCACGGCGCATCGGCTGGAAGCGGCGCCGGTATTGGGCCGGCGTGAGCCGAACCTCGCGCCGGAACAGGCGGCCGAAGAAGGCCGCGTCCTCATAGCCGACTTCCTGCGCGATCGCCTCCACCGGCGCGTCGGCGGCTTCGAGCATCTGCTTGGCCTCCTCGATGCGCAGGGTGTGCACGTAGTCCAGCGGCGTCATGCCGGTGGCCTGCCGGAAGCGGCGCTTGAACGTGCGCTCCGGCAGGCCGGATAGCTTCACCATCGCCGCGACCGGCGCCGGCGCCATGTAGTGCTCGGCGATCCAGGCCTGGCAGCGGGCAATCGCGGCGTCGTCCACCTGCCGCGTGCGCGCCAGGCGCGCGAAGGGCTGCTGGCCCGCCGCATGCCAGTCGATGAGGTTGATCCTGGCCACCTGCATGGCCGCATCCACGCCCGCCAGCCGCGCGATGAGGTACAGGGCCAGATCGAGCCATGTGGTGCCGCCGCCGGCCATGACCAGCCGGCCGCCTTCGCCGGCGACGACCAGTGCGCGCTGGCCCTGGACCTTCACGGCCGGATAGTCGCGCGCCAGGACATCGCACCACGCCCAGTGGGTGGTGGCTTCGCAGCCCTCCAGCAGGCCCGCCTCGGCGAGCAGCATCGCACCGGAGCAGGCGGTGGCGATCGTGGCGCCCGCCTCGAAGCGCCGCCGCAGCCACGCAATCTCGGCGTCGAAGCGCCCGGCAAGCGCAGTGCCCGGCGGCAGGTTCACTTCCGGCACGCAGATCACGTCGACTTCAGGGCAATCCTGCAGCGCGACCCCGGCGAAAACCGGCACCTCGTTCGTGACCATCACGCTGCCGGCGCTGCGCGCGACCAGCAGTGGCTCGATCAGCTGCGTGCCCGGCGAACCCTCGACGATCACGCCCCAGTCGCGCCCCGCGGCGGCGAGCAGGTCGACCATGCCGAAGACCACCGATGCGGAGGTCTCCGGAAAAACCAGGATCGCGACCTGCAAGGGGACGGTCATGGCCGATTCGTCAGGTTCCTTGCCGATTTCACTGCGGGCGCTTCGGCCCGGCGGGCCTAATGTTGCGCCAACCGGAAGCCGGGGAAAACCCCGCCCGCAACAGGAGACCGCCATGAAGAACCGACGCTCCGCCCTGCCGCAGCCCGCCGATCGCCCCTTCCTCACCGACAGCGGCCTGGAAACCACGCTCATCTTCCACGAAGGTTTCGAACTGCCGTACTTCGCCTCGTTCGTCCTGCTCGACAGCGCCGCGGGCCGGGAGCGGCTCGCGCGGTACTTCGCCGAGCACATCCGGATCGCCCTGGACGCGCGCACCGGGATCGTGCTGGAGACCCCGACCTGGCGGGCCAGCGCCGACTGGGGCGCCAGGCTCGGCTACGACGCGGCCCAGCTCGCGGCGGTCAACCGGGCCGCCGTCGCCCAGATCGTCGAACTGCGCGCGGCGATGCAGGCGCCGGCCACGCCGATCCTGGTCAGCGGCAACCTCGGCCCGCGCGGCGACGGCTACCGCGCCGACCGCCGCATGCGCGTCGAAGAGGCCCGTGACTATCACGCGCCGCAGGTCGATACCTTCGCCGGGACGCAGGCGGATCTGGTCTCGGTGTTCACGATGAATTACGTGGAGGAGGCGATTGGCGTCGCGCAGGCCGCGCGCGCGGCGGACATGCCGGTCGTCGTGTCCTTCACGGTCGAGACCGACGGCCGGCTTCCCAGCGGCCAGCCGCTCGCTGACGCCATCCGCGCGGCCGACGACGCCACCGGCGGCTACCCGGCGTACTACATGCTCAACTGCGCCCATCCGAGCCATTTCAATCACATCTTCGACGGCGGCGACTGGCAGGCGCGGCTGCGCGGCGTGCGTGCCAATGCGTCCAGGCGCAGCCACGCCGAACTCGACGAGGCGACCGAACTGGACAGCGGCGATCTCGACGATCTCGCGCGCGGATTCCAGGCGCTCAACGACCACCTGCCGGCGCTGCGCGTCGTCGGCGGGTGTTGCGGCACGGATCGCCGGCACATCGAGGCGATCCGCGACAGCCTGCTGACGGCGGCGTGACTCGCGGCGTCATGCGTCACGCGGATCGCTCCGGAACGGTGCGGCGAAGGGCGCCGGCCGGGGCGGATGCAATCGCATCCGCCCCGGCCGCGCGTTGGGTGGCGCAGTGCCGGTATCGACTCGTTGGTCCGGCGTGTGGGTCGTCACGGCCGGCGCGAGTTTCAATGCCGGTTCTTCCAACGGCGCGCAGGGAGCAAACGATGTCGATCAGGGACGATCACCGGATCCGGCGCACGCGCGCCGCCTGCGCAATCCTTGGTGCCGCGCTCGCAGCCGACGCCGGCGCTGCGGGCCTGCTCGATTCGCTGCGCAACCTCGCCACGCCTGCCGAGTACGTCGTGCGCGGCCGCCTGCAGACCCGGGACGGCCAATGGCTCACCTGCTTCGACGGCATCCAGGCCGGTTACCTGGGCCGATCCGACATGGCGCGGCCCGGGGATGCGCGCGTGGAACCCGCCACCGGCCGCATGCAGTTGTCCACGGCAGCGATCCCGGCCGTGGTGATGACGCGCGAAGGCGTGGTCGCCCCCAACGACTGCGATGCACTCGCCAGCCGGCAGTTGCTGGTCCTCGCCCCGCCGCCCGCAACGGGGTTGCCCGCGGGCGACGGCCTCATTCGCGACAAGTACGGCTGCGGGACGTGGACGGACGCTGAATTCCGGGCGGCCGACAAGGATGCCATCATGGCCTGCCAGGCGCGCGTGTTGACCGAGCGTGAATGGGCGCGGCAGCAGGCCGGGCAGGCGGCGGGCAGCCCCGGTTCCGCGGCGCCGCCCGATGCAGCGCGACAGGCGACGCTGGAGCAACTGCAGGCCGACACAGCGGCGAAGTTCGCTGCCATCCAGGCCGGCGCCGGCGCCCCCGCGGCCCCGGCGTCGGCGGCCCCGGCAGCCGAGGATCTCGCCTGGGACGGCGCGAAACTCTGCGGCCTCAAGCCCGCCTACATGATGAAGCTTCGGGACGAAGCGCTCGCCTTCGTGCGCCTGGATGGGGCCGCCGACCGGATCGTGATGTCCGAGTTCGCCGGCGGAGAGCGGCGCGAGATTGCGCTGGACGCAAACACCTTCGCCCAGCGTGCCTCGTTCAACGCCTCGGCCATCGGCCAGGGCGGCGACAACTGCGGCCGTGCGTTCTGGAACGCGGAGGCGTTCAAGGCCGCCTCGGCGGCGATGACCGCGCGTTGACTCGTACCCGGCACGCCAGGGTGGCGTGCACTACCGGTCCCAACGCATCTGTCATACCCTTGGGTACGCAGGTGTGATCCTGCCATGAGTATCGTTTCGACACCGTGCGCCTCGGTCTGA
Source organism: Gammaproteobacteria bacterium (assembly GCA_050183625.1). Taxonomy (GTDB): domain Bacteria; phylum Pseudomonadota; class Gammaproteobacteria; order JADZEE01; family JADZEE01; genus JBFXBD01. Next base: position 50,933 of record JBFXBD010000022.1, read on the forward strand.
AGGGGAACGTCACCGCCGGTTTCCCTGGCGCGCGCGAATACCGACTGACACCGCACCCAGGCTGAAGGGGGCCACCATGCAACGGCTGATTTTCTCCGCGGACTCGCACATCGTCGAACCACCGCAAATGTGGCAGGAGCGGGTCGAACCGGCATATCGCGATCGCGCGCCCCGGATCGAGCGCGATCTGGGCGGTCGCAAGGGCGAGTACTACGTTTTCGATACGCTCAGGCCCATCGTGGTCACGCGATTCTTCGGCGCGGGCCATCTGCGCAATCACGACGACTGGGCGGCATTCGAGCCCGGTGGCTTTGAACGCGCGCCGAAGTCGATATTCGACCCGGGTGCGCGCCTGAAGGAGCAGGACGACGATGGCGTCGACGGCGAACTGCTGTTCCCGACCATGGGCATGGTGATGCTCGCGGCGAAGGACGAACTGCTCAAGGCGGCCTGTTTCCGAGCCGTGAATGGCTACCTCGCCGAGTACTGTCGTCAGGATCCCGATCGCCTCATCGGCGTAGGGGTCGTGAGCCTGCACGACACCGCCGCCGCCATCAAGGATCTGCAGGACGCGCGCGCCATGGGTCTGCGAGGCGTGCTGATCACCGGGTCGCCCGGCTCCGGTGGCTTCGGCGCCAGGGAACTCGATCCATTCTGGGCGGTGGCCCAGGATCTCGACATGCCGCTGACCATGCACGATCTCCAGACCCGCGGCCAGGTCGCCTTCACGATGCAGGAAGGTCGTGAGCGATTCGGGTTTTTCATGCTGCCGATGGAAGTGCAACTCACGCTCGCGGAGATGATCTTCAGCGGATTGTTCGATCGCTTTCCCAGGCTGAAGGTCGTGTCGGCCGAGAATGACATCGGCTGGCTGCCGCACTTCGTGCACCGAATGGATCACGCCTGTACCAAGATCCAGTCCGACGCCCGTGTACTGAAGCGGCTGCCGGGCCAGGTCGTGCGTGAAAACGTCTGGGCTTCCACGCAGTTCGAGAACGCCAACATCGTCAACTATGTCGCCAGGGCCATCGGAATCGATCGGGTGATGTGGGGGTCGGACTATCCGCACCCCGATTCGACGTTTCCCGGGACCCGGCGGTTCATTCTCGACACGTATGGCGAGCTCGACACGAACGACCAGGCATCGTTCCTCGGCGGCAACGTCACACGCCTGTACCAGGTCGACTTGGAAAGACTGCAAAGCCGGCGCGCCCCGCGCGCCCGGTAGCGCGCAAGCGATCAGGGCGGCAGCGACAGAGGCGTCGGCAAGTGCTACGGTAACGGCGCATCGTCGCCAGCCCACCACGCATCGGAGCGTGCAATGCAGTCGAAGGATCTGTTCAATCTCCAGGGCCGGACCGCGCTGGTCACCGGTGGCTCGAAGGGCATCGGCCTTTACATCGCCGAGGGGCTCGGCGAAATGGGCGCCAGGGTCATCATCACCGCGCGCAAGGCCGCGGACCTGGAGCAGGCCGGCGCCCACCTGAGCGCCCTGGGCATCGACAACCGCGTAATCGCCTGCGACGCCAGCAGGCAGGAGAACATCCCCGTCCTGGTCGATCGGGTGCTCGAACATTTCGGCGGGCTCGACATCCTGGTCAACAACGCCGGCACCAACTGGATCGCACCGGCGGAGGATTACCCCGACGCGGGATGGCGCAAGGTGATGGACCTGGACATCGACGCCCCGTTCCTGCTCAGCCGCGAGATCGGCAGGCGCATCATGATCCCGCGCCGATCCGGCCGCATCATCAACATCGGTTCCACCGCCGCGATCCAGGGCAACGGCGCAGTCACGCCCGGCGGATCGCATTTCATCGGCTATCACGCCGCCAAGGGCGCGCTGCACAGCTTCACGCGCGGCCTGGCGGTGGAATGGGGCCATCACAACATCACGGTCAACTGCCTGTGCCCCGGGTTCATCGCGACCAGGGGCGCGGCCGCCTACCAGGCGACGGTCCTGCCCGGCGTGCTGCCGCTGACGCCGTTGCGGCGCGCCGGCGGCTGCGACGACATCAAGGGGGCGGCGATCTTCCTGGCGTCGGACGCCGCCGCCTTCATGACGGGGCACACGCTGGTCGTCGACGGCGGGCTGTCGATCATCTGAGCCTGCCCGTGCTCGAAGCGCCGCGCGCAATTCAGCTTTCGCTGTTCGAGGAACCGCTGCATCCGGCGCCGGCGCCGGATCCGCGCCGGCTGATCCGGGTCGCCGGCCGCCTCGTGGAGTATCGTTTCGAACGCCGGCGGCGGCGCACGATCCGGATCTCGATCGACGTGGACGGCCTGGCGATCGTCGCGCCGCAACGTACCGCCTGGCGCGACATCGAGGACTTCGTGCGCGAGAAGTCCGCATGGATCCTGCACAGCCTGGACGAGTGGAGCCGCCGGCCGAAGCCGGTGCTGCTGCGGGGGGCGAGCGGGGAGACGCTGCCGCTGTTCGGCGAGCCGGTCCGGATCGAGATCGTCCGCGGACGCAGTTCGGTCGAGCGTCAGGCCGGCCGGCTGTGCGTTTCCACCCGCGACCCCGCGCGCGGCGACGCCGTGCTGGCGCTGCTGATCCGGTGGTTGAAGTCCCAGACGCTTGCCGCCCTGGCACCACGGGTGGCGCACTACGCCGGCCTGCTCGGCGTGGGCGTTCCGCGCGTGGAGGTCTCCAATGCGCGCACGCAATGGGGCGTGTGCCACGCGAGCGGGCGGATCCGCCTGTCCTGGCGCCTGGTCCACGTCGAGCCCGCGCTGGCCGACTACGTCGTCGCGCACGAAGTGGCGCACCTGCTGCACATGAACCATTCGCGCCGGTTCTGGTCGGCGGTCGGCGGGCTCTATCCGCAATGGCGCGAAGCGCGGCGGCACCTGAACCTCGCCGACGCCGCGTTGCCGCGGTTCGCTGCGCGGGCGCGCCAGCCCGGCACCGGAGGTGCCTGATCGGGTTCCGCGACGCGCTCGCGGAGGTGGTCCCTGGGATCCGGCTTGCCCGGCGCGCTCTGCTGCCAATCAGCCGGCCACGCGCCGTTCGGCCCCGGGCGCGAGCGCCGGCAATGCGTGCTGGTCGTGGACGATCACCGCGCCTGCCTTGAGGATCAGCAGCAGGCGGCTGCGGTCCTTGAGGATGGAAATGTCCACGAGCGGGTCGCCGTCGACGACGAGCAGATCGGCCAGGAAGCCGGGACGGATGCTGCCCAGTTCGTCGCCGAGCCCCATGAGCGCCGCGCCGTTCCTCGTCGCCCAGCCGATGACGTCGCGCGCCGCGATGCCGGCCGTCCTGACGTAGAACTCCAGTTCGTCCGCATACATGCCGTGGTCCAGCGGCACCGCGCCGAAATCGTCGCCGAGCAGCAGTTTGACGCCGGCCTTGTTGGCGGCGGGAAGGACTTCGAGCATGAGATCGGTATCGCGCCGGATTCTGTCGGCCCACGCACCGCTGAACATGCGGCTGACGCGGTAGGTGTACAGGCAGCTCGGTACCAGGAAGGTGCCGGCGGCGACGAGCCGGTCGATGCATTCGGCATCGAGCCCGTCGCCGTGGTCGACGACGTCGATTCCGAGTTCCACCGCGGTCAGGATCGCGGCGCGGGTGGCGATATGCGCCCGCACCTTGACGAGGCGCTCGTGCGCGGCGCTGATGGCGGCCGCCAGCTCCTCGCGGGTCAGATCCATCGGCGCCGGCACGCCCGGCACCGCATGGCCGCTGGTCAGGAAAATCTTGATGATCTCCGCGCCGCGGCGCACCTCTTCGCGGACCGCACGGCGATAGGCGTCGGCGCCGTCGGTGCGCACGATCCCGGGCGGGCTGCCCTCCCAGTACCAGGGATAGGACGAGTCCTGTGAATGTCCGGTGGAACTCACGTCGCGGCTGCCGGCGACGATGCGCGGGCCCTGGAACAGCCCCGCCTCGATCGCCATCTTGGCGCTGGCGTCGATGGCGAAGGGCGCACCGCCGCTGACCACGCCGGTGAAGCCCGAGCGCAGCGCGAGCTGCAGGTGGTGCATCGCGCGCATGGCCTGCAGCGGCGGCGGTGCATCCATGCCGACCGGCAGCAGGGGCGCGCCGCCGACGTTGTGGTACGTGGCGTGATAGTGGCAGTTGATCATCCCCGGCATGACGCTGCGCCCGCCCAGGTCCAGGCGCAGTTCGTCCGGCAGCGCCGGTGGTGCGCCGTCGAAGTTCACAGCCGAGATCCGATCGCCGTCGATGACGATGGTGGCCGGGCGCGTATCGGCCAGATCCGCGTCGACGAGCCTGGCGTTCATCAGCGTGAGTCGGTGCATGCGATGCTCCCAAGGTTCATGCGGCGACGGCGGGCCGGGCGCCTGCCCGCTATGGTCCGTCGCCGCCGAGCAGGTGATCCAGCAGGCCCTCGTCAATGTACGCCGGGTAGCGATCCGGAGTCACGGGCCGGGCCTCCTGGCCGGCGTAGCCGAGGCGTTCGCGCACGCCGGCATCCAGGTAGTAGCTTCCAGCCACGGCGTACAGCAGTGCCTGGTGCGCGCCCGGGTCCTCGCGGGAGAGCGCGGCAAGCCGCGCCGCACCGGTGCCTGAGAACGGCAGCAGCGCGCGCTTCAGATCCGCGATGACGTCGGTACGGACCGACAGGGCGCGATCCAGAAGTCGGCCGTGCGCGTCGATCGCCGACGGTGCCGGCATCCCTTCCGCCGCGGCGATGAGCGTGTCGGCGAGCAATGCGAAGCGCGCGCGTTCCTCCGCCGCGACCGCCTGGCCGGCCTGTGCATCCAGGAACGGCACGACCCGCACCTGCGGCGCTGCATCCGCCTCGCGCTCCGGCACGCGCGACTGTGCCCGCCGCGCCGGCACCGGCAGATTGGCGCGCCGTTCGAGAAGGTGCTCGGCGGCACGCAGCGCCAGCGCGCAGATCGTGCTGGTGGGGTTCACCGCCGAGGAGGTGACGAACACGCTGCCGTCGATGATGCCGAGGTTGGGTACGTCGTGCGCCATGCACCAGCGGTCCACGACCGAACTGCGTGGGTCCTCGCCCATGCGCGCGGTACCGACCAGATGCGCGTTGGCACCCGCCGGATCGAATACGTCCACCTGCCGGGCGCCGGCGCCCCTGAAAACGTCCGCCGCCGCCTGGGCGTTGAACGTCAGGCAGCGGCGGGCGTCGGCGCTGTAGCGATACTGGAGTTTCGGCGCCGGAATGCCGGCGGCGTCCCGGACCTCCCGGGACAGTACGACTCGGTTTTCCGGTTCCGGCAGATCCTCGACCATCACCGACCAGTTCATGCTCCGGCCCAGGCGCTCGCGCATCCTGCGGTGATGCTCGGCCCCGTCCGCCTGCTGCGCGAACACGCCGAGCGCGGTCTGCACCGGGCCGAACGCGCTGGGATGCAGCGCCCACTTGCCGCCGCCCAGGAAGCCGCGCGATGGATCCGACGTCGCGAACTGCAGGCACTGCACGGTGGAGCCGTTATGGCCCTGCCAGCTCTTCATGTCCTCGTCGAATATGCCCGTGACGAGGGCCAGCGGATGCAGCATCAGGCGCCGGCCGACCAGATCGGAGCGGTTCGCCAGGCCGTCGGGAAATCCCGCGCAGGCGGAGTTGAGCAGCAGGCGCGGCGTGCCGATGCCGTTGGCGGCGCACAGGACCACGTCGGCGGACTGAAACCAGGTCCTGCCGCGGGCATCGATCCACTCCGCGCCGGTGGCCAGTCCGCGCTCGTCGACGAGGATCCGATGCGCGTACGCACCGGTGATGACGCGCGCGCCCAATGCCACCGCGGGCTGCCAGTGGGTGACGTCGATGGAGGACTTGGCGCCTTCGTTGCAACCGGTGTGGCAGGTCCCGCGCTGCACGCATGCGCGCCGGCCGTTGTAGGGGACGGAAAGGATCGCGTTCGTGTCGGGCCACCAGTGCCAGCCCCGGCGGTGCAACTCGCGCGCAACGCGCAGGCTGCCGGGGTTGAAGGGCAGGGGCGGCAGCGGCGGGTCCGCGCCCTGGGGATAGGCGGGATTGCCGCCCAGCCCGGACACGCCGATGTCGCGATCGGTACGCTCGTAGAACGGCAGCAGTTCCTGGTAGGTGAGCGGCCAGTCGTCGGCGTAGCCGGCCAGGGTGCGCGACTGGAAGTTCACCGGCAGCGGGCGGATCCAGACGGCATTGAACAGCACCGTGCCGCCGCCGACGCCGTGGAAGTTCAGCACCGCCATGTCGGACTCGGACAAGTCCAGCGGGCAGTCCTCGGGGCTGCCGCGCAGCCCGCACAGCGAGGCCCACTGCTTGAGCGCGGTGTGTTCCCAGTCCCAGTGCGCGCCGCGATAGTCCTCGCGCGACTGCCAGTAGCCCTGCTCGAGCGCGACCACCGACAGGCCGGCTTCGGCCAGCCGGCGCGCGGCGATGCCGCCGGAAGCGCCCGCACCGATGATGAGGATGTCGGCGTGGCTCGTTCGTGGCTGGGTGGCCATCGCTTTCTCCGTAAGTTTGGCGCGCGGCGCACCGCGCCCGGATGCGGGCCATTCTGCTGCCGTGACGCCAGTGCGGCAAGGCGATCGCCGCCGGTTGAGCGGGGGGCGGATTCAGCCCCGGGCGTTGAAGGCAATGGGGAACCTCGAATACCCCTGCACGAACTCGGTACGCCAGCGCTCGGCGCGGTCCGGCAGCACTTCGTAGTCCGGGAAGCGGCGCAGTACCTCCTCGAACAGCACCACCCCTTCCATGGTGGCGTGGTAGGCGCCCAGGCAGCGGTGCGGTCCATGGCCGAAGCTCAGGATGCGGGCCGGATTGCGGTGGATGTCGAAGCGGTCGGGGTCGGCGAACTGGCGCTCGTCGCGATTGCCGGACGGGTAAAGGAAAATCACCGGCTGGCCGCGCCGCAGCGCGTGGCCGCGGATCTCGTGATCGCGCGCGACGGTGCGTCCCAGCCATTGGGTGGGCATGTCGTAGCGCAGGATCTCGTTCAAGGCAGCCGGGATGAGCGCCGGGTTCGCGCACAGTTCGCGGCGCTGGTCCGGATGCTGCCAAAGGCGCAGCAGGCCGGAGGCGAACACCTTCGGAAAGGTCTCGGTGGCACCGATGAGCATGATCACCATGTGCCCGGCGATCCACTCCGGCGCGCGCGGCCGGCCCTGTTCGTCGACCTCGCGCACCATCGTGCCGACGACGTCCTCGCCGGCGTTGCCGCCCGCGCGCCGCCGGCGTGCGAGATCCTGCATGTACTCGAAGGCCTCGCGCATGGCCGCCAGCGCCGAGGGCGGGTTGCCCTCGACGCCCTCCTCGCGCGCGAAGGTGCGCGCGACGAGGTCCACCAGGTAGGCGGCGTCCTCGATCGGAAAGCCGCTGACCGCGCAGGCGACGCGCACGGCGACCTGCTGCGACAGCTCGCCGACCGCGTCGATGTTGCCGCGGTCGAGGTGCCGGTCCAGGCATTCGGACGCCCACTGTCGAATGCGTTCCTGCAGCGCGCGCGCCGCGCGTGGTCCGAAGTAGCCGAACAGGCGCCCGCGAAGCTGCGTGTGCGCGGGCGGGTCCATCGAGTTGATCATCTCGAAGGGTTGCTGCCTGCGTTCCAGCAGCATCCGATCCGAGGTGCCGGGCACCGAGGTGTAGTTCACGGTATCTTCCGACGCCGTGCAGATGTCCTGGAACAGCGCCAGCGCCCAGGCATCGAACCGTTCCATGTAGTAGACGGGCTGCTCCCGGCGCAGGCGTGCATAGATCGGGTACGGATCGTCCATGATCTGCGGCATGTAGGGATCGTACAAATCGCTCATCGTCTGAACCCCCTGTTGCGCAATGTGCGGCCAACGTCATACCTGTTGGCGAAGGATAGGCCATCACGCCCTGGGAATCATGATCGCGTTTCCGCAGTGCCCTGACGAGGCGAACCGAGAATTTTTCGCATCGGATCCGAAGGCGGTTCATGCTCCCGCGGCCTGCGCAGCCGATCTTCGCGAGGCCGAACCGGGGCAGTCCCGGCCGATTGTGGCCATGAACGATCGTCGTCGCGAGCGCAGCGAAGCGACCCATGCGGCGCCGAATTGGTCGAGGCCGCCTGGATTGCCGCGGCCGCTGCGCGGCCTCGCAATGACGGAGCGGTTCATGGATAGCGCGCTCCAGGCCTTCGGAAAATCGACGCGCCGCCCCGGAGCTGTAGCGGCGCTCAACGATTTTTTGCGACTCGAACTGGGCGCCGGGTCACAATCGGTGCGGGCGCATCGGGAGAAACTCACCGCGCGAGGCGCTAACATCACCGGACCTCCCGCCGGCCCAGATCCGCAGGCATCGGCGGCGCAGGCAGGTTCAAAATCGCAGGGGTTCATGAGTCCGCACAGAAGCCATGGTCGAGTTGCTTACGCTGATTGCCGCTTTCATCGGATGCGCGCTCATCCTGCCGCAGGCCGAGCGCGTTGCCCCATCCCTGGGGATGGTGGACAGGCCGGCGGCGCGCAAGGTGCACGCGCGCCCGATCGCGCGGACCGGGGGATGGGGTATCGCGCTCGGTGCGTCGATTCCGTTCCTGCTCGCGCAGGGTTCCGGCCCGATGGCGGCGTCGTTCGCCGGGGCCGCGGCGCTGCTGTTCCTGTTCGGTTCCTGGGACGACGCCCGGAACCTCGGCCATCGAACCAAGTTCACCGGCCAAATCGTGGCCGCCGCGCTGGTCGTCTATCACGGCGACCTGTGGGTACAGCGGTTTCCGCTGCTCGGTGATCTGCTGCTGCCGGCCTGGATCGGGCGCCCGTTCACGGTGTTCGCGCTCGTGGGCACCATGAACGCCGTGAATCATTCCGACGGTCTCGACGGACTGGCCGGCGGGGAGAGCCTGCTCAGCCTGTGCACGATGGGGACGCTGCTGCTGCTGTCGAGTTCGGCCGGCGACCCCGGGGCGGTGCTAGCCTGCGCAACGGTCGGCGCGACCGCAGCCTTCCTGCGCTGGAATATCCACCCTGCGCGTATATTCATGGGAGATACCGGCAGCGGATTCCTCGGCCTGGCCCTGGGCACCCTGGCGGTCTACCTGACCCAGGTCGCGGACGTGAGCGTCTCGCCCGCGGCGGCACTGCTGCTCATCGGTCTTCCAGTGGCGGATCTGCTGGTCGTCCTTGCCCTGCGCGTGCGTGGCCACGAGTCGTGGTTCGCGGCGAGCCGCAACCACTTCCATCACCGGCTGCTCGACCGCGGCTTCCCGCATCGAGTCACGGTCTGGATCCTCTGGTCGGTGCAGGCCGTGCTCGTTACGAGCGGCTATCTGCTTCGATCCCTGCCGGACTGGATGCTGCTCGCCTGGTATGTGGCGGTGTGCGGTGCGCTGGTGCTTTTCCTGGTCGCCGCGGAGCGCCGCGGCTGGACCTTCCACGGGGAACTCACCGCGGTCCGGGGCGACCTGCCGCCGAACTGACGACCGCGGGCCACCGCGGCGCTGCCAGGAAAGCGCCGTGCGGGGCGGCAGGACGGATCATCCGGCGGCATGGCGCCTGCCACGATTGCCGTTGCAGGCCGTCACGGTCGCTTGTGCAGGAAGGCGAGGTTCGCGCGCGGGATCTCGCAGCGCCAGCCGTGGTGCAGGGCGACCGCGCGGAAGGTGTCCGGGCGGTAGAACACCACGTGCGTGGGATCGCGCCGGTAGTGCCATGCGGGGAAGGCCGCATCGTCGGTCTGGAACGTCGTCATCAGCGCCAGGATCCCGCCGGGCTTCAACAAGCCGTCGAGACGGTCGAACTCCTCGGCCGGGCGGTGGAAATGCTCGGCCACCTCGGTGCAGGTGATGAAGTCGTAGGCCGCTTCGAGCGCGGTGCGATCATCGAAGAACAGGGGATCGTAAATCGCCATCCGATGCCCTGCCTCGGCCAGCATCGCCGCCAGCGCCGGCCCCGGCCCGCAGCCATAGTCCAGCCCGGAACTGCCCGGCGCGAGCCGTGCCAGCAACGGTACCGCCAGGCGCCCGAGGAACGCGCGATAGCCTGCATCGTCGACCGCGTTGCGGTGCAGCCGATACTGCTCCTGCTCGACCCGCGGGCAGGGCAACTGCCCCGGGTCGAGAAAAGTCGCCTGGCAGTTCCGGCAACGCCAGTAATCGCAGCCATCGACGCGCACGAAGTGTGCGCACGGCGTGTCCAGGCACACGGGGCAGGCGGGCATGCGCGTCCTCATCGGCGCTCGATCGGGCTAGCCCGCCAGCACCACCACGCCCTTCCCGGCCTGCGCCGAGCGCGGCGGCCGCGGTGCCGCGCGGGTACGCAGGGCTTCCAGCAACTCCGCCTCGCGCGCCTTGGCGCGCACCCGGAAGCGTTCCTTCACGTGGCCGAAGCCGCGGATCTGCTCCGGTACGCGCGCGAGTTCCACGGCGGTGGCGTGGTTGCCCGCGTCCAGGGCCTGCAGCACTTCTTCCATGATGCGTTCGTAGTCGACGATGAGCTGGCGTTCCATGCGCCGCTCGGCGCTGCGGCCGAACGGATCCAGGCGCGTGCCGCGCAGGAATTTCAGGCGCGCCAGCCAGCCGAAGGCAGCCAGCATCCACGGGCCGTAGGTACGCTTGCGCGGCAGGCCGGTGAGCGGATCCGGCCTGGCGAGCAGCGATGGCGCCAGATGGAACACCAGCCGGTAGTCGCCCTCGAATTGCGCCGCCACGCGTTCGAGAAAGCCGGGTTGCGAGTACAGGCGCGCCACCTCGTATTCGTCCTTGTAGCGCAGCAGGCGGAAGTAGTTGCGCGCGCAGGCTTCGGCGAGCGCGGTGGACGCGGGCACGACCTGGGCCTCGCGGCCGCGCACCCGCTCCACCAGGGCCAGGTAGCGGCGTGCATAGGCGGCGTCCTGGTAGTCGCCGAGGTACCTGGCGCGGCGCGCGATGATTTCGTCGAGGCCGCCGGACAGGCGGTGGCTCTCGGGCTGCGATCCCGCCGGCTCGGCCAGCCTGCGTACCGCGGCAGGATCCAGGGCGGCACGGCGGCCCCAACGGAAGGCCGCGCGGTTCATGTCCACCGCCGTGGCGTTCAACGCGATCGCGCGCAGGATGGCTTCGGTGGAGACCGGGATCAGGCCCTTCTGGCAGGCGTAGCCGAGCATGAACAGGTTCGTGGCGATGGAATCGCCCGTGAGCGCCGTGGCCAGGCGCGTGGCGTCGATGAAGTCGGCCTTGTCCGCGCCCACGGCGTCCACGATCTGCCGCTTCATGGCTTCCAGCGGCACCTGCGGATCGCCGAACCGGGCCAGATCCCCGCTGCGCGCCTGGGCCGCCGAATTGCGGACGAAGTCGCTGGTGGCGGCCGGATCGCCGTTCACCACCGCGCGCGAGACGCCCACCTGCAACTTCGCCAGGCTGTCGTCGGCGACCGCGACGACCATGTCGCAGCCCAGGAGCAGGTTGGCCTCGCCCGCGGCGATGCGGGCGGCGTGGATCTGCTCGGGCCGATCCGCGATGCGGATGTGCGACCAGACGGCACCGCCCTTCTGCGCCAGTCCCGCCATGTCCAGCACCGAGACGCCCTTGCCCTCGATGTGCGCCGCCATGCCCAGCAGCGCGCCGATGGTGACGACGCCGGTTCCGCCGACGCCCGTAACCAGGATGCCGTAGGGCTCGCCGGTGCCGGGGCGATCGGGCTCCGGCAGCGCGCCTGCATCCTCGCCGGCTCCCGCCGCGGCCGCGCTGCGCACGCGGCCGCCCTCCACCGTGACGAACGAAGGGCAGAATCCGTTCACGCAGGAGTAGTCCTTGTTGCAGGACGACTGATCGATGGCGCGCTTGATGCCGTACTCGGTCTGCACCGGCACCACGGACACGCAGCCGGACCGATCGCTGCAATCGCCGCAGCCCTCGCAGACGTCTTCGTTGATGAACACCCGCAGCGCGGGATCGGGGAAGGTGCCGCGCTTGCGGCGCCGGCGCTTTTCCGCGGCACAGGTCTGGTCGTAGACGAGCGCGGAGACGCCCGGGTACTCGCGCAGTTCGCGCTGGATGGCGTCCAAGGCGTCGCGGTGGCGCAGCGGTACGCCGGGCGGCAGATCCGCCGCGCCGTAGCCGCGCGGGGTGCCGTCGGTGACGACGATGATGTTGCTCACGTTCTCGGCCTGGAGCTGGCGCACCAGCATGGGCACGGTCAGCGTGCCGTCCACCGGCTGGCCGCCGGTCATCGCGACCGCGTCGTTGTAGAGGATCTTGTAGGTAATTGGCGCCCCGGCCGCCACGGCGGCGCGGATGGCGAGGATGCCGGAATGGAAATACGTGCCGTCGCCCAGGTTGGCGAACACGTGCTTCGTCGCGGTGAACGGCGCCTGGCCGATCCACGGCGCGCCTTCGCCGCCCATCTGGCAGAAGGTGCGGGTGCTTTCCGCGTCGATCCAGGTCGCCATGTAATGGCAGCCGATGCCGGCCAGCGCGCGGCTGCCCTCGGGCACGCGGGTGGAGGTGTTGTGCGGGCAGCCGGAGCAGTAGTGCGGAATGCGGGCGATCGACACCGGCTTGCCCGCCAGCGCCTTCTCCTTGGCGTCCAGGAACGCCAGGCGCGCCTGGATGCGCTCTGAGGTGTGGAAGCGGGCGATGCGCGCGGCGATGGCGCGGGCGATCATGGCCGGTGTCAGTTCCGCCGCCGCCGGCAGCAGCCACCTGCCGTGCGGCAGCGCCCATTCCCCCTTCTCGTCGAACTTGCCGATCACGCGCGGCCGCACGTCCTCGCGCCAGTTGTAGAGTTCCTCCTTGAGCTGGTATTCGAGGAATTGGCGCTTTTCCTCCACCACCAGGATCTCTTCCAGCCCCTGGGCGAAGCGGCGCACGCCTTCGGATTCCAGCGGCCAGGTCATGCCCACCTTGTAGAGGCGGATGCCGATCCCTGCCGCCAGCGGCTCGTCGATGCCCAGGTCCTCCAGGGCCTGGCGCACGTCCGGATAGGACTTGCCCGAGGTGATGATGCCCAGCCGCGGGCGGGGGCTGTCGATGACGACCCGGTTCAGGCCGTTGGCCCGGCAGTAGGCGAGCGCGGCGTAGAGCTTGTGGTGCAGCAGCCGTTCCTCCTGCGCCAGCGGCGGATCCGGCCAGCGCAGGTTCAGGCCGTCCGGCGGGAGTTCGATGTCGGAGGGGATCACGATGTGCACGCGGTCGGGATCCACGCTCACCGACGCGGAGGTTTCCACCGTGTCAGCCACCGCCTTGAAGGCCACCCAGCACCCGGAGTAGCGCGACAGCGCCCAGCCGTGCAGGCCGAAGTCCAGGTACTCCTGCACGCCGGACGGCGCCAGCACCGGCATCATCACGGCCTTGAAGATGTGCTCGGTCTGGTGCGGCATGGTGGACGACTTGGCGCCGTGGTCGTCGCCCGCCACCACCAGCACGCCGCCATGGCGCGATGTGCCTGCGGCGTTGGCGTGTCGGAACACGTCTCCGCACCGATCCACGCCCGGCCCCTTGCCGTACCAAAGTGCGAACACGCCGGCGCAGGTGGCGGCCGGATCGAGATTGACCTGCTGGCTGCCCCAGATGGCGGTGGCGGCGAGATCCTCGTTCAACCCGGCGTGAAAGCGCACGCGGTGCGCCTCCAGGTGCGGACGCGCGGCACGAAAGGCCAGATCCACGCCGCCCAGCGGTGAACCGCGATAGCCGCAGACGAAGCCGGCGGTATCGAGCCCGGCCGCCAGATCGCGCCGGCGTTGCATCATCGGCAATCGCACCAGGGCCTGGATCCCGGTGAGATACACGCGCCCGCGTTCGAGCGTGTACTTGTCGTCGAGGCTGACGCTCGCCAGTGTCATCGTTGCGCTCCGGTGGCCCCGTGGGGCGGTGGCCTGGCGGCGCAGTCACGGTAGCTGGCGCTTTGCGCCGGGCAGGCCACGCGTGCCGGCAACACCGTGCACGCGCTCTCAGTCTAGCGCAGTCGAACCTCGGGGATTCCACGAGCGGCGCATCAGTCGCCGGTCTTGCGCGCCACGTAGAAGCCGTAGCCGACGAACGCCGCGTATCGTTCGTGGAGCGCGATTTCGCGCTCCTCCGCCGCGACGATCGCGGCCGCGGCCGGCGAGTGCCCGTTGCGCGCCAGGAAGGCTGCGAATCGGGCCTGCATCGGGCGATAGTAGTTTTCCAGCCAGCATCGTTGTGGGAGCGTGAAGTAGCCCAGCGGGGAAAAGCCGTGCTGCTCCAGCACCGCGATCTTGTCCGACGCCGTCCCCACCTCGGGGTACTCGCGCTTCCAATGCTGTTCCAGTTCCGCCGGCCGCTCCCGCGTCAGCCAGGTCAGCTCGGATACGGCCAGGATGCCGCCGGGCTTCAGGAAGCGGCGCCAGGCGCGGATGCCGTTCGTGAAGCCCATGTTGTAGATGGCGCCTTCCGACCAGATCGCGTCCAGGGAACGCGCGGCGAACGGCAGCGCGTGCATCGAGGCGAGCAGCGTCCTCACCCGCTCACCCAGGCCCTGCCGCTCCACGGCGACCGCGAGCGCGTGGATGAACTCCGGACGGAAATCCACGGCGGTCACGACGGCGTCGAGTTCCCGCGCCAGCACCAGCGTGGAGGCCCCGGTGCCGCAGCCGATGTCGGCGATTTCCCCCCCGCTGGCCGAACGCAGGCCCGACAGCGCGATCGCCAGGCGCGTTTCATCGTCGCCGCCCGGACCCAGGCGAACGGCATCCCGGTGCAGATCGACGAGCCGACCGAGGTCATCCATTGGCGGGCTCCGTTGCGCGTGCGCGGCGTCGTGTCCCGCGCCGGCTAGTGTGCGCCGGAACGCGCCTCTATACTGCAGTCCGGTCCGGCGCGGGCAGGCTGCGACAGGGAAGTCGGACATCCGCTCCCGGCGCGCCGGCCGATATGGATTGAACTCCCAGTGTCGAGACTCAAGTCTCCCAGGATCCTTTATCCCGTCGCAACCCTGCTGGCCGCGACCGCGGCGGCCGCATTGCTGATCGCGACGGGTCCGGAGCTCGAACACCAGCCGGCCGCCGCGAGCGCGCCGAGCGTGGACTACATCATCGCCAAGGCGGCGCGCGCGACGCTCAAGGTGCACGCCCAGGGCAGCGTCGAGCCGCGCACCGAAGCCGCGTTGGTCCCGGAAGTGTCCGGCACCGTGGTCGAGGTCTCGCCGCAGATGGTCTCGGGCGGCCGGTTCGAGCAGGGCGATTGGCTGGTCCGCATCGACGATCGCGACTACCGCTATGCGTTGGCGCAGGCGCGCGCCGCACTGGAGGGGGCGGGCGCGGAGCTCGAACACGGCCGCTACGAGCATGAGCGCCTGTCCAAGCTCCTGGAACGCAACCTTGCCAGCCGCACGGCCGCCGATGGCGCGCAGCGCGCCCTGCGTGCCGCGCAGGCCGGGCACAAGCAGGCGCAGGCGGCAGTCGCGCGCGCGGAACTCGATCTGCAACGCACCGGGCTGCGCGCGCCGTTCAGCGGCAGGGTGCGCAGCGAGGAAGTGGACGTCGGCCAGTTCGTCGACCGCGGCGAGCGCATCGCGGTGCTCTACGCCACCGACTACGTCGACATCCGCCTGCCGTTGGCGGATCGGCAGCTGGGCTTCCTCGCACCCGGCGTGCTCGAAGGCGGCACGGCTGCCTCGGCGCCGGTGCGGATCCGCGCCACGCTGGGCGGGCAGGCGCGCGAGTGGCGCGGGTTCCTGCACCGCACCGAGGGCGAGATCGACCGGCGCAGCCGCATGATTCACGTCGTCGCACGCGTCAGCGGGGCGGAGAACGCCGGGCAGCCGCCGTTGCCGGTCGGCCTGTTCGTGCAGGCCGAGATCCAGGGGCGCGAGCTGGAACGCGCGTATACCCTGCCCCGGGCTGCGATCCGCGATGGCCGCCGGGTGCTGGTCATCGACGCGGAGAATCGGCTGCGGTTTCGCGAGGTCGAGATCCTGCGCATCGACGACGAGTCGGTCATCGTGGGCGGCGGCCTGCGCGACGGGGAACGGATCTGCGTGTCGCAGTTGCAGGCCGCGGTCGAGAACATGGCGGTCAAGCCGTCCGCCGTCGTCGGCGCCGGCGCGGGCTGAGTCCGGCCGATGAAGTCGCTCATCGCCTGGTTCGTCGACAACCCGGTGGCGGCCAACCTGATCGCGCTGGTCATCTGCGTCGGCGGCATATTGCAGTTGTTCACCCTGCACAAGGAGGAGTTCCCAAGCATCGACACCGAGACGATTTCGATCCAGGTGCCGTTCCCGGGCGCGGCGCCGGAGGAAGTCGAGAATTCGGTCTGCGTGCGCATCGAGGAGGCGCTCGAGGGGATCGAAGGCATCAAGCGGGTGATCACGACGGCGAACGAGGGTTCGTGCGCCATTTCCGTCGAGCTGCTCACCGGCGCGAACAAGAGCAAGGCCCTGGACGAGGTCAATTCAGCGGTCGATGGAATCGATTCCTTCCCGGTGGACACCGAGCGGCCCGGCATCGCCGAGGTGACGATGAAAACGACGGTCATGGAGCTCGTCGTATCCGGGAACCTGGATGAACGCTCGCTCAAGGAGCTCGCCCAGAGCGTGCGCGACGAGTTGACCGAGCTGCCCGGGGTGTCCCAGGTCACGCTGTTGTACGTGCGTCCCTACGAGGTGTCGATCGAGGTATCCGAACAGACGTTGCGACAGTTCGGCCTGACGCTGGGCGCGGTGGCCGAGGCGGTAAGGGCCGGCTCGGCGGATGTGCCGGGCGGCTCGGTCAAGACCGAAAGCGGCGAAGTCATGTTGCGCGCCAAGGGGCAGCGCTACGTGGGGACGCAGTTCGAGGACATCCCGGTGATTGCCCGCGCCGACGGAACGGTCGTGCGGCTGGGGGAAATCGCCACCATCGTGGACGGTTTCGAGGACACCGATCTGCGCGCACGCTTCGACGGCGAGCCGGCGATGGCGCTGCGAATCGAACGTGTCGGTGACGAAGACACCCTGGCCATCGCCGAGCGTGTCAAGCAGTACCTGAGTGCCAGGCAGCGGGAGTTGCCGCCGGGAGCCAGGCTCCAGATCTGGCGCGACGAGTCGCTCGAACTCGTCGATCGGCTCGACGTCCTGCTGGCCAACGCGGCCGGGGGGCTGGCTCTGGTGCTGTTGACGCTGGCGCTGTTCCTGAGGTTCCGAATCGCATTGTGGGTCGCGGCGGGCCTGCCCGTGGCGATGCTCGGGGCGGTGCTGCTGTTTTCGAAGTTCGGCGTGTCGATCAACTCGTTGTCGGTGATGGGGTTGCTGCTCAGCATCGGCATCCTGGTCGACGACGCAATCGTCGTGGGCGAGCGCGTGCACGCGCGCGAGTCGCAGGGCGAGGACCCACGTACCGCCGCGATCGAGGGCACCAACGAAGTGGCGATCCCGGTCTTCTTCGGCGTGCTGACGACGGTCGCCGCGTTTTATCCGATGCTCACCCTGCCCGGGCAGATGAATGCGTTTTTCGGCGCCGCCGGCATCACCGTGGTGCTCTGCCTCCTGTTCTCGCTCGCCGAATCCCAGCTCGTACTGCCGGCGCATCTGGCGCATCGGGGACGCGGCGTGTCGTCGGCGCCGTGGGTGCGGCGTTGGATTGGATTCCAGGACCGGATTTCCGCGGGTCTCATGCGCTGGGCGCAGGGACCGTACCGGCGCCAGCTCGCGAGCGCATTGCGGTGGCGCTACCTCGTGCTTGCCATCGCCGCCGCCGCATTCATCCTCACCGGCGGCCTGATCGCCAGCGGACGGCTGATGTTCCAGTTCTTCCCGTCGGTGGAGGGCGATCGGGTCTACGCCACGCTGGTGATGCCCGAAGGCGCGGCGCTCGCCCAGACCGCCATGGCAGCCAGGCGGCTCGAGGACAGCGCCCGACGGCTGCAGGCGGAGTTGGATCGGGACAACCCGCTGGACGGCGGGCGCAGCAACTTCGTGCATGTGCTCTCGTCGATCGGAACATCGCTGGGCAAGGGCGCAATCGCCTTCGGCCAGAGCAGCGGCAGCCACATCGCCGAAGTCGGCATCGAGCTGCCGCATTATCATGAGCGCAACGGGCTGTCCTCCGGGGAGGTGGCGGCGCGTTGGCGCGAACTCACCGGGCCGATCAGCGGCGTGGTGCAGCTTGGCTTCAGCGCCCAGGCCTTCGGGGTCGGCATGCCGGTCGACGTGCAATTGCGTGGTCGCGACGTCGCGCAGCTCGCAAGCGCGGCGGCCGAACTGCGCTCGACCCTCGCGCAGTACGATGGGGTGATGGACATCGCCGATACGTTCCGCCCAGGCAAGCAGGAGCTGACGCTCAGGATCCGGCCCGAGGCGGAACTGCTGGGCCTGAGCCAGCGTGAACTCGGCCGGCAGGTGCGCCAGGCCTTCTACGGCGAGGAAGCCCAACGCGTGCAGCGCGGCCGGGACGACGTACGCGTGATGGTGAGATTCCCGGAATCCGAGCGGGTTTCGCTGGGCAATTTCGAGCACATGCGGATCCGCGCCGCCGACGGTACCGAGGTGCCGTCGCTGAGCGTCGCCGATGCGAACCTGGGCATGGGCTACGCCACGATCCATCGCATCGACGGCCGGCGCGTCGTCAGCGTCACGGCCGATGTCGATCGCAGCCGCGTGGCGCCGGAGGAGATCCTCGGCAGGCTGGTCGAGCAGGATCTGCCTCGACTGCTGGAGAAGTACCCAGGGGTCTCCTATGCGCTCGCGGGGGAGGCGGAGAACCGCGACGAGTCGATGTCCGGGCTCCTGAATTCCACCATCATCGCCCTGCTTCTCATCTTTGCGCTGCTCGCGATCCCGCTGCGCAGCTACGTGCAGCCGCTGGTGATCATGAGCGCCATTCCATTCGGCATCATCGGCGCGCTGCTGGGCCACCTCATCATGGGCATGGACCCGGTGTTTTTCTCGCTGCTCGGGATCGTCGCGCTGTCCGGCGTGGTGGTGAACTCGAGCCTGGTGCTGGTCGACTACATCAACGTCCAGGTCCGCCGCGGCGTGCCGTTGGAGCAGGCGGTCATGGACGCCGGTGTTCGGCGCTTCCGGCCTATATTCCTCACCTCGGTGACCACCTGCGTCGGCCTCGGGCCGCTGATGGCGACCACCAACTTCGCCACCTCCATGTTCGTTCCCATGGCGGTGTCGATGGCGTTCGGCGTCCTGTTCGCGACGGTGATAACGCTCTACCTGATCCCCGCCCTTTGCCTCATCCTCGACGATCTGCGCCGGTTGCGCGCGGTGCCGGTGGCGGAGCAGGGCGAACCGCCGGGGTTGCGATAGTGCCCCGGTTTCGAAATCGCGCCGCCGGTACGGCGGCCGGCAGGGGTGGTGCGGAAAGGGCCGGCAGCGGTCCGGCGCAACGCAAAGCGGGTGCCATGTGAACGTGTCGCGGGACCGAGGGCAGGCCGCCGTGTTCCTGGCCTCCTGGGCGATGGCCGCGTGCGCGCACGCGAGCTATGGCCAGATGAAGTTGAACGGCGCGTTCCTGCTGCTGGGCTTCATCCTGGTCGTCCTGTACGCACTGGTCCTGAACCTTGCATTGATAGTCGGGATCTTTCGCTTCCGGGTGGCGCTGGTCATCGGCACCGTCATGTCGCTTTCCTTGGCGTGGCTGCTGCTGCTCGCGTGTGCGTCCCCGGACGAACGGGCGGGATTCTTCAAGATGCTTTCGGGCGGTTCCGGGCGCGTGATCCTGGTCGCGACCGGCGCGGTGCTCCTTCCCTTCATTGTCATCGCGCCGTATGCGCAGCACCTGGCCGCGCGTCGCGGCGAACGGTTGCCGCGATGGATGAAGGCCTGGATGGCGGCGCAGCTTGCGCTGCTGCCGGCATTCATAGTGCTCGCGTTCACGGAGCGGCACTTCTGGCGGCAGGAGTTCGAGGCGGCGCGTGCGCAGGGCGAGCGTGCCAAGGCGGGGGATATGCGCCGGTTGTTGGACGATGCCGAGCGACGGCACGAGCGCATCTGGGGTACCGGATGGCACTATCCCTGGTTGCAGGCGCCCGCGGGCGTCTCATTCGGCCCGCAAGGTGGATGGACCCTGGGCCTGGCGCTGGGCGTGGACGCATCCGCGCTGATCGCCGCGGATGAACCCCTGGCGGAGTCGGACCGGGTGGCGTTGCGCATGCTCATGGACCGGCGCTTCGCGCACTACGCGGTGGCCAATATCCGCGCCAGGCTGGTGTGGGACGCGCTCGTGCCGGGGAGCTTTTCCACTACGATCCGTCCGCGGCAGGTGTCGGAGGACGCGATACCGGCGTTGTTGGATCGATTCGAGAAGTACGGCGACGGGCGCATTTGTCCCGATGGCCGGATGGCGGATGCCGACCGTGCCGCGTTGAATGCGCTGTTGCTGGCCAAGGCGCGTGGAACGGACAGCAACGCGGATTACGCGCTGCTCCTGGCCAAGGGGGCCGGGAGCACCCGGGACGTTCGTCCACCCTGGGACGATTTTCTGCGGCGTGTCGAGCGGCTCTGCAGATGATTGGGAGCAGCGTGCGGTACACGCATCGACGGCACGCTCTCGCAGACGGGAACTGCGCATGCACGATTTCATGTACGGGATGAACAGCGCGTTGATCGCCGCCGTGCTGTTCGCATCGATGGTGGCGGCACTCGAAGTCGGATACCGCGTCGGCCGGGTGCGAATGGACGGGATCGGCGAGCCGGTCCGATCGCATGTCAACGCGGTGCAGGGCTCGATGCTCGGCGTGCTGGCGCTGCTCCTGGGGTTCACCCTCTCGCTGGCGTTGCAGCGCTTCGACAGCCGCAGCGAGGCGGTGGTCTCCGAAGCGAACGCCATCGGCACGGCCTACCTGCGCGCGGCGCTGCTGCCCGGTGGTCCGCGCGAAGAGGCCGTCGAAGCGCTGCGGGCGTATCTGGACGTGCGCGTGCGTGCGGGGGCGGTGTCGCTCGATCACGAGCCGACGCGGCTGCTGCTGGCACATGAAGCCAATGCCACGCTGGACAGGCTTTGGAACATCGCTGTGCGCGCGGCCGAGGTGGACAAGAGCCCCGCCACCACCGGCCTGTTCATCCAGGCATTGAACGAAGCGATCGACGCCTGGGGCCATCGTGACGCTGAGCTCAGCCGCCACGTTCCGGAGCCGATCCTCCTCCTGCTCTATGTCACCTTCGTGATAACGGCCGGCGTGGTCGGCTACGGCACAGGCCTGGCGAACCACCGGCCGCCGGGGGTGACCTACCTGCTGCTGGGTCTCATCGTGGTGCTCGCGTTCATCATCGTCGATCTGGACCGCCCCCGGCGCGGCCTGCTACGGATCGATCAGTCGAGCCTGCAGCACCTTGCGCAGGCGATGGATGCCGCCGCGCAACCCGCAGCGCCTGGAGCGGCCGCGCCGCGCACGGCCGTGACCGGGCGCCCATGACCGCGCCGCGCCGCGTCCGTTGCGAGCCCGAACAGGGTCGGCCCCCGGGAGATTGAGTCCATGATCCGGCACATCGTCATTGCGAGCGTAGCGAAGCAATCCATACGGCGCCGATGTCGTCCAGGCTGCATGGGTTGCCACGGCCGCTGCGCGGCCTCGCAACGACGGCGGTTCAAGGATAGGTAAGCGGCCATCGCTGACCACGCGCCTCCCGGGGGGACCGCCGACGCGATCTCCGCGATGCGGATCTGGGTCGACGCGGACGCCTGTCCCGCGGCCGTCCGCGAGATCCTGTTCCGCGCCGCGGCACGGACCCGGATCCTCACGACGCTGGTCGCGAATGCCGCCATCCGCGTCCCGGCCTCGCCGTGGATCGCCTTTCGCAGGGTGGCGCGCGGGTTCGACGAGGCGGATCGCGCGATCAGCGCGGCACTGCGGGCCGGCGACCTCGTGATCACGGCCGACATCCCGCTCGCCGCCGATGCGGTCGGGCGCGGCGCGTTCGCGCTGAACCCGCGCGGGGAACTGTACACGCGCGAGAACGTCCGGGAACTGCTGAACATGCGCGACTTCATGGACACGCTGCGCGGCAGCGGCATCCGCACGGGAGGCCCGCCGCCAATGACGCCCGCGGATCGCAAGGCCTTCGCCGACGCCCTGGATCGGTTCCTGGCCGGGCGCACGCCCGGCCCCTGACCGGCGGATTGCGGCCATGAACCGCCCCTTCGTCGTCGCGAGCTCAGCAAAGCGACCCACGCGGCCTCGATGCCGCCTGCAGCGCGTGGATTGCTTCGTCGCTTCGCTCCTCGCAATGACGTGCGCGGTTCATGGATAGGCCGCGCAGCGGTCGCGGCAATCCATGCGGCCCGGACGGATTCGGCGCCGCATTGGTCGCTGCGCTCGCGACGACGAAGGGGGCATGGCTTCAGTCTGCAGGAGCCACCCGGTTCGGCTTTGCGATGATGGTGCTCCCCTCGGTCAGTCGGTCCTTGGATGGAGCGGACCGACGCCGCCGAGGTGCACAGGCGTATCGCGTCCGTCCGCGGAATCGTGCAACATACCGACCCGAACGGGTCCTTGGCGCGCAACGCAGGAGAACGGCATGCGTCTGGTATCGCACGTATCCATCGGCGTCCGTGACATCGAAAGATCCCTGCACTTCTACCGCGACCTGCTCGGGATGGAAGTGATCATGGACCGCAGCCGCTCGCTCGGAAAAATCGACGGGATCTATTCGGACGACAAGGAGCATTTCCGGCGCGAGATCTTCCTGCGCTGGCACGGCAACGAGGACATCGACAACGTCTTCATCAGCATCTCCACGCCGGAGGGCCAGTCGGATCGCAAGCCGCTGCGTTTCGAGGACCTGGGTATTCATCACGTCGGCTTCTGGGTCGACGACCTGGAAGCGCGCATGGACCGGCTGCGCAAGGCTGGATGCAAGGTGGTCTACTACGGCGAGTCAGACGGCGAGGAATTCGCCGAGAACAAGGCGCACCGCGTCGTAAGTGCCATCGTCGAGGATCCGGACGGCACCCTGCTGCAGTTCGATCAGCGCTTCACCTGACAGCCGCGGATACGGCGCGCAAACGCCGGCGGCGCACGTGAAGCGGGCGCGCGTTTCCGTTGGAATCCCGGAGGTAGGCAATGCGTGAGACGGCCGATCGCGGAACGGGCGCAAGCGCCATTCCGCGCCTGGATTCCGGATCCGCGGCTGAAGCGATCGTCCATCATCTCCAGCGCGACGGATGCTGCATCGTCGAGCGTTTGATCGATGTCGCGACGATCCGCGCGGTCAACGAGGATCTCGCGCCGCACGTGGCCGCGACGCTGCCGTCGCACTTCGAGGCTTCCGGTCGCAGGACGCGGCGCACCGGCGCGTTGATCGCGAAGTCCAGGGCTTCCCACGCCATCCTCGCCCATCCAGCGGTGACGGCCGCGGCCCGGCTTCTGCTCCAGCCCTGTTCCCGGACCATCCAGTTCGCCGTCACGCAGCATATCAGCGTCGATCCGGGGGAACGGGACGGTGCCCTGCACCGCGACGAGTGTGCCTGGGACCTGCCGCCGTTCGCGGTGCCGCTCGAGGTGGAACTGTCGACGATCTGGGCGCTGGACGACTTCACTGCTGAGAACGGCGCGACTCGAATCGCGCCGGGCAGCCACCGCGGCGATGCCGCGGTCGAATCGTTCGCAGCGATGACGCTGCCTGCTGAAATGCCCGCCGGCTCGGTGGCGATCTACACCGGCAAGACGGTGCATCGAAGCGGCGCAAACCGGTCCGATGCTCCCCGGCGTGCGCTCCACGTCACCTATTGCGCCGACTGGCTGCGGCAGAAGGAGAACCAGTTTCTCTCCACGCCGCCCGAAATCGCCCGGGATCTGGACCCGGACCTGCGCGCGCTCGCGGGTTACGCGATGGGCGCGTTCATGCTCGGCTACACGCGCAACTTCGAGGATCCGCAGGTTGCACTGTATCCGGAACGGTACATGCCGCTCGGCGGCTAGGCGGCATAGACCTCGGGGCTTGCGCGCCGGCGCAGGCCGGGGGCCAGCATGAGCAGGCCGGAGATCCGCAACGGCAGGCATGATTCCTCCCTCCGATCCAGCCACCGTATCCGCGCTGCTGCGTCTACGGATCTAACCGGGCTCGCGGGGTGAAGTGTTCTGATGGAACGCACCATTCGCTATAGTGTCCAAGGTTCTTGGCTTCAGCGCGTTGCAGAGCCCAGCCGACAGGAGAATCCCGCGTGGCAAAGTTGAAAGTCAACGGTCGGATCGTCGATGTCGAGGTCGAGCCGGACACCCCCCTGCTCTGGGTGCTGCGCGAGCAGCTCGGCCTGACCGGTACCAAGTACGGCTGCGGTATCGCCCAGTGCGGTTCCTGCACCGTATTGATCGGTGGCACTGCGATCCGAAGCTGCGTCATGCCGGTCTCCGCGGTCGCCGCGGATCAGGACGTCGTCACGATCGAAGGGCTCTCGCCGCAGGGCAACCATCCGGTGCAACAGGCCTGGGCGGAGCTGGACGTACCGCAGTGCGGTTATTGCCAGGCCGGAATGATCATGGCGGCAACCGCGCTGCTCAACGCCAATCGCTCGCCCACGGACGACGACATCGACGCCCAGATCACGAACATCTGCCGCTGCGGCACCTACAACCGCGTGCGCGCGGCCATCAAGCTGGCGGCGCGCAGCGGCGTGGCAGCCGCGGTTTCAGCAAGCGAGGAACGTTCATGAGCGGCATCGATGCATCGGCGCGGGTTTCGCGTCGCCAGTTTCTCGCCGGCGCGGCGGGCACCGGCCTGTTGTTGGGCTTTCATTTCCCGATGCGTGCCGCGGCCGAGGCCGGAAGCGCGGCCGCCGCGCTTCCCGAGATCAACGCCTGGGTCCAGATCGAATCCGACGAGCGCGTGATCATCCGCATCGCGCGCTCGGAGATGGGGCAAGGCACCCTGACCGGCCTGGCGCAGCTCGTGGCCGAGGAGCTGGAATGCGATTGGTCGCGCGTGACCACGGAATATCCCACGCCCGGGGCGAACCTGGCGCGCAATCGCGTCTGGGGCGACTTCATGACCGGCGGCAGTCGCGGCATCCGGGCCAGCCAGGAGTACGTGCGCAAGGGCGGCGCAGCGGCGCGCATGATGCTGGTACAGGCCGCCGCGAACCAGTTCGGCGTGCCGGCATCCGAGTGCCGCGTGGAGCGCGGCGTGATTACCCACCCGGCGTCGAATCGTCGCACGACGTACGGCCAGGTGGCTGCCGCCGCCGCGAAGCTCGAACCGCCGGCCGACGTGCCACTGAAGGATCCCGGCGCGTGGACCGTGGCGGGCCGGTCGGTCAAGCGCCTGGACACGCTCGACAAGCTCACGGGCAAGCAGGTGTTCGGCGTCGATCTGAAACTGCCCGGGATGTTGAATGCAGCAATCAAGGACTGCCCGGTGTTCGGCGGAACCTTGAAGAGCTTCGACCCGGCGGCGGTGCAGAAGATGCCCGGCGTGCAGAAGGTCGTGCGCGTCGGCGATTCCGCGGTGGCCGTGGTCGCGGATACCTGGTGGCGCGCCAAGACCGCGCTCGACGCGTTGCCGATCGTCTGGGATGAGGGGCCGAATGCGTCGATATCCAGCGCCGACATCGATGCGCTGGTTGCGAGCGGCCTGGATGCGGAGCAGGCGGTCGTCGGCAATCAGGCGGGCGACGTGAAATCGGCCATCCGCACCGCGGCGAAAACCGTCGAAGCGGTGTACAGCTTTCCGTTCCAGAATCACGCCACCATGGAACCCATGACGGCAACCGCGCGCTGGACACCCGAGCGGTGCGAGGTCTGGTGCCCGACCCAGAACGGCGAGGCCGCGCTCGCCGTCGCCATCGAAGCGTCGGGCCTGCGCGCCGAGCAGTGCGACGTCCACAAATTTCATCTCGGCGGAGGGTTCGGCCGGCGCGGCCAGTCGGACTACGTACGCCAGGCGATAGCGATCGCCAGGCAGGTCCCCGGCACGCCGGTCAAGCTCATCTGGACCCGGCAGGAGGACATGCTGCACGGCTATTTTCACCCCACCACCCAATGCAGGCTGACCGGCGCGCTCGACGCGCACGGCAACCTGACCGGCCTGCACATGCGCATATCAGGGCAGTCGATCCTTGCGGCGCTGATGCCGCAGAACGTGCAGAACGGGCGTGATCCCGTCGTCTTCCAAGGGCTGCTGCCCGAGGGTTCGGAGGGGCGGCTCGGCTACGACATTGCCAATCTGCTGATCGATCACGCCATGCGCAACCCGCACATCCGCCCGGGGTTCTGGCGCGGCGTGAACCACAACCAGAACGCAATCTACCTGGAGTGCTTCATCGACGAGTGCGCCCACGCGGCGGGACGCGATCCCCTGGAGTTCCGGCGCGCGCTGATGGCAAATCACCCCAGGCACCTGGCGGCGCTGAATGCCGCCGCGGAGCGCGCCGGCTGGGGCAAGCCGGCGGCGCCGGGGGTGCACCGCGGCCTGGCGCAGATCATGGGGTTCGGTTCCTACGTCGCGGCCGTAGCCGAAGTCTCGGTGAGCGCGGCGGGCAAGCTCAGGATCCATCGCATCGTCGCGGCGACCGACACCGGCGTCGTCGTCAACCCCCAGCAGGTCGAAGCGCAGGTGGAAGGCTCGTTCGTCTACGGCCTGTCCGCCGTCCTGTTCGGTGCATGCACCGTGGCCAATGGACGGATCGTGGAGACCAACTTCGATACCTACCCCGTGATGCGCATGGACTCCATGCCCGCCGTGGAAACGGAGCTCCTGGCCTCGGGCGGGTTCTGGGGCGGCGTCGGCGAGCCGACCATCGCGGTCGCCGGGCCTGCCGTGCTGAACGCGATCTTCGCGGCGACAGGCAAGCGGATCCGTCGCCTGCCGTTGAAGGACCAGGACATCCGTCCAGCCTGAGCACTGCCATGCGCGACACGCTGGTACTGGTTGCGACCATGCTGTCGCCGCTCGCGGCGGCAGCGGGGGGCACCGGTGATCGCGCGCCGCCGGGTGCTGAGTCCTGCTACGGCTGTCATCGCTCTTCGGGCGCGGACCCGGGGCCCGTGCCCTCGCTCGCGGGATTGTCCGCGGCGTCGATTGCCGAGGCGATGCGGGCGTTTCGCGCGGGCGAGCGCACACCGACCGTGATGGATCGCATTGCCAGGGGATACTCGGCAGAAGAAGTCGAGCGCCTCGCGACCTGGCTGGCATCGCAACGCTAGCGGGACCGTGAACGCAGGAGCAACGCCCTTTTCACGCCGCGCCTTCCTGGCTGGCGCGGGAACGTTCGCGTCTCTGGCGATCTTACGGCGCGCGCGTGCGGACCGAACCGCGCGGGTGGTCGTCGTGGGCGGAGGATTCGCTGGCGCCAGTGCCGCACGCCGCCTGGCGCTACGGGGCTTGCGGGTCCATCTCGTCGAAGAGGACGGCAACTACACCGCTTGCCCATTCAGCAACAGCGTCGTGGCCGGCGTGCGTGATCCCGAGCGGCAACTTTTCGGCTATCGGGCGGTCGAGAAAGCTGGCGTCAGCCGTGTCCGGCTCCGGGCGGTCGGAGTCGATGCCGATCGACGGCGCGTCACCCTGAGCGACGGTTCGACACTGGACTACGACCGCCTGATCCTGGCTCCGGGGATCGAAGTACGCCTGGATGCGCTGCCCGGCTACGACGCGGCGGCCTCCCGGCGAATGCCGCACGCGTGGCAGGCGGGCGCGCAGACGCTGCTGTTGCGGCGCCAGCTCGAAGCGATGAACGACGGCGGCACCGTCGTCATCGTGGTGCCACCGAATCCGTATCGGTGCCCGCCGGGACCATACGAGCGGGCAAGCCTGATCGCGCATTACCTCGAGACGCGCAAGCCGCGCTCGAAGCTGATCGTGCTCGATGCGAAGGACACGTTTTCCAAGCAGCCGCTGTTCGTGGCGGCCTGGAAGGACCTGTATCCGGGGATCATCGAGTACGTGCCCCTGTCGGACGGTGGGAAGGTGATTTCCGTCGATGCCAAGTCGCTCAGCGTCGAGGCCGAGTTCGGACGGCACCGTGCTGATGTGGCGAACGTGATTGCGCCGCAACGCGCGGCGCGCATCGCCGATCAGGCCGGCGTGGCGGATCGAAGCGGTTGGTGTCCGATCGATCCGATTACGTTCGAGTCGCGGCTGATCCCGAAGATCCACGTGATCGGCGATGCGGCGATCGGCGGCGCAATGCCCAAGTCGGCGTTCGTCGCCAACCAGCAGGCGATTGCCTGCGCGGCCGCGGTCGCGGACCTGATTGCCGGCGTCGTGCCGGCCACGCCGAAGCTCGTGAACACCTGCTACAGCCTGGTCGCGCCCGACTACGGCATATCGATTGCCGGCGTGTTTGCACCCAACGCGGACGGCGTGCTGGCCGAAGTGCCCGGTTCGGGGGGACTCAGCCCGATCGATGCGCCACGCGCGGTGCGCGCGCTGGAAGCGCGTTATGCCCAGGCGTGGTTCGATACGATCACGCGCGATGTCTTTGGTTGATGCGCGCCTGGATGCCGATGGCCATGCTCGTGCTCTCGACGGCGCAGGCCGAGGAAGGCGAACGCGCCGGTACGTCGCTCACCGGTCGTCCGGGTGATCCCGCCCGAGGCCGGGAGATCGTCGTCAGCCGTGAGCACGGCCTGTGCCTGCTCTGCCATTCCGGACCGTTTCCGCAGGAGCGCTTCCAGGGCGACCTGGCGACGGACCTGAGCGGTGCGGGCACACGGTGGACCGCGAGCGAACTCCGCCTGCGACTGATGGACCCGCAATCGTTGGACCCCGCCTCGATCATGCCGGCGTACTATCGAACCGAGGGACTGACCCGCGTCGGCGCGGGCTGGCGCGGGCGTACCGTTCTCAGCGCCGGGCAGATCGAAGACGTCGTCGCTTTCCTGATGACGTTGCGCGATCCGAACGCGTCGGAACCGGGCGCGAACGGGGAGGGTGGGCGATGAAGCCCCGGACGTCCAGGCGCCGTCTGACGCGGCGGGAGCTGATTGCACGTGGGAACGGCGTGGCGCTCGCACTGCTGCTGAGCTCTGCGAAAGCCGATCCGGAGGGCCTCGCGGCGGCGATTGCCGAGTTCACCGGCGGGCGTGCGCCGAGTCCGCAGCGCGTGACACTCGACATCCCCCCGCTCGTCGAGAACGGTAATTCGGTACCCGCGACCGTCACGGTGGAAAGCCCGATGTCGCAGGCCGACTACGTACGCCGCATCGCCCTGTTCGCGCAGAAGAACCCACAACCCCTGATTGCCGTGTTCACGGTCGGTCCGCGGTCAGGCCGTGCGAAAGTGTCCATCCGCTTTCGCCTGCGTGGCTCGCAGCAAGTGGTGGCAGTGGCGGAGCTCTCCGACGGCAGCTACTGTTCGGCGAGCGCCGAAGTGCTGGTCACGCTCGCCGCCTGCGTCGAGAGCGAACCGGCCTGAATGCGGGGAACTCCGGGGTGAACCGCGCGTTGATCAATCTGCCGCGGACCGCCAGGCGCGGCGACATCGTCGAAATCCGGGTGCTCATCGCGCATCCGATGGAATCCGGATTTCGCGCGGGGGCCGATGGCGCACTGCTGCCGCGCAATATCATCACGCGTTTCACCTGCCGCTATCGGGGGGTCGAGGTGTTCAGCGCCGAGTTCTATCCCTCGGTCGCGGCCAATCCGTTCCTTTCGTTTCCGCTGATTGCCGAGGAAAGCGGCGAGCTGTTGTTCACGTGGACGGGCGACCACGGCTTCGAGCAGTCCGAGACGGCCACGTTGGCGGTCGAATGAGAGGTGGGGTTTTCGAGGGCGCGCCGATACGGCCTGGGCCGTCGATGCGACGGATCCGAGTGTTCGTGGCGTCTGCCGAGGGCAGGAGATGCCTGATTGCGTCGTTGGTTCTGCTCGCCTCGATGCTCGGCTGCGTACGAGCGGTGACGCCCGCGAGCGGGAGCGCGAAGGCGATCCCCACCAGCGAACGTCGCTCGGGATTCGAGTTCATGCGGGCCGAGACCCAGTCGCTGCAGCGCGACGACACGGCCAACCCCGGCATGCTCTGGGTTGCCGACGGCGCGGCCCTGTTCTCTGCGCCGGCAGGGACGAGCAACCGTGCTTGCGCGGATTGCCACCCGGATCGCCTGGCCGGGGTCGCGGCGCGGTATCCCGCGTACGATCCCGGGAAGAAGGCGGCCATCGATCTCGCGCAACGCATCAATACCTGCCGCACGCGGCAGCAACGGGCACGGCCGCTGGCACCGGAGAGCCGGGATCTGCTGGCGCTCAACGCCTTCGTCGCGCATCAGTCGCGCGGCCTGCCAATCCAGGACCCGGCGCGCGATCCGCGCCTCGCTCGGGCGATCGTCAATGGGCGCACGCTCTACATGCAGCGGATCGGACAACTCAACCTGTCCTGTGCTCAATGTCACGACCGGCACTGGGGCCGCAGGCTCGCCGGCAATGTCATTCCGCAGGCGCACCCGACCGGCTATCCGCTGTATCGCCTGGAGTGGCAGGGGCTGGGTTCGCTGCAGCGCCGCTTGCGCAACTGCATGACGGGCGTACGTGCCGAGCCCTACGACTACGGCTCGCAGGAAATGATCGATCTCGAAGTGTTCCTGGCGTCCCGCGCCGCCGGGCTTGCGATTGAAACACCCGCCGTGCGCCCATGAACGGGGCATCGGATCCTTGTCCCGCGATCGCGCATCCGGAGCAACGATGGTGACAGGCACGCAGGAGCTGCGCCGGCACGCGCGCCCGCTTGTCGCCGCCACGCTCGGCATGGGCTTCGGGCTGCAGCTTGCACTTTACGCCGCGGGCCTGTTCGGACCGGCGCTGATCGCGGAGTTCGGCTGGACGAAGTCGCAGTATGCCCTGCCCGGCGTACTCGCCTTCGTCACGGTGTTCGTGTTTCCGTTGGCCGGCCGGCTGACCGATCGGCTCGGTGTGCGGCGGGTCGCGGCCATGGGGATCGCGGGTGTCGCGGCTGTTACGGTCGGCATGGGCCTGATGACCGGGCCGTACTGGCAGTTCCTCGCGCTCAGTCTCGGCAAGACCGTCTTCGGCACGATGGCCACGACGGCGGTGTTCACGCGCCTGGTCGCAGAGCGCTTCGACGCTGCGCGTGGCGTCGCGCTGGCCGTAGTGATCAGCGGTCCGCCCCTGATCGCCGCGGGGGCGATCCCCCTGCTCGATGGAATCATCGCCGACCAGGGCTGGCGCACGGCCTATTTCGTATTGGGCGGCATGATCCTGGCTGGCGGCGGTCTGGCCCTGCTGCTCGCGCCGCGAACCGGCGTCAACCACTTCCGAGGCGCGGCGCGGCCGGACAGCTTCCGCGCCGATTTCCGGCGGATTGCGCGGCGCAGGGTGTTCTGGGTGCTTCTGGCCGCGATGTTCCTGGTCAACATGCCCCAGGTGCTTGGCGGTGCGCAACTCAAGCTCATGGCGATGGACAGCGGCGCCACCTCCACCATCGCCGTGGCGATGATGTCGACGTACGCAATCGGCGTGGTGTGCGGCCGCCTCGCTTGCGGCCTTGCCCTGGACCGGCTGCCCGCGCATCTGGTCGCCTTCGGATCATTGATGCTGCCGGCTGCGGGCTTCCTGGCGCTTTATTCACCCTTCGACCCGGCATGGATCCTGATCGGTGGCATGGCGATGATCGGTCTCGCGCAGGGCTCCGAGGGCGACATCGCAGCCTATATGGTGGCGCGCCACTTCGATATCGCGAACTACAGCTTCGTCCTGTCGATGGTGTCCTCCGCGCTCACCGCCGGCGCGGCCACCGGCTCGCTCGTGCTGACCGCCATGCTGCACGTGACCGACGATTTCACGCCCTTCGTCCTGCTGGCCGCCATCGTGTCTTTCCTGGGCGCTTCGACCTTCCTTCTGATCGGGCGCCCATCGCGTACGGAGGCGACTTGAACGTTTGCTTGGCTTCGGCCACGCGGTTTCTTCGGATCCCTGGTGACGGACCGTGCCTTGGCGTTCGAACCTCCGCACCAAGTCGCCCGGCCGATGACCGGTCGGGCGTACGCGGTGATGGTCGTGACCTATAGCGAGGAATTGCGCAGGCATGTACGCCCGCTGATTGCGGCGTGCATCGGCCTGGGCTTTGGGGGAGCGCTCAGCGTCTACACACAGGGTCTTTTCGGCCCGTCCCTGATTGCCGAATTCGGCTGGAGCAAGTCGCAGTTCGCACTGGTGGGCGTCACGAGCTTCGCCTTCGTGTTCATCATTCCGATCGCCGGGCGGCTGACGGATCGCTACGGGGTGCGACGGGTGGCTACGGTGGCCACGCTCGGGCACCCGGCCGTCACCTTCGCCCTGGGACTGATGAATGGAAACTTCACGCTGTTCCTCGCGCTCATGATGGCCAAGACGTGCCTGGGCGCGATGGCGACCACGACCATCTACACGCGCCTGGTCGCCGAACGGTTCACCGTGGCGCGCGGCTTCGCGCTGGCCGTGGTGACCAGTGGCCCGCCGCTGGTCGGCGCCATCGCCGCGCCGATCCTTGCCGGCGTCATCCAGGCGCACGGCTGGCGAGCGGGCTTCTTCACCCTCGCCGGCGCGATCCTCGCCGGCGGCGTGACGGCCCTGCTGCCGGTGCCGAAACGGGAGCAACCGGCAAATCCGGGCAGGCGCCGGGGCAACGCCTTCCTGGTCGATTTCCTGGCGCTTGCCCGCGCCCGCGTGTTCTGGCTGCTCCTGGGCGGGATGTTCCTGTGCAACCTGCCCCAGGCCCTGGCGGGCACGCAGCTCATGCTCATGGCGCTGGACAGCGGTGCAACCCACGAAATCGCCGTCGCGATGATGTCCAGCTACGCCCTGGGGGTCATCACCGGCCGCTTCGCCTGCGGCCTGGCGCTGGATCGCGCGCCTGCCAATCGGGTGGCGTTCGTGTCGTTGATCCTGCCCGCGCTCGGCTTCGCCGCGCTGTATTCGCCCTATGACGCCGGCTGGTTCCTCGTCGCGGGGATGGCGCTGGTGGGCCTGGCGCAAGGCGCCGAGGGAGATATCGCCGCCTATGTCGTCTCGCGCCACTTCGAGCTGGCGCACTACAGCTTCGTGCTCGGATTCGTGTCCGCATCCCTGGCAGCGGCGGCGGCGACCGGCGCCCTGCTGCTCAGCCTGATGTTGCGGGTGGAGGAGAGCTACATGCCGTTCCTGCTGGTCTGCGCCGTCGCCACCTTCGGTGGTGCCGCGACGCTGCTCATGATCGGCCGGGGGACACCGAAGCCCGTCGTCATCTCGCATTGACGGCCGGGTCGATCGCCGCGGTTCCCCACAGGCGAACCTGACGCGCGGCTTCGCCCTGACTGAAACCCAGAGGCTTCACTACGCCGGCAGATTGAAGCCACGAACCGCCCCTTCGTCGTCACGAGGCCGCACCCGGGCAGCCCCGGCCGATTATGGCCATGAACGATCGTCGTCGCGAGCGCAGCGAAGCGACCCAAGCAGCCTTGATGCCACCGGCACCGCGTGGATTGCTTCGTCGCTTCGCTCCTCGCAATGACGGGGTGCGGTTCATGGATAGCGCAGCGAAGCAATCCATGCGGCGCCAATGACGGTAACGCCGCATGGATTGCCGCGGCCGCTACGCGGGCTTGCGATGACGGGGCCGGTTCATGGATGGCGCCGTGACAGCGCGAGGCCGAGGCAGGGCACGCCAAGCAGCAACAACGTTCCCGGCAACGGCACGACCGTCGGGCCGGCGGCCGTGATGAACGCGAAGTCTCCGTTGCCCAGGTGCTGCCCGGACAAGGCGTTGTACAGGCCCGGATCGCCCGCGGTCGCGTTGAATATCGTGCCGGTGTCAGGCACCAGCGTCGCCCAGACTGCGAACGGATCCAGTCCAGACAGGACCTGCGGTCCACCGCCTCCGAAGAGATCACTGCTCGCGTAGCCACCGCTCAGGAGCGGCTGGAGAAACCCAGTATCCGTCTCCGAAGGATCAACGCCCAGCCGCGGGTTCAGGAGTATTTCGCCGGTCAGGTTGATGAACAGCAGCATGTCGAAGCCGGTGTAGTCGTCACTGTAGCCGGCGGGCCCGAGGTCCATGCGGTACAGGACAAAGCCGGCATCGTCCGGCGCCGCAGCGCGTACCGCGTCGAAATCCGGCACCAGTGCATCGATCCCCGAGAGCAGGCCATAGAGTTCCGCGCCGCCCGTCAGATCCGCGATAAGAGGCGTGCTGATGCCGCCGGCGATGAACGGATTGTCGCCACGCGGACCGGCGAACGAACTCGTGCTGGCCCCCGCAACCGCGCCCGGACCGCCACCGGCGGCGTTGCTGCCGAGGATCAGCCTGCCATTCGCGCCGGTGCTGGCGCCGCCACCGCCATTGGCGTTGACCGTCGCACTGCCCGCGCTGATCACCGTCCCGTACAACTTGACCGTGCCCCCGGCGCCGCCGCTGCCGACGCCACCGTTGCCGCCGACCGCGCCGGTGCCGCCCTTGCCACCGGTGCCGCCACTGCCGCCGTCGCCCCCGTCGCCGGCATCCGGGCAGGCGAAGCATCCGACTCCGCCGGCGCTGCCCGAAGTACCGAGCCCGCCCCCCTGCCCCTGGCTGAAGATCGTGAGCCCGTCGTTGAGTCCGGCATTGCTGCTGGTGCCGCTGGCACCGCGCGCATCCAGCACGCTCCCGGCACCCACATTGACCCGTCCCTGCGCCATGATCTCGAATGCACCGCCGCCGCCGCCGCCGGCACCGCCATCGCCGCCATCGCCGCCGTGCCCCCCCGGACCGCCGGCGCCGCCGTTGCCACCCGTGCCACCGCTGCCACCGGTCAATCCACGCGCTCCGCCGCCTCCACCGCCACCGCCGGCGCCGCCGCCGCCCTGGCCGCCGGCGCCACCCGTGCCGCCGCTTGCACCACCACCGCCACCCCCCCCGCCGCCACCGGAAATCGTCAGCCCCGTGCCGGCATTGCTCCCCGCAGCGCCGTTCGTGCCGTTGTTCCCCGTCAGTCCGGCATTCCCGGCGGCACCGAAGGTGCCGTTGCCGCCATCCTGGCCATCGCCACCGCTACCGAAATAGTCGGTCGCCGAGGCACCGGGGTAGCCAGAGGAACCACCATTGGCGCTCAGCG
Organism: Gammaproteobacteria bacterium; assembly: GCA_050183625.1. GTDB lineage: Bacteria > Pseudomonadota > Gammaproteobacteria > JADZEE01 > JADZEE01 > JBFXBD01. Next base: position 85,724 of record JBFXBD010000022.1, read on the forward strand.
TGACGCTCAGGGACGCCGTGGAACGACCCAGACCGCGATTGCCTCCGGCACCACCCGCCCCGCCGTTGATGCCGGAACCACCTGCCACTCCCAGGTGACCGGCACTGCTGTTGCCACCTCGCGAACCGGAGTTTCCGTTAGCCCCGTTGGGCGATGGTCCATAGAACCAGCCCGTGCACGAGGGAAGTGGGAAAGCGAATTCGCATTCCGTAAAGCCTCCCTGCCCGCCGACGGAACCGATGCCGCCGGTGCCACCGGCACCACCCGCCCCACCTGGACCGCCCGCGCCACCACCGCCTCCATTGCCGCCGCCCGCGCCCGCTGTGCGGCCGCTCGCGGCGAAGTTGAATGTCACGCCAGTGCCGATATTGACGTTGTTGCCGGCCAGCAGCGACGCCCCGCGCGCGCCGGTGCCGACCACCGTATCGTTGGCGTTGATGTTGAGATCGCCGGCGAAGCGGAACTGCATGATGCTGCCGCCGGATTCGATGCTGGTGAAGAACCGGGTTCCGTTGAAGAACCCGCCGCTGCCGACGCCATTGATCGTGCCGGCGCCGGTATCGATCGTGATGAGCGCGGCGTGCGCGCTGCCCGCCGAACAGAGCCCCGACACCAGTGCCGAGACGAGCAACATCCGGGTACGTGCCGGCGTTTCCGGGTGCGTCGTTATTGTTCTGGTTTCCATCGCCCGGACCCTCTCTTACGTTTCATGGATTAGTATGCCGCAAAAAAAGGTTAATCCAATCGATCGGCAAATAACAGCGCGCAGATGAAGTTTTCGGGAGCAATCATTGGGCACAGGCGCGAGAGTTTTTCGCGATCGCGCCTGTCGGGATCGCGGTGAAACTTTGTGTCGTGAGCCAGGTGCTTCTTGGCGTGAAAAGATCATTGCGCGATTTGCAGGCGATTGCCGGGCTCCCGAAATCGCCCGCATGGACGGTGTGCCATCGAGCATCCGCCGCCCGCGTGGATCAGTTCTCACGCCGACTGCAATCGAGGCATGCCATGGTGAGCGCAAACGTCTCCAGGCAGGGTGCCTGGTTCTCCTGCTACACATCGAGTCATGCGCGATACCATGAAAATCTCAGCGCAAGCGTGGAGGCGGGCGATCAGGAAGGTGCGGGAGTTGCATGCCGAGGATCCATGGAAACCTTGCAGAGGTGATCGAAGCCACCCCACGCGACGCCGTGCGGCTCAGTGAGTGCCTTCGCCATGCCCCGTTCCTCGGCTGGCCCGGCGTGGAAGTCATCGCGGTGGATCACGCCGCGGGAACGGTGGTACTGCGCACGTACTGGCGCGAGTAACTCGACAATTCGCTGCAGTCCGCGCATGGCGGTTTGCTTTCCATGGCCGTGGGCGTTGCCGCGCTCTTCACGGATGCGGGTGCGACGATCGGTTCGATGGCGGGTGGGCAAGGTGGCCCGGTTCTCGCCGCACGCCGGCGTGGTGGTGCGAACGGAACATCGCCCATCGCACCGCAATGTCATTGCGGTACACCACCGCATCATCGGTTAACATTGACCACAACTGAATTCAGGACGATTGGATGCCCCCGGCTACCCAAGCCATCATCATGGCCAACGTCGTCGTCTTTCTGCTGCAAGCGACAGTAGGGAGCGGCCCGCTGCAGTTGTTCGCGCTATGGCCTTCGTTGGGCGCGTTGCTGTTCGCCCCGTGGCAACTGGTGACGTACAGTTTCCTTCACGCCAGCATCGGCCACATTTTCTTCAACATGTTCGCGGTGTGGATGTTCGGCGGCGAACTCGAACGGTTCTGGGGAAGCCGACGCTTCGTCTACACCTATTTCGCCAGTGTGATCACCGCTGCGCTGGCGCAGACCCTGTTCGGCACGATGTTCGGCGAGTATGGCCTGGTGATAGGGGCTTCCGGTGGCGTGTTCGGCCTGCTTTTATGCTACGGATTGATCTTCCCGAACCGCCGCGTGATGCTGTTGCTCCCACCGATCCCCATGCCGGCAAAGGTCCTGGTCATCGTCTACGGCGGGCTGGAGCTGTTCCTGGGGACGTTTGGCATACAGGTCGGCGTAGCCCACTTTGCGCACTTGGGCGGCATGCTCGGCGGCTGGCTGATGCTACGCTACTACCGCGGCTCGCGGCGGCGTTGGTAAGCGGGTGCATAGCGCAATTCTTGCGCGGCGATATCCGCATCTATTTCATCCCGATAGGGTAAAGGGTTTCAGGTCGCCTCTGGAGTCCAGGGACCACCAGCCGGCCAGAATCGCGGGAACCGGTTACCAGCGTTCGCTGCGGCGATGGGAGGTAGCAGAAAATCCCGAAGCGCTGCCACAAGCACCTCGAGTTGAAGCGCTTGGAGTCGGTTTGTCCCCAGAAATGCCCGCCACTGCTTCTGCTTCTGCGTATCCTGTGCGAGTTCGTCGGTCAGGCCAAATGGTACACCCGAAGGTAGCTCCGTCCTGCGGCGATCGAATGTCGCGTGGATCGCGCGTTGCAGGGTCTCACCGTCGAACTCGGAGTAGAGCGATAGTATCCAGAGATCGAAGAAATCCTTCATCCGGCTGTTTGCGATACCGAGCGCAGCGATTGCCTCCAGCTTTTCCGACACAACCGTGTAGCGGGGATAGACGCGCAACCTCGGCGCCTGGAAGTCCGGGAGCATCACGGGGTACTGGACCTCCTCCGGCCCTGGCGTGACAGCATCGCCGAAGCCGATGTCGATCTGGACTGGGCAGCGTGCACCATCGATCAGGCCGAGCAAGGTGACACGGACGCCGGCGTAATTAGCCTCCTTGCGAATCTCTGCTGCCTGGACGGTGTCTGGTCGAAACGTCACCCCGTCCTCGGCGTCCGTTCCGCAGACACCCCTGAAGACAGTTTCGAGGTGCGGCAACTCGGCCGAGCCAAGACCCAGGAAATCCGCGTCACGCGTCGGGCGATGTGGAATGTCGAACCACAGGTCGAACAGCAGCGCACCCTTCAGCAGGAACTGATCGGCGTAAGCGGAGATGCTGAGCCGGTACAGCAGACGCTCGAGGGCATAGCGGATCAGGATGATATTAAAGTCCTGCCTGCTCTCCCGAGCGCGGTTGAGCAGGCGTGCCCGCACGGAAGCGGCGACGTTTCGTCCGCTCATGGCAGACTTTCCATGTAAGGGCGCATCACGTTAGTCACCCGGCAGAGCGTGGCGTAGTGCCAGAGCTCGTCCATGCTGACGCGCTTGGCACGCCATGCTTCCTGCAGCGCTTCGAGTGCAACGTCGAGGCCGATCTTGTTACGGAACTTGAAGCAGTCAGCTACCGTACGGGCGACACTGGTCACGCGCACAGGCACGCTATCAATGGTGTACGCCTCGACGCCCTCTGTCAGTGCAGCGCCTGAGAAGCGCACGATACGCAGCGGGGGATAGTCCATCTTTGGCGCACGCGCCTTGTTAGGGATGGCCAGCCAGACCTCGAACGTCGACTGTGTCGTGAGGTCGTGGAAGCGCAGCGCCGACAGCAGGCAGACGATGGCTTGCGGATGTTTGCGCGCCACCTCGGCCAGGGCGTTGTGTTCCGAGACCGGTCGATCCGGAAGTGAATACAGGCCACGTCCGACGCGTTGGAGCCGTCCTTGCCGCACCAGCCGCGTGAGGGCAACAGTAGGCAGCCCGCGCTCAGTCAAATCGCGTGGTCGAATGAGGCCGCGCTCTGCGGCGAGATCCAGAATGTATTGATACGAATCGGCCATGCGGCCATGGTGTTGTGAAATGCCGGTACTAGTCAATAACTACCGACATAAAGCAACATGGCTCGCCACCGTCCTCTGGCGGCGGGCAGTCATCAGGCGGCTTACGTCGCCGGATGGGGGTATTTTGGATGAGGGTGAGAAAGTACCCCTAAAAATACCCCCCCAGACTGAGTTGATAGGGGAGGCTAGGATTCGAGAAGCGGAGGTAGCAGGATTTCGCTCGCCCCAAACCTGAAACCCACGAAAACTCTGGTGAATCAGGCCGAATCTTCAGCAGATCGGGAATTGAACTCGGACTTATCTTTATTAATCAGTATGTTATGAGTTATAAAATGGTGGCGGACGGTTGACCGCAGGAATGGGTCCTCGGTCAGTTGGTTCGGACTGGTGCAAACGGGTGCGAATTCCTGCAACCTTGCGGGTAGGCAACTGTCCGGAATCTCCGGAGGGCTGCGGTTGCGGGGACCAGTTATCCGGGATTTTCGGATAACTGGCGCAGGCCAAAGACACCATCTCATCCTCGCCCATGCTGGCGAAGGTACGCCATCAACCGTTCAAAGCGCGGATCAGCCTCGAGTTCCGGCGCGGCTATACGTATTGCATCAAGGCAGGCGCCGAGGTCACTGGGCGGCCATTGCGTCTGATCCCCTATCACCAGACTCAGAAAGTCCAGTGCGTGTTCGGGGAACCTGCCGCAGAGACCTGCCTCGTGTAGCCGATGCACCAGATAGTCCGGGTGGGCCGGTGGTTGCAACCAGGCGCGGAGCAGCGTCAAGGCCTCGGGGAACGCATCCTGTGCCGCTACGCAAAGGCGGCCGAGGCTTTCGGCGATGGCAGGTGAAACGTTGTCTCGCGTCTTGGGCCAGATGGCATGCAGATACGGGGCAACCCGGTTCGTCCAATAGTCGGCCCGTTGCTCGCCCGCACCCTCGAGCGCTCTCACCAATGCCTGTGCTGCATCATGCAAACCATCCGGCGGCAGTGCGCGAGTGGCGGCCGCCAGCTCGGCCCCTTCGTTGCCGGTGTTGTAGGGCGGATCGATATAGATGCACTTCACCTGTCCGGCATAGCGCGGCAGCAGCGCCTTGAGCGCATGCAGGTTGTCGCCCTGCACGATCAGGTTGCCGCTGTCGGCATCGCCGCAGGACAGCTCCGGCACCGGCTCCAGCAGGCGGAACGGTACTTCCTTGTGGTGTTTGACGACGGCTTCTTTGCCGATCCAGTTCAATGTAGGCATGCAGGGTCTCGTTGCTGTTCTTGGGCCAAGGCCAGACTGGCTTGACATACAGGCCGTTCGGGATACGCTCTTGCGCTGAGTTCACTGCCTATCGGCTTTGGACCTATCGAGGTTTCGGCCGCTGAACCCGCGTAGCGAATCAGCGGCCTTCGTTTTTTCTGCGCCTCCACCACGGGCTGCCTCCTGGCAAGCGATGGCACGCCACTGGACTGCACTGGGTTCGGCCTTGCGGCTATCGACCATGCCGCACCTGCGGTGATCGATATAACGCTTTGATTTATTAGGCCTGCCAGGGCGTATCGCCCATTTTCTATCGCCCGGCTATTGGCTATAGGACGCAGTTTGTCCGATAGCCTTGTCATGACACCGCCCAGTAGCGCCGCCAGCGCTTGTCACCTTCAAAGCGCACCTCGCCCTTGTCGGCCAGGCCATCCAGCGCACGCTTGACCTGCCTCGGATGGATTTCGTTGCCGATGCGCTGGCGGATATCGCCGATCGCGGATTCGGGGTAGCGCTTGAGGTCTTCCAGAATCAGGGCCGCGAGCCGGTGCGGCTCGATCCGTTTCAGGGTCGTTTCCCCGGCAAAATCGAGATGGCGCAGCAACCCCGGGTCGACGAAATAGCGCGTGGCTTGCGTGCGCCCTGAGCTCTGGATCAGGTCCCACTCCAGCAGCCGCTTGATCCACGGTTGCAGCACCTCGACCGAGGGCAGCTCCAATACGGCGGCCAGTTCGCGGGCGGTCATGGCGTCGTGCTGCGCCAGCAGGCCCAGGGCGATGCGTTCGCGCTGGGTGAGCTGGTAGGTCTGGTCCGCCTTGGCAATGAAGTCGATGACTTCCGGCTTGAGAATGCGGCGGCGTACCGTGACCTGCACGCGGTCATGAGTTTCGATCAGCTCCGGCGCCGGGCGGCCCTGCGACAGCAGCACCTCGAAGATCTTGTCGAAGCCGCTGCCTTCGCGCTCCATCAGCTTAAGGTCGTGGAAGAGCCGGGCCAGGTGCTCGTTGCGGCGCACAGTGGTGTGCAGGACGTTTTTCGGCGTCACGCCCAGCGGCAGCGGACCTGGGTTGACCACTTCCAGCCGGTCCGGGTGCAGATTCAGGAAGATGTCGCCGCGCTGGGTGTAGGGGCGATGCACCAGCGCGTTGACCAGAAGTTCGCGCACCACCACCTCGTCGAAGGCGGGCACGTTCTGGCGGTATAGGCCATCCGGCAACTCGTAGCGCTCGCGGAAGTCGGGCACCTCGACCCACACGGCCTCGATCAGCTCCATCGGATTCAAGGTGTGGTCGTCCCACACCAGCTTGTTGACCTTCTGGCCGTGCTCGTCGTACTTGATGAACTGGATCACCGGGGCCGTGGTCAGCTGCGCACGCTGATGCTGCTTTCCCAGACAAAGGATGCCCAGGTGGGTCAGGTAGCCACCTTGTGCAAGTTGGTAATGGTCGAGCAGCTCGTCATCGGACTTTTCCTTGACGGACGGCTTGACTCGGTCCGATGCCCGCAGCGCATTCACCAGCTTGCCGAGCTTGTCCGGGGCAGTCGCTGATCTGGGCACCTGCAGTGTGGTCTGGGTTTCCCACGGCAGCGCCGCACGCTCCGCCGCCAACCGGAGCACGTCGTCACCCGTAACAGGTTTGCTCTGGTCGGCCACGCGCAGGTAGTAGCGGCCGTCGGTGGTCGATGCCACTGCGATGGCCCGGGGAATGGCAAGGTTGATGTATTGACCGCCATTGGCTGCGGTAACCACATCCGGAAGCACGGCTACGTTGACGCTGCGCTCGGCAATCTTGCGTCGGATGGTGTCCGGAAGGTCGGCAGGAATCTGTTGGCCTTCGGGTGGCGCGTCCTGACCGTCCTCGATGCCGAGCAGCAGACGGCCGCCCGTCGCGTTGGCGAAGGCGATGCAATCCTTGACCAGCTCGTTCCAGTCGGCGCTCTTGCCGATCACGGATCGCAAGGATTTTTGGTCGAGGAGTTGGCCTTCCTGGCTCAAACGGCGCACTCCTGCAGGCTTCCATTCAATTCGGCCAACTCCAGCACCGTGCGCGGTTGCCGCTCCTGCATCAGGCGCAGCAGCGCGCGGTTCTCGACCGACAGCAGACCGGCCAACTGCCGCCAGGAATCGAACCAGACCGTGGGTGTGGCGCCGTTGGCGTCATCGACTGCCCGATGGCCGGATTTGGCCGGACGGATTCCAATCACTGTGCGCATGCTTGGGTTCCCCGATGTGGTGCCGGGATGCCATCACGCAAGCATATTATCTGTCGGCGACGAATGAATTTTTGGCGCGCAGCAAATGGGGAAACGGCTGACCCCATTGCCCCGCTTCGCTCAGGTTTACCCTGTACGCCTTCGAGGCGGGTCGTGATCCCCAAGTGCAAAGTGCAAACCCTGCAAACAGGATAAAAGAGACAGAGCTGGCCGGGAAATGGGGCGTTTCGGCACATCCGGGTGCGATGGCACCCGCAGGGCAATCGCCCGGAACCCCGGCCCACGCGGGGATTCGCGCAAAGAAAAAGGGCCTGGAGACTATCCAGGCCCTTCTGATTGGTGGAGGCGGCGACAATCACATAGCCTGTTAAATCAATAGCTTGTACTGCTAAACGCCAGAAATACCCCCAATAATACCCCCACAATCGTGCTCCTTCAGCGGACTGCCATTTCGCAGCTCGA
>JBFXBD010000023.1:0-5168 GCA_050183625.1 Gammaproteobacteria bacterium
CGGGTCTCATTGAACTCAGTGCGTAGTTCGTAAAATGCAGACTCCCGGTTGTTGGTGGCCTTGAAGAGTGCCGCGCATTCGTCGATAAATCGGCGCTTCCGTTTGGCCAGAGCCCGGTAGAAAAGCACCAAGTCTGAATTCAGGTCGTTGATCAGATATTCTTTGTAGTCGGTATTGAAGAACACTGCGCCAGAACCGAAAAACGGTTCGACAAGACGGTGGCCAGAAGGCAACATCGTCAATATTCTGTCGAGAATTCGATATTTTCCACCGGCCCATTTCAGCGGCGGGTGGATGCGCGGCTGAGCGAGCAGGGATGATTTAACTGGTGCGATGCGCGTAGTCATTTTTTCTAGTTGCACGGATAAGGTCGAGACAACGATTTGCCAAAATGTCCGTGAAGGGGTTTCGCGGACGCTTATTCATCAGGCGTGGAAGCCGCGATTGCCAGGGCGTGGATGTCGGTCTGCATGAGATCTCCGAGGGCGGCATAGACCGCGCGATGGCGCTGCACGGGCGTCTGCCCGGCGAAATGCGCAGAGACGATTCGCACCCGGAAGTGCCCGCGGCCGGAGCGGGCGCCGGCGTGGCCGGCGTGCAGATGGCTTTCGTCGGTGATCTCCAGTGCGGCTGGCGCCAGTGCGCGTTGCAGTTGCGCGCGGATTGCTTCGACGCGCTCGGCGGCATTCACTGCGGCAGCACCTTCCTGAACGGCCGCACGCGAACCGCGGCGTACACGCCGGCGGCGAGGTAGGGATCGGCGTCGGCCCAGGCCTGCGCGGCCTCCAGCGACTCGAACTCGGCGACGATCAGGCTGCCGGTGAACCCGGCCGGGCCCGGGTCATCGGAGTCGATCGCCGGAAACGGGCCGGCCAGCACCAGGCGCCCTTCGTCCTGCAGGGCACGCACGCGCGCCAGGTGCGCGGGCCGCGCCTGCATGCGCCGCTCGAGTGAGCCTGGGACGTCCTCGCCGACGATGACGTACAGCATCTCAGCCGTCCGTCCCGGGTTCGCGCGCGTGGCGCATGAGCCAGACCGACTGTGCCAGCACGAACAGCAGCATCAGCCCGAACAGGCCGAATACCTTGAACCGAACCCAGGTCTGCTCGTCGAAACTGTAGGCGACGATCAGGTTCAATGCGCCCAGGGTGGCGAAGAACCCGGCCCACGCCAGGTTCAGGCGCCGCCAGTGCCGGTCTTCGAGCACGATCTGGCTCTCCATCGCGCGGCGGATCAGGCTCTTTCCCGTCAGCCACTCGCTGCCGACGAACGCGATCGCGAACAGGCCGTAGACCGCGGTCGGCTTCCACTTGATGAATACCGGATCGTGCAGGATGAGCGTGATCCCGCCGAGCACGACCAGCAGCGCGGTCGAGGCCAGGAGCATGCGGTCCACGCGCCGGTGCCGCAGCCATTGCCAGGCGATCTGGATTACGCCCACCACCATGGCGGCCGCAGTGGCGAGGTAGATCCCGCCGCCCATCCGCTCCGGCAGGCTGTAGGCGGCGAAGAAGGCGATGAGCGGCAGCAGGTCGAACAGGATCTTCACGGCGCGGTCGCGGCTGGGGCCATGGGTATAATGATACCCGCAATCCCGTTGCGTTCAGTCGGTTCACTCGTCCCGTGGCATTGTCGATCCGCATCCATCCCCAGGACCCGCAGCCGCGCCTCGTCAATCAGGCCGCGGCGGCGTTGCGTGCGGGCGCGCTCATCGTCTATCCCACCGACTCATGCTACGCATTCGGCTGCACGATCGGGGACAAGGCGGCGCAGGAGCGGATCCGGCGGATCCGCCACCTGGGTGGTGCGCACGAGTTGACGATGATGTGCGCGAGCCTGTCGGACCTGGCGCAGAACGGCCGGGTCGACGACGCGGTCTACCGGTTGCTGCGACGGCTGACGCCCGGGCCGTATACCTTCATCCTGCGCGCCACCCGCGAAGTGCCGCGCCGCCTGCAGGACGAGCGCCGCAAGACCATCGGCCTGCGCGTGCCGGATCACCCGATCGCCGCCGCCCTGCTGTCGGCGCTGGGCGAGCCGTTCCTCAGCAGCACCCTGCAGTTGCCCGAGGACGAGTTTCCCCTGACGGATCCCGACGATATCCGCGAGCGGCTGGACCGGCTCGTGGACGTCATCGTCGACGGCGGCAACTGCGGCCTGGAGCCGACCACGGTGGTGGACCTGACCGGCGAGGCACCGGTGGTGGTGCGGCGCGGCCGCGGTTCCACTGCGCTGTTCGAGGCCTGATGCTTTGCGTTGACGCAGGCGCCTTGGGATAATCCCGGCCTGCCCCGCCCCCGGCGGCAAGCGCCGGGCGGCGCCGACCCGCCCACCACCATTCCCGGAAGACTCGAAACGAAATCATGATGTTGGGCGTCAACAAGCGGGTGTTGTCGGGTATGCGCCCGACCGGCCAGCTCCACCTCGGGCACTACCACGGCGTGCTCAAGAACTGGGTCGAGCTGCAGCACGAGTACGAGTGCTACTTCTTCGTCGCCGACTGGCACGCCCTGACCACCAGCTACGACGACCCTGCGATCATCGGTTCCAGCGTCTGGGACATGATCATCGACTGGCTCGCGGTCGGCATCAATCCGAGCGAGGCGACGCTCTTCATCCAGTCCCGGGTGCCCGAGCACGCCGAACTGCACCTGCTGCTGTCCATGATTACCCCGCTGGGCTGGCTCGAGCGCGTGCCGACCTACAAGGATCAGCAGGACAAGCTGCGGGAGAAGGACCTGGCCACCTACGGCTTCCTCGGCTATCCGCTGCTGCAGGCCGCGGACGTACTCATCTATAAGGCCGGGCACGTGCCGGTGGGCGAGGACCAGGTCGCGCACATCGAGATGGCGCGCGAGGTGGCCCGGCGGTTCAACCACCTGTACGGGCGCGAGACGGATTTCGAAGCCAAGGCCGAGGCCGCGGCGAAGAAGCTTGGCCGCCGCAACGCCAAGCTCTACTTCGACCTGCGAAGGCGCTACCAGGAGGTCGGGGACGCCGAGGCGCTGTCGACCGGGCACGCGCTGCTGGAGGCGCAGCAGAACATCAGCGTCGGCGACCGCGAGCGGTTGCTCGGCTACCTGGAAGGCGGCGGCAAGATGATCCTGCCCGAGCCCCAGTCGCTGCTCACCGCGCAGTCACGGATGCCGGGGCTGGACGGCGAGAAGATGTCCAAGTCCTACGGCAATACCATCGGCCTGCGCGAGAGTCCCGAGTCGGTCGAGCAGAAAATCCGCACCATGCCCACCGATCCGGCGCGCGTGCGGCGGACCGACCCGGGCGATCCGGACAAATGCCCCGTCTGGCAGTTCCACCAGGTGTATTCCGGCCCGGACGTGCAGAAGTGGGTGCAGGAGGGCTGCCGTGCCGCCAGCATCGGCTGCCTGGATTGCAAGCGCCCGGTGATCGAGGCGGTGCTCGGCGAGCAGGCGCCGATCCGCGAGCGCAGCGAGGAGTTCATCCGCGATCCGGACACGGTCCGGAACATCATCAGCGAAGGCTGCGAGGCTGCGCGCGAGGTGGCACGCGAAACCCTCGACGAGGTGCGCGCCGCGATGGGCCTGGCGTACCGGTAGGCTGGCGTGTCGACGCCGATGCCTCCGACCGGGCCCGACCTGGTCTCGCCCGAACCGTCCACGGAGCAGCGCCGCGGCCAGGGCGAACTGCCGTTCGCGATCGTCCAGGGCAACCCGATAACCGAGTTGCCACGCGACCTTTACATCCCGCCGGACGCCCTGGAAGTGTTCCTGGAAGCGTTCGAGGGGCCGCTCGACCTGCTGCTGTATCTCATCAGGCGCCAGAACCTGGATGTCTTGGACATCCCGATTGCCCGCATCACCCACCAGTACATGGCCTACATCGAGTTGATGCGCGAGGTGCGCATCGAGCTGGCGGCCGAGTACCTGGTGATGGCGGCCATGCTGGCCGAGATCAAGTCGCGCATGCTGTTGCCTCGCCCGCCGCGCGAGAATGGCGAGGAGGCCGATCCGCGCGCCGAGCTGGTGCGACGGCTGCAGGAGTACGAGCGCTACAAGCAGGCCGCCACCGACATCGACACGCTCGCGCGCATGGAGCGTGAACTGCGCCCGGTCGTGATCGACTTCCCCAGCCGCGCCAGCACCCGGCCGCCGCCGGCGGTGGCGCTGGAGGAGATCCTGGAAGCGTTCCGAGAGGTGCTCAAGCGCGCCGAGCTGTCGCTGGAGCATCACGTCCAGCGCGAGGCGCTGTCCGTGCGCGAGCGCATGTCGATCGTGCTCGATCGAACCGCCGGCGGGGGTTATGTGGATTTCCACCAGCTCTTCACCGTCACCGAGGGGCGTGCCGGGCTGGTGGTGACGTTGCTGGCGATATTGGAGCTCATGAAGGAACACCTTTTGGAAATGGTCCAGAACGCCCCGGGCGAACCCATCTACGTGAAGGCCGTCGCATGAGCGCGCCGGACATGAAGCTCGTGGTCGAGGCGGCGCTGCTCGCGGCCGGACAGCCGCTGTCCGTCGATCGCCTGCAGGCGCTGTTCGTCAGCGACGCCACCCCCGAGCCGCCGCCGCGCGAGGCGATCCGCGACGCGCTGGATCGCCTGAACCAGGATTACGCCGCGCGCGGCATCGAGGTCACCGAGGTGGCCAGCGGGTTCCGGGTGCAGGTGCGCACGCAGATGACGCCCTGGCTCACCCGGCTGTGGGAGGAACGGCCGCCGAAGTATTCCCGCGCATTGCTGGAGACGCTGGCGATCATCGCCTACCGGCAGCCGATCACGCGCGCCGAGATCGAGGACATCCGCGGCGTCGCGGTCGGCAGCAACATCGTCAAGACCCTGCTCGAACGCGAGTGGATCCGCGTCGCGGGGCATCGCGACGTGCCCGGGCGGCCGGCGGTGTATACCACCACGCGCCAGTTCCTGGACTACTTCAACCTGCGATCGCTCGCCCAGCTTCCGAGCCTGGCCGAGCTGCGCGACATCGACGCCATCACGCCGGATCTGTTCGCGGAGCTGCTCACCCCGGACGGCCTGCCGCCCGTTCCCGAGGCGGGTGCGGTGACCGCCGAGACCGCCGAGACCGCCGAGACCGCCGAGACCGCCGAGACCGCCGAGACCGCCGAGACCGCCGAGACCGCCGAGACCGCCGAGACCGCCGAGACCGCCGAGACCGCCGAGACCGCCGAGACCG
>JBFXBD010000023.1:5178-90330 GCA_050183625.1 Gammaproteobacteria bacterium
GCCGAGACCGCCGAGACCGCCGAGACCGCCGAGACCGCCGAGACCGCCGAGACCGCCGAGACCGCCGAGACCGCCGAGACCGCCGAGACCGCCGAGACCGCCGAGACCGCCGAGACCGCCGAGACCGCCGAGACCGGGATCCCGCCGGCTTCGGAGGATGTTCCGGACACGGACGGCAGCGATGCCGCGCGAGGATAAGCCGCGGCGGCCGGGTGGCCGCCGGCCCGGGCCGGAGCGTGGCGCGCGGTCGCCCGAAAGGCGCAACGATCGGTCCGGATCCCGGCCGATCCGGGTGGATCGGAAGGAGCGGACCGACACCAGCGGCGGTGCGGGCCGAACCGGCGGGGCGCGGCGCGTGTCGCGCGCGGAACGCGCCGGGCACGCGCCGGCGCCGCCGGCTCCGGCGGAGCGTTTGCAGAAGGCGCTCGCCCGTGCGGGCCTGGGCTCGCGCCGGGAGATCGAAGCCTGGATCGGCGCCGGGCGCGTCACGGTCAACGGCGTTCCTGCCACGCTGGGCCAGCGCGTGACACCCGCCGACAGGGTCAGCGTCGACGATCGTCCGGTCGCCGCCGGCACGCTGTTCGCGCCGCCGACCGAGGTGATCGGGCTGCACAAGCCCACCGGAGTGATGTGCACGCGCAGCGATCCGCAGGGGCGCCCGACGGTCTTCGAACTGTTGCCCGAGCCCGCCGGCGGGCGCTGGGTGGGTATCGGCCGGCTGGATCTCATGTCCGGCGGCTTGATGCTGTTCACCACCGACGGCGAGCTGGCGCACCGGATGATGCACCCGAGCTACCAGATCGACCGCGAGTACGCGGTCCGCGTGCTTGGCGAGTTGCGCGAGGATCAGATCGCCCGGCTCCTTGCCGGTGTCGAACTCGAGGATGGCACGGCCCGATTCGAGTCCGTCGCCGACGCCGGCGGCGAGGGGGCCAATCGCTGGTATCGGGTGCGGATCCGCGAGGGGCGCCGGCATGAGGTGCGGCGCCTGATGCAATCCCAGGGACTGACGGTGAGCCGCCTGCTGCGGGTGCGCTACGGGCCGATCGAACTGCCGCGCTCGGTGCGCTCCGGGCGCTGGTGGCGCCTGAGCGAAGCCGAGGTCGCGGCGCTGCGTTCCGCGGTGCGGATGAATGCGTTCGAGACGGCGACGACGCGCCCGGTCCGGCTCCGTTCAGCCGATGCGGATCGTGGTCGCGATGCGCCGAGGCGACCGCGCCGGCCGCGGTCGGTTTGATCTGCGCGGACGCTGCCGCTAAGCTGCGCGCCGGTTTCGGGCCCAGGTTCGGAAAATTCAGTCGATGCGCAAGGTATTCGTGGCAGGCAACTGGAAGATGAATGGCGATCGCCAGTCGATCGCGCGCCTGCTCGACGGGTTCGCCGCCCGGGTTGCCGCCAGCCCCGGCATCGATGTTGCCGTGTTCCCGCCGTTCGTCTACGTGCCCGCGGTCGGCGAACGGCTCGCCGGCACCGGCATCGGCCTGGGCGCGCAGGACCTGAGCGAGCAGGCCTCGGGTGCGTTCACCGGCGAGGTGTCCGGTGCCATGCTGCGCGACTGCGGTTGCCAGTACGTCATCGTCGGCCATTCCGAGCGCCGCCGCCTGCACGACGAATCCGACGCGATCGTGGCGGCCAAGTGCCGGGCCGCGTTCGCCGCGGGGCTGACGCCGGTGGTGTGTGTCGGCGAGATCCTCGAAGAGCGCGATGCCGGAACGACACTGGCCGTGGTGGAGCGCCAGGTGGCGGCGCTGTTCGACGGCGTCGCGCCGTCCTCGCTTGCCGGCGTGGTGCTGGCGTACGAGCCCGTATGGGCGATCGGTACCGGCCGCACCGCGACGCCTGCGCAGGCGCAGGAAGTACATGGCCATGTGCGCGGCCTGCTCGCCGCCCGCGATGCCGCGCTTGGCGCCGGCACTCGGATTCTTTACGGCGGCAGCGTGACCGCGGACAATGCCGCGGATCTGTTCGCGATGGCCGACGTAGACGGTGCCCTGGTGGGCGGTGCCTCGCTCAAGGCCGATCAGTTCGCGGCGATCTGCGCCGCGGGCGCACGCCGGCGCTGAGCCGGCAAAGAGGCAGACGATGCAGAATATCCTGTTGGTGGTACACGTGCTGGTCGCGTTCGCGCTGATCGGCATCATCCTGGTTCAGCACGGCCGCGGCGCCGATACCGGCGCGGCCTTCGGCAGCGGCGCTTCCACGACCGTCTTCGGTGCGCGCGGCTCGGCGACCTTCCTGAGCCGGGTGACTGCCATCCTGGCCATCGTGTTTTTCAGCAACAGCCTGTTCCTGGGTTACCTCGCCACTCAGCGCGTGGAAGTCCAGAGCCTGATGGAACATTCCTCGGCCCTGCCGCCCGCGCCGGCGGCTTCCGCGCCCGAGGCACCGGCCGCGCCGGCACCGCAGGGTGCACCGGCGCCCGCGGATCTGCCCGAACTGCCCGGGAAATGAGGCCGTCGCGCGCTTTGGCGTGCGGCGACGGGATCGGCTATCCTTCGCACCCCGCCGGGCGCCGGCGGCATCGGTGCGGGCCGATGTGACGAGAGTTTTCGCCGACGTGGTGGAATTGGTAGACACGCCGTCTTGAGGGGGCGGTGGCGCGAGCCGTGTGAGTTCGAGTCTCACCGTCGGCACCATTGAAATCGATCACCCCGTGCCACGTCCGTGGCACGCGGTCGCACGGGGCCTCGGATCGACCCCGGGCGTTCCACTGCGCTGCAAAATACGGTTACAATCGCAACCCGATCGCGGCGCTGCGTCGCGGTCGAAGGCGCGTCGGGGGACGCGCGGCGCACAGCGAAGGTTTGAGGTCTTGCTACAACAATACCTGCCGATCCTGGTGTTCCTGGTCCTGGCGTTGATTGTCGGTTGCGTCGCCCTCGCCGCCGGCTTCGTTCTCGGCCCGCAGCGTCCGGATTCCGAAAAGCTTTCGCCCTACGAGTGCGGGTTCGAGGCTTTCGAAGATGCCCGCGTCCAGTTCGACGTCCGCTACTATCTGGTCGCCATCCTGTTCATCCTGTTCGATCTGGAAATCGCCTTCCTGTTCCCCTGGGCCGTGGTCCTGGACCAGATCGGCACGTTCGGGTTCCTGGCGATGATGCTGTTCCTGGGCATTCTCGTCATTGGATTCATCTATGAGTGGAAGAAGGGGGCGCTCGAGTGGGAATAGAGGGCTACCTGGAGAAGGGCTTCGTCACCACCACGGTCGACGCCCTGATCAACTGGGGTCGCACCGGTTCGCTGTGGCCCATGACCTTCGGCCTGGCCTGTTGCGCCGTGGAGATGATGCATGCGGGTGCCGCCCGGTACGACATGGATCGGCTCGGGGTGATCTTCCGCCCCAGCCCGCGCCAGTCCGACGTCATGATCGTCGCCGGTACGCTGGTGAACAAGATGGCCCCGGCGCTGCGCAAGGTGTACGACCAGATGGCGGAGCCGCGCTGGGTGATCTCGATGGGTTCGTGCGCCAACGGCGGCGGGTACTATCACTATTCGTATGCCGTGGTCCGCGGTTGCGACCGCATCGTGCCGGTGGACGTCTACGTTCCGGGCTGCCCGCCGACGGCCGAGGCACTGCTGTTCGGGATCATGCAGCTGCAGAAGAAAATCAAGCGTACCAGCACCATCGCACGTTGAGCCCGACGCCCGCATGAGTTCCAAATCCGACGCGCTGCTGGCGCAATTGCAGGAACGGTTCGCAGACCGGCTGCGCAAGGCCTGCATCGGCGGCGGCATCGCCACGATCGACATCGCCGGCGCGGATCTCCTGGCGGTCGGCGCGGCGCTCCGCGACGAACCGGCATTCGCCTTCGCGCAGCTCACCGATCTGGCCGGCATGGACTACAGCACCTACGGCCGCGCCGACTGGGTCACGCAGGATGCCACCAGCACCGGCTTCAGCCGTGGCGTGGAGCGCGGCGTGGTCGCCGAACGCGATCCGCTGCAGGGCGGGGATCGTTTCGCCGTCGTCTATCACCTGCTCTCGCTAAAGCACAACCTGCGCATGCGGTTGCGGGCCTGGGCCCCGGGCGAGCCGCCGACCATCGCCTCGGTGATCGACCTGTGGCCGGCGGCGAGCTGGTTCGAGCGCGAGGCCTTCGACATGTTCGGCATCCTGTTCGATGGCCATCCCGACCTGCGCAGGCTGCTGACCGACTACGGCTTCATCGGCCACCCGTTCCGCAAGGATTTCCCCCTCGAAGGCCACGTCGAAGTGCGCTTCGATCCGGCACGCGGGCGGGTGATTTACCAGCCGGTGAGCATCGAGCCGCGCGTGCTGGTGCCGCGGGTGATCCGCGACGACAGTCGCTACGAGCATCCGGAGCGGGCGGCGGCCGGCAAGAATGCCTGAAATCCGCAATCTCACCCTGAATTTCGGTCCCCAGCATCCGGCGGCCCACGGCGTCCTGCGCCTGGTGCTGGAGATGGACGGCGAGATGATCGTCCGCGCCGATCCGCACATCGGCCTGCTGCACCGGGGCACGGAGAAGCTCGCCGAATACAAGCCGTTCAACCAGAGCATCGGCTACATGGACCGGCTCGACTACGTGTCCATGATGTGCAACGAGCACGCCTACGTGCTCGCGATCGAGCGCCTGCTCGGCATCGAGGCGCCGTTGCGGGCGCAGTACATCCGGGTGATGTACGACGAGATCACGCGCCTGCTGAATCACCTGCTCTGGCTCGGCTGCCACGGCATGGACATCGGCGCCATGACGATGTTCCTGTACTGTTTCCGCGAGCGCGAGGATCTGATGGACTGCTACGAAGCGGTCTCCGGCACGCGCATGCACGCGACCTACTACCGCCCCGGCGGCGTGTATCGCGATCTGCCCGACGCGATGCCGCAGTACCAGCCCTCGCGCTGGCGCTCGCAGGCGGATGTCGACCGCGTGAACGCGGCCCGGCGCGGTTCGCTGCTCGACTTCATCGACGATTTCACCCGGCGCTTTCCCGCCTGCGTGGACGAGTACGAGACCCTGCTTACCGACAACCGCATCTGGAAGCAGCGCACGGTCGGCATCGGCGTGGTGGATCCGGATCGCGCCGTGGCCCTGGGCTTCACCGGCGCCATGCTGCGCGGTTCGGGCGTGGCGTGGGATCTGCGCAAGGTGCAGCCGTACGAGGTCTACGACCGGCTCGATTTCGACATCCCGGTGGGCGTCAACGGCGACTGCTACGACCGTTACCTGGTGCGAATCGAGGAAATGCGCCAGTCCAACCTGATCATCAGGCAATGCGTGGACTGGTTGCGCGCCAATCCCGGCCCGGTGATGCTGGACGATCACAAGCTCGCCCCGCCGCCGCGCGCCGAGATGAAGCACGACATGGAATCGCTCATCCATCACTTCAAGCTGTTCACCGAAGGCTATTGCGTGCCCGAGGGCGAGGTCTACGCCGCCGTGGAACACCCCAAGGGCGAGTTCGGCATCTACCTGGTCTCCGACGGTGCCAACAAGCCCTATCGGGTCAAGATCCGCGCGCCGGGCTTCGTGCACCTGTCCACGCTCGATGAAATGGTACGCGGCCACCTGCTCGCCGACGTCGTCGCGGTGATCGGCACCCAGGACATCGTCTTCGGCGAGATCGACCGATGAGCCACGCAGCCCACGACGGCAATGGCCTGTCCGCGCACGCGCGCGAGGAAATCGATCGCTGGTTGAAGAAGTATCCGCCGGACCAGAAGCAGTCCGCGGTGCTTGCGGCGTTGCGCGAAGTGCAGCACGAGAACGGCGGTTTCCTCACCCCGGCGCTGATGGACGCGGTGGCCGAGTACCTTGGCATGCCGAAGATCGCCGTGTACGAGGTCGCCACGTTCTATTCGATGTTCGAGACCCACCCGGTCGGGCGCCACAGCGTGTCGATCTGCACGAACCTGTCGTGCTTCCTGCGCGGTGCCGAGGATCTGGTCGCGCACGTCGAACAGCGCCTGGGGGCACGCACCGGCGAAACCACGGCCGACGGGCGAATCTTCCTCAAGCGCGAGGAAGAATGCCTGGCCGCCTGCTGCGGCGCGCCGATGATGATGGTGGACCATGTCTACCACGAGCACCTGACGCCGCAGAAGATCGACGAGATCCTGGACGCCCTGAAATGAACGCGCCCGCAATCACGCTGAACCAGACCTGCTACGCCACGCTCGGCCTGCCGGAACCGTGGACGATCGAGTCCTATCGAAAGGTCGGTGGTTATGCCGCGTGGGAGCGCATCCTGACGGAGAAGATTGCGCCCGAGAAGATCGTCGACACGCTCAAGACCTCCGGCCTGCGCGGCCGCGGCGGCGCGGGTTTCCCCACCGGCCTGAAGTGGAGCTTCATGCCCAGGGGCTACACCGGCCAGAAGTACCTGGTGGTGAACTCCGACGAGAGCGAGCCGGGCACCTGCAAGGATCGGGATATCCTGCGCTTCAATCCGCATGCCCTGGTGGAGGGCATGGCGATCGGCTGCTACGCCATGGGCGCGACCGTCGGCTACAACTACATGCGCGGCGAGTTCATGGACGAGCCCTTCCGGCGCTTCGAAGCCGCCCTTGCGGAAGCCTACGCCGCCGGCTACCTGGGCCGCGACGTGCGCGGCACCGGCGCGGACGTCGACCTGTACTGCCATCTCGGCGCCGGCGCCTACATCTGCGGCGAGGAGACGGCGCTGCTCGAATCGCTCGAAGGCAAGAAGGGCCAGCCGCGATACAAGCCGCCGTTCCCGGCGACCTTCGGCCTGTACGGCAAGCCGACGACCATCAACAACACCGAGTCGGTCGCCTCCGTGCCGACCATCCTGCGCAACGGCGCGCAGTGGTTCACCGAACTCGGCGTGCCCAACAGCGGCGGCACCAAGATTTTCTCCGTCAGCGGCCACGTCGAGCGCGGCGGCAATTTCGAGGTGCCGATGGGCATCTCCTTCAAGGATCTGCTGGCCATGGCCGGCGGGGTGTGGAAGGGGCGCAAGCTCAAGGCCGTGATCCCGGGCGGGTCTTCCGTACCCGTCGTCCCCGGCGAACAGATGCTGACCGCGAACATGGACTACGATTCGTTGCGCAAGGTCGGGTCCTCGCTCGGCTCCGGGGCGGTGGTGATCATGGACGAAACCACCGACATGGTCCGGGTCCTGCAGCGCATCTCGCGGTTCTATTTCTCCGAGTCCTGCGGCCAGTGCACGCCGTGCCGGGAGGGTACGGGCTGGCTGTACCGGATGGTGACGCGGATCGTCGAGGGCAAGGGCCGGCCTGAAGACATCGACAAGCTCGACGACGTCTCCAGGAAAATCGAAGGGCGCACGATCTGCGCGCTCGGCGACGCCGCGGCGTGGCCGGTGCAGTCGTTCGTCAAGCACTACCGGCACGAGTTCATGTACTACATCGAGCACGGCCGCAGCATGGTCGAAGGCGCGCGCCGCGATGCGGCGTGAGCGGATGCCCGGCGCCCACGGCGGGCGGCCGGGCGGGCAGCAGTGGGGGACGGGCGCGCACCGGGCATGGCCCGGGTGCCGCGCGCGGCAATGACGGCAATGGTTGACGATCAGGTCACAATCGAAGTCGACGGCAACGAGATCCCGGCGCGCAAGGGCGCCATGCTGATCGAAGCCACCGACGCCGCCGGCATCTACGTGCCGCGGTTCTGCTATCACGCCAAGCTCTCGATTGCGGCGAACTGCCGCATGTGCCTGGTCGAGGTCGAAAAGGCACCCAAGCCGCTGCCGGCCTGCGCGACGCCGGTCACGGACGGCATGAAGGTCAAGACCCGCTCGCCGCTCGCGCTGGGCGCGCAGCGCTCGACCATGGAGTTCCTGCTGATCAACCACCCGCTGGACTGCCCGATCTGCGACCAGGGCGGCGAGTGCGAATTGCAGGATCTCGCCGTCGGCTACGGCAACGACGTCTCGCGCTACAACGAGGGCAAGCGCGTCGTCCGCGACAAGGACATCGGCCCGCTCATCCAGACCGACATGACGCGCTGCATCCACTGCACGCGCTGCGTGCGCTTCGGCGAGGAGATCGCCGGCGTGCGCGAACTCGGCGCCACCGGCCGCGGGGAATTCACCGAGATCGGCACCTACGTGGCGCATGCGGTCGGCTCGGAACTGTCGGGCAACGTCATCGACCTGTGCCCGGTCGGTGCGCTGACCTCCAGGCCCTTCCGGTTCTCGGCCCGGCCGTGGGAGCTGCGCCAGTTCCGCGCCGTGGCGCCGCACGATTCGGCAGGCTCGAACGTGTACGTGCATGCCAAGGGGCGCACGATCAAGCGTGTGGTTCCCTGCGACAACGACGCCGTGAACGAATCCTGGATCTCGGATCGGGATCGCTACGCCTACGCCGGCCTCGGCCACGAGGAACGGCTGACGGCGCCGATGCTGCGCGACGGTGCCGGCTGGCGCGAGGTCGACTGGGACACCGCCCTCGCGGCGGCGGCCGAGGGCTTGAAGCGTACGCTCGCCGCGCACGGCGCGGACGGCGTGGGCATGCTCGCCTCGCCGAACGCCTCGCTCGAGGAACTGTACCTGTTCGCGCGCCTTGCCCGCGGCCTGGGCGTGGCGAATGTCGATCACCGCCTGCGCCAGGGCGATTTCTCCGACGACGCCGAGGCGCCGGTCGCGCCCTGGCTCGGTGGTGCGCTTGCGGAACTGGAACGCGCGGACGCGGTGCTGCTCGTCGGTTCCAACCTGCGCAAGGATCAGCCGCTCATAAATCACCGCCTGCGCAAGGCGGCGCTCGCCGGTGCCCGCGTCGCGCTCCTGGATTCCATGGCCTACGAGTGGAATTTCCCGCTCGCCGCGCGTGCCGTGCATGCGCCCGCTGCGCTGCCGGCTGCGCTCGCCGGCATCGCGCGCGCTGCCCTGGGCGATGCGGGCGGACCGGAAGCCGGACTGCTGTCCGGCGTTCGACCGGACGACGACCAGGGCGCGATCGCCAATCTGCTGCGCGGCGCGAAGGCCGGCCTTGTGCTGCTCGGAGCAGGGGCCGCGTCGCACCCGCAGTACAGCCGGCTGCGCTGGCTGGCGGGAACGATCGCACGTGCCACCGGTGCGCGCCTGGGCTACCTGCCCGACGGCGCGAACGGTGTCGGTGCCTGGCTGGCGGGCGCGGTGCCGCACCGCGGGCCGGGCGGCCGCAAGCTCGAAAGGACGGGCGCCGACGCGCGCGCCATGTTCGAGACGCCGCGTCGCGGCTACGTGCTGATGGGGGTGGAGCCGGAACTGGATTGCTGGAATCCGGCCGCCGCGCTGAAGGCATTGCGTGGCGCGGAGTTCGTCCTGTCGCTTTCCGCATTCGCGGGCGCCGCCGCGCGCGAATATGCGCACTTGCTGCTGCCGATTGCGCAGTTCGCTGAAACTGCGGGAACGTGGGTGAATGCCGGCGGCCTCTGGCAGAGCGCCGCGCAGGCGGTTCCCGCGCCGGGTGCAGCGCGACCCGCGTGGAAGGTGCTGCGGGTGCTGGCCAACCGCTGCGCACTGCCGCAGTTCGACTACCAGGGCGAGGACGAGGTGCTGGGCGAACTGCAGGCCCTGGTGATCGATCGCACCCCGGCCCTGGACGGCCGCTGGCGGGTGCCGACGGACGCCGCCGCCGGCGCAGATGCAGCGGTCGAGCGCATTACCCTGCTCTCGGCCTATTCGTCCGATCCGCTGGTGCGGCGTTCGGCGCCGCTGCAATGTGCCGCCGACGCTGCCGACGATGCCGTTCGCGTCAACGCGGCGCTCGCGGCGCGGCTGGGCCTGGCTACCGGGGACCGGGTCCTGGTCGAGCAGGCCGGCGTGCGGACCGAGGCGACCGCCGTCGTCGATTCGACCGTGCCCGACGGCTGCGCAGCCCTGTACGCGGCGCGGCCGCCCGCCACGGCGCTCGGCCCCTGGCACGGCCGGCTGACGC
Source organism: Gammaproteobacteria bacterium (assembly GCA_050183625.1). GTDB lineage: Bacteria > Pseudomonadota > Gammaproteobacteria > JADZEE01 > JADZEE01 > JBFXBD01. The sequence goes on from JBFXBD010000023.1 coordinate 15,041, forward strand.
TGACCCGGGCCGGGGCGTGACGGAGGCGGTGCGATGGAGCAACTGACCCAGATGGTCCCGCCGTTCCTCCAGCCGCTGCTGCCGTTGCTGCTGATGGTCGGCAAGGTCGTCGCCGTCGTCGTTCCGGTGATGCTCGGCGTGCTGTTCCTGACCTTCGCCGAGCGCAAGATCATCGGCTACATCCAGGTTCGCATCGGCCCGAACCGGGTCGGACCGCGCGGCTGGGGCCAGGCAATCGCCGACGCGATCAAGCTCGTCACCAAGGAGGTCGTGGTCCCCTCGGGCGCAAGCCGCGGCCTGTTCCTGTTCGCACCGATCCTCGCCATGGCGCCGGCACTGTCCGCCTGGGCCGTCATCCCCTTCAGCGCCAAGCTCGTAATCGCCGACATCAACGCCGGCCTGCTTTACATCCTTGCGCTTACATCGATGGCGGTGTACGGCATCATCGTCGGTGGCTGGGCGTCGAACTCCAAGTACGCGTTCCTGGGCGCGATGCGCTCGGCGGCGCAGATCGTCGCCTACGAAATCGCCATGGGCTTTGCGCTGGTCGGCGTGCTGGTCGCGGCCGGCAGCCTGAACCTGAACGCCATCGTCCGCGCCCAGCAGGGCGGTCTGCTGACCTGGTTCTGGCTGCCGCTGTTCCCGCTGTTCCTGGTCTACTACATCTCCGGCGTGGCCGAGACCAACCGGGCGCCGTTCGACGTCGCCGAAGGCGAGTCGGAAATCGTCGCCGGCTTCCACGTCGAGTACTCCGGCATGGGCTTCGCCCTGTTCTTCCTGGCCGAGTACGCCAACATGATGCTGATCGCTGCGTTGTCCGCGATCATGTTCCTGGGCGGCTGGCTGTCGCCGTTCGAGGGTTTCTCGAACATCGGCCTGGGCTTCGTCGAGAGTGCCGCGGCCCATGTGCCGGGCGCGGTCTGGCTGGTGGCGAAGATGGCGATCTTCATCTACCTGTTCCTGTGGTTCCGGGCGACCTTCCCGCGCTATCGTTACGACCAGATCATGCGCCTGGGCTGGAAGGTGTTCATTCCGATCACGATCGTCTGGATCGTGGTGACGGCCGGCGCCGTGCTGGCGCGCGTGCCGCCCTGGTTCGATTGAGGATGCGGTCATGAGCAGCGCCGTCGCCAGTTATTTCAAGAGCCTGTTCCTGTGGGAACTGCTCAAGGGCCTGCGCCTGACGGGTTCGCGGCTGTTCGCGGGCAAGATCACGGTGCAGTACCCGGACGAAAAGACGCCGCAGTCGCCGCGTTTCCGCGGCCTGCACGCGCTGCGGCGCTATCCGAACGGCGAGGAGCGCTGCATCGCCTGCAAGCTGTGCGAAGCGGTATGCCCCGCGGTGGCGATCACGATCGAATCCGAGCCTCGTACCGACGGCACGCGCCGGACCACGCGCTATGACATCGATCTCACCAAGTGCATCTTCTGCGGCTTCTGCGAGGAGGCCTGCCCGGTGGACGCGATCGTCGAGACCCGGCACTTCGAATATCATGGCGAGCAGCGCGGCGACCTGCTCATGACCAAGGAAAAACTGCTCGCCACCGGCGAGCGTTTCGAAAAACAGATTGCCGAGGACCGGGCGCGCGAGTCGCGCTACCGCTGAGCGGCCCGGGCGACATCCACCGGCACGACGAGCCTGCATGAGCATCGAACAAGGCGTCTTCTATTTCTTCTCCGCAGTGCTGCTGGTGGCCGCGAGCGCCGTCATCACGGTGCGCAACCCGGTACACGCGGCGCTGTCCCTGGTGCTGGCGTTCTTCGCCAGCAGCGGATTGTGGCTGCTGCTGGAAGCGGAGTTCCTGGCCATCGCCCTGGTGCTCGTGTACGTCGGCGCGGTGATGGTGCTGTTCCTGTTCGTGGTGATGATGCTGGACATCAACCTCGCTCCGCTCCGGGAAGGGTTCGCGCGCCACGCGCCGGTCGGCGCCCTGGTCGCCCTGGCGATGCTCGCGGCGCTTGCCCTGGTCGTCGGGCCGCGGCATTTCGGCCTGGATCGCTATGCCGCTCCGGCCCGGCAGGGCGCGGAATACAGCAACACCGAGGCCCTGGGCGCGGTGCTGTACACGGACTACGTCTTCGCGTTCGAAATTGCGGCCGTCATCCTGCTGGTGGCGATCGTCGCCGCCATCGCCCTGACCATGCGCCCGACGCGGATGACGCGCCAGCCCAAGCCCGAGTGGCAAGTGTCGGTCAAGCGCGAGGATCGCGTCCGCATCCTCAAGATGCCCCCGGTCAAGGAGTGAGCCCGATGCGCGGCGCGGATTCGCGGAGTCCCGGTCGATGATCGCCCTTTCCCACTACCTGGTGGTCGGCGCGATCCTGTTCGCGCTCAGCGTCGCGGGGATCTTCATCAATCGCAAGAACGTCATCGTGCTGCTCATGTGCATCGAACTGATGCTCCTGGCCGTGAACATGAACTTCATCGCCTTCTCGCACTACCTGGGGGACATTGCCGGCCAGGTCTACGTGTTCTTCGTACTGACCGTGGCCGCGGCGGAGTCCGCCATCGGCCTGGCCATCCTGGTGGTGCTGTTCCGCAACCGGCGCACCATCAATGTCGAGGACCTCGACACCATGAAGGGTTGAGCGCTTCGAGCCCGGCCCGGAAACCAGCCCGACATGCAGAACATCCAACATCTCTGCCTCGCCATCGTGCTCGCCCCGCTCGCCGCGGCCGCGCTCGCCGGGCTGGGCGGCCGGGCCATCGGCCGCGCCGGCGCCCACTGGGCCACGATCCTGGCCGTCGGCGCCTCGTTCGTGCTCTCGCTCGTCGTGTTCAAGATCATCGTCCTGGACGGGCAGGCCGCGGAGAACTTCACCCTGTACCGCTGGGCCAGCATCGGCGAGACGGTGTTCCAGGTCGGGTTCCTGATCGACCGCCTCACGGTCACCATGATGGTGGTGGTGACCTTCGTGTCGTTCATGGTGCACGTCTACACCGTGGGCTACATGCACGACGATCCCGGCTACCAGCGCTTCTTCAGCTACATCTGCCTGTTCACGTTCAGCATGCTGATGCTGGTGATGTCGAACAACTTCCTGCAGTTGTTCTTCGGCTGGGAAGCGGTGGGCCTGGTGTCCTACCTGCTCATCGGCTTCTGGTTCAAGCGCCCCAGCGCGATCTACGCCAATCTCAAGGCGTTCCTGGTGAACCGTGTCGGCGACTTCGGCTTCCTGCTCGGCATCGCCGCCGTGCTGTACTACACCGGCTCGCTGGATTACGCCGGTGTGTTCGAGTACGGCGCGGACCTGGGCGGCCGGACCGTGGAGATCCTGCCCGGCCACGCATGGTCGGCGGCTACCGTCGTGTGCATCTGCCTGTTCATCGGCGCCATGGGCAAGTCCGCGCAGGTCCCGCTGCACGTGTGGCTGCCCGACTCCATGGAAGGCCCCACGCCGATTTCGGCCCTGATCCACGCCGCCACCATGGTGACGGCCGGCATTTTCATGGTCGCGCGCATGTCGCCGCTGTTCGAGTATTCCGAAACGGCGTTGTCCTTCATCCTGTTCATCGGCGGCACCACCGCGCTGTTCATGGCCCTGATTGCCATGGTCCAGACGGACATCAAGCGCGTGGTCGCGTATTCGACGCTCTCCCAGCTCGGCTACATGACGGTGGCCCTGGGCGCCTCCGCCTACGGGGCGGCGATGTTCCACCTGGTGACGCACGCGTTCTTCAAGGCGCTGCTGTTCCTCGGCGCGGGCTCGGTGATCATCGCCATGCATCACGAGCAGGACATGACGCGCATGGGCGGCCTGAGGCGCTACATGCCGATCACCTACGCCACGGTGTTCGTCGGCGCACTGGCCAGCGCCGGCGTGCCGGGCTTCGCCGGCTTCTTCTCCAAGGACGCGATCATCGAGGCGGTCGGTCTGGCGCATCGTCCGTTCGCCGCCTACGCGCATTTCGCCGTCATGGCCTGCGTGTTCGTCACCGCGTTCTACACCTTCCGCCTCGTGTTCATGACCTTTCACGGCCGCGAGCGCTTCCGGGACGCGCACGGCGACGCCGGCCACGGCGGCCACGGCGGCCACGACCACGACGATCACCGGCACGGCCACGGCGAACCGCACGAATCGCCCTGGGTGGTGACGCTGCCGCTGGTACTCCTGGCCGTGCCGACGATCGCCGCCGGCTGGTGGATCGGTACCGTGCTGTTCGGAAACTACTTCCAGGCCTCGATCCGGGTCCTGGACGCGAACGACGTCCTGCACGAGCTGGCCGGCGAGTACCACGGTGTCGTGGCGATGATGACCCATGCGCTGACCACGCTGCCGTTCTGGCTGTCGATGGCCGGCATCGCCGTCGCCGCGTGGTTCTACCTGCTGCAACCGGACCTGCCCGGCCGGCTGGCGGCCAGGCTCTCGCTTTTGCGCACCATCCTGCTGGAGAAGTACGGTTTCGACCGCTTCAACGAAGTCGTCTTCGCCGGCGGCGCCCGCGGCCTGGGCACTGGCCTGTGGAACGTCGGCGACGTCGCACTCATCGACGGGCTGGCGGTGAACGGCTCGGCGCGCCTGGTCGGGTGGGTGTCCGGCGTCGTGCGCCGGGTGCAGTCCGGCTACCTGTACCACTACGCCTTCGCGATGATCCTCGGCCTGCTCGGCCTCATGGGCTACCTGTACTACAACTACTGGCCGGCGTGATCGATCCAGGAAACTGAGCCCGCATGCTCCAACAGCTGCCCCTGCTATCCGTACTCGTCTGGCTGCCGATCGTCGGCGGGCTGTGGATCCTCATCGCCGGCAGCCGCGTGCCGGATCGCGCGGTGCGCCACGATGCACTCGGATTCGCCCTCGCCACCTTCCTGCTGTCGATCCCGCTCTACACCCGCTTCGACGCCACCACCGCGGCGATGCAGTTCGTCGAGGATCGACCCTGGATCCCGGCGTTCGGCATCCGCTACCAGCTCGGCGTGGACGGCATCGCAATGCCGCTCATCCTGCTCACCACGTTCTGTACCGTGCTGGTGGTGATCGCGAGCTGGCAGTCGATCAAGGATCGCCTCGCCCAGTACATGGCCGCTTTCCTCATCCTCGAAGGCCTGATGATCGGCGTCTTCAGCGCCATGGATGCGATCCTGTTCTACGTGTTCTGGGAGGCGATGCTGATCCCGATGTTCCTCATCATCGGCATCTGGGGCGGTGAGCGGCGGGTCTACGCGACCATCAAGTTCTTCCTCTACACCTTCCTGGGCTCGGTGCTCATGCTGGTCGCCCTGCTGTACCTGTACTCGCAGGGCGGGAGCTTCGCGCTGGCGGATCTGCACGCGCTGAAAATCGGCGCCCAGGCCCAGACCCTCATCTTCATCGCCTTCCTGCTCGCGTTCGCGGTGAAAGTGCCGATGTGGCCCGTGCACACCTGGCTTCCGGATGCGCACGTGGAAGCGCCCACCGGCGGCTCGGTGATCCTCGCGGCCATCATGCTGAAGATGGGCGGGTACGGGTTCCTGCGCTTCTCCCTGCCGATCACACCCGACGCCAGCCGCGAACTCGACGGCCTGATGATTGCCCTGTCCCTGGTCGCGGTGGTCTATATCGGCTTCGTGGCGCTGGTCCAGAAGGACATGAAGAAGCTGATCGCCTACTCGTCGATCTCGCACATGGGGTTCGTGACCCTGGGTTTCTTCACCGTGTTCCGTATCGTCCAGGAGTCCGGCGGCACGACGGGGGCGTCGCTGGCGATGTCCGGCGGCATGGCGCAGATGATCTCGCACGGCTTCATCTCCGGGGCGCTGTTCCTGTGCGTGGGCGTGCTCTACGACCGCATGCACACCAAGAAGATTGCCGACTACGGCGGTGTCGCCAACACCATGCCGAAGTTCGCGGCCCTGTTCATGCTGTTCGCCATGGCCAACAGCGGCCTGCCCGCAACCTCCGGCTTCGTGGGCGAGTTCATGGTGATCCTGGCGACGTTCCAGGCGAACTTCTGGATTGCGTTCGCGGCGTCGATGACTCTGATCCTCGGCGCCTCCTACACGCTGTGGATGTACAAGCGCGTCGTGTTCGGCGAGGTCGCCAACGCGCACGTCGCCCAGCTCACGGACATCGACGCGCGCGAGACGCTGGTGCTCGGCGCGCTCGCGGTCGCCGTGCTCGCCGTCGGCCTGTGGCCGGCGCCGCTCGTGGACGTGATGGCGCCGAGCATCGATCACCTCGTCAACCATGTCCTGGCCAGCAAGCTCTAGGAACGGCCCATGACCGCGGATCTCGCCCTCATCTACCCGGAGCTGTGGTTGCTCGCCGCGGCGTGCCTGGCGTTGCTCGCCGCCGCGTTCAGCCGCGATCCGATGCAGGCAGCGGCCTACGGGCTGGCCCAGGCGGGGCTGGTCGGCGCGCTGGCGATCGACGTCTGGCTCGGTGCCGGCCAGCACCGCGTCGGCTTCAGCGGCGCGGTCGTGGTCGATCCCATGGCCGTGGTGCTCAAGGCCTTCATCTTCGCCACCGGGGTGCTGGTGTTCGTCTACGTGCGCGAACACCTCAAGAACCGCGGCCGTGTCCCCGGCGAACAATTCGCGCTCGGCCTGTTCGCGGTCCTGGGCATGTCGGTCATGGTTTCCGCGCACAGCCTGCTCACCGCCTACCTGGGCCTGGAACTGCTGTCGCTGTCGCTGTATTCGATGGTGGCGATGGAGCAGGACTCGGCCGTCGCCTCGGAGGCGGCGATGAAGTATTTCGTGCTCGGGGCGATTGCCTCCGGCATGCTGCTGTACGGGATGTCCATGCTCTACGGCGTCACCGGCAGCCTGGATCTCGATGCGACCTCCATGGCGACGATGGCGGGCACCGACAAGCGCCTGCTGCTGGTATTCGCGCTCTCGTTCATCGTCATCGGCGTGGCGTTCAAGCTCGGCGTCGTGCCGTTCCACATGTGGCTGCCGGACGTCTACCAGGGGGCCTCGACCTCGGCGACCCTGTTCATCGCCTCGGTGCCGAAGATCGCGGCGTTCGCCCTGGCCATCCGCCTGCTGGTGGACGGGCTGGGCGGCCTTGCCCAGGACTGGCGCGCAATGCTCGCGGTCCTCGCGGTGCTGTCGATGGCCATCGGCAACGTGGTGGCCATCGCCCAGGTCAACATCAAGCGCATGCTCGCGTACTCGACGATCGCACACATGGGCTACCTGCTGCTGGGCATCATCGCCGGCACCGTGAACGGCTACGCCGCCGGCATGTTCTACGCCCTGGTCTACGCCTTGATGAGCGCGGGCGCCTTCGGCATGGTCATTCTGCTCGGCAGGCGTGAGGGCGATGCGGAACTCATCTCGGACTTCCAGGGGCTGGGCCGGCGCAGCCCGTGGTTCGCGTTGGTCATGATGGTATTCATGTTCGCGATGGCCGGGGTGCCTCCGTTCGCGGGTTTCTGGGCCAAGTGGTTCGTGATCAAGGAAGTCGTCGCCGCCGGCCATACCGGCCTTGCCGTCGCGGCGGTACTGTTTTCCGTGATCGGTGCCTACTATTACCTGCGCCTGGTCAAGGTGATGTTCTTCGACGAGCCAGCGGTGCCTGCCGCGATCAGCGCCAGCGGTGACCTGCGCCTGGCGGTGAGCGCGAACGGCGTGGCCGTGCTTGCACTCGGCCTGCTCCCCGGCCTGCTCATGCACCTGTGCCTCATCGCCATGCGGGGCTGAGCCGGCCCCCGATGCCCGCGCGCGGCTGAGCGCGTTTCCGCCTGCCCCGGCACCGCGATCGATCGCGGTGCGGCCCCTCCCGGGTTCAAGCCCCGTTCCGGGGCGCCGATACCCGGCGCGTAACGTGCTCATCCGACCTGACCCCGGCGGTTCCGCGCCGGTGCACGGATGGTGGCCGGCGACGTCGAGGGAAATGGCGATGAAAAGGGTACTTTCCGGCCTGCGCCTGCGCGGGCAACTCGTGGCGGCGATGCTGCTGGCGGGTCTGCTGCCGCTGGCGGTGGCGGCGATCCTGATGAACCTGAAGGCCGGCGCGGCGTTGCAGGCGCAGGCCTTCAATCAACTCGAATCGTTGCGCGCGGCCAAGGCCCACGCCGTGGAGGACTATTTCCAGCGCATCCACGACCAGGCCCGGACGCTCGCGGAATCCACCATGGCGGCCGATGCGCTGGCCGGGTTTCGCGATGCCTTCCGGAGTCTTCCCAAGGACCTTCGCGCTGGCGGAATCGACGCCGGCGCCGTCGATGCCCGGCTGACGGAATACTACACCGATACCTTTGCCGCCGAATTCCGCAGGCAGGGCGGACGGGATGTCGATGCGCGTTCCCTGCTGCCGGAGGATCCGGCGGCGCGCGCTGCGCAGTACCTGTTCATCGCCGCCAACCGGCACCCGCTCGGGCAGAAGGACGCCCTGGATCGCGCCGAGGGCCCGGCCGGCTACAACGTCGTGCACGCCCGCTTCCATCCCATCCTGCGCAGCTTCCAGCAGAAGTTCGGCTACTACGACGTTTTCCTGGTCGATGCCCGAAGCGGCCGCGTGGTCTACACGGTATTCAAGGAGCTGGATTTCGGCTCCGATCTGCTGCGTGGCCCATACCGGGACAGCAGCCTGGGCCGCGCGGTGCGCGCGGCGATTGACGATCCGACCGGTTCCGCGGTGCAGAGTGCCGATTTCGCACCGTACCTGCCGTCCTACGACGCGCCTGCTGCGTTCGTTGCCGTGCCGATCCGCTCCGGTGGCGCCACGGTCGGCGTACTGGCGTTCCAGATGCCCGTCGGCCGGATCAACGACATCATGCAGCAGGCCGAGGGATTGGGACGCACCGGCGAGACCTACCTGGTCGGTCCGGATCTGAAGATGCGCTCGCAGTCGCGGCTGACGAAGGAGCCCACCCTGCTGGCGACCCGCGTCGATACCGCCGCGGCGCGCGCGGCCCTCGCGGGTTCGACCGGTGCCTCGCGCATCGTCGACTATCGCGGGCAACCGGTGCTGTCAGCCTATAGCCCGTTGAAACTGCCCGGCCTGAAATGGTCTGTGCTCGCCGAGATCGACGAGGCGGAAGCGTTCGCGGCGGTCGCCAGCCTGGGACGTACCAACCTCCTGCTCAGTGCCCTGACGGCAATCGCGGTGGCGTTTATCGCCGTCTGGTTCGGTAGAACGCTGTCACGCCGCGTGGTCGCGTCGGTCGCGGTCGCGCAGAACATCGCGCAGGGCAACTTCGACAACCGCATCGAGGCGCAGGGCGCCGATGAGCTCGGAGATCTGGCCCGGGCGCTGTCCACCATGCAGACCGAACTGTTCGGGCGCCTGACGCGCGAGAAGAACGAGGCACTGCGCGTGAACCAGGCGCTGGACCAGGCGTCCGCGAACGTCATGGTCGCGGATGCCGGCGGCAGGATCGTGTTCCTCAACCGCAGCATGCGCGCCCTGCTCGATCGCACCGCGGCCGACTTTCGCGCGGCAGTGCCGGCCCTGGATCCGGCCGCGGTCATCGGCGCGGAGATCGAGCCGATGCTGCGGGATCTGCCGTGCCGCGTCGGCGATCTCGACGGCGTCGTGAGCGCCGAGACCGCGTTCGGCGTGCGCGTGCTGCGCATCGTCGCCGCGCCCGTACGTGGCGGGGACGGCGCGCGGCTGGGAACCGTGGTCGAGTGGCAGGATCTCACCGCGCAGAAGGACGCCGAGCGCCAGGTCGAGCAGGTGCTTGCCGGTGCTTCGGCCGGCCGCCTGGACGTACGCCTGGACGCGGAGCGCCTGGACGGTTTCATGCAGTCGCTCGCCACCGGAATGAACCGCCTTCTGGACGCGGTCTGCGCGCCCCTCCGCGACGCGGGCCGTTATGTCGACAGTCTCGCCCGCGGCCAGGTGCCGGCGGCGATCGATGCCGGCTACGAGGGAGAGTTCGCGGTGCTGCGCGAGAATCTCAATGCCTGCGGCGCGGCGGTCGGCCGGCTGGTCGAGGATGCGACCCTGCTCGCCGACGCAGCGGTGCGCGGCGACCTGGCGGTACGTGCCGATGCCGGGCGCCACGCCGGCGATTTCCGGCGCGTGGTCGAAGGCGTGAATGGCGCCCTGGACGCGGTTGTCGGACCGCTCAATCACGCGGCGGGCTATCTGAAGACGATCGCCGAAGGGCGCATACCGCCGCCGATCGACGTGGAGTACAAGGGCGATTTCGACGGCATCAAGACCAACCTGAACACCTGCCGGGGCGTGTTGGCAGCCATGCTCGAGGACGTTGACCGCCTCGCCGCCGCCGGAGTCGCCGGCCGCCTGCAGGAACGGGCGGACCTGTCCCGGCACTGGGGCGACTTTCGCGGCATCGTCGAAGGCATGAATCGCACGCTCGATGCCATCGTCGCGCCGCTCGACGAGGTCACGCGTGTCATGCAGGCGTTCGCCGGCGGCGATCTCGACGTGCGCATGCAAGGCGAATTTGCGGGGCAGTTCGCGACCCTGTCCGGCGCGGTGGATGCCTGCATCGATCGGCTGCGCGAGGTGGTCGCGCAGGTACGCACCGCGGCGACCAGCATCGGCGGATCTGCCGGCGAGATCGCCAAGGGCAACCAGGATCTGTCGCAGCGTACCGAGGAGCAGGCCTCGAGCCTGGAGGAAACCGCGTCCTCCATGGAGGAACTCACCGGCACGGTCCGGCAGAACGCGGACAATGCCCGCCAGGCCAACCAGCTCGCGGCCGCAGCGCGCCAGCAGGCCGAGCAGGGCGGTCGCGTGGTCGCGGACGCGATCGCGGCGATGCGCGAAATCGACTCCGCCAGCGTGCGGATCGCGGACATCATCGGCGTGATCGACGAAATCGCGTTCCAGACCAACCTGCTCGCGCTCAACGCCGCGGTGGAAGCCGCGCGCGCCGGCGAGCAGGGGCGCGGATTCGCCGTGGTTGCCACCGAGGTCCGGGCACTCGCGCAGCGCAGCGCTGGTGCGGCCAGGGAAATCAAGGCGCTCATCGGCGACAGCGTTTCGCGGGTCGGGCAGGGCACGGCCCTGGTGAACGAGTCCGGCGAGCGGCTGTCCGGCATCGTGGATTCGGTGAAGAAAGTCTCGGACATCATCGCCGGGATCGCCGCGGCCTCCGCGGAGCAGTACGAAGGGCTGGAGCAGGTGAACAAGGCGGTGACGCAGATGGACGGCGTCACGCAGCAGAACGCAGCGCTGGTCGAGCAGGCAGCCGCGGCGAGCGAATCCCTCGACGGCGAGGCGCGCGCGCTGACGGAACTGCTCGCGTACTTCCGCACGCAGGCGGCGCCGGGTGCGCCCGCGGTTCGCATCGAGCGCCGGGGTTCCGGCCGGCCATGGTCCGGCGACACTTCCAAACGGCGCCCGGACGCCGCGACGCTGTCCCAGTCCCGCCCGGCCGCCGCGGCGGGTGAGTGGTCGGAGTTCTGAGCCGAACCCGGGTCAGCGCGCCGCGCTGGCGGTGGCGAGCGCCTGTCCCATGCGAATGGTGCACTCCGGCTTCAGCTCCGGTAGCCAGCGTATTCGCGGGCCCTGGAACAACAGGATGACGGTCGAGCCCATGTTGAAGCGCCCGAGTTCCGCGCCGCGGGCCAGGTCGACCTGGCCCGCGGGCGGTGCCGGTCCCTGGCCGATCCCCGTGGCCCAGACCGTATCCATGCTGCCGACGAACAGCGCGCCCACCAGGATTACCGCCATCGGCCCGAAGCGGGTGTCGAAGACGCACACCACGCGTTCGTTGCGCGCGAATACCCGCGGGATCAGATGGGTCGCGGCGCGGTTGACCGCAAACAGGCTTCCAGGCACATGCCACCAGTCGCGCAGTTGCCCGTCCACCGGCATGTGGATCCGGTGATAGTCGCGCGGCGACAGGTACAACGTGGCATAGGCCGCATCCTTGAATTCGCGCGCCAGGTGCGCGTCGGCGAGCAGGTCCTCGACCGTGTAGTGCATCGACTTGGCCTGCAGGATGAGGCCGTCGCCGCACCTGCCGATCTGGCTGATGGCGCCGTCCACGGGCGAGGCGATTGTGTACGGATCCGGCGGCAGCGGCCGGGCGCCGGGGACGAGGGCGCGGGTGAAGAAGGCGTTGAAGGATTCGAAAGCCCGCGGGTCCCGGCACTCGGCCTCGGCGAGATCGATGCGGTAGCGGCGCATGAAGGCGTCGATCACCGCGTCCTTGAGCGCGGGCTGGCGCATGCGGGCCAAGCCCCGGACCAGCGCCGACAGGGCGTGTTGCGGCAACAGGTACTGCGCCCAGGTGGCCAGGCGCGCCGGCAGGCCGGGCTGCGCCGGATACGGGGCGGAAGGGGTCGGCGGCGGATCCGCCTGCGGTAGGACGCTCATGGCGGCCCGGATTATACGGCCGGGCGTCCGCGGCCGCAGCGGGCTCAAGCCGCGGGGGTGCCCGGTCGATAAAACGCACAGCGGTTGGGGGCTGCGGGCAGCGCCGAGCGACGGCATCGCCGCCCGCCCACGACGTACGGCTCGAAGGAAGACTCCGGAGGAGATTGGAAATGGCAACGATCCTCGCGGTCGATGATTCGGCATCGATGCGGCAGATGGTCACTTTCACGCTCAAAGGCGCGGGATTCGACGTGGTCGAAGCCTGCGACGGCGAGGACGCCCTGCGCGCGGCGAAGTCCCGGAAGGCGAACCTGGTCCTGACCGACGTGAACATGCCGAAGATGGACGGCATCACGCTCATTCAGGAACTGCGCAAGCTGCCCGACTACAAGTACGTCCCGATGCTGATGCTGACCACCGAGTCGGCCTCGGACAAGAAGGCGCAGGGCAAGGCGGCCGGTGCCACCGGCTGGCTGGTCAAGCCGTTCAACCCCGACCAATTGATCGCGACGATCAAGAAGGTTCTGGGCTGACGCGCGTCGCGCCCGGGTATCGGGCGCCGGGAACATACTTGGGAGACGGACCGTGGCGGTCGATCTGACGCAGTTCCAGCAGGTGTTCTTCGAGGAGAGCTTCGAGAACATCGACGTCATGGAGACCGGGTTGCTGAACCTCGACGTCGGTCGGGCGGACCCGGAAGCCATCAACACCATCTTCAGGGCCGCGCACTCGATTAAGGGCGGCGCCGGCACGTTCGGGTTCCTGTCGGTGTCGGAGTTCACGCACGGCGTGGAAACGCTGCTGGACGAGATGCGCAGCGGCAAGCGCCTGGTCGAGCGCGGCGTCGTCGATCTGCTGCTGGCGGCCGTGGACTGCATGCGCGACATGCTGCGCGCGGCGCGCGACGGCACCGAGATCGATGCCGACCGCGCTGCTTCCATCCGCGCCGATATCGACGCGCTGCTTCGCGGGCAGGCCGCACCGGCGGCTGCCGTGGTCGAGGCCGAGGTGAACGAGACGGGCGCATCCGGCTGGAAAATCTCGTTCCGTCCCCGATACCACCTGTTCCGCACCGGCAACGATCCGCTCCGGATCCTGCGCGAACTGTCCTCGCTGGGTCCGGTGCGCATCGACGCGGACTGCGGGCGCATGCCCGATTTCTCCGACTACATCGTCGACGAGTGCTATCTCGGTTGGGAGATCGATCTCGCGGCGGCGGTTCCGATCGAACAGGTACGCGAGATTTTTGAGTGGGTGATCGACGACTGCGAACTGGAGATCACCCCCACGGCGCTGCCGGCGAAGCCGGTGGAGATCGTTCGGGCTGCCAGTGAGCTACCCGCCGAGCAGGTTCCCGCGTCGGCCCCGGCAACGGACGGCGCCGAAGCGCACAAGCCACGCAGCGGCACGGCGACGCCGGCGGGAGCGGACTCGTCGATCCGCGTCGGCATCGACAAGGTCGACGCGCTGATCAATCTGGTCGGCGAACTCGTGATCACCCAGTCGATGCTGAGCGAGGTCGGCGCGCAGTTCGAGATGCACAAGCTCGACCGGCTGCGCGACGGCCTGGCGCAACTCGAGCGCAATACGCGCGAGCTGCAGGAGCAGGTCATGCGTATCCGCATGCTGCCGATCAGCTTCGCGTTCAACCGCTTCCCCAGGCTGGTGCGCGATCTCAGCCTGCGCCTCGGAAAAAAGGTCGAACTCAAGGTCAGCGGCGAGCAGACCGAGCTCGACAAGACCGTGATGGAGAAGATCGGCGATCCGCTGGTGCACCTGGTGCGCAACGCGATCGACCACGGACTGGAGTCGCCCCGGGCCCGGCTCGACGCGGGCAAGCCCGAGAGCGGCACGTTGTTCCTGAACGCCTTCCACGAGGGCGGCAACATCGTGATCGAGGTCGGTGACGATGGCGCCGGGCTGGATACCGATCGGATCCTGGAAATCGCCCGCGCGCGGGGCGTCGTCGGCGCGGACGACTCGCTGCCGCCCGAGCGCATCCGCGAGCTCATATTCGCGCCGGGCTTCTCCACCGCCAAGGAGGTCAGCGACGTATCCGGACGCGGGGTCGGCCTGGACGTGGTCGTGCGCAACATCCGCGACCTGGGCGGCGTGGTGGAGATCGAGTCCGAACGCGGCCGGGGCACGACGTTCATCATCCGCCTGCCGCTGACGCTGGCGATCCTCGATGGCCAGCTCGTGAGGGTGGGCGAGGAGATCTACATCATCCCTATCGTCTCCATCGTCGAGTCGCTGCTGGCGCGCCGCGAGTTCTACAGCCGGATGGTCGGGCGCGGGGAGCTCTACAGGCTGCGCGAGGAGTACGTACCGATCATCCGCCTGCACCAGGCGTTCAACGCCCGACCGTCGAACGTCGATGTCGACAAGGGCCTGCTCGTGGTCGTCGAGGGCGACGGCAGGAAGGCTGCGATATTCGTCGATGACCTGCTCGGCCAGCAGCAGGTGGTGATCAAGAGCCTGGAAACCAACTATCGGAAGGTCGACGGCGTGTCCGGAGCCACCATCCTGGGCGATGGCAAGGTGGCGATGATCTGCGACATTCCCGGCCTCATCAAGCTCGCCCGGAACGCCCCGGGAGAGCCGCTCGCGATCGCGAGTGCCAGCAAGGCGGCCTGAGGAAAACGACATGACCAGCACGGCACCCGCCGAAGCAACCGCTGCCGCGGCCTGCAGCATCGATTCCGGCCAGTTCCTGACCTTCATCCTCGGCAACGAGGAATACGGCGTGGACATCCTGCGCGTGCAGGAGATCAAGGGTTGGGACAGCGCGACCGAGATCCCGAACGCGCCGGAGTACGTGCGCGGAGTCATCAACCTGCGCGGAACGATCGTGCCGATCATCGACCTGCGCCGGCGCTTCAACCTCGCCAGCGCCGAGTACGGCAAGACCACGGTCGTGGTCGTGCTCAAGGTACACGCGGCGGCCGGTACGACCCGCACCATGGGCTTCGTCGTCGATGCGGTCTCCGACGTCTACAACGTCGCGGCCGAGCAGATCCAGCCCCCGCCCGACGTCGGTGACGTCACCGATGCCGCGTTCGTCAAGGCGCTGGCCACCGTGAACGAAAAGATGGTCATCCTGCTGGACGTGGATCGGCTCGGCGGCGGCGAACTGGCCGGCCCGACGCACACGGCGCATTGAGTCGCGCACCATGACCAGGCGAACGAAGAAGAAGCCGGATGCGGCGCCCGAATGCGCCGCGGATCAGATTGAACCCGTCGCGGTGGAGGGTTCGCGGGGCATGCGCACGGCGCCGGTCGAAGTGCCATCGGCCTTGAGCCTGGGCGCGAACCTGACCATCGAGGACGTGGGCACGCTCTACCAGGCCGTCGCCCAGCGGCTCCCGGGCGGGCTGCCCCTGCGGTTGGACGGGGGCGAGTTGCGCGGGATCGATGGTGCCGGCATCCAACTCCTGGCAGCGGCGGTCCGAGCGGCGGGCGGCGCGGTGGAGTGGGCCGGCGTGTCGGATGCCCTGCGCGCGGGTGCGCGCCAGGCGGGAATGGAAGCCGCGCTCGCGCTCGGCTGAGCGCGGGGCGAGGGGGGGCGATGCACGCGCACAAAATCGCGCCGGCGGGCAGTGAGTTCGAGTTCACCTCCGCGCAGTTCGATACGCTCCGCCGGCTGGTGCGCGAGCATACCGGAATCACGCTCAACGATACCAAGCGCGAGATGGTCTACGGCCGGCTCTCGCGACGCCTGCGGCGCCTGAACCTGACCAGCTTCGCGCAGTATCTGGCGCTGCTGGAATCGGGCGACGGCTCGGAGATGCGGGATTTCATCAACGCCGTTACCACGAACCTGACCGCGTTCTTCCGCGAGCCGCATCACTTCGAGTTCCTGGCCGACACGGTGCTGCCGGAACTGGTCGCCCGGCGCGGCCCGGCGCGCCGGCTGCGCATCTGGTCCGCCGGCTGCTCCACGGGCGAGGAGCCCTACAGCATCGCCATGACCCTGCGCGAGGCCGCGGCGCGATTGACCGGCTGGGATACCAGGATCCTGGCCACGGACATCGATACGAACGTGCTGGCCACCGCGGCCGCGGGCGTGTACCCGCTGGAGCGCACCGCGTCGATCCCCGAGAGCCGTCGCAGGCGATGGTTCAAGCTCGGCGAGGGCGACCTGCAGGGCCGGGCGGCGGTCGTGGACGAGGCGCGGGACCTGGTCCGATTCCGGCACCTGAACCTGATGGGCGAGTGGCCGTTCAAGGGCCGGTTCGACGTCATCTTCTGCCGCAACGTCGTCATCTACTTCGACAAGGACACCCAGCGCAGGCTTTTCGATCGTTACGCCGACGCCCTGACCGACGACGGTTTCCTGTTCGTGGGGCATTCCGAAACCCTGTACAGGGTGACCGAGCGCTTCGCGCTGCTCGGACGCACCGTGTACCGGAAGGTACGCTGACGTGGCCCTCGCCAGCCGCAGGCAGGCACCGTGCCCCAAGCCGCCGGCACTGCCGGGGTTCGAAGCGATCAATCGCTACTGGGATCCGACCCGGGAGATCTTCTGCGCCAAGATCCTTCCGGGAGAGTACTACGTCACCACGACCGGCGAAGGCATCGTCACCGTGCTGGGTTCCTGCGTCTCGGCCTGTATCCGCGATCGGCTGAGCGGGATCGGAGGCATGAACCACTTCATGCTTCCGGAGGGCGCGCGGGACGACAACTGGGCGTCCACCGGCGTCAGCGCCGCGACCCGGTATGGCACCTACGCCATGGAACACATGATCAACGACATCCTCAAGGCGGGCGGGCGGCGGGACAGGTTCGAGATCAAGATCGTCGGCGGCGGGCGGATACTCGCCAACGTGACCGACATCGGCCGGCGCAACATCGAATTCGTGCGCCAGTACCTGGCCGCGGAAGGGCTGGTGCTGGCGGGCGAGGACGTGGGCGACATCTGCCCGCGCAAGGTCGTGTTCCTGCCGGCGACCGGCAAGGTCCAGGTCAAGAAGCTGAACTCGCTGCACAACGACACCATCCTCACCCGCGAGACCCAGTACCAGCGCAACCTTACCAAGGCGCCGGTGGCTGGCGACGTCGAACTGTTCTGAAGCCCCCATGCGCATGGGCCGGCGCGGCAGGTGTGCCGATTGGAAAGGCAGGTCATGAGCAAGATCAAGGTGCTGGTCGTCGACGATTCCGCGTTGATCCGCCGGATGTTGACCGAGATCCTGCAGTCCGACCCGGGGATCGAGGTGGTCGGCACGGCGAGCGACCCCTATGTCGCCCGCGAGCGGATCAAGGAGACCAATCCCGACGTGCTGACATTGGACGTGGAGATGCCGCGCATGGACGGTCTGTCGTTCCTGCGCAATCTCATGCGCCTGCGCCCGATGCCGGTGCTGATGGTGTCCTCGCTCACGGAGCGCGGCGCCGACGTGACGCTGGAAGCGCTCGAGTTGGGCGCCGTCGACTTCGTGACCAAGCCGAAGATCGACGTCGCGCGCGGGATCGAGGCCTACAGCCAGGAAATCATCGACAAGGTCAAGCTGGCCGCGGGTGCACGGGTGCGCTCGGCGGCCCCGTCCGCGACGCAGCTGAAGGTCGAACCCCGCTACGACACCGACGCCGTGCTCTCGCGCCGAACCGGCCGCCAGCATTTCATCACCACCGAACCGGTCATCGCGATCGGCGCCTCCACCGGCGGCACCGAAGCGATTCGCGAGATCCTGGAACGCATGCCGGCCGGCGCGCCCGGCATCGTGATCACCCAGCACATCCCCGAGTCGTTCAGTGCCACGTTCGCGCGGCGGATGAACAGCGTCTCGCGCATGACCGTCTGCGAGGCCGCCGATGGCCAGCAGATCCTGCGCGGCCACGCCTACATCGCGCCCGGCAACCGGCACCTGACCGTGGAGCGCGACGGCGCCCGCTACGTCTGCCACCTGCGCGACGGGCCGCCGGTGAACCGCCATCGCCCCTCCGTCGACGTGCTGTTCCGCTCCGTGGCCCAGAATGCCGGCGCCAATGCGGTCGGCGCGATCCTGACGGGCATGGGCGACGATGGCGCCCGCGGCATGAAGGAACTGCATGACGCCGGCGCCGCCACCGTGGCGCAGGACGAACGCACGAGCGTGGTGTGGGGAATGCCGGGCGAGGCCGTCCGGCACGGCGGTGTCGATCAGGTATTGCCCCTGGATCGCATCGCCGCCGAACTCCTCAAGCTCACCGAGGCCCGCGTAGGCTCGAGCCGCGCGGCGGCCGGCTAAAGAATATCGGGCGCGCGCCGATTCCAGCAGCGTCAGCCGATGTGTTCATGAACCGCCTCCGGAAGAATCCGCATGATTGAGAAACTCGCTTGGCCGTCCGGCGTGACGGTGCTGGCCCTGGCCCTGGTACTGGGACCTTTCGGGTCGGCCGCGCACGTCGCCGCGGTCCTCATGTGTGCCACCGGCTGGCTGGCACTGGCGTGGCGCGGTCGCGGCAACAACACGCCCCAGAACGAGTCCGTCGGACAGGAGGACTCCGCGATCGACCAGACCCGGCGCCTGGCCGAGGACGTGGCGATGGTGGTGGCGAACGATGTCGGCGCGATCCGCCGGGATCTGCGCCAGGTCCGGGCCCTCATCCGCGACGCGGTCGCCAACCTCGGCAATAGTTTCTACGGTTTGAACGACGAGACCTGCGCGCAGGCCGAAACGGTCAAGCGCGTCTTCGCGACCCTGGATCCCAGTGCCGCGGAAGCTTCCCGCGCCGATGCCGATCTTCGGGCGGGCGCCGAACCCGAGGAAGCCAGTGCAGGGGTGGACGGGGAGCTGGTGCATCCGGTGCAGCAGGAAAGCGCCGGCGAAGATCGCATTTCGATCAAGAAATTCATCGGCCGGACCTCCGAGCTGCTGGACTACTTCGTCGACCTGATGGTGACCAACAGCAAGCAGAGCATGGACAGCGTCACCATGATCGACGCGATCGCCGATCAGATGGGCGCGATATTCAAGCTGATCGCGGACGTGCGCAAGATCGCCGAGCAGACCAACCTGCTGGCGCTGAACGCGGCAATCGAGGCCGCGCGTGCGGGCGAAGCCGGCCGCGGCTTCGCGGTGGTCGCGGACGAAGTCCGCAACCTGTCGCGGTACTCGTCCCAGTTCAACGAGCAGATCCGCAACGAAGTCGCCAAGGCCCAGCAGTCCATCCGCAATGCACGCGAGATGGTCGGCTCGGCCGCGTCGAAGGACATGAACACGGTGATCAGCGGCAAGGCCGACATCGAGCGAATGATGACCGAGCTGCAGAGCATGGAGCAGTTCCTGTCGGCATCGCTGACCGAGGTGTCCGGCCGCATCAACGCGGTATCGGACCAGACCGCGACCGCGGTCCGCGCGCTGCAGTTCGAGGACATCACGCGCCAGATCCTGGAGTACGTCGAGACCCGCATTTCGGCGGTCGAGGAACTGCCCGCCCAGTTGCGGGCCGGCTTCGGCGCTGCGGACCTTCGGCGCGACGACCCGTCCGAATACATGAAGCACATCGCGGAACTGCGCACGAAGATCGTCGAAGTGCGCACGCGGCGCGAGGAACCGCACAAGCCGGCCGCCCAGTCCGACATGGGCGAGGGCGCGGTCGACCTGTTCTGACGCGCCGTCCAGCGGCCGCGGACTGCAATCTACTGGAGGAAATGCGAACATGGCCATCAAGACTTCGGTGTCGAGCGACGGCAATTGCATGACCATCATGCTGCCGGAACGGTTCGATTTCTCCGTCTACAAGGACCTGCGCGAGGCCTACGAGAAGTCCGGGCGCTGCGCCCTGTACGTCGTCGATCTGCGCGGAACGCGCTACATCGACAGCTCCGCGCTCGGCATGCTGCTGCAGTTGCGCGAGTTCGCCGGCAGCCGCAACGACGCGGTGCGCATCACCAATGCCGACGGTCCGGTGCGCGATACGCTGCGGATCGCCAACTTCCACAAGCTCATGAACGTCGCCTGACGGCGGCGCCGGCGAAAGGGACCGCCATGGCAGCCGTACCGAAGCAGGACTTCGGCGAGCCTGCGCGCGCCGGGAACGCGCAGATGCCGCTGGCGCTGGTCGTCGACGACGACGCCGCGAACCGCCTCGTGCTGCGTTGCCTGCTGGAGCGGGAGCGCTATCGGGTCGTCGAGGCCACGGACGGCGACTCGGCGCTCGCGGCCTTCGACGCGTCGCGTCCGGACATCGTCCTGCTGGATATCGTCATGCCCGGGACGGACGGCTATGAAGTCGCGCGCGCGATCAAGGCGCGCAGCTCGGGCAACTACGTGCCGGTGATGTTCCTGACCGCATTGCGCGGCATCGAGGACATCACCCGCTGCCTGGAGCACGGCGACGACGTGATGGTCAAGCCGTACGATCCTCTGCTGCTGGGCGCGAAGCTGCAGTCCATGGTGAGAATGCGGGCAATGTACCAGGAGGCGGCGCGCCAGCGCGACGAACTCGCCGAGCAGCGCCGCATCGTCGAGGAGGACATCCGCATCGCCCAGCGGATCTTCTCGCGCGTCACCCGCACCAGCAGCCTGGAAATGCCCAACCTGCGCCATCTGCTGCGGCCGCTGGAAATCGTCGCCGGGGATTTCATCCTCGCGGCGCGCCGGCCTTCGGGCGATCAGCTCTTCCTGCTCGGGGATGCCGCGGGCCATGGGTTGCCGGCCGCGGTCACGGCGATGGCGGTGTGCGACGTGTTCTACGCGATGGCCGGCAAGGGCATCGCGTTGTCCGAGATCGTCGGCGAGATCAATCGCAAGCTGCTGCAGGTGATGCCGACCGGCCGCTACCTCGCGGCGGCGTTCGTCGAACTGGATACGCGCACCGGCACGCTCGCGGTTTGCAATGCCGGGCTGCCGGACGTGCTGATCTACGACGGCGACGTCGAGCGGCGCGTTCCGTCCATGCATCTGCCGCTGGGGATCGCCGACGTGAGCGAGGAGACCAGGCCGGTGCGCTTTCCGGTTTCCCCGCAGTCACGCGTCTACGTCTATTCCGACGGCATCACCGAAGCCTTCGACAGGCGTGGCACGGCGTTCGGCCAGGAGCGCCTGGAGGCGGTGCTGCGCGGCCGCCGCCAGGGAGCCTTCGATCGACTGGTGACCGCGCTGGACGCATTCACGGACGGCGCGCCGAGCCGGGACGACCAGTCGCTTCTGGAGATCCGGTGCATTCCGCCGGAGGACGAGGGCCAGGCGCCGGCCGCCGGGAAGGGGTGCATCCGCGTGCCGGCGGCACCGTGGCGGCTGTCCCTGGAATTGCAGGCCAACGCGCTCGTCAATGCCGATCCCGTGGCGACGATGCTGCAGGCCGTGTCGGAGTTGCAGGGGCTCGGACCACTGCGCCAGCGCCTGTATGTGGTTCTTGCCGAACTGTACTCGAATGCGCTGGATCACGGTTTGCTCGGCCTGGATTCCTCCCTGAAGGGTTCGCCGACGGGGTTCGCCGAGTACTACGAGCGCCGGACCGCGGCGTTGCAGGCGCTCGACGGCGGCACGGTGCACGTCGAGTTCTCCAACCGCCCGATGGACGGCGGGGGGGAACTCAGGTTGAAGCTGTCGCACGACGGCACCGGATTCGATCCAGCCTCCATCGTTGTGCCGATGGACGGCAACACGGCGGCGAGCGGCCGCGGCATCGGCCTGGTGCGGGCCTTGTGCTCGGAGCTGCGCTATTCGGACGACGGCCGAACGGTCGAAGCCACCTACCTCTGGAGCGAGTGTTCGGAAGGCTGTGATTGTTGATCTCCCGCAGCTTCGGTGCCGCGTCATGCGTGACAGCGCCGCGGCGTTTGAGGCAAACTCCCGAGCGGGGGTCTGGGGCATGGCGATCTCGGTTCTCATCGTCGACGACCATGAAATCCTGCGGGCGGGCCTGCGCGCCTTGCTCGAATCCCAGCGCGTGAGCGTGGTCGGCGAGGCCGACGATGGGCGGTCGGCCATCCGCCTGGCCAAGCAGCTGAATCCGGAACTCGTCATCATGGACATCGGCATGCCGGAGATGAACGGCGTGGATGCCACCCGCCGGATCCTGGCCGCAGCGCCGCGCACGAAGGTCCTGGCGCTGTCCATGCATGCCGATCGGCGCTTCGTCACGCAGATGCTGGACGCGGGCGCGAGCGGGTACCTGCTCAAGGATTGCGCGGTGGAGGAGCTGTCCTTCGCCATCCGCACGCTGTCGGACGGCCGCATCTACCTCAGCCCGGGCATCGCGGGGGTGGTGGTCGAAAATCTCGTGCGCCGGCCCATTCCGCTGTCCCCGGCGCCGGTCGACCGGGTCCTGTCGAGCCGCGAACGCGAGGTGCTCCAGCTCATCGCCGAGGGCGGAGGGACTGCGGAAATCGCCGACAAGCTCCACCTGTCGGTGAAGACGGTCGAAAGCCACCGCAAGAAGATCATGGACAAGCTCGGCCTGCACAGCGTCGCACAGCTCACCAAGTACGCGATCCGCGAAGGGCTGACCGACATCGAGTGACCTTGACGTGCCGGCATCAGGGATTCCCTGATCCGCCCGCCTCTTCAATCAGGGAATTCCTGATTCCCTTTTCAGGCATCCGCCGCTGTGTCCGCCCCCGCATCGTTGACGATAATGTACATGTAGGCGGTGCATGTCCCGTGCGCCGCCGGGCCGCAAGCCGCGAACGGATTGGCATCGCGGCGCAGTGAAAGGCGCATGCGCAACGAAGTCCTCATCGTCAGCAGGAATGCCGGTGCGAGCGAGATCCTTCGCGAACGCCTGCTCGCACTGGGCTACGTGGTTCCGGCCATCGCCACCTCCGGGCGGTTCGCGATCAATGCCGCGATCGACTTCCGGCCGGTGCTGGTGTTCGTGGACTGCCAGTTCAGCGCGGACCTGGACGCGGGCGAGGTCATCTCGGCCCTGCGCGATTCGCTCGGCATCCCGCTGGTCCTGTTCGCGGACAGCGAGGCCAGTGCCCGGGCCGCTGGCGGCGAGCTGATCTGCGCGCCGTTCCCTGCCGGGCCGGTCACCGAGGCCATCGCCCACGCCGTGGAGGCCGGCAAGGCCGCACGCAACATCGCCGCCGGTTGACCGGCGCCCGGCTCCGCGCTACCTCGGCGTGGCGCTTTGGGCTACCATCAGCGCTGCCACGCCAGCGCAGCGGCTGCCCATGCCCGGTCCTACTTCCAACACGCCCGTTCCCGACCGGCTCGGCAAGTACGAGGTCCGGGGCGAGATTGCCCGTGGCAGCATGGGCATCGTCTTCTACGGCCACGATCCGTACATCGACCGCCCGGTAGCCCTGAAGATCGCCTTCGCCGACTCCCTGCGCGACAAGGAGACCGGCGAGCGCTACCGCAAGATGTTCTTCAACGAGGCGCACACCGCGGGCATGCTGCGCCACCCGAACATCCTGGACGTCTTCGACGCCGGCATCGAGGACGGCATCTGCTACATCGTCATGGAGCTGGTCGCGGGCGCCGATACGCTCAAGCGCTACACCAAGCCCGAGACGCTGCTGTCGATCAACAAGGTCGTGGAGATCGTCTTCAAGTGCGCCAAGGCGCTCGACTACGCGCACCGCCAGGGCGTCATCCACCGCGACATCAAGCCCTCGAACATCCTGCTTACCGAGGATGGCGACGTCAAAATCGCCGATTTCAGCATCGCCCACATTACCCGGCCGGATGCCTCGTCCACCATGCCGATGGGTTTCGTCGGCTCGCCACGGTACATGTCCCCCGAGCAGGTGCAGGAGGACCAGATCACCACCCAGACCGACCTGTTCTCGCTCGGCATCGTCCTGTACGAGCTGCTGACCGGCCATCACCCGTTCGGCGGTGAGGGGTTCTCGGCGCTGATCCACCGCATCATCAACGAGGATCCCATACCGATGGAGACCTTCCGCCAGGGGGTTCCGCCGGCGCTGGCCAGGATCGCGTACAAGGCACTGGAGAAGGATCCGGAGCGCCGCTACCGGATGGGCCTGGACATGGCGGTGGATCTGGCGGCGGCGTTCCATTTCCTCGATCGGCCGCAGGAAGACCTCTCCCTGAAGGAGAAATTCACCTACGTGAAGCAGTTGAATTTTTTCAGCGGGTTTCCCGACTCGGAGGTCTGGGAAATCATCCGGGCCAGCCTGTGGCAGGAATACGGGGACGGGGACGAAATCATCACCGAGGGCGACATCGACGATTCGTTCTACATCATCACCGACGGCACGGTCCGAGTCCGCAAGGGCGGCGCCGCCATCAACGAATTGCGCCGCGGCGACTGCTTCGGCGAGATGGGCTACCTGTCCAAGACCACCCGCACCGCTTCCATCCTCGCCAAGGGCCGCGTGTCGCTCATGAAGATCAACGCCACCTTGATGGAGAAGGTGTCCAAGGACTGCCAGTTGCGCTTCTGCAAGGTGTTCCTGCGCGTGCTGATCGAACGCCTCTCGCTGACCACCCAACTGGCGGCGCGCAGCGCCTGATCCCGCGCGCTCAGCCCGGCCGGCGCCCGGCGCGATAACGCGCAATCAGCGCCGCGGTGGAGGCGTCGTAGTGCGCCCCGGCGCCGGCGCCGTCCAGATCGCGTTGAATTGCCAGGGCCATCTGCTTGCCGAGTTCGACCCCCCACTGGTCGAACGAATTGATGCCCCAGATTGCGCCCTGCACGTAGGTCCGGTGTTCGTACAGCGCGATCAGCGCACCGAGCGATGCGGGCGACAGGCGCGGCAGCAGGATGGTGGTGCTGGGTGCGTTGCCGGGGAAGACCTTGTGCGGTGCCAGGCGCGCGACGGCTTCCGCCGGCTGGTTCTGCGCGGCGAGCTCGGCACGCGCCTCGGCCTCGGTTCGCCCCCACATCAGTGCGCGCGCCTGGGCGAAGCAGTTCGCCAGCAGCAGATCGTGATGCGGAGGCACGTCCAGGCCCGGATCGATCGCGGCGATGAAATCCACCGGTACCAGCCGCGTGCCCTGGTGCAGGAGCTGGAAGAACGCATGCTGCGCATTGGTGCCGACGCCGCCCCACAGGATCGGCGCCGTGTCGGCGGCCACGGTTCGCCCGCCATGGGTGACGCGCTTGCCATTGGATTCCATGTCGAGCTGCTGCAGGTACTCCGGCAGGGCGCGCAGGCGCTCGTCGTATACCACCACCGCCTGGGACTGGGCGCCGAGGAAGTTCGCATACCACAGGCCGATGAGCCCGAGCGTCGCCGGCAGGTTGCGCGCCAGCGGCGCGGTACGGAAGTGCTCGTCCTTCGCCCGCGCACCGGCGAGCAGTTCCAGGAAGCCGTCCATGCCGAGCGCAATCGCCGCCGGCAGGCCGATGGCCGACCACAGCGAATAGCGGCCGCCGACCCAGTCCCAGAAAGCGAATACGTTCGCGGGGTCGATGCCGAATGCGGTTGCGGCGCGGGTATTGGCGGTGATGGCGACGAAATGCCGCCCCACGTCCGCCCCGGCCGGCAGCCCCGCCGCGAGCCAGCGGCGGGCGGTCTCGGCATTGGTGAAGGTTTCCAGGGTGGTGAACGACTTGGACGCGATGATGAACAGCGTGGCGGCCGGATCCAGTCGCTCCAGGCGCGGGATCAGGTCGTGCGCGTCGAGGTTGGCGACGAAGTGCACCCGCACGCCGGTGCCCTGGCCGCCGCAGGCCTGGGCGGCCAGCATCGGGCCGAGGTACGAGCCGCCGATGCCGATGCTGACGACGTCGGTAAACGGTGCGCCGGTGGCGCCGCGAAGGTCGCCGGTGGACAGCGCCTGAAGCCAGGCGCGCATCTGCGCGTGCACCGCGCGTACGGCCTGGCCGGTTTCGGAGCTTGCCGTCGCGGCACCATCCTGCGGCGCGGCGCGCAGCGCCCAGTGCATCGCCGCGCGGTCCTCGGTGGTGTTGACCTTGGTGCCCGAGAACAAAGCGTGGATCGCGGCCGGCAGTTGCGCCGCATTCGCCAGCGCGTGCAGGTGCGCGAGGGTCTCGTCCGTCACCCGGTGCTTGGACCAGTCGGCAAACAGCGCACCGACATCGGTCGACATGCGCGCGGCGCGGCCGGCGTCGGCGCTGAACAGGTCGCGCATGTGCACGCCGCGCATGGACTGCGCGTGGCGCTCCAGCGCCTTCCATTCGGGCAGGGCGGTAGGGTCGGGATCGGCGGTCGGGTACACGGGTACGGGCTCCGGAGCGGGCGGGTGCGGACTGTGCCATTACAGCACATCCGCGTTCCGCCCGCGGCTGCACGATCAGGCCGACCCGGCGATGTAGCGTTCCAGGTCGCGGATTTCGTGCTCGCGATCGTCGAGCAACGCCCGCAGCACTTCCAGGATCGATACCATGCCCAGGACGGTACCGGTCGCATCGACCACCGGCAGGTGGCGGATGCGGTGGTCGGACATCGTCCGCATGCAGTCGGACAGATCGTTGCCGGGCGTGACGTGAACCACGTCCGCGGTCATGATTTCCTCCACGCGCGTGGTTCGGGAGGAGCGGTCGCGGAGCACGATCTTGCGGGTGTAGTCGCGCTCGGACATGATGCCCACGAGGCGGTTGCCCGCCATCACCAGCACCGCGCCGATACCGTGCGCGGCCATCGTGCCGATGGCGTTGTAGACCGTTTCACCAGGCTCGACGGCGATGACGCCCTTGCCGCCGGCCGCGAGAAGCTGCTTGACGGATACCATGGCGCACCCCCTGCATCTGATCGAATACCAGGGTTGGAACAGTGCCGGCTCGGGGCCGGCGCCCGATTCAGTCTGGCACCGGACCGGGCCGATCTCAACCCCGCCCGGCGCTACCGGACCGGGCCTGAAACGATTACCATAAACGGAACTGTTGCAGCGGGCCCCATGTCGGACGATTTCCCCAAGAAACTGGGCAAGTACGAGGTCATCAAGGAGATCTCCCGCGGCAGCATGGGGATCGTCTACCTCGGCCACGATCCCTACGTCGATCGGCCGGTCGCCATCAAGGTTGCATTCGCCGAAGCACTGCGGGACGAAGAGTCCGGCGCGCGCTACCGCAAGATGTTCTTCAACGAGGCGCACACCGCCGGCAAGCTCAAGCACCCGAACATCATCTCCATCCATGACGCGGGCGTGGATGGCGATACCTGCTACCTGGTGATGGAGTATGTCCGCGGCGGGCAGACGTTGAAGAACTTCTGCCGGGCCGACGCCCTCCTGCCGATCGAGCGCGTGGTCGAGATCATCTTCAAGTGCGCAATGGCCCTGGACTATGCGCACCGCGAAGGGGTGATCCACCGCGACATCAAGCCCACCAACATCCTGGTCGCGGATGACACCGGCGAGGTGAAGATCGGCGATTTCAGCATCGCCTACATCAACAAGCTCGATTCCACCGGCACGATGCCGATGGGCATGGTCGGCTCGCCGCGCTACATGTCGCCCGAGCAGATCAGCGAGGACATGCTCAACAACCAGACCGACCTGTTCTCGCTCGGCGTCATCATGTACGAGCTGCTCACCGGGCGGCACCCGTTCCAGGCCGAGAACTTCTCGCGCCTGGTGCAGAAGATCCTGAACGAGGAGCCGGCGCCGCTGTCGGAGATCCGCGGCGGCATCTCGCCCGAGCTCCAGCACATCTGCGCCAAGGCGATCGCCAAGTCCCCCGCCGAGCGCTACAAGACCGGCATCGAGCTCGCCACCGATCTCGCCCGCGCGTTCGACCACCTCGAGCGCCCGCAGGAGGAGATCTCCGAGGAAGAGCGCTTCAACGCGGTCAAGAAGCTGGATTTCTTCCATGGCTTTCCGGACGTGGAGGTGTGGGAGATCGTGCGCGCGGCCACCTGGCAGGATTGCCCGGACGGCGGCGACATCATCCGCGAGGGCGAGCTGGACGATTCCTTCTACATCATCGTCGACGGTGCCGTCGGCGTGGTGAAGAACGGCAAGGAACTGCGCACGCTGGTGACCGGGGACTGCTTCGGCGAGATGGGCTACCTGGCCAAGACCACCCGCACCGCGTCCATCGTCGCCAAGGGGCTGACGCGGCTGATGAAGCTCAACTCCACCGTGATCACCCAGGTCTCGCTGCACTGCCAGGTGCGGTTCCTCAAGGTCTTCCTGCGGACATTGATCTATCGCCTGTCGGCGACCACGCAGCGAATGTCCGAGGAAATCTGAGGGTGGGCCTGCCGCGCCGCCTGGGAAGCGTGCTGGCGGCGCTCCTGAGCGCCGCGGCAGCGGCGGCGCCACCGCTCGACGAACTGGTGCTGCCGCCGGGTTTCACGGTCTCGGTGTTCGCGCAGGTACCCAACGCGCGCGCGCTTGCCGTCTCGCCGGCCGGCGTCGTCTACGCCGGCAGCATGGAGGCGGGCAAGGTGTACGCCATGCCCGATCGCGACGGCGACGGTCGCGCCGACGCCGTCCATACCATTGCCGAGGGCCTGGAAATGCCGACCGGCGTCGCCTGGCATGCCGGCGCGCTGTACGTCGGCGCGGTGAACCGGATCCTGCGCTTCGACGGCATCGACGCGCGCCTGGCCGATCCGCCGGCACCCTCGGTGGTCTACGACAGGTTACCGAAGGATCGGCACCACGGCTGGAAATACCTCGGGTTCGGGCCGGATGGCAAGCTCTACGTGCCGGTCGGCGCACCGTGCAACATCTGCGATCCGGCACCTCCGTATGCGTCCATCCTGCGCATGGAACCCGACGGCAGCGCCGTGGAGGCCTACGCGCGCGGGATCCGCAACTCGGTCGGATTCACCTGGCATCCGCGGACCGGCGCGCTCTGGTTCACGGACAACGGCCGGGATCTGCTCGGCGACGACACGCCCGCCTGCGAACTGAACATCGCGCCGCGGCCCGGGCTGCATTTCGGTTATCCCTGGCTGCACGGCCTGTCGACGGTGGATCCGAAATTCGGCGCGCGCCGGCCGCCGGGCGAGTACCAGCCGCCGGTGCTGGAACTGGGGGCCCACGTCGCCCCGCTCGGGCTGCGGTTCTATGCCGGCTCGATGTTCCCGGCCGAGTACCGCGGGCGCCTGTTCATCGCCGAGCATGGATCGTGGAATCGCAGCCGCAAGAGCGGCTATCGGGTGATGCAGGTCGTGTTCGACGCCGGCGGCCGGGTGCTGCGCTACGAACCGTTCGTCAGCGGATGGCTGCGTGCAGACGACACCGCCTGGGGGCGGCCGGTGGACGTGGCCGTGCTCGCGGACGGTTCGATGCTGGTTTCCGACGACAAGCAGGGTGCGGTCTACCGCATCGCCTGGTCCGGTGGCGGGCCCTGATCGCCGCCGATCACTGCTGCGGCGGTTGCCGCTGGATGTATGGGGCGTTGCGGCGCGAACGTGCCGCGAAGGCGTGACCGGGGCGCGGCGCCAGCGGATGGTTGCGGCGCACCTGCGGTACTCCCGGGCGGGCCGGTGGCGCGATCGGGACCGCGACGCTGGTCATCGGTGCCGGATCGAGCACGCGCGCAGGCGCAGGCGCTGCGTCGCTCGTGGTCGCAATGGCGGCGCCCTCGCCGAGCCGGCGCATCATGGCCGGGTTCTGCCACGTTTCCACTTCCGCGAAGAACAGCGCGAGATCCCAGGCTCGCGCCAGGATGAACGCGCCGACGGTGCCCGCGAGCAGACCGATACCGGCCAGGGTGAGTTCGTCCTGCCACGGCAGGGTGCTCACGAATGCGGCTGGCAGTGCGACCGCCGCGCCGGTCAGGGTCGCGACGCCGACGCGGTCGAGGAGCCGTGCGAGCCGCCTGGTCGCCCGGGGGGCGTCCATCACCGGCACGGCCGCCCGGTTGGCCTGCAAGGCCCTGTCGTCGTGTGGGTACGTCATGTGTTTTAGTTTGGAGTACAGCCGTTGCGCTCGCGTGACAATGTAGGTCGTCGAAGCGTTTCGCACTGTCACGGTTGCAGGGCGCAGGTCACAGTTCCGGCCACGAACGGCAGGGGCGCCGAGAAAAAGTCTCGCTCCGGGGCCGCGGCCCTGGTTTCCGCGACGCCCGTCGCCATGGCTGCCGGCAACGCAGCGGCCGGCGCAGTCACCGCGCTGCAGTCCATCGGCGCGGGCGGTTAGAATCCGGGCACAGACGAGGAGACGGGTATGAGCGGCTATCGGGCACCCATCGAAGACATGCTGTTCGCGACCAACCGGCTGGCGCAGTACGAGTCCGTGGCCGCGCAGACGCAGGCCGCCGAGGCCACCCCGGAGTTGCTCGCCGCGGTCCTGGAGCAGGCCGCGAAACTGGCCGGCGAGGTGCTCGCTCCCATCAACCGCAGCGGCGATGAACAAGGCGTGCAGGTCGTGGATCGCCAGGTCCGCGCGGCCGCGGGATTCCGCGAAGCCTATGCGCAGTTCCGCACCGGCGGCTGGATGTCGTTGCAGGCGCCGGCGCAGTACGGGGGCCAGGGGCTGCCGCAACTGCTCGCCACGCCGGTCATGGAAATGTGGAAGTCGGCCAACCTCGCCTTTTCGCTCTGCCCGATGCTCACCCTCGGTGCCATCGACGCGATCGCACACCACGGCAGCGAGGATCTGCGGCGCACCTACCTGCCGCGCATGGTCGCGGGCGACTGGACCGGCACGATGAATCTCACCGAGCCCCAGGCCGGTTCGGATGTCGGCGCGGTGGCTGCCCGGGCGGTTGCGGACGGCGACCGCTACCGGATCTCCGGGCAGAAGATCTTCATCACCTGGGGCGACCACGACATGGCCGAGAACATCGTCCACCTCGTGCTCGCGCGCCTGCCGGACGCGCCCGAGGGCACCCGTGGCCTGTCGCTGTTCCTGGTGCCCAAGTTCCTTCCGGGCGCCGACGGCAGGCCCGGTGCGCGCAACGACGTGTACCCGGCGTCGGTGGAACACAAGCTCGGCATCCACGCCAGCCCGACCTGCGTCATGCGCTACGGCGATGACGGCGGCGCCATCGGCTGGATCGTGGGCGAGCCGAACCGCGGCATGCAGTGCATGTTCACGATGATGAACCAGGCCCGGCTGGCGGTCGGGCTCGAAGGCGTGGGGATCGCCGAGCGCGCGTACCAGCAGGCACGCGAGTACGCGCGCCAGCGCATCCAGGGCACCGTTGCGGGTTCCGCCGCCAAGGTCGCCATCATCGCCCACCCGGACGTGCGCCGGATGCTGTTGTCCATGCGAGCCTGCGTCGAGGCCATGCGTGCGCTGGCCTATGTCGCCGCCGCGGACGTGGATCGTGCCGCGCGCGGCGCCGATGCATCCGCGCGCGCGCGTGCCGCCGCGCGCGTCGCGCTGCTCACGCCGATAGTCAAGGGCTGGTGCACCGAGCTGGCGCAGGAAGTGGTGTCGCTGGGCGTGCAGATCCATGGCGGGATGGGGTTCATCGAGGATACCGGCGCCGCCCAGCATCTGCGCGACGCCCGCATCACCGCCATCTACGAGGGCACCAACGGCATCCAGGCGCTGGATCTGGTCGGCCGCAAGATCATGGGCGACGGCGGCCGTGCGCTGATGGCGCTGCTCGACGAGATGAATTCCACCGCTGCCGCGCTGGAAGCCCACCCGCTGGGGGCACTCGTGCCGATCCGCGACGGGTTCGCCCGCGCGCTGCGGGCACTGACGCAGGCCTCGAGCTGGCTGCGCGAGCATTTCGCCGACGATCCGCACGTGGTGGGCAGCATCGCCTACGACTTCATGATGCTGGCGGGCACGGTCTGCGGCGGCTGGCAGATGGCACGCGCGGCGCTGGCGGTGGCGGATACGCCCGACGGCGCGTTCGAGCGCGGCAAGCTCGCCACCGCCTCGTTCTACGCCACGCACATCCTGCCGCGTGCCGGCGCCCATGGCCGGGCAGTGCAGTCCGGAACCGGCGCCATCATGGCCATGCCGGAGGACTGGTTCTGATCATGCCGCCCTCGGGCCTGGAACGCTGTTTCGATCTGGACGACCTCGCCCGGCTGGCGCGGCGGCGCATGCCGGCGCCGATGTGGCATTACCTGGCAGGCGCGGCTGACGACGAACGCACGCTGGGGCGCAATACCACGGCGTTCGCGGACTTCGACCTGGTGCCGCGCTACCTGGTCGACGTTGCGGCGATCGACACCTCGGTGACGGTGCTCGGCCAGCGCCTGGAACTGCCGATCATGATCGCGCCGACCGGCATGTCGCGCCTGTTCCACGCCGACGGCGAGCGTGCGGTCGCGCGCGCCGCCCGCCGCGCAGGCACGATGTACAGCCTGTCGACGCTGGGGACGACCAGCATCGAGGACGTGGCCGCGGTCAACGACGGCCCCAAGTGCTTCCAGATCTACGTGATGCGTGAGCGCGAGCTGACCGCCGAGCTGATGGATCGCTGCCGGGCCGCAGGCTATTCGGCGCTGTGCCTGACGATCGACGTGCCGGTGGCCGGCAATCGCGAGCGCGACCTGCGCACCGGAATGACGCTGCCCCCGCGGCTGCGGCTGATGAGCCTGGCGGATATCGCCCTGCACCCGCGCTGGTGCCTGGACTACCTCACCCGGCCGCCGCTGACTCTCGCGAACGTCGCGCACCGGATCGCCGAGGGTACCCGCACCGTCAGCAGCGTGATCCAGTACATCGGCAGCCAGTTCGATCCGTCGGTGACCTGGCGCGATGCGGCGTGGATGATCCAGCGCTGGTCGGGCCCGTTCGCGATCAAGGGCATCCTGTCCGTGGACGACGCGCGCCGTGCGGTGGAAATCGGCGCCAGCGCGATCGTCGTCTCCAACCACGGCGGGCGCCAGCTCGACGGCGCTCCGGCGCCCTTCGACGCCCTGGAGGCGATCGTCGACGCAGTCGGCGATCGCGTCGAGGTGATCCTGGACGGCGGCATCCGCCGCGGCACCCATGTGCTCAAGGCGCTGGCGCTCGGCGCGCGCGCCTGCATGATCGGCCGGGGTTATCTCTACGGCCTGGGTGCGGGCGGCGAAGCGGGCGTGGATCGCGCGCTGGCCATCCTGCGCCAGGAAATCGAGCGCGACCTGCGGCTGGTGGGCTGCCCGCGAGCGGCGGATCTGGATCGGCGCTTCCTTCGGCACGCGGGGGTCGGGCCGCCCGCGTGACGCGCCTCAGCGGCCCTTGAATCGCGCGGCGCGCTTCTCGACGAATGCGCGCACGGCTTCGCGGTGGTCGTCGGTGGTCAGGCTCAGGATCATGTTCGCGGCCTCGAAGTCCAGGGCCTCCTTGGCGCTGGCGACGCTCGCCATGGCCAGGTTCTCCTTGGCGAGGGCGAACGCGCGCGTCGGCCCGCGCGCCAGCTCGGCGCAGAAGGCCAGCGCCTCTTGCATGAGATCGGCCTGCGGGTAGACGCGGTTGACGATCCCGAGTGCCCGCGCGCGCTCGGCCGACATCATCTCCCCGGTGAAGATCAGCTCGCGGGCGATGCCGTCGCCGACGAGCTTGCTGAGGAAGTAGGTGCCGCCCATGTCGCCGCTGGCGGCGAGATTGCGGAAGCCGGCCGAGAGCCTGGCTTCGTCACCGGCGAGGCGGATGTCGCAGCCCAGGGCGAAGCTGAAACCGGCGCCAATCGCGAAACCGTTGACGATGGCGACCGTCGGCTTGGGCATGGTGTGCAGCTTCA
Organism: Gammaproteobacteria bacterium; assembly: GCA_050183625.1. Classification (GTDB taxonomy): domain Bacteria; phylum Pseudomonadota; class Gammaproteobacteria; order JADZEE01; family JADZEE01; genus JBFXBD01. The sequence goes on from JBFXBD010000023.1 coordinate 48,731, forward strand.
GCGTGATGCCGTCCTGGCGCCGGCGCAGTCCCTCGACGCGCTCGAAGAAGCCCTCGGGCGCGGCCGCGCCGCCGGCCTGCGCGGCCTGCGCTTCGTCCAGGCGCTTGATGTCGGCGCCCGCGCAGAAGCCGCGCCCGGCGCCGGTCAGCGCCACGCAGCGAACCTGCGGATCGGCCGCACAGTCGGCAAAATACTCCATGAGCAGGGCGCTCATCGCCGGGGAGGCGGCGTTCATGCGCTCCGGGCGGTTCATGGTGACGACGGCAACGCCGTCGGGGCGCTTTTCGAGCAGGGCATCGGGCATGGGCGGATCCTGGATGTTCGCGGTCACATGACCCGGCCATTGTCGTCGCGCGGCCCGGCAGCGGCAATCCGCCCGCGGCGGCGCTCCGATCAGTTGAAGTTGACGCCGAACTCCACGCCGATCGTGCGCGGATCGCCAAGTTGGCCCGGATGCACGTTCAGCGTCGGGCTGATGTTGATCGCCGAGCTGAAGTAGCGCTCGTCGAACAGGTTCTTGACCCACAGCCCGGCCTCGTACCGGCCGTCGCCGAACTTCGCGCCGATGCGGCCGTTCACCAGGCCGATGCCGTCGACCTTTCCGTAGGGATTGTTCTCGTTGAACAGCGGCTCGAAGCGGACGTTGGTGCTGCTGCGGTAGCCATAGTCGACCCGCAGCGAGCCCTCGCCCCAGGAAAACGGCCGCACGTAGTTCGCGCCGATACTGGCCGTGAATTCCGGGTTTTTCGCCTGCTGCTGGTCGCCGATGACCTGCCCGGCCACCTGCCCGAGCGCGGCACTGGTCGCCGCCGCCGGGTTGTCGTTGAACAGGCTGATTGAAATCACGCCGACCGATCCGCGCAGGGTGAGGTGATCGCCGAGCGCAACCGTGCCTTCGAATTCGAAACCGTCGATGTCGCCGCTGCCGATGTTGGCGACCAGCGTGGTCGAGCCGCCGGTGGGCGTGGTCACGATCAACGATTGCTGCACCTGATCGTAGAGCGTGTGGTAGTAGGCGAGGTTGGTGCGCAGGCGGTCGTCGAAGAAGTCCGCCTTCACGCCGATCTCGAAGTTGGTCGCCGTCTCGGGCTCGAACGGCAGGATGCTCGCCGGGTTGTTCGAGTAGCGGATCTGCTGGCCGCCGCTGCGGTTGCCGCGCGAAGCCTTGACGTAGCCGAATATCCGGTCGGTGAATTTGTAGTCGAAGCCGGCGTCGAAGTCGACGAAGCTGAAGCTGTCGTTGACCGCCAGCGTGCACGTGGCCAGGTTGAACCCGGGGGCGTTGCCCAGGTTGATGCACGGTATCGCCGGGGTGGTCGGGATCTGGCCGTTGACCAGCGCGATCGGAGCCGCGTCCAGCCGGTTGTGGCCCTCCATGGACTTGTCGTCCACCGTGTAGCGCACGCCGCCGGAGAACGTCAGCCGATCGGTGATCGCGTAGTCGCCGTGGGCGAAGCCGGAGGTGCTGGTGTTCTCAGCCGAGGCGTCGTTGATGCGGCGCTGGATGCGCCCCGCGATGATGTTGCCGCCGCCGCCGGTGACGTCGTCTCCGGTCTCGTTGAAGTAGTAGAAACCGGCCAGCCAGTTGAGGCGATCGTCGAAGGCCTTGCCGCTGAGCTGCCACTCCACGCTCACCTGTTCGTTGGACTGGTTCAGCAGCGTGCCGAACTGCAGCGCCGCCAGCGCGTTGACTGCCGCGCCGCCGTCGGTGTTGAACACCGACTCGGAGTCGTTGGCGCGATAGCCGACGATCAGCTTGGTGGACAGCCGATCGCTGAAGTCGTACTGGGCCGTCACCGATCCGGCGCGCACTTCGATGCTGTCGCGCGGTGCGCCGCCGGCGCAGCACAGCGGGTCGCCGATGCCGGTGCGGAAGTCGTTCAATCGGTAGGCCGAGGGCCGCGCAACCAGCAGCGTTGCGAGCGAGCCGCCGAGCAGGTCGCCGGCGCGGTTGACCGTGAACTGGCCGTTGGACTCGTTGTGGAAATACTCGAACTGGCCCCACAGCGTCAGGGCATCGGTGGCCTTCCAGGTCGCGTTCAGGCGGTGGTAGTGGGCATCCTGGTCGTTCTGGTCGATGGTCCGGATCGGCGCGTTGTTGGCGAACGGGTCGACGAGGACGAGCTCGTTGTAGCCGTCGCGGCGGTTGTAGGAGCCGGCGTAGCGCAGTGCGAAGGCGTCGCCCATCGGCACGTTGATCGCGCCGGAGACCTTGTACGCGGAGTAGTCGCCCGCGCCTGCACGCAGGAAGCCGGTGATGCCGGAGTCCCCGACCTGTGCCTTTTTCGTGACCACCTTGATGGCGCCGCCGGTGGTGTTGCGGCCATACAGGGTGCCCTGCGGGCCCTTGAGCACCTCGAGGTGGTCGACGTCGAGCAGGTCGAAGAGCAGGCCGTAGCTGCGGGCGGCGTAGACGTCGTCGATGTACACGCCCACGGACGGATCCAGGGTGATGAGGTTGTCGTTCTGGATCTGCCCGCGCAGGTTGATGACCGCACCATTGCCCGTGCCGGTGGCGGGCTGGATGTACAAGCTGGGCGTGGACTGCTGGAGCTGCTTGATGTCGGTCACGCCGCGCTGCTGCAGTTCCACGGGAGAGAAGGCCGTGACGGCCACGGGCACCGTCTGCAGGCTCTCGTCGCGCCTGCGCGCGGACACCACGATTTCCTCGATCGCCGCGGCGGCAATGTCCGATACGGCCATCATGGCCGCGATTGCCGGCAGTGCCGCCCGGTACGTTCGCTTGGTCGACTGGTTCATGCGCGCCCTCCCACGGTTCGCTCCTGCGGCGGCAACGCCGCAGCCCGCGGCAGTCTAGGCCGGCCGGCGCAATAAAGCTAGATGAATACGCGGGAGGCGTGCAAAGAGGTAGATGAAATATTGCGGCGCGGCAGCCGGGCCGCCGCCGGTTCCGGCGGCGGGCGCGCCAGGGCGTCAGCCGGTGAGCAGGCGATCGCGCAGCCGGGCATGCGCGGCCTCGTCCAGTCCCAGCCCCAGGCGCGCGTAGCGCTCGAAGCTGCCGAAGCGGGTATCGATTTCATCCAGCGCCGCATCGATGTAGACCCGGTGCACGGCGGACAGCCCGCGCGCCACTTCCTTGTCCAGGTCCGGCCAGATCTTCGCAAGCTGGGGCCAGGCGCGGTTCTCGAAGTCGATGGCCGTGTTGCTGAGCAGGAAATCCTCGACCACGGTCTCGCGCGGCACGCCGAGCAGGCTGAGGATGAGCGCGGCGCCAAACCCGGTGCGGTCCTTGCCGGCCGAGCAGTGCACCAGGAACGCCGCATCCCCTGCCTCCAGCAGCGCCTGCACCATCTGCCCGAACTGGGCGGCGCAGTCGCGCGCCAGTTCGCGGTTCAGGGCGGTCATGAACGCCACGACCTGGCCGGGATCCGTGCGCACCCGGTGCATCTGCTCGCGCAGGGCCTGGGAGTTGCCGGCCTCGATCGGCAGGTGTACCCGGCGCGGCCGATGGTCAGGGAACGGCGTGGGCTCGTGGTCCAGTTCGTTCTGGCGCCGCAGGTCGCAGATTACCTCGATACCCATCTCCAGAAGGGCTTCCTGGGCGTCGCCGGACAGGTGGGCGAGCGTCCCCGATCGGAACAATCTGCCGCGCCGCACGCGCCGGCCGTCGGCGGCCGCGTAGCCGCCGAAGTCGCGCAGATTCACGGCGCCGGGCAGTTTCAGGATGCGTTCCATCGGGTTTCTCCGAAAGCAGGGGTTGGGATCAGTCCTCGAGCAGCCGTGCCTGGAGGCGGTGGCGGTCTACGTCGCTCACGCCCAGGCCCTCGCGCAGGTAGGTGTCGAAATCGCCGTGGCGCGCGTCCACGGCATCGAAGCCGGCCTGCAGGTAGGCACGGCGCACGCCGCAGATGGTCGCAGCGATCGCGGGGTCGAGCTCCGGCCAGCGGCTTGCCAGGCGCGGCAGCAGGCCCTCGACGTCCATCGCGACGTTGCTGAACTCGTAGCCGTCCAGGGTCCGATCGGACGGTACGCCCAGGGCGCGCAGGATGATCGCCGCGCCGAAGCCGGTGCGGTCCTTGCCGGCCGAGCAGTGCACCAGGAAGCCACCGTCGTCGCCCTGGATCAGCGCCTGGAACATGCGTGCGAACTCGGCCTCGTGGTCGCTGGCAAGCTGGCGGTTGATCCCGACCATGTAGTCGATCCCGTCCTGGATGGTCCGGGTGTGGGTCGTCAGGTGCTCGCGCAGCGAACCGGCGTGACCGGCGTCGATCGGGATTGACACCATCCGCGGCCGCGCGCCGGCGAACGGGGTCGGCTCGCGCTCGGCCTCGCGGCCGCGGCGCAGATCGCAGATGGTCGCGATGCCCAGCTCCAGCAGGGCGCATTGCGCATCGGCCGTCAGTCGGGCGAGCGTGCCGGAGCGGAACAGCCGGCCTCGGCGCACGCGCCGGCCGTCTACCGTGGCCCAGCCGCCGAAGTCGCGCAGATTGAAGGCCCCGGGCAGGTCGAGGATGGTTTCGGACAAGGATTCGGCTCCGAGTGGCGCACAGGCCCGCGCCGGGCGGTATTTTAAGCGCTTCGGGCGTGCCGCGGCCCGATTGACGCGGATCAAGCCGCTGCCTGGCGTGGTCAGGTATCTATCGAAACGCGCCCGCCAACGGATGCCCGGGCCGGAGGATGCAAGCCATGGCCTGTTTTCCCATCGTCGATCCCCCGGCAGCGCTTACGTCAGGCCCTCGGCGCGGTAGCGGGTATGTGCGTGCCTCCGGCCGGCCCGCACGCAAGGCTGCGGCCGTGCGGGTTGCGGATCGGCCGGTTCGACCCGGGCGGCCCCGGCAGGGCGCCGCCGGGACCTGAACCGGTCTCAGGTCAAAGCGCCGGCCGCGCGCAGCGCGGCAATATCCGCGCCGGCGAATCCGGCCTCGGCGAGCACCTGTTCGGTATCCGCGCCCGGTGTGTGGGCGGCATGGCGGATTTCGCCTGGCGTGCGGCTGAACCGGGGCGCCGGCGCCGGCTGCACCACTCCATCCACCTTCACGAAGGTGCCGCGTGCCTTGTTGTGCGGGTGCTCCGGCGCCTCGTGCAGGTCCAGCACCGGGGCGAAGCACACGTCGGTGCCTTCCATCAGCGCGCACCACTCGTCACGGGTCCGGGTCTTGAACACCTCGGTGAGCACCTGCTTGTGTTGCTCGAAGCGGGTGGCGTCGAGCTGCGGCATGAGCCGCTCCTCGGCGACGCCGGAGCGCTTGATCAACTCCGCATAGAACTGCGGCTCGATCGAGCCCAGCGAGATGTACTTGCCATCCTTAGTCTCGTAGACCTCGTAGAACGGCGCGCCGGTGTCGAGCATGTTCACACCGCGCTCGCGGCCGTTCCAGAACCCCGTGGTCAGGCCGTCGTACATCATCGCCATCAGCAGCGAGGCGCCGTCGGTCATCGCCGCGTCCACCACCTGGCCCTTGCCGGAGCGGTGCGCTTCCAGCAGCGCGGCCAGGATGCCGTAGATCAGCAGCATGCCGCCGCCGCCGAAATCCCCGACCAGGTTCAGCGGCGGGACGGGCTTGTCGCCCTTCCTGCCGATCGCGTGCAGGGCACCGGTGAGCGAGATGTAGTTGATGTCATGTCCGGCGGCCTGGGCCATCGGGCCGGTCTGGCCCCAGCCGGTCATGCGGCCGTAGACCAGGCGCGGATTGCGCGCCAGGCAGGCATCCGGGCCGATGCCCAGGCGCTCGGTCACGCCCGGGCGGAAGCCCTCGATCAGCACGTCGGCCTTGTCGATCAGCTTCAGCAGCGTATCGATGCCCTGCTTCGACTTCAGGTTCAAGGCAATCGATCGCTTGCCGCGCCGGGAGGAATCCCCGCGCTTGTTCGGGTCGGAGGCGCGCTCGACGACGATCACGTCGGCACCGAGGTCGGCGAGCATCATCCCGCCGAACGGCGCCGGGCCGATGCCGGCCAGTTCGATCACGCGGATCCCGGAAAGTGGGCCTGCCATGTCGTGCTCCTTCAGCGCGCTGCCATCCGCAGCGCGCCGTCCAGGCGGATGGTCTCGCCGTTGATGTAGGAATTTTCGATGAGGCTGCGCACCAGTTGCGCGTACTCGGCCGGGCGCCCCAGGCGCTTGGGGAACTGCACGTTCTCGGTGAGCGCGGCGATGGCCTTCTCCGACAGCGAGGCGAACATCGGCGTCTCGATGATGCCGGGGGCGATCGTGTTCACGCGGATGCCGAGGCTCGCGAGATCGCGCGCGATCGGCAGCGTCATGCCGACCACGCCGCCCTTGCTGGCGCTGTACGCCGCCTGTCCCATCTGGCCTTCGAAGGCCGCGATCGACGCGGTGTTGACGATGAGGCCGCGCTCGCCGGATTCGTTCAGCGGATCGTTCTTCGCCATGATGGCGGCCGCCAGGCGCAGCACGTTGAAGGTGCCGATCAGGTTCACCGTGATGGTCTGCTTGAACTTGTCCAGCGGATAGGGGCCGTCCTTGCCGAGCGTCTTGATGGCGTGGCCGATGCCGGCGCAGTTCACCAGCACGTGGATCGCGCCGAAGCGCGCGACGACGGCGTCCAGCCCCGCCTGCACCGAAGCCTCGTCGGCGACATCGACCCGGGAGAACATCGCCGCGCTGCCCAGCCTGCTTTCCATCTGGCGGCCGGAGGCTTCGTTCAGGTCGAAGATGGCGGCCTTGGCGCCGGCGGCGACCAGGCCTTCCACGGTGGCCATTCCAAGGCCGGAGGCGCCGCCGGTCACGACGGCGACGATGCTGCCGATCTGCATGTTCGATGTTCTCCACGCTGCGAAGTCAGGAACCGCCGATGTTCGGCGTAAATCGGGGTCGGAGTCAATTGCCATGCCGGCGACCGCGCCGCCGCCGGTCTGATTAGAATGCGGGACCCGACCGCCGATCCGAGGATCCCCATGTCCACGCCCGATCTCGACGCCCTGCCCGCGCGCGCCCACCACTGCATCCGCGACTGGGCCGCCCGCACGCCCGATCGGCCGGCGGTGCAGGATCCGGATCGGCGCCTGACCTACGGCGAACTGTGGCGGGCGATCGAACGCGCCGCCGCGACGCTGCGGGAGGCCGGCGTGCGCCCCGGCGATCGCGTGCTGTTGCTGTGCGAGAACACCGTGGCCACGGTCGTCTACGTCTTCGCCTGCCATCGGCTCGATGCCTGGGCGTCGCTGGTGAACGCGCGCGTGCCGCTGGCCGAGGCGGGGCGGCTGCGCGCGGTGGCCGCGCCGCGCCTGCGCGTGTATGCGATCGACGGCTCGCCCGCGGCGGCCGAGCACGCCAGGGCGGACCGTGGCCGGCGGGTCGAGGACGATTTGTTGCCACCCGCAGTCCTGGGCGAGGTCGACACCCAGGCCGCACCCGAGCCCGTACATCAGGAAGGCGCGCGCCAGGTGGCGCTGATGATGTTCACCTCCGGCACCACCGGCCAGCCCAAGGGCGTGATGATCAGCCACCGCGGCCTGCTCAACGCCGGCGCCTCGATCGCGATGTCGCGCGCAATCGTCCCGGAGGACTGCGTCTACGGCGTCGCCCCGATGCCGCACATCACCGGCTTCTCCTCGGTGATGGCGAGCCTGTATGCGGGTGCCTCGATGCGTCTGCTGCCGCGCTTCGACGCCGCCGATCTCGCCGCCGCGATCGTGAGCGGGGCGATCCAGCATTTCTCGCTCGTGCCCGCGGGCTATGCCCGGCTGCTGGAACATGCGCGCCGCCACGGCATCGATCTGACCCGGCACCGGATCAAGACCATGGTGGCGGCCGGCGCGCCGCTGGACCCGACCCTGAAGCGCAACGTCGAGGCCCTGTTCGGCACCACGCTCGGCAACGCCTACGGGCTGACCGAGTTCGCTCCGGGCGCGCGCGTGCCGCCGGGCCGGATTTCCCCGGCCGAGAGCGTCGGCTTCGCGGAGGGTGGGGCGCAGATGCGGATCGTCGACCTCGACGGCCGCGACGTGGCCGAGGGCGCGATCGGCGAACTGTGGCTGAGCGGCCCGGCCATGATGCTCGGCTACTACCGCAATCCCGAAGCCACCGCGCAGGCGATGCGCCCGGGCGGCTGGTTCGCCACCGGTGATCTGGTGCAGCGGCTCGGCAACGGTGAAATCGCGCTGGTCGGGCGCCGCAAGGAGATGATCATCCGCTCCGGGTTCAACGTCTATCCGGTGGAAGTCGAAGCCGCGATCAACGAGCACCTGGACGTCGCCCAGTCCGCGGTGGTCGGCCGCAAGGCCGCCGACGGCAACGAGGAGATCATCGCCTACGTGCAGCGCGTGCCGGGCGCCGGGCTCACCGAGGCGGCGCTGCGGGCGCACGTTGGCACGCTGCTGGCGCCCTACAAGCGACCCTCGCGCATCGTCTTCATGGATGCGCTGCCGATCGGGCCGACCGGCAAGATCTGGAAGGTCAAGCTCGCCGAGCAGGCGGCCGGCCTGCCGCCCGGCGGCGGCGCGGGCGCATGAGCAGGCCGGTCGCAGCACGTCTCACGACCGGCGCTGCCCCGGGTTAGAATTCCCGCCCTCGCGCGCCCGGCCGGTGCGGGCGCGCCCAAACCGTTCGAGGGTACTTCCATGTCCGACACCTCCTTCCGCCTGGCCGTGGTGAAGCTCGGCTGCATCGGCGCCGCGCCGCTGGCCGATCTCATCCTGGACGAGCGCGCCGATCGCGACGACATCGCCGTGCGCGGCTTCACCAGCGGCGCCAAGCTCGATCCGGAAAGCTGCGAGGGACCGGTGGCAGACGCGCTGCGCTGGCAGCCGCAGCTTGCCCTGGTGGTGAGCCCGAACGCGGCGCTGCCCGGGCCCGGCAAGGCGCGCGAACTGCTCGCCGCGGCCGGGGTGCCGTTCATCGCCATCGGCGATTCGCCGTCGAAGAAGGCGTTCTACGTCAAGAACGAGGCCGGCAAGCAGGTGCCGGACGCCAGGCCGGGGCAGGGGTTCGTCGTGCTGCCGTTCGATCCGATGATCGGTGCGCGGCGCGAACTGCTCGACCCCACCGAGATGGCGCTGTTCAATGCCGACGTCATCCGCCTGCTCGCTGCCACCGGCGCGCTGCGGGCGATCCAGAACGAACTGGACCGCGTGATCGCGGCGATCAAGGCCGGCGCCGCGCCGGTGCTGCCGGCGCTGACGCTGGAGCCCGAGCAGGCGGTGGAGGCCGGCGGGTTCGCCAACCCCTACGCGGCCGCCAAGGCGCTCGCGGCGCTGAAGATCGCCGAGGCCGTCGCCGGCGTTACGACCCGCGGCTGCTTCATGGAGAAGGAGCCGGCGCGCTACATCCCGCAGGTTGCCGCCGGCCACGAGATGATGCGCACTGCCGCCGCGCTCGCCGACGCCGCGCGCGAACTGGAGAAGTCGATCGACACGGTGCTGCGCACGCCGCACTCCGGCGCCGGCGAGACCCGCCGCAAGACCCGCCTGCTCGACAAGCCGGCCTGAGTCCGGCACCGGTCGAGCGGCGCACGCGCTGTCGGGATCCCGCGGCGCGGCGGGCACCGTCTGCGGTCGCCGGATGCAGCGCGTTCGGCGCTGCCTGGGACCGTACACCGGGCCGTGAACCGCACATATCCCGCCGCTTGCGGGATATGCGCGGCCCACGACCCTGGCTCGCACGCGCGTTGCCTGTCGTAGCGCGCCGGCCGGGGTTCGATGGTGGTCGATCGGATTTACGCTGCTCGGGACCGCGCACACATCCTGGGGCCGTTCCTGAAGCCTCGGCATCGGCTTCATCGATGTGCAGGACCGGGGGACGGATGGTCGGGCGGCGAACGCCGCACGAGCCGTCCGTCTCCCGGACCGGTGGTATGCCACCGCGGGGCATGCACGAGCGCCACCGAAGTGCAGCGAAGACTCCGCACGAAGCGCCCACCGCGCGCGGCGGAGACTACGACTGCGAGACTTCGCCGATCAGGCGCCCGCCGTCGATCACCAGCGTCTGGCCGGTCATGAAGCCGGCGGCCTTCGAGGCCAGGAAGACCGCCGCGCCGGCGATCTCGTCCGGATCGCCGATGCGCTGCAGCGGCGTCAGCGCCTGGCGGCGCTGCAGCAGCTCGGGGTTCTGCCACAGCGCGCGTGAGAAGTCGGTGCGGATGAGCCCGGGCGCGATGCAGTTGGCGCGGATCCCCTTCGGCCCCCATTCGACCGCAAGGTTGCGCGCGAGCTGCAGCTCCGCGGCCTTTGAGATCGAGTACACGCCCATGCGGTCCGAGCCCTGGTAGGCACCCACGGAGGAGACGAAGATGACCGCGCCGTCGCGGCGCTCGGCCATCTGCGGCAGCACCCGGTTGCACAGGATCATCAGGCTCTTCAGGTTCGAATTCAGCACGTGGTCCCAGGCGCTCTCGGGCATGTCGATCGAGGGACCGAAGTAGGGATTGGCGGCGGCGTTGCCGACCAGGATGTCGATGCGGCCCCAGTGCGCGAGCGTCGCGTCGACGAGCGCGTCCAGATCCTCGCGGCGCGTGACGTTGCAGGCCTGGGCCATGGCCTGCCCGCCCTCGGAGCGGATTTCGGCCGCCACCGCCTCGCAGCGATCCGCCTTGCGGCTGGAGATCACCACGCGCGCGCCGTGCTGCGCCATGCGCCGGGCGATCGCCTGGCCGATGCCCTTGGTCGAGCCGGTGACGATCGCCACCTGCCCGGTCAGATCGAACAGTGAATCCATATTTCGACTATCCCACGCTTCGTGAACGGTCGCGGCTGTACGCCCCGCGGAGCGGCGCCGGACGCCCGGCGCTTTCGCCGGGGGCCGCGTTTTGGCAGCATACCAACCCCGCGCCGCAATCACGATCCGGGCCGCCCGTCGGGGCGGGTCCGCGGGCGCGTCGTACCCACCCCCCGACACGAGGCGAGGAAGATGATCAACTTCGAGATCCCCGAGGACATCCAGGCGGTGCGCGCGCGCGTCGCGAAATTCATCGACGAACAGGTGCTGCCGATCGAGAATCAGGTCGGAACGCGACCGTACTTCGACATCGTCAAGGAACTGCAGGCCAAGGCGCGCGCCGAGGGGCTGTGGTGCCCGTTCGTACCGGTGGAGTGGGGCGGCATGGGCCTGGGGCACCTCGCCAACGCCATCGTCCAGATCGAGATCGGGCGTTCGTTCTCGCACCTGGCCGCCTGGGCGATGAACTGCATGGGCCCGCAGGACGCGACCATGGTCACGCTGATCGAGCACGGCACCGAGGCGCAGAAGCGCAAGTACCTCGTGCCGCTGGTGAATGGCGACCTGCGCATCTGCTTCTCGATGACCGAGCGCGCCGCCGGCGCGGATGCCACCGGCATGCAGACCGCCGCGGTGCGCGATGGCGACCATTGGGTGATCAACGGCGAGAAGTGGTTCAGCAGCATGGCCAGCATTTCCCAGCTCGCGCTGGTGATGGCCAAGACCAATCCGGAGGCGCCGCGCCACCAGCAGTACACCACCTTCCTCGTCGAGCTGCCGAACCCCGCGTACCGCATCGTCCGCGACATCCCGACCATGGGCGAGGCCTTCGAAAAGCGCTACCAGGACGAGACCCGCTGCGGCCACGCCGAAGTGCGGATCGAGAACCTGCGCGTGCCGCACGAGAACATCGTCGGCGGCCTCGGCCAGGGCTTCAGCATGGGCCAGCACCGGCTCGGCTACGGGCGCCTGCGCCACGGCATGTGGAGCATCGCCAAGGCCCAGGCAGCCCTCGACATGGCTGCGAAGCGCGCGATCGAGCGCAGGACCTTCGGCCAGCGCGTGGCGGATCGGCAGGGCATCCAGTGGATGCTGGCGGACTGCGCCGAGCAGCTCTACATCACCCGCCTCATGGTGCTGCACATCGCCTACAAGATGGAACGCGGCCTGGACCTGCGCCAGGAGAACTCGATCGCCAAGAACTACATCGCCCACATGCTCGCCAAGGTGATCGACACCGCGATGCAGATCCACGGCTCGCTCGGCTACACGCTCGACACGCCGCTGGCGCAGTGGATGGCCGAGGTGCGAGCGCAGCGCCTGGTGGACGGCCCGGACGAGGTGCACCGCTGGACGGTCGGCCGCAACGTCGTGCGTGCCTTCGAGAAGACCGGCACGACCGCCTCGGCGGCCGGCGGCGATCTGTTCTGAGCCCGCGGTAATCCGGGGCACCACGATGACCAGGTTCCTGGCCACGGCCATGCTCGGCGCCGCGCTCGCGGCGCCGGGCTTCTCCACGCATGCGGATCCCGGCGTACCGGCCGATCCGGCCGGCAGCGACTGGCCGTCCTTTGCCCGCTCCTGGGACGGCCAGCGCTACGTCCCGCTCGACGGCATCACGGCCGCGAACGTCGGCACGCTGGCCAAGGTGTGTGAGCTGGAGGTGGGCGAACAGGGCCCGTTCCGGGCCGCGACGCTGGTGGTCGACGGGCGCATGTACACCGCCACCGCGCACACCGTGGTCGCGGCGGACGCCACGAACTGCTCGGTGCACTGGCGCCACGTCTACGAGTACGAGGAAGCCGCCAACCTGCCCTCGACCGCACAGGGCGTGGGCTACCTCGACGGGCGCATCTTCCGCGGCTATTCCGACGGCCGGCTGATTGCGCTCGATGCGCGCACCGGCGAGCAGGTGTGGCGCGTGAAGATCGGCGACCCGAAGCTCGGCGAGTATTTCGTCGCCGCGCCGATCGCCTGGAACGGGCTGGTGTTCATCGGCACCGCGGGCGGGGACTTCGGCATCCAGGGCCGCATGATGGCCTTCGACGCCGCCACCGGCCGCGAAGTCTGGCGCTTCAACACCGTGCCGCTGCCGGGCGAGCCGGGGTTCGAGACCTGGCGCATCCCGGAGACGGCCAGGCGCGGCGGCGGCGGAACCTGGACCAGCTACACGCTCGATGCCGCCACCGGCGAACTGTTCATTCCGGTGGGCAATCCCTCGCCACTGTACGCGCCGCGCACGCGCCCGGGCGACAACCTCTACACGAACTCCGTGCTGGTGCTGGACGCACTGACCGGCAAGCACCGCTGGCACTACCAGGCGGTGCGCAACGACGCGCTCGACTACGACATCTCGGCCACGCCGATGCTGTACACCGACGCCAACGGCCGGCCGATGGTGGTCGCCGCCGGCAAGGACGGCTTTCTCTACGGCATCGAGCGCGACACGCGCAAGCTGCGCTACAAGACCCCGTTCACGACCATCTTCAACGTCGACAAGCGCCCCGGCACCAGGCCGATCCGCACCTGCCCGGGCACCGTCGGCGGGGCCGAGTGGAACGGCGCCTCGTTCGATCCGCGCTCGAACACGGTGTTCATCGGCGGGGTGGACTGGTGCGCGATGGTCAGCAGCGAGAAGGATCCGAAGTACGCGCAGGGGACGATCTTCTGGGGCGGCGTCGCCACGCCGATTGCGGGAGAGAAGCCGGACGGCTGGGTGGTCGCGGTCGACGGCACCACCGGCAAGCCACGCTGGAAGTTCCGCGCCGGCGCACCGGTGCTGGCGAGCGTCACGCCGACCGCCGGCGGCCTGCTCTTCACCGGCAACATGAAGGGCGAACTGCTCGCGCTCGACATGGCCAGCGGCGAGGAACGCGCCCGCGTCGACGTGGGCGGGTCGGTGAACGGCGGCCTGGCCACCTACGCGGTGGGCGGGCGGCAGTACCTGGCGGTGGCTTCGGGGGGTATCTTCCGCGGCCAGTACTTCAACACCCACGGCGCGCCGAAGGTGGTGGTGATGACCACGGACGCCCAGGGCGTTTCGCCGCGCCTGGTGAAGCTCCCGGAACTGCCGAATCCGGCCGGGTTCCTCTCGGCCCACGATACCGGCGCGGTGCGCGGCCAGAAGCTGTACATGTCCTTCTGCGCGAGCTGCCACGGGCCGGAGGGCGAGGGCGGCGTGGGCGCGCGCCTGAAGGGCGTGACCGCGCGCAAGGATCCGCGGCCGGTGCTCGAGATCATCAAGCAGCCCGGCTCGCAGGTGATGCCGAGCTACTACCCGAACCTCATGAACGATGCCGACGCCGCCGACATCGCCGCCTGGGTCGAGGGGCTGAAGTAGCTGGCTGCGGGCCTCGGCCGGCGCGATCGCGCCGGTGCCTACGGCGCCCGCGTCCGCGTTTCGTTCGGGACCGTCGCCCGGCTCGGACCGCCGCCCGCTCACGGAACGGCGCCTGCGCCGTCTCCCGGAACGGCCCGCTCGCCGCGCGGCTTGCAAAATGGCGAAATAGATGCCATTTTGAGCCGCATTATGGCGCTTGTCCCGCGATTTTTACTCCCTGGCCGCGACCACTATTTTCTCCTCGGCCCGCGTGGCACCGGCAAGACCTCGTGGTCTGGCCACCACTATCCCGAGGCGTTGCGGATCGATCTGCTGGATCCGGCAACGATGCGCCAGCTCAGTGCGCGTCCGGAGCGCCTGATCGAAATCGCGACGGCTAATGCCGCGCGCCCCCAGGTCGTCATAGATGAAATCCAGAAACTGCCGGAGTTGTTGGAGGTTGTGCATACGCTGATCGAGCGCAAGGCCGGCCAGCAGTTCATATTGACGGGTTCGAGCGCACGCAAGCTGCGTCGTGCCGGCGTCAACCTGCTCGGCGGGCGCGCGGTGCAGCATCGCATGCACCCCTACATGGCCGCCGAGCTCGGCGCGCGCTTCGACCTGAAGACGGCATTGAACCAAGGCATGCTGCCCGTCATCTGGGCGGCGGCGGATCCGCGCGCGGCGCTCGATGCGTACAACGGCCTGTATCTGCGCGAGGAGGTGCAATTCGAGGGGCTGGTACGCAACGTGGGAGCATTCGCGCGCTTCCTTGAAGCGATGAGTTTCGCGCATGCGGCGGTACTCAATCTCGCCGGCGTCGCGCGCGAATGCCAGGTCAGCCGCAAGACGACCGAAGGGTATCTGGAGATCCTCGAGGATCTATTGCTCGGATTTCGCATCGGGGTATTCACGCGCCGGGCGCGCCGGGCGATTGCGAACCATCCCAAGTTCTTTTTCTTCGACGCCGGCGTGTACCGCGCGAGCCGGCCGATCGGTCCGCTTGACTCGGCCGCCGAGATCGACGGCGCGGCACTGGAAGGGCTGGTCGCGCAGCACCTGCGCGCCTGGTGCGACTACTCCGGCGGGCAGCACAAGTTGTACTACTGGCAGACGCGCGCGCGGGTCGAAATCGACTTCGTCCTGTACGGGGGCTCCGGCTTATACGCAGTGGAGGTCAAGAATTCGACACAGGTTCGGCCGGAGGATCTGCGCGCGTTGAAGACGTTCGCCGCGGACTATCCGCAGGCACGCGCGATTCTTCTGTACCGGGGCCGCGAGCGGCTGCTCCGCGATGGTGTCGCATGCATGCCCTGCGAGGAGTTCCTGAGCCAGTTGCGCCCGGATCACTTTCCCTTGCCGTGACCGGCCGGTGGCCGCGTTCAAAGCCTCGGGCCGGTGCTCAAAAGCCATCGATGGCCAGTACGGCCGTGTGCACGGCCATCGCCGCGAGCACCATCATGCCCGTGGCGTAGGCGTCGCGGCGCATCCTTGCCCGGCCGGCCAGGTATGCGAAGCCGTGCCCGAAGCGGGCCAGCGTGAACAGCCCGAAGTAGACCGCGCCCGCCGCGGCGTGCCCGCCCAGCGCGATGAACGACGCGCCGAGCGCGACGAACACCACGAAGTTCTCCACGTCGTTCAGGTGCGCCCGGCGCCAGCGGGCCGCGGTGTCGATGTCTGCGGCGACGGTCTCGCCGCCGAGCCAGGCGGTATCCTCGGAATTGACGAACCGCTTCGCGGTGCCTCGGGCGCGCGCCGTCTGTACGCCGAGGAACAACATTTTCAGCGACAATAGGCACACGCACAGTATGAACAGATTGGCCGTCGAACCGCTCATGTTGTTGCCTCCTCGCCCGGCCCGGTCGCCGGGACCGGGGCGAACGTTAGCGAGCGGCCATTCACTTGTCAATCGCAAGCGATAGGCACGCGCCCGGCATGGCCACCCGACGCCCGCGCTCACCACCCCCGCCGCGCAGCCACTGCCCCATCAGCTTCGCGCTGGAATTGCTCGGCGATCGCTGGACGCTGCTGGTCGTGCGCGACCTGCTCCTGAAGGACAAGCACTACTTCCGCGAATTCGCCGAGTCCGACGAAGGCATCGCCACCAACGTCCTGACCGACCGCCTGGGCAACCTGATCGCGCACGGCATCGTCACGCGCGTGCCGGACCCGCAGGACCGCCGCAACGTGCGCTACGACCTGACGGCCAAGGGGCGCGATCTGGCGCCGATCCTCGTCGAGCTGATCCGCTGGAGCGGAAAGCACGACCCTCAGACGCTCGCGCCCAGGGCGTACCTGCGCCGCATCGAGCGCGATCGCGAACGGCTCGTGGCGGAACTGCTCGAGCCGCGTCGCCGATGAGTACTCGCGCGCCCGCGCGCGCACGTCACTCGCAGTTTCGTCCTGGTTGATCCGGAACAAGTCCCCCCCGCGGCCGGGCACCGAGAATCCCCCGTCACTGGTGCGGATGTGCAGGTCGCCCGGCCGGCGGCCCGTTCGTGGGCCGATGGACGGCCGGGGAAGCGAATGCGTTGAACCGGGGAACCCAGGAAGGGCAGGCTCATGGAAAACATCGACAAGACCAAGGTCGTCGCGGCATTGAACCGGATCCTGGAGAGCGAGCTGGCGGGGGTGGTGTGCTACACCCACTACTCGTTCCTGGTGTTCGGCTACAACCGTATCCCGATTGTCGGGTGGCTGCGCTCGCAGGCCGACGAATCGCTCGCACACGCGCACACGGCGGGCGAGTGGATCACGCACCTGGGCGCGAACCCTTCGCTCGGCATCGGCCCACTGCTCGAAAGGCACTTCACCGACGTCGGCGACATCCTGCGCGACTCGATGCGATCCGAGCAGCGCACGCTCGGACTTTACCGCGAACTGCTGGAACTGGTACGCGACCGTTCGGTCGCGCTCGAGGAGTACGCGCGGCAGATGATCTCGGCCGAGGAACTGCACGCCGGCGAAGTGGAGAAGATGCTGCGCCGGCCGGGCGATATCGACACCTGAATCCCTGCGTCGTCGCGCAGGCCTGCGCCCATCCGTCGTGCCCAGGCGTCGCGGCGACGGCGGACAGGCTCGGACCAGTGGCCGCACCCGGCGGAGCCTTGATTTCGTGCGGTGGCGGCGCCGTGCGGAGTCTACGCTGCACTTCGGTGGCGCTCGTTCATGCCCCTCGGTGGCGCGGCACCGGTCCGGGGGTCGGACGGCTCGTGCGGCGTTCGCCGCCCGACCATCCGCCCCCCGGCCATGCGCATCGATGAAGCCGATGCAGCGGCTTCCGGAGCGACCCCAGGATGTGTGCGAGGTCCCGAGCAGCGTAAATCCGATCGACCACCATCGAACCCCGGCCGGCGCTCCACGACGCGCAACGCGCGTGCGAGGCAGGGTCGTGGGCCGCGCCTATCCCGCAAGCGGCGGGATTAGGTGCGGTTCACGGCCCGGTGCACGGCCCCAGGCAGCGCCAAACGTGCTGCATCCGGCGACCGCAGACGGTGCCCGCCGCGCCTTGCCGTCGAAGCTGGCGGAGTCTTCGCCGCGCGCGGTGGTGGCGTCGTGCGGAGTCTTCGCTGCGTGGCGGTGGCTCTCGTTCATGCCCCGCGGTGGTTCCGCTCCGCAGGTATACTGCCTCGAACCCACCCCGAGGCGATATCGCCATGCCCCTGTTCCACCGCATCGAATCGCGTGCGTCGGCCGATCGGCTCGAAGCCCTGATCGAGGCGCGCCTGGCGCCCGGCGCGGATACCGCCGCGATCGACGCCCGCATCTGGAGCCTGTTCGGCGAGCGTTGGGCGGTGATGTTCACCGATCTGGCCGGGTTCTCGCGCCGGGTGGCCGAGTTCGGGATCGTGCACTTCCTGCAGACCATCCATGTCTCGCATCGATTGCTGGTACCATGCCTGGAGCGTGGCTCCGGCATCCTGCTCAAGACCGAGGGCGACAGCCTGCTGGTGATCTTCCGCCGTCCGGTGGACGCGCTGGAAGCGGCGGTGGACATGCAGCGCTGCCTGGCGCGCTACAACGCCGATCGCGATCCGGTGGACCACGTGCTGCTGTGCGTGGGCATCGGCTACGGCGACGTGCTGCGGATCGGCGACACCGACGTGTTCGGCAATGAGGTGAACGCCGCCGCCAAGCTCGGCGAGGACACCGCCCGCGCCGGCGAGATCCTGGTCACCGATGCGGTGCGCGGCGCGGTCGAGGATGCCGGCGACCTCGCCTTCGAGGCACTCGATACCGCACCGCCCGGCGCCAGGGCCGCCTGGCGCGTGAAATACGCGCCCTGACGGCGCGCGGCGGCGTCAGGCCGCCGCGCTGTCGTCGTGGAACTTCTGCCCGTTCTTCGCCCGCGCCAGCAGCCAGCGGGAGGGCTTGTAGCGCTCGCCGTACGCCTTGGCCATGCGCTTGCACTCGGCGGCGAACGTCGCGATGCCGATGGTGTCGATGTAGGACAGCGTCCCGCCCGTCCAGGCCGGGTAGCCCCAGCCGAGGATGGAGCCGAGGTCCGCCTCGGCCGCGTCGGTGATGACGCCCTCCTCGAAGCAGCGCGCCGCCTCCAGCGCCTGGCGCACCAGGAAGCGCTTCTTCAACTCCTCGAGCGTAGGCTGGTCGGCGCGCGGCGGCCAGTGCTGCGCCAGGCCCGGCCACAGGAATTTCTTCCCGCCCTGCGGGTACTCGTAGAAGCCCTTGCCGTAGCGCCTGCCCTTGCGGTCCAGCGCCATCATCTTCTCGGTGATGGCGAAGTTCGGCGGCGCGACGTAGGCATCGCCCAGGTCCTCGCGGGTCTGCTGCGCCACCTTCCAGCCCAGTTCGATCGTCACCTCGTCGGACACCGCCAGCGGGCCGACCGGCATCCCGGCCATGCGCGCCGCGTTCTCGATCAGCGCGGGCGCCACGCCTTCCAGCAACATGCACTGGCCTTCGGTGACGAAGGTGCCGAAGCAGCGGCTGGTGTAGAAGCCGCGGCTGTCGTTGACCACGATCGGGGTCTTCTTCAACTGGCCGACGTAGTCCAGCGCGCGGGCGATGGTCTCCTGGCTGGTTTTCTTTCCGACGATGATTTCCACCA
Organism: Gammaproteobacteria bacterium; assembly: GCA_050183625.1. Taxonomy (GTDB): domain Bacteria; phylum Pseudomonadota; class Gammaproteobacteria; order JADZEE01; family JADZEE01; genus JBFXBD01. Next base: position 67,754 of record JBFXBD010000023.1, read on the forward strand.
GCGGCATCTTGTCCACCGGCGAGAAGAAGTGGATGCCGATGAACTGCTTCGGCCGTTTCGAAGCCTCCGCGAGCCCGGTGATCGGCAGCGTGGAGGTGTTGCTGGCGAACACGGCGGTCTTCGGCATGACGGCCTCGGCCTTGCCGGTGACGTCGGCCTTGATCGCGCGGTGCTCGAACACCGCCTCGACGACGAGGTCCGCTCCGGTCAGTTCGGCGTAGTCGGTCGTCGGCCGGATGCGGGCGAGCAGTTCCTCGGCCTGCGCCTGCGTGCGCCGGCCGCGCTCGACTTCCTTCTTCAGCAGCCCGGCGGAGTAGCCCTTGCCGCGCTCGGCGGCCTCGGCGGTGCTGTCCAGCAGGACCACCTCCATGCCGGCGGCGGCGGAGACGAAGGCGATGGCCGAGCCCATCATGCCGGCGCCGAGAATGCCGAGCTTGCTGACCTTGACCTTCGGCACGCCCGCCGGCCTGCGGCCGAGGCGATCGGCGAAGCCCTTGTTCACGAACATCGTGCGCATGAGGTTGCGCGAGACCGGATCGGCCAGCAGCTTGCCGAAGTACTTGGACTCGATGCGCAGCCCGGTGTCGATCGGTACCTGCGTGCCTTCGTACACCGCGGACAGGATGGCAATCGGCGCGGGCAGGTTGTGCAGGGTCTTCTGGGCCACCAGCGCGGCCCCGGCCGCGTAGGTGTTGCCGATGTTCGGCAGCGCCAGGTTGGCGCCGCCGGGGATGCGGAAGCCCTTGCGATCCCAGGGCTGCTGTGCACCCGGGTTGGCCAGCACCCAGCGCCTGGCCGCGGCGATGAGATCCGCAGGCGGGACGACCGCGTCGACCATGCCGAGCTTGAGCGCCTCGGCCGGTTTCACGTGCCGGCCTTCAGCCAGCAGCGGCAATGCCTTCTCCACGCCGATGATGCGCGGCAGGCGCTGCGTGCCGCCGGCGCCGGGCAGCAGGCCGACGGTGACTTCCGGCAGCCCGACCACGGCGCGCGGATCGTCGGCGAGCACGCGGTGGTGGCAGGCCAGGCAGATCTCGTATCCGCCGCCGAGCGCGACGCCGTTGATCGCCGCCGCCACCGGCTTGCCGCAGGTTTCCAGGCGCCGGTAGACCACGCTGATCTCCTGGCTGGCATCGTAGCCGTCCCTGGCGCTGATGCCCTGGTCGTAGCGCCTGGCCAGATCCTTGAGATCCGCGCCGGCGATGAATGCCGGCTTGCCGGAGGTCAGCACGGCGCCCTTGATCGCCGGGTCGTTCTTCACCCGGTCGATGGCTGTGCCGAGATCGGCCAGCAGCTCCGGCGTGAGCACGTTCATCGGCTTGTCGGTGACGTCGATGGTGAGGGTGGCGATGCCGTCGGCATCGGTTTCGAAGCGGATCGTCTTCATGGTCTGCGGATGTCCCTGGTGGCGCGGCTGCGGTTCAGACGCGCTCGATGATGGTCGCGGTGCCCATGCCGGCGCCGACGCACAGCGTGACGAGGGCGGTGCTCAGATCGCGGCGCTCGAGCTCGTCGAGCACGGTGCCGAGGATCATCGCGCCGGTGGCGCCGAGCGGATGGCCCATCGCGATCGCGCCGCCGTTGACGTTCACCTTCTCGTGCGGGACGTCCATCGCACGCATGAAGCGCATCACCACCGAGGCGAACGCCTCGTTGACCTCGAACAGGTCGATGTCCACGACCGACATCTTCGCGCGCTTGAGGACCTTCTCGGTGACCAGCGCCGGGCCGGTGAGCATGATCGACGGCTCGCTGCCGATCGAGGCGAAGGCGCGGATCCGCGCCCGCGGCTTCAGGCCCGCCCTGGTGCCGAAGCGCCGGCTGCCCACCAGGACGCCGGCGGCGCCGTCGACGATGCCGGAGGAATTGCCGGCGGTATGGACGTGCTGGATGGCCTCGATCCGAGGGTAGCGCTGCATCAGTACCGAATCGAAGCCGCCCTGTTCGCCGGGGATGGTGAAGGCCGGCTTCAGGCTCGCGAGCGAGTCCATGGTCGTGTCCGGGCGCATATGCTCGTCGCGGTCGAGCACGACCTGGCCGATGACGTCGCGCACCGGCAGGATCGACCTGCCGAACAGCTGGCCCTGCCAGGCGCTCGCGGCGCGGCGCTGGCTCTCCACCGCGAAGCGATCGACGTCCTCGCGGCGGTAGCCGTCGAGGGTGGCGATCGTGTCGGCGCCGATGCCCTGCGGGGTGTAGTAGATCTTGTAGGCGACCGCCGGATCCGAGGCCCAGGCGCCGCCGTCGGAGCCCATCGTGCAGCGCGACATGGACTCCACGCCGCCGCCGATCGCCGCCTCGGACTGGCCGGACATGACCTGCGCCGCGGCGCTGTTCACCGCCTCCAGACCGGAGGCGCAGAAGCGGTTCAACTGGTAGCCGGCGACGCTCTCGGCATAATCGGCGTTCAGCACCGCGACGCGCGCGATGCAACTGCCCTGGTCGCCCACCGGCATCACGCAGCCGAGGATGACGTCGTCCACCAGCGCCGTGTCCAGGCTGTTGCGATCGCGCAGGGACTGCAGCACCTGGCTGGCGAGCTGGACCGGGGTGATTTCGTGCAGTGCACCGTCAGGGCGGCCGCGGCCGCGCGGCGTACGCACGTGATCGTAAACGAAGGCGTCGGTCATGTTCGGGCTCCTGGTGTGATGGGACCGCGGGCAGCCGCGGTGGGGGCGGCGAGGGCGATCCGGCGAACCGCCCGGCGCGGCGCGCCGGCGTCCTGGATGCCGTGCGGCAGCATCGATGGAAAACGCCGGAAACCTAGTCCGAAGCAGGCGGCCTTGTCAAACCCGCGGCTCCCGCCGCCATGCTTGACACGGGCCGGCGCGTCGCCTCCAATCGCCGCCTCTTCCAGTGCAGGAAACCGGAGATCTCCCGCGGTGGTCACGCCCGAACTCCTTCGCGACGCATTGCCGCCAGCCAAAATGCCGGCTTCCGGTGTGCTGTCCCTCGACCGTGATCGTGGCGTGCAGCCGGTGCCGTGCGTGGCCGCGCGCAAGGGGTCGAGGAACCGGATGCAGGCCGCGGCCAGCGGCCGCACGCGGCCCGGCGGCTCGCGTTGAGGCAGGGGCGTGGTCGAACTGACCCTCCTCGTCCCGCTCGCGCTCGGGCTGGTCCTGCTCAGGGCCATGCCGACGGTGGAACCGCATCAGCGTGCGCTGCTGGAGCGCCTGGGCCGGTTCCATCGCGTGCTGGAGCCCGGCATGCACCTCGTCGTTCCGTTCGTGGATCGGGTGCGGATCATCGACCTGGACGCCGCGATGCCGGGCTGGAAGCGCATTTCCGAGCGCGAGATCCAGGCCCGGCTGGTAGAGTCGCACTACCGATCCATCCCGCGCATCGAGCCGTGAGGGCGCCGCGCTGCCCGCCGCGGCCGTCGCGGCGCGCGGGTCAGCGGCGCGCGCCGCGCGCCAGGGTCGCGTCCAGCGTCGAGCGGGTCTGGTCCTGCGCGTTCAGCCACTTCATGTACTCGGGATCGTCCTGGCTGAACTGCGGGCACAGCTCGTAGAAGCTTTTCCTCGCGCAGACCACGCGTTGCAGGGTGCGCGGACCGGTGCCGGTAACTTCGGCGCGGGCATGCGTGGTCGCCAGGTTGTCCCAGATCACCAGGTCGCCCCGATGCCAGCGGTGCTCGTAGATCGCTTCGCGCGCGTACATGTGGGCGAGGACCTCGCGCATCAGCGCGTCGCTTTCCTGCGCCGGCAGGCCCTCGAACCGCACCGACTGCATCTGGCTGAGGTACAGGATCGACGCTCCGGTGACCGGATGCGTCATGACCGCGGGCCGCACCACGCAAGGCATGCCCGGCGCGACCGGCTGGCCGACCTGGTCGGTGGCGTTGTTGGTGGGCATCGCAGTGAGGACGTCTAGCGCGGACAGGCGCGCCCGCAGCGGCGCCGGCAGGCGTGCGAACGCCCCGCTGCCGCTGGCGAAGCGAGTGGCGCTCTGCCCGTCGATCACGTCCACCGCGAGCAGTGAAATCGCGATGAACGGCTCAGGGGTGAAGGCCAGGTCGGAATGGAAAGTCAGCTCGACCTTGCCGAACCCGCCGCGGGCCTCGTCGTTGGAGATGTAGCCGACGCCATCGGGGGTCTCCAGCACCGGCCCGAAGATGCGCATCCACTCGACCTGCTGCGGGTGCGTCAGTCGCTGGCGCCGGAACACCGCCAGGCCGTGAGCAAAGAACAGCTCGCGCAGCCGCGCACGCTCGGCGTCGTCGAGCGGCTCGGAAAGATCCAGATCGAGCTCGATGCCGAACGGGGCCAGGGGACGGAAGCGGAGGCGATCCGATGTTGCGCTCATGGCGTATTTCCTCGCGTTCGGTCATGCCTGCACGCCCGGGGCGATGCGGGCACGGTCGCGGGAAAATCGTCCTGCCGCCGGCGCGGTACTGTCAAGCATGAATTGCGGACGGATCCCGCCCCGGGGTCCGGCTGCGTCCCGCGCGGTTCAGCGGCCGCCGAAGACGAACACGCCGCGGCAGCCGCGGTCGACCCAGATCCCGCCGGCGTCGAAGCCCCAGGAGCTGCCGAGCTGGCAATCCGACCGCGACAGTTGCCGGCGCAGCTCGGCGTAGCCGCCGGTGTTGGCGCGGCAGTAGTTGTAGCTGTCGCCGACGCTCTCGCAGGTCAGGCTGCCGGCCGCCGCCATCCCCGAGCGCGACCAGTTCAGGCCACCGCCGCCGGCATTGTTGAAGTTGTTGCCGCCGTAGCCACCGCCGAGCGCGAACTGGGCGCTGCAGCCGTTGGCCACCCATACGCCGTTGGCATCGTAGCCCCAGGTCTGGCCGGGGACGCAGCGGCCGAAGGACTGTTCGGCGACCAGCCGCACGCCGGACTGCGTGGGCACCTGGCAGTACTGCGGCTGCGGGCCGTAGCTGGTGCAGGTGAACACCTGCTGAGCACCGCCGGCGCCCCAGCCGGCACCCTGCGCCGGCCCGGCCGCGATGCGCCCATAGGCGAACTCCGCGCTGCAGCCCTTGTTGACCCAGACGCCGGTCGGCGTGGTGCCCCAGGAGTCGTTCTCGTTGCACGGGATCTTCGAAAGCTGGCGGGTCACCGCGGCGCGGCCGCGCGTGTCCGCGGGGCAGAAGGCGTACTGGTAGTTCACGCTCTGGCACACCAGCGTGCCGCCGCGCGGATTGCGGGCGATCGTCTGCACCGTCGCGCCGCCGTAGGCGAACTCGGCGCGGCAGCCGCCGTCGACCCACACGCCGCGGTTATCCAGCCCCCAGGAGCTGCCCTGCACGCAGTCGGTCTTGGAGAGCTGGCGCACGATGCGCACCGGCACGCCGGGGGGTACGTCGCAGTGCCGGTAGCTGCCGTTGACGCTCTCGCAGGCGAAGGATTCCTCCGCCGCCGCGTTCCAGGACGCACCGGCGGCGGTGAGCATCAGCAGGGCGCGCGCCAGGCGCAGGAGGGTCCGATTCGATTCGCGCATGCGTCCTTCTCCCGGTCGGTCGCCGTCGTAACGGCGCGCCGCGCTTTTACTTGAATCCATGCCGGCGCCCGCGTCGCGGTGGCGCCCCGCCCGCGTGTCCCGCGGCCCGATCAGCGGGCCTGGAAGAACTGCCGGTCCACACCCCGGAGCCGGGTGCGGAATTCGTCGGTGACGTCGACGGCTTCCTGGTTGTTGTTCACCGCGCGCGGGGTGATCAGCACCATCAGCTCGGTACGCAGGTTGGTGTTGGCGGTGCTGCCGAACAGCTTGCCCAGCACCGGGATCTGGTGCAGCACCGGGACCCCGTTCTCGGTCGCGGTGACCCGGTCGCGGATGAGGCCGCCGAGCACCACGGTGTTGCCGCTCTGGATCGCCACCGTGCTGGAGATCTTGCGCTGCTGGAAGGTCGGCGCGTCGATGCCGGACGTCGTGGTGCGGGCGACGTCGCTCACCTCCTGCGCGATCTCCATCGTGATGAGGCCGCCGGGATTCACGCGCGGGGTCACCTCCAGGATGACGCCGGTGTCGCGGTACTGGATTTCGTTCACCGTCGGCGCCTGCGGGTCGATGTTGCTCACCGACTGGCGCGATGGGACCGGAACCTGGTCGCCGACGTTGATCGTCGCCGTCTGGTTGCCGAGCACCATCAGCGAGGGCGAGGAGAGCACGTTGAAGCGGGAGTGCTCCGACAATGCGTTCAGTACCGCACGGACGCTGTCGGCCGAGTCGACCACCGCGTAGGAGAACCCGGGCACGATCGCGCCGATGCCGGCTTCACCGAGATCCAGGAGACCCTTGCCCTTGGCCTGCTCGAAGCCGTTCTTGAAGAACCACTCCACGCCGTAGCGCAGTTCGTCGTTCAGCGTGACCTCGATGATGCTGGCCTCGATCAGCACCTGCAGCGGGACCACGTCGAGTTCCTTGAGCGCCGACTCCAGCATCCGGAACTCCGGCAGCGTGGCCATGATCACCAGGGCGTTGTTGACGTCGTCGGCGATGATGCGGCCGGAGTTGCCGAAGCGGCGGTTCTCGCCCGAGGTTCCGGCGGCGGGCGTGGTGGCCGCGGGCGCGGACTGCGCGGCCTGCGCATCGGACGTACCGGTGGCGCGCGTCGTGCGCGCGCTGCGCGATTCCCCGCTGCGCGGCCTGGATTGCAGTGCCACCGCCTGTTCGCGCGGGGCCACGCGCGCCGCCGGGGCCGTGCCGCGGGCTTCCTCGCGCTGGGCGAAGATGTCGCTGAGCACCTCGGCCAGGTCGCTCGCCTTGCCGTTCTTCACGCGATACACGTACACGCGCCGCCCGCCGCCGGTATCGGCCTGGTCGAGGCGCTCGATCCAGGTCTGCATCCGGTCCAGGTACTGCGCGCGGGGGGTGATGACCAGGATCGAGTTCAGGCGCTCGATGGGCAGCAGCCGCACCAGCCCGGCAATCGCCGCCTCGTCGCCGGCGCCGAGCAGCGACTTCAGCTCCTCGGTCACGATGGTTGCATCGGCATAGCTCAGCGGGAACATGCCAATCGACATGCCCGCCAGCCAGTCGACGTCGAACATCGCCACCAGGTCCAGTGCCCGTTCCAGTTCGGAGCGGGCGCCGGCCAGCACCAGGACGTTGCGGCGCGTGTCGGCGTACAGCACCGCCTGCTTCTTCAGCACCGGCTCGAGGATCTTCTGGATCTCGCCGACCGCGATATGCGCCAGCGGCACGATGCGCGTGTGGTAGCCCGGCGGCAGCCCGCGTGTGGAGGGTGCGAGCGGGATCGCGGCTGCCGGGGCGTTCTCGCGCTTGACGATCCGATAGCTGCCGTTCGGCTCGGCAATCAGCGCGGCGTTGTTGACCGCCAGCGCGGTCTCCAGCAGCGGCAGCAGGTCCTCGCGCTTGAGCGGGCGGCTGCTCTGCACCGCGATCGAACCGGCAACGCCGGGCTCGACGCTGTAGTTCGCCTGCAGCAGGTCGCCCAGGATCACCTTGGCGACTTCGTGCAGGTCGGCGTCCTGGAGGTTGACCGTGAACTCCTTGTCCGCGGCGGCGGCGCCCGGCGCGGGTGTCGCCGCGTGCACCGGCCGGCCCGGCCCGGTGAGGGTGCCGGTACCGGGCAGTTTCAAAGCCGCGGCGCGGGTCTCGGGCACCGGCGTCGGCGCCGGCGCCGGCGCCGGGGCGGGCACTGCCGCGGCGTCCGGAAGCCGTGGATCCACCACCGGTGCAGGCGATCGGGTCGTGAACGGGGCCTGGCAGGACGATGCAAGGACTGCGCTGGCGAGCAGGGCAACGCGACCGCGCTGGCGGATCGACATCGGCTGCGATGGATCGGGCGGCAGGCTCATGGCGGATCGTCCACGGTGGGAATGGCGGCCGGCGGTGACGCAACGGCCGATGGATCGTCCTGCGATGCCGATGCGGCGCGCGCGCCGGAGGCACGCATCGCACCGGTCGCGGGGCCCGCGGTCTGTCCGCTCCTGCGCACGATGGCTATTGTATTGATTTGCGGTCCGCGGCGTAACACCACGTGTTGTGCGTCGATGCCTTCGACGCGCCAGTCCGCGATCGCGTCGCCTTCGCCGACCGCATGGGTGCGTCGATCGCGCGTGGTGCGGATCAGCGCACGCCGCTGCGCCGGCCCGAGCGTGACCCCGACCAGTTCGAAATCGTTGTTGAGGGGCCGGGCTCCGGCGCCGAACTGCGGCAGCGCCCGAATGATGCCCGGGGCCGCCATCGGCGTGCGCGTCGGGCTGAACAGCGGCCGTTCGAAAATCGGCCGGTAGCGGGCGAAACCCGGCGGCTCGCCATCGTCGCCGGCGGGCGGGGCAGCTTCCACGGTCGGGGTGGCCGGGCCGGCTTCATCCGCATCTTCCGCGGCGGTGGCCGGCGACGGCACGCTCGTGTACGCGAACGCCGCCAGGGCAAACCACAATGCCGTGCGCAGGCCGGGGCGGCGATTCACGCTGCGTCGTCCTGCGTCGCGGGCGCATCCTGCGACGGCCCGGATTGCGGTGACATGAACGCGCCGGCTTCGATCTCCACATCGAGGGTACCGCCGCCGGCCGCTGCCGCGGGCGTCGCGGCGCCGACCACGCCGCGGATGTCCAGGCCTTGGATGATCACGTACGGCGTGCCGGTTTCCACCGCGTACAGCAGGCGTGTCAACGCCTCCATGCCGGTGCGCAGAGCGATCTTCACCGTGACCCGGGTCGCGCCTTCCACCCGTGCCGGCGCCAGGGTCTGGGTGGATCGGATCTGCGCACCATGGTGTTGTGCCAGCCCGCGGATGTGGCGTTGCAGGGCCGCCGCGGCCAGTGCCGGGTTGGCGCCGGCGACGAAGACGGCCTGATCGGTGCGATCGGCGCGCACGCGCGCGAGCTGCGCCGACAGCTCCTCGCGCTGGCGCGCGGCCTCGCGGTAGCGTTCGAGCCGGAACCCGGCGTCGGCGAGATCGGCGCGCAGCGTGTTAAAGCGCAGCAGCCAGGGCTGGAACAGCAGCACCCAGGCACAGGCGAGCAGCGTGACGAGCAGCGCGGCGGCGAGCGCGCGTTGGCGCACCGGGACGGGCGGGGTCAAGGTTCGCCCCCCACCACGGTGAGGCCGAGCTGGTAGCGATCGCGCTGCGTGCGCGGGTTGACCTGCACCGCGGCCCGGAACGCGGCATTGCGCAGGATGCGCGAGGGTTCGAGTATCTCCACGATCTCGCCGGAGGACTGCGCTTCACCCTCGATGACGAGTTCGGTGCCGCGCAACCGCAGCCGGTTCACCCAGGTCGTGTCCGGCAGCCGCCGGGTCAGCTCGAGCAGCACGTCAATCGCCTTGGTGCGGGCGCCGCGACGCTTGCTGATGGCGCCCAGGCTGCCGGCGGCGCGATCGATTTCCTCGCGCATCCGGCGTGCTTCGAGCGCCTGCGTGCGCAGTTCCGCGAGTGGCGCGGAGGTGCGCGCGAGCCGCGCCTGCAGGAGTTCGAGCGGCAGCCACATGGCCGCTCCGAGCAGGGCGACGGCAACCGTGGCCAGGAGCGCGGCACGCAGACCGCGACGCGGACCATCGCCGCCGGCGCCATCGTTTCCCAGCGCGACACGGATGCCGGCGGCGCGCGGATCGCCGATCTGCGCCGCTCCCGGCGTCAGCCCGAGCGGTACGAGCGCGGCGAGCACGGGATCGAGCCTGGCGCGCGGGACCACGGCCAGCGTCACCTGCAGGTGGGCGCCGTCGGGCTCGGCGCGAAAGCCGAAGTACACCGCGTCGGCGGCAAACGGCGTCTGCCGGTCGATCTCGAAGCGCAGCGCGTCGGCGAGATCGGCGCCGGCTTCTCGCGGCATCGTCAGCGTGCGCACCAGGGCGCCAGCCGGATCCACCGCCAGGCGCACGTCCGCGATTGCGTGCGCGTGGCGCCTGAGCCATGGCGCCAGCGCCGCGCGCGCGCCCTCGTTGCCGGCCAGCGCGAGCGAGGCGACCGGCGCGTCGACATCCTCGCGCAGGACGTGCAGATCGAATCCGCCCTCGCGCGCGGCAATGGAAAGGTGCCGGCGCGGCCGGCGCACGCGCCGCATGACGCGCTCGGGCACGAGCGCCGCCAGGCCGTCGCGCCACCAGGCGAGAAATGCCCGCACGTCCGGCGTATGAGTCCCTGCCTTCATTCCTGCGCCGCCGGCGGCGCGCCGTCCCAGGCCACGATGCGATAGGGCACCGCGCGATTGCCGGTGGCGACGGCGAGCACGCTGACGTTCGTCCGCGCCTGTCCGGCGCTGCCGGTGCTGTCGATGGCGTAGGTGACGTTGGGTACGATCGCGGTGGGGGACACGCCGGACGCCCGGGCACGCGAGGCGGCGATGAATGCCGCGAACGCCGCGGTTCCGGTGCGCGCGATGGTGACGTGCGCGCGCACGCGCCGGAACAGATCGTCGGGCATGCCGAGCACCTGGGCCAGTTCGTCCGGGTGCAGGAACGGGCCGTTGCGCGGGCCGTGGTCCAGGCCGGCGTTGCGGTAGTCCTCGTCCTCGGCGCCGGCGGGGCGGCGCATGGCGTCCGCGTCGCGGAAGTCCATCACGGCCTGCGCCAGCGCGCGCGTGGAGTTCGGTGCGGCGCCGAAGCGTTCGAACAACTGCGCCAAGTCCTCCTCCTGCGCGGTGTTGATGTCGACCCGATCCGCATCGCCGGCAATGCTAACACGCGCGACCGCACCGCCCAGATCGATATCGTGCGGCGCGCCGTCGGGCGCGATGCGCTGGTACTGCGGCGCCAGCGTCATCTGCCACAGGGCGTAGTAGGCGCCGGCCTGCGCGGCGGCGGCGGCACGGGCGGCCTCGGCCTGGTAGCGGGCGAGCTGCAGGCGGCTGCGCGCTTCCATGGTCCGCGTGCCGACCAGCACCGCGAGCAAAGCGACGATCCACAGCACGATGACCAGCGCGATGCCGCGTTGGCGCCGGCCGCCGCGGGCGCTCATCGCCGACTCCCGCGCCGGGGCGGCAAGGGCTGGAGCGCGTATACCGGCACGGTCCATGCGCGCGTCGCGCCGCCGGCGAGTACCAGATCGACCGCAATGGCCGACGGCGGATTTCCGCGTGCTTCCCAGGTTTCGGCCCACTCGCCCACGGGGGCGGACGAACCGTTGCCGAGGAAGCGGAACGTGGCCGAGTCCAGGCCGTCCAGCAACGTGTGCGCGGGCGCGTCGTCGAGCGACTCGGCGGTGGTCTGCGGACGCAGCAGCCGGTAGCGCAGCACCAGCCGGATCGGATCGTCGCCGGCCCCGGCCTCGGCCGCGATGCGGATCCTGTACAGACCCGGCAGATCCGCGGCGGTGGGCGCCGGCGCCAGGAACTCGAACGCGGAAGCCGAGCCGACGAGCGGCCCTGCCACCGGGCCGAGCGCGCCTGGACGAACCACCAGGCGCGAAACCGACCTGCGCACGAACGCCTCCGCGAGCGCCGCCGACTCGGCCGCGTTCGCACTGCCCGCGCCCGCGCGCCAGGCGCGATTGGCAGTGTGCAGCGCCGAGAACAGCACCGCCGTCATCAGCGCAAGCAGCATCAGCGCAAGCAGAAGCTCGATCAACGTGAAACCGCGCGCCGCGCCACGCTTCATCCCGAATCGCCCGAAGCCGAGAGCCGAATCGTCTGCATCCGGAACTCGCGCTTCGCAGGGACCGGCGTGCGCACGGTGACGATGATGCGCATCGGTCGCAGCGGCGCGGTGCCGTCGTCGTCCGTGTCGCCGTACGGCTCGACTTCGCGCGTCCAGTCCAGGCCGTCCGTGTGGCCGTGCAGGCGCCCGGCGGGCAGCGTGCCCTGCGCGCCGGCGGCCGCGATCACCGACTCGGCGACCGAGATTGCGCGCCCGTACTGCCCGGCCTGGCGATCGTTGCGCAGTCCGCCACCCAGGGCCTGCATCAGCACCGGCACGGACAGCGCCAGGATGAGGAATGCGACCAGGACCTCCAGCAGCATGAAGCCGCCCGCGCGCACGCGCGGCGCGGACCGGGGCGCGCGCGACGGATCACTCATACAGGCGCACCGCGCCGGTCAGCCAGTCGATGTCGACGACATGGTGCCGACCGGCGCCGGACAGGCGGATCTGGCCGCCGGTCGCGCTGCCATCGGGATGGAACGCAATCGTGCCGCTGCGCACGCCCTGGCGTTGCGAACGCGCGGTTACGAGTTCGATGTCCACGTCCTCCGGCAACGCGACCGGTGTTTCGCGGCCGGGTATGAAGTACCGGCGCCGTTCCAGATCCAGCGCTACGCGCTGCTCCCGGTGCACGGCGATCGCCCGCCCCCGGGCATGGCGCATCGACGCCGCCAGGCCACGTGCCGCCGCGTCGATCTCCGCTGCGCGCAGGGCGCCGGCCACGCGCGGCACCGCGATCGCGGCCGCGACGCCGAAGATGATGAGGACCAGCAGCACCTCCAGCAGGGTGAAGCCGGCGGCGCGCGGAATCATTTCCAGCTCACGATGTCGGCGCCGTCGTCGGTGCCGCCCTCGGCGTTGTCGGCGCCGTAGCTGTACAGATCGTACGGGCCGTGCTCGCCCGGGGATCGGTAGTGATAGTCGCGGTCCCAGGGATCCCTGGGCACCTGGGTCTTCTTCAGGTAGGGACCGTTCCAGCGGTCGCTGCCGGCCGGGCGCTCGACCAGTGCGTTCAAGCCCTGCTCGGTGGTCGGGTAGGCGCCGACCTCCAGGTAGTACAGATCCAGCGCCGCACCCAGATCCTCGACCTGCACCTTGGCGGCCTTGGCCCTGGCCCCGCCGACCTTGCCGAGCAGGTTCGGCGCGACGACGCTCGCCAGCAGCCCCAGGATCAGGACCACCACCAGGATCTCGATGAGCGTGAAGCCGCCGTGGCGTGTCTGCGTCGGATGCATGCGCTCGGGTCCTTTCGGATACGGGTTTCGGTTCAGACGGGCAGGTCGTTCACGCCCAGGATCGCCAGCAGCAGCGACAGAACGATGATCGCCACGCCCAGCGCCAGCAGCACGATCAACGCCGGCTCCAGCACCGCGAGGGCGTGGCGTACCGCCACCGCGACCTCGTTGTCGTAGATGTCGGCAATCCGCAGCAGCATTCGATCGAGCTCGCCGGTTTCCTCGCCGACGCGGATGAGATGTATCGCCTGCGCGGGCAGCACGTTGGCGGCGCGCAACGGCTCGGACAGGCCGCCGCCCTGGCGGATGCGATCCGCGGCCGCGCCGATCAGTTCCGCGAGCACGCGGTTGGTCATGGTCTCGCGCACGATCGCCAGCGCGGTGATGAGCGTCACCCCGCTGCCGAGCAGCGTACCGAGCGTGCGGGCGAAACGCGCAACCTCGGCACGCAGCACGATCTGGCCGATGAGCGGCAGGCGCAGCAGCAGGCGGTCCCGGTGCAGTTGCAGGTGCGGCTCGCGCTCCAGCCGCCAGGCCAGCCACGCGCCGGCGGCACCAACGGCCAGCAGCGCGAGCCAGCCCCAGTGGCGCAGCGCGTCGCCGCAGGCGAGCACGATGCGGGTGAGCAGCGGAAGCTGTGCGTCCATCTGCGCGAACAGATCGCGGAACTGCGGCAGCACCACCGTGAGCAACACCAGCATCGACAACGCCGCCACGGCGAGCAGGATCGCCGGGTACAGCAGCGCGCCCCGGATGCCGTCGCGCAATGCCTGGGCGCGTTCGAGGTACTGCGCCAGCCGCTGCAGCACTTCAGCGAGCACGCCTCCGGCTTCGCCGGCGCGCACCATGTTCACGTAGAAGCGCGAAAACAGCGCACCCTGCGCGGCCAGCGATTGCGACAACGCGCTGCCGGCGCGGATGTCGCGCCGCAGTCTCTCCAGTACCTGCATCCGGGGCGCGCTGGCGCCGACGTCGAGCATCACCGTGAGCGCCCGGTCGAGATCCAGCCCGGCGCCGATCAACGTGGCGAGCTGCGAGGTCAGTTCGAGCACGTCGCGCCGGCCCAGGCCGCGGCGGCGCGCCAGCACGACGCGCGCGGCGGATCGGCCGCCGCCATCCACGGCGGCGGCGCGCAGCGGCGTGTGGCCGCTGGCGTGCAGGCGGTCGATCAGCGCCTGGCGGCTGGCCGCGTCCGCCTCGCCTTCGACGATCTCGCCGCCGGGAGCCACCGCCTTGTAGCGGAACCGCGGCATCAGCCGGCGTCCTGCGTGACCCGCAGCACTTCGTCCATGCTGGTCGCACCGGCCAGCGCCTTGGCCAGCCCGTCCTGCTCGAGCGTGCGCATGCCTTCGGCGATTGCCTGGGCCTGCAGCGCGCCGGCGTCCGCACGGCGCAGGATGAGGGCCCGGAGCGATTCGCTCATCGGCATGAACTCCACGATCGCCAGCCGGCCGCGATAGCCGCCATGCGCGCACGCCGCGCAACCGCGCCCGCGGTAGAGTCGCACCGGACCGGCGTGGGCCGCGGCGTGCTCGGCCAGGTGCGCGACCTGATCCGCGCCGGCCTCGTACGGCTCCCTGCACTGCGGACAGAGCCTGCGTACCAGGCGTTGCGCGAGTACGCCGTTCACCGTCGAGGTGATGAGGTAGTCCTCCACGCCCATGTCCAGCAGGCGGGTGATGCTGCCGCCGGCGTCGTTGGTGTGCAGCGTGGACAGCACCAGGTGCCCGGTGAGCGCGCTCTGCACGGCGATGCGGGCGGTTTCCAGGTCGCGCATCTCGCCGACCATGATCGCGTCCGGATCCTGGCGCATGATGTGGCGCAGCGCGTTGGCGAAGGTCAGGCCGATCTGCGGCTTGACCTGGATCTGGTTCACGCCCTCGAGCTGGTATTCGATCGGATCCTCCACCGTCAGGATCTTGCGCTCGAGCGTATTCAACTGTCGCAGCGCGGTGTAGAGGGTGGTGGTCTTGCCGCTGCCGGTCGGGCCGGTGACCAGCACGATGCCGTGCGGCAGGCAGATCGCCGCCTCGAAGCGCGCGCGCACCGCGGGATCGAAACCCAGGGCGTCGAAGTCCAACTCGACGGTTTCGCGGTCGAGCAGGCGCAGGACCACGCTCTCACCGTGCAGGGTCGGCACGGTCGACACGCGCAGATCGACGTCGCGGCCCTGCACCCGCAGCATCATGCGGCCATCCTGCGGCAGCCGGCGCTCGGCGATGTTCAGCCGCGCGAGCAGCTTCACCCGCGAGACGACCCCGGCGGCCATGCGCGCGGCAGGCGCGTCGATTTCCCGCAGCACGCCGTCGATGCGGTAGCGCACCCGCAGCCGGTGTTCGAACGGTTCCAGGTGCACGTCCGAGGCGTCCAGTTCGACCGCGCGCGTGATGAGGTGATTCACCAGCCGCACCACCGGCGCTTCGCTGGCACGGTCGCGCAGCGCGTCGATGTCGTCGATTTCCTCGGCGGTCGGCCCGGCGCCGGGATCGACCGGCTCGGGCGCCACGTCCTTGCCGCCATAGAGGCGATCGATTTGCCGCGCGATCTCGGCGCCGGTGGCCGTGCGCAGGTCGATCGGGCGATCCAGGGCCAGCGCCAGCGCCCGCGCGGTGTAGTCGTCCTGCGGGCAGGCGCAGGCAACCACGACCGTACCGTCGCGCTCGGCCACCGGCAGCACCCCGGCGGCACGCAGGAACTTCACCGGCAGCTCGTTTTCGAACAGTGGCAGATCCGGATAGTCCGCCTCCCGCATCGGCGCGGCGCCGGTGAGTTCGGACAGGCCATCGGCCAGATCGCGCTCCGAGACCAGCCCCAGGCGGGCAACGAGCCGGGAGAAATCCTCGCGCCGCGCCTCGGGCAGCGCACGCGTCTGGCGCAGCAACCCGTCGGCGGCCTTGCCATGCGCCACCAGCCAGGAAATCAGGCGCTCGTCGAAGGACTCGGGCAGTGCGGAGTTCACGCTGGAAATCAGGAGCCGGGCCGGGCGCTCTAGCCGCGCCGGCCACAGTGTTCGCCGCACCCGCGGGATCGTCAAGCGGATGTGACGCGGACCGTGCACGGTAGCCGCCGCTGTCCCTGGCCGGGCCCGACAGCCGTTCGCGGGCCGTTCCAGGTCCAGGCGAGCCTCGCGCCGCTCAGCCTGACCAGTACCTCGACATGACGGCGCGCCTGCGGATCGCCGGCCGCAACGATTGACTCACGTTCGTCGACCGCCCGGATGCGACTGCGCGGATCCCGCTGTGGCACATTTGCCCGGGACTCGCGTCACTGCTTCCCCGCCGTGCGTGACGGGCGCGGCGGATACGGGTCCAGATCGAAACGCAGGCGTTCGACGCGCCCGGTGAACGTCGCCGGCGACGCATACCAGCTCGAAACCGGCGTGCGCGAGTCCTGCCCCACCTCGAGATGCTCCCAGCCCATCAGTATGGGCATCGGCAGGTCCGTCGTGCCTGCGACCTTGCCGCCGACGTACAGCGTGCCGCGGCCCGACAGGGGGCCGGGCTTGCGCGTCAGATCGAATCGGAATCCCACCTCGGTGCGGCCGACGGGGAGCGCTGCGTTCGAGACGATGCGCGCGCCGATGTTCGGCAGATTGTTCTCGTATACCAGCCGGTTGTCGTGCACGAACAGGCTCCAGCCCGAGTACACGTCGCCGCGGGCCACGATGACGCCACCGTCGCTGTCGCTGCGGCGATCAATCACTGCGGTGATGGTGTAGCTGCGCCCAATCAGCACCGGCTGGGCGGGGCCCGGAATGTCGATGTCGCTCGTGTCGTACTCGAAATGTTCGCGCAGCGCCTGCGCACCGGGTGGCACCCAGGGCGCGCGGTCGAGCAGCGGCTGGTCGTTGACGGGGAGCACGTTGTAGCGCCGCGCGTCGTCCCACCACTTGCGTTCCAGCTCGCGCACGCGCTGCGGATAGCGTTGGGAGAGGTCGCGGGTCTCGGAGAAATCCTCGCGCAGGTTGTAGAGGTGCCACGGCACTTCGTCGTAGTGCTTGTCTTCCGGCCGCCAGTTGGTGATCTTCCAGTCGCCGTCGATATAGGCGCGCTGGCCCTCGATTTCGTAATACTGGCCGTGCTTGCGCGTCGGCTCCTCGGCCGATGAGAAGCTGTAAACCATGCTCACGCCTTCCATGGGCTTGACCGGGCGGCCCTGGTAGGTGGCAGGTGCGTCGATGTGCAGCAGTTCGAGCAGCGTGGGCGTCACGTCCGTCATGTGGTGGAACTGGCTGCGTACCTCACCGCGCGCCGGCAAACCCTTCGGCCACGAGATGATGAACGGTACGTTGATGCCGCCGCCGAATGTCGAGCGCTTGGCCTGGATGAACGGCGTGTTGCTGGCCTGCATCCAGCCGTGCGGGTAGTGCGGATGGGTGCGCCAGGAGCCCACGGCATCGTAGTCGCGCAGGTTCCCGGCCGTGGTGGCGGGCTGGAAGTGATAGAAATGGCCGGGCGCGTTCGTGGTGCCCTCGACGCCGACCTCGCGGCTGGCACCGTTGTCCGACGTGAACACGACGATGGTGTTGTCGAGCTCGCCGATCGAGCGTATGTAGTCGAGCAGGCGGCCCACGTTCTGATCCAGATTGTCCGCGAAGCCGGCGTAGTTCTCCTGCAGGCGGGCGTACATCCGCTTCTGATCCGCGCCCAGCGAATCCCAGCGCACGACCCCCGGGCTGTAGGGGGCGAGCGCGGTGTTGCGCGGCACGAGACCGATCGCCTTCTGCCGCGCCAGCCGCTGCGCCCGGATCGCATCCCAGCCCTCGTCGAACCGATGGCGATACTTGTCCCGATCGGCGGGCTTGACGTGGTGCGGCGCGTGCGTCGCGCCGGTCGCGTAGTAAAGGAAGAACGGCTTGTCAGGCCTGGCATTGCGGAGTTCGTGGATCATCCGCACGGCGTGGTCGGTCAAGGCATCCGGCAGGTAGAAGGATCCGTCGGCCGGCGGTGCGATGAACCGGGTGTCGGAGATCAGCTGATGCGGGTACCACTGGCTCACTTCGCCGTCGATGAATCCGTAGTAGCGATCGAAGCCGCGACCGGTCGGCCAGTTGTCGAAGGGGCCCGCGGGGGTCAGATCCTCGCTGGCCGTGAGATGCCATTTGCCGACCATCATGGTCGCATAGCCCGCGGTTTGGAGAATCTCGGCAAGCGTCACGGCGTCGCGGGTCAGTTCGCCCCGATAGCCCGGATAGCCCCAATCCGCATTGGCCAGCCAGCCGAGCCCGGCGGAATGGTGATTCAGGCCGGTCAGGAGCGCGGCACGCGACGGCGAGCAGATCGCGGTGGCCGTGAACCGGCTGTAGCGCAGGCCGCTCGCCGCGAGGCGGTCGAGCGCCGGTGTCTCGATTTCCGATCCGTAGGCGCCGAGATCGGCATAGCCGAGATCGTCGGCCAGAATGATGACGACGTTCGGGGCGCCGGGGCGGGTGCCCGCTGCACTCGGGAAGTGCGGCGTGGAATCGCGGATGTCCCTGCCTATCGTGCCCTGGAACTGCGTGCCGTCCTGGGCAACGCAAGCGGTTCCGAACAGCAATAACGCGGCGAGCGTGGCGCCGCGGGAAAAACCTGCCGACTGCATGGGGTGCCCTCCGGTTTCGACGAAAACCCATACCCGGGCCGCGCTACGCGAACGGGCCGGCCTCGACCGAGCCCGTCGAATTTGCGACTTCGTGGCGCCCGGGTTCGCCGTGACGTTTGGCGGCGCGGCAGGCGCCCGCCGGTCAGCGTGAGCGCAGCGTCACGAGGCTTGGATATTGACGCAGTGCATCTTGCCCGAATCTGACTGGCCGATCAGGGACGGAAATGACGTGGCTCCAGAAGAAGGTTTTCGAGACGAGCGGCGCGGATGCGCCGCCAGCGCCGCTGCGGCAGCGGCAAAGGGCATGAACGCACCGGGCAGTGGAACCGGGCTGGGTTCGGATACGAACTGCACGGACCCACCCTGCGGGTTCGATGGGTCGCCAATCGATGCGAACGCCCCGGCTTCGAGTCCGGGAAACTCGATTCCGACCTCGAGGTGATAGCTCGCGGTGAAGGTCCTGCCCGGGGCGTAATCCCCGATGTCGACGACCCCGACGTACGGCAGGAAATCCACCAGAGGCGGGACCAATGCCGGGACGAAAATCGGATCGAGTTCCGTTCCGTTGCGAATGAGTTCACGAGCACCTGGGACCCGCGCGCCGCTCAGCAATGTCGCCGACGACGAAAATACGGAGCGACCGTCGATGTCGAGCCGGATTTGGTAACGGGCGGTGTTGCGCGGTTCCAGCGACGTGACCGCGGTGGGGATCTCCAGGGAAATTGCCGGCAACGAAACGGTCGCCCGGTAATGCTGGTAAGTCTGCGTCGTATTCGTGATCGGGAGCACCCACAGTACCCGAGCCGTGAGCACGTTCCATACGTTGCCACCCGCCGAGATGCCCTCCACCTTGAGCGCGACGTTCGCGCCGGGATCGACGCTCGCCTGCGCGAGCCCCTGCGATACCGCGGCTTCGGCAACGAGCGCTGCGGAGGACTCCGGCCCGCGGCTGTCGCTTGCGAATCCGTAACCGGACTCCCAATCGACCTCCGCATAGGCCTCATAGGTGGCTCCGTATGCTGCGAAACAGGGCAGGGCGACGATGAGCGATAGTGCGACCGCTACGATCCCGGGATTTCCGTCCTTGTGCATGGCGTCCCTCTCCACCGGAATGCGAATCCGCCGTACCAGATGTGTTGCACGCGCGCACTGAGCGCGGTAGCCGCGGCGCCATCCATTCTGACCGAGCGAAGCCCGGCGCGGCAACCGCCGAAGGCCATCGCAAACGAGTGGTCGAGTTCACGGTGACGCGTCAGGCTTCCTGGCCGGGCACACGCGTCAGCCCGTTGGGATCGTTTAAGAGCGACCCGGTGGGTGGTTGCCACGACATCCAGGGCCCGGCCTTCGGGTAGCAGGGTCTCCAGGAAACGTCGTACCGTAGCTAATGCGGGTGCCGGGCCGTCCAAGGCAACGTGGGGCGAGATCGGGCAGGCCAAGCGCGCCCGGCGCCAGTCAGTCGCGTATTCGAAGGAGAAGCCCTCCTCGAGGGAATCGTATTACAAGGTACCGGGCTGAAGGCGTCGAATGCGTACCATGAATGTTAATGCGCAAGCAAACAACCAAACGCCGGCTGGAAGAGGTACCGCGGAAAGCGATGCCGCGCTGGCGCTGAATTCAACGTCAAAGACCTTCCCGGCCACGACCGGCAACTCGATACTCGAGAATGAGCCGAGGATCTTCGCTGCCAGCAGGAAGGTCAAGGGATCGTTGGAACTTGGTACGAACCCACCGAGCAACATGACCTTGAGATGGCCGCCCAAGGTCAAGGTGCCGGTAACGTCGATGAAATCATGCTCGGCGGGGCCGATCTCGATAATCGTCACCGACGAGTCATCGAGGACTAAATCGCCATTGATATGCATCGTGCCCGACGAGTTTCCGGGCAGTAACGTGCCGCTGTTCCCGACGTTGCCCGTCAGCGTGCCGCTGCCCGTCAGTACCGAGTTCGCACCGATTCGAATCTGATCGGCACGCAACTCACCGCCTTGCGCTACGTTGACGTGTGCGACACCGCCAACACCAGTCGAGATGCCGTGCATATAGCTATCAGCGGCACCGGGATAAACCGTCAGTATTGTCGCGGTCGTCAGGATTCCGGCGCTGAACCAGTCTCCCGCATCAAGCAGCGAGCCGTCGCCATCGACGTCGATGGTCGCGACGTCGCCTGGGGTGCCAGCGACAAGTGTACGCGCGATACCGCTCGCCGAAGTGACTCGCACCAAACCGCCATCCAGGACACGTAGACCTCCGATTGCGCGGGCGTCTCCATCTAGCATGCTGACGTTCGCGGTCGTTCCGACCACGAGCTCCGCGTCGCGCCCCGGACTCCCGGTATCGACCAGCAGGCTACTGCCAGACCCGGTAACCGTCAGACTCGCGTTGGAAGCCAGTCTGGTGAAAAGCAGAAAGCCTGACGTGGATTGATCCAACTGGTCGACATCGTCCAGCCTGTTAACCGCAGTGCCGATCCACGCAGCAGCAACCCCCTCCTCTCCGGCGTCCCGGTGAATGTTCAGTACCCCGCCGTTCGAAATGATGCCCGTGCGGGCGACGAAACGGCCTTGCAGAAAGAATCCAGTGATGTCCGTCGACCGCGCGTTGTCGTCACAGGCGGGATCGCAATCGCGAGTCAGATCTACTCGCGATCCAGGCCCGTCGAGGTCAAATCGACCATCGATCGCTAAAACGCTACCGCTAATTGAGCCGCCGTCCTGCACAGATAGCGAGTCATCACCTGTGGAATTGTTGAATATGACCCCCCCCACGAACGTATTGGCGGGGGCCCCTCCGCGCGCCACGAATTGAATTCTTGAACCGTCCCCAACGACATTGACGTTCAATCTGCTGCCTGGCGTCAGAGACCTGATCAGCGCGGTGTTTTGCTGGAATGGATTTGCCTCGAGGCTTGCCGCATTGACAGTCAGCACGCCTCCCGAGAGAACGTTCAGAGTTCCATTACGGATTCCAACCATTCCACTTGCGGATATCGAGCCGCCGGATCGAGCAGTGATATGTGCTGTGGATCCGGTGTTCCCACCGAGCAGAAAGTGACCTGACTCGATGCGGCTTCCAGCGCCGGTCGCTTCGAGCGTGGCATGCGCGCCTGGTGCCTCCCCAACTTCGATTCCGAGGCTTGCCGAGGCCGACGATCCGCTACCAACCAAGAGCGTCCCAGTGCTGTTGCTGGCGTTGCCGATGTCTATGAAATTCGCCTGAAGGATCGCGGCATCGCCAAGTTCAACCGAGCCGACGGAATTTGGAACGTGGGCAATATAGAGTTCCGTTACCCTCAGAATTCCGTCGCCGGGCATGATTGCAGGAGACACCGTTCCGGAGGTGGTTATTGTGCCGGCTGCGACGCTCGAAACCACCATTGCGCATCCGATCCCCGAAAATGCGCGACGGAAGCTATTTGCTCTCATGCGTCTCCCCTTGAAAGTTCCCCCAACGGCAGGAGTTCAAGTCTTTCCCGTTCCCGGGGATCGCGCAAGCGCAAAAAATTGTGAAATCGATGGTAATGGCGGCGTAAATCAATCGATTCGCATTCGTGCGGGCCGGTTGACCGCCTCCCGCACCGGTTCGGCGTCGGTGAGTTCGGACAGGGCATCGGCCAGATCGCGCTCGGAGACCAGCCCCAGGCGGGCGACGAGCCGGGAGAAATCCTCACGCCGCGCCTTGGGCAGCGCGCGCGTCTGGCGCGGCAACCCGTCGGGGGCCTTGCCGTGCGCCACCAGCGAGGAACTCAGGCGCTCTTCGAAGGACTCGGGCGGTGCGACGTGCACGCTGGAAACCGGGAGCCGGGCCGGGCGCTCTAGCCGCGCCGGCCACCGTGTTTGCCGCACCCGCCGCATCGTCAAGCGGATGGGTGGCGGAACGTGCATCGGTGCCGCCGCTGCTCCCCTTGGCCGAGTTCGACCGCGCGCTCGCGGCCGGCTTGTTCCGTCTAGACGAGCGTCGCGCCGGTGAGCGCGATCAGCGCGTCGACGAACCCGCGCGCCTGCAGTTCCTGATCGCCGCGGGTGTCGATGAAATCATCGCCCCCCAGCAGTGTGCCCTGCCAGCCGGTTTGCACCGCGCCGTCGCCCGCGAACGAAAACAGCGCTACGCGCTCGTGCGGCTTGTCCAGCGTCAGCCAGACCGAGAACCACTCCCACTCGTCCGTCGTGCCGACGAACATGCTCCAGGCGGTGGGCAGGCTGCCGAACTCGTAGCGGA
>JBFXBD010000024.1:0-87442 GCA_050183625.1 Gammaproteobacteria bacterium
ATGAACGCCATCGACTTCCTGGCGACAAACGCGCGCCGCGCGCATCCGGCGCGCGAGGCGAAGTCCGGTCGACTCAAGCTCGGGCTGCAGCACGTTTACGGCACCCCTTAAGAACTAACGTATGATGTGGTGCACGGCCCGGAGCAGCCTGTAACCAACATACTAGTATACGTACATGTACGAGACAGGGGGTACGATCCCCATCCCCCACAAGCCGGGCACGTGACGCCCAAGACATAGGGGCAGTCGATGCTGAAGATTGCAATTCTCGATGACTACGCAGGGGTCGCCCTGGCGCTCGCGGACTGGTCCGAAGTCGAGAAGCGGGCGGAGATCACCGTCTTCAGGGAAGCGGTGGCCGAAGGCGACATTGCCGAAAAACTTCATCGCTTCGACGTGATATGCACCTTGCGCGACCGGTTTCCGTTCACGCGCGTAACCTTCGAGAAGCTTCCCAACCTCAAGGCGCTGGTTGCCTCGGATCCGTACGTCCGCGTGATCGATTTCGCCGCCGCGGCGGAGCGCGGCGTTGAAGTGTTGAAGGGCGACGCGCCGGCAGACATGCCGGTGGCAGGCAATTCCACGGGAGAGTTCGCGTGGGGCCTGCTCCTGGCCACGATCCGTGGCATCCCGAGTGCCGCCGGACACCTGCGTCGGGGCGAATGGCGACAGACCCTCGGAATGTCACTGGAGGGGAAGACGTTGGGCGTGGTGGGGCTCGGGAGATTCGGCGCCAGGATGGCCGAGTACGGCCGCGTGTTCGACATGAACGTTTTGGCCTGGAGCCAGAACCTTTCGCCCGAAGCGGCGGTACGAGCCGGCGCCCGGCTCGTGGACAAGGAGACGCTTTTTCGCGAGAGCGACATCGTGACGCTCCATTACGTCCTGAGCGATCGCAGCCGTGGCCTCGTCGGCGAGAAGGAACTGAACGCGATGAAGCCGACCGCCTTTCTCATCAACACCTCGCGTGGACCGATTGTCGATGAACAGGCCCTCATCGCCGCCCTGAAGACGAAGCGGATCGCCGGCGCCGGACTGGACGTGTTCGACCAGGAACCGCTGCCGAAAGAGCACCCCCTGTTGAAGCTGGACAATGTCGTCGCGACGCCCCATCTCGGGTTCGTGACCGAGCCCGCCATGCGTCGATTCTATGTAGGCCTAGCGGCCCAGGTGACTGCTTACGTGGAGAACCTACAGCGGCAATAGCGTTCGGGGGTGTGGGCATGTCGCCAGGGTGTGCCCCGCACTTGTCACCGCGGCCGAGGCTCCGTGGCCCCCCCTTCATCGGAGCGCCGCGCCCGAGGCGCGCAAGCAGGATGAATCTGAAAAGCGCGAAGCAAAGGAGTCCCTCGATGCGCGTCAATGCATTCAGGAACGAGGCTGGCGGAATCTTCCTGCCAAACCTGTTCCAGCTCGCCTACCAAACGAGGGACATGGCGGCCGCCAAGCGCGCCATGGAAGCCCACTTCGGCGTTCGCAGGTGGGAGTCCTCGCCGGTACTCCAGGCCGCGTCGGGCGCTTTTCTCACCGACGCCAAGACTTGGGTCGGCGACATCATGATTCAGATCCAGGAGGTCACGCGAACGGCGCAGGCGTCCGCGGGCGAGGTCACCTTCTGGGATTCGCCCGCGCCGGAGCCTGGCCAGTTGCTTCGGCTGCACCACGTCGCCCACATGGTCTACGAGGATTCGGATTGGGAGCATGTCCTCGGGGAGGCTGCGCGCAACAATTTCCGGATCGTGTTCCAGGGGCAGTACGAAGACATCCTGAAGTACATGTACCTCGATACGCGCGCGATCCTTGGCCACTATCTCGAATACATCCACTGCCTGCCCGCGGGGCACGCCTTCTTCAACGACGCGCGCGAGAGGTTCTTCGCGGAATGAGTATTCCCGGGCAGCCTGCCGTTGGCTGTCGCCCATTTCCATCCGGAGGGAGGAGCCGCGCGGCAGCGATGCGATTCAAGACGCGTATCAATCGGATTGCAGCATCCGCAAGGTGCTTGCCGGTTGAGGTGCGCAAGTCTGCGGAGGCGATGACGTTCTCGCGAACGACAGCCGAATGCCCCACGCCCAGATCAGAGGGTGGCCAACAATGACCCCAGGTACCATCTACAACATCCCGCCCGAGCCGTCGGATCCGGCTCGGACCACGCTGATCGATGCCGGCGTGCTGCGCTTCGGTGTCGAGCCGAGGCAAATCAATCGCGAGTCGCTGCGCGCCTCCTATGCCGGCGACCCGGTGGCGCTCGCACGCTTCGAGGCCCTGGTCGCGGACGGTCGGGACATCGCCGATGGCGGCGTCAGCATCCACGTCTTCGGGGCCGCGGACGGCCACGAGTACCTGCGGTTCGATTGCTTCGATGACGAGCCGCACTATCACTACCACCATCGCACGGGCCAGGGGGAAGTCGTGGTGAATCACTGGGTGCCGTTCGATCGCGTCGCCTGCGGCGAGATGTTGCCGTGGGCGATTGCGACCCTGCGCGCCCGGCTGCCAGAAATGCTCACGAAGGCGCGCGGCGCGCATCTGACCGACCGGATCGACGCCGCGGCCGTCGAGCGTGCCCTCATTCGCGTGGAGGAACTCGCCAGGTCCGCGCCGTCGCGTTGAGTCCACCCAGGGGCGGGCGATGACGCGCGCCGTATACCACGGACCGTACGCCTCGCGCTGCAATCACGTAGGAGAGAACCAATGATCAGGAGAAAGCTCGGAAGAACCGGCCGCGACGTCAACGCCATCGGTCTCGGCTGCATGGGGATGTCGGTGTTCTACGGCAAGCCGGTTGCGGATGAGGAGGGCGTGGCCCTGCTGCACGCCGCGGTCGAACGCGGCGTCGACCACTTCGACACCGCCGAGATGTACGGCAACGGCGCCAACGAGCGCATCGTCGGCAAGGCGTTCGTCGGCCTGCGGGACAAGGTGTTCATCGCCACCAAGTTCGGATTCAAGATCGATCCGACCAACGGCATGGTCACCGGCATGGATGGATCCGCGGCGAACTGCCGCCGCGCGGTGGAGCAGTCCCTGCGCCTGCTGCAGACCGATCGCATCGATCTGCTGTATCTGCACCGGCAGGATCCCGCGCTCCCCATCGAGGAGACGGTCGGTGCGATGGCGCGGCTGGTCGAGGAGGGCAAGGTCTGCGAACTCGGCCTCTCCGAGGTCGACGCCGACAACCTGCGCCGGGCGCATCGCGTCCACCCAATCGCCGCGCTGCAGACGGAGTACTCGCTGTTTTCGCGCGACGTCGAGACGGAAATCCTGCCGGCGTGCCGCGCGCTGGGCGTGACGTTCGTGTCCTACTCGCCGTTGGGCCGCGGCCTGCTGACGGGCGCGTTCACGCAGGCGTGGAACGCCGATCCGAACGACTACCGCAAGGTCGGCCAGCCACGGTTCCAGGGAGCGGCCTTCGACGCGAACCTCGCGCTCGTCCGGGAAATCGAATCGCTCGCGGCGGCGCACGGCGCGAATGCCGGGCAGGTGGCGATCGCGTGGGTCCTGGCGCAGGGCGACGATGTCCACGTGATCCCCGGAACGACGAAGCTCAGGAACCTGGAGAACAACCTCGCCGCGGCTGATGTGCGACTGACTGACGCGGATAAGGCACGGCTCGATTGCATGGCCGTGCTAGTGCAAGGAGGTCGATACTGAGGGCTGGCGCCGCCGATTGAGACTGATTGAAGCGCAGCGCGCTTAACCGGATCTTGTTGAAGCTTGGCGGGTCCAAAGCGGTTGCCTAACCCTTTACGAACGGTTGCGAAACAGTTCCAAAGCCTGCGCGCTGCAAGTTGGTTGGTGCTCTACACGTCCTGCTTACGAAAGTTGGGGTTGCATGGGCGGGGAAGTGCGATTTGGCAGACATACCTGATTCGGGAGAACCCCATGGCTGAACGTGAGGAGCAACGCGCTCGAATCGAACGCTTGATGCGTGAATTTGCCGCGGAGGACAACCGCTTGGATGCGAAGGCCGGTATGCACCTCGACGATTCGCCGAGGCGGGATGTCGGACTCGTGGATGACTCGCCCCTGTCGGATATTCAAAGATGGTCCGTGGACATTCGCGACGGCAGGGTTATCTCGCTCGCGGACTTGCACCAGTTCGGCACTAACGCCGGGCAGCTCAACGGGTACCCGATGCCGCCCGAGTTGCGGATACGAGCAGCCGTGAAGGCCGCCGAGCGCCTATTTCCAGACCACCGCGGGAAACTGGCATTCCTCCAGCCACCGCTCGTCACGGGGCTCGATCCGGTCGGCCCGCTTGCTTCGGAAACGGAAATACAGTGGTTCATGTTGCCGGCAGTGACGACGGTTGCCCGGTTCGACTCTCTGGCGCCTGCGCGCGACCCAGACGAGGTGTATTCGTCCGTCGTCGTGGTCTGGTTCCAGGATGAATACGGGCTACCGGGGTCCGCTATCGTGGCCCAGCTCCGTGCTCTCGATTGGAATTCCTCGGCCGAGGACTGGACGCCGTAGGCGAAGCCGCCGCCTGAGCGCGCAGGGAGGCGCGGGCTATTCCGGGCTGTTGTGGCCTGGGTCGATCAGCGTGTGCCCCTCCAACGCCATCAGATAGCGCCTAATCTCAGCGATCGACCGGAAGTCTCGTTTGAAACTGATCAGATTCCAGAGGGCCGTCGCCCGGCCGTCCAGGGACTTCGGTCCGGTCGAAAGCCCTCCATGAAACCGACAGCGCCCCCGGCCAGGCACGTTCGTGCACTGGCACAATGTGCCGCGGCGGGTTCGGGCGCCGCAAACGCCGTGTAGGCGTATTCGTGTTGCTTTACGCCCCGCCATGTATGAACCCCACAACGCGCGCGCAGGCGCGCGTACTGTTGCACTAACTCCCCACAATGCTGACCCCCGGCTCTCCTCGGTACGTCGGCGAACAGTGTCTCGGAGGTCCCAGGTCCGCGATATTGCGATGCACCGATCGTTGACCGGTCGCACCGCCCGCCGGCGTCGACGTCGAACACTGCCGGACAAGCTCGTTCCACATCCGCTGGCCGGTGCTTTGGGAAAAAAAGCGCCCGCGGCAGGCGCGGGGGACGCGACGGGGACGCGACGGGGACGCGACGGGGACGCGACGGGGACGCGACGGGGACGCGACGGGGACGCGACGGGGACGCGACGGGGACGCGACGGGGACGCGACGGGGATGAGTCCCGATCCGGGCGGGTAGTAGTGCTGGAAGCGGGCCGTGCTCATGCCGCTTCGGGCGGCTGGTACGTGTCGTGGATTACCAGCGGCATCGCGGGCTCGTCGTCGCCACCATCGGACTTGATGCCGAACGCCTCGCGCTCCAGGGTGATGACGTTACGCAGCGCCCGGGTCAGCGCCTCGAAGGTCACCACGCGGCCGCCGAGCCCCACGGCGCGCATGAATGCCTCCACCTGCCGGTGGTTCGGCTTGCCGTCCTCCCCGCGGGCGATGTCCTCGGCCAGGGTGTAGATGACCTCGTGGTTGGCGGTGGCGAATTCCATCTCATCCAGGAGCGCTTCGAGGACCCGCCGGGCCTTCAGGAGCTTGGCTCGGTGCTCGCGGATGACGTTGGCCTGCAACTCGGCGTTGGCCTCGATGATTTCGCGCTCGGTCGCCGATTTGGAGGGGGAGGTTCGAGTGGCTACCGCGTCCCTGGCTACCACCGCGTCGGCCTTGACGCGGATCCTGGCGGCCAAGTCGCGCTCCCACCGGTCGCGCTCCGCCCGCTTCTGGATCGCCCGATGGGTGATGCCCTGCTCTTTCGCGATCTGCCGGATGGATTTAATCCCGGCGCGGTAGTCGCGCTCGATGGTTTCCCAGTCGACGATGGTGTTCACGGTCATCCCCCTGTGTTCTATTTCGTCTCGGCGCCCCTACGGAGCTCCCAGGAGCGATTCCGCCACTCGGCGTAACCCGTGCCGCTGGCTAGCGCGGTGCGGTCTTCCTCAACCACCGCGCGACGCATGTCCGCTCGGATCGGGGACTCGTCGAAATCGAACTCCTGATCGGTACCCAGGTGCGCCGCAACAGTCGACCCGACGACCAGCGCCAGACCGTCACGTCCCTGGATCGGTTCGAGCGCCCGGGTCATCCGCCTCCAAGGAGATTGGACCACGGCCGCTCTGCAAGCTGATCGGAGAGGAGGTTGCAGCCGCGGCCGCCAGCGGGCGAACGTCCGCGGGCACGCGCCCGAACACGTGTAGAAATTCCTGTAGCGCCTGGGTGCGGCGGTCGTGGAACTCCCGGTGCGGGTGTCGTCCACGGCCGTCTGCGAAGCGGCACAACGCGTGATAGGCGTCCGCGACAATGCCATCGAACGCATCAACCAGACGGCGGGCGGCTGCGCGCTCGCATTCACGCTGCTCGATGCGCCACCAGGGCCAGTTCCCGCGTTCCGGCCTTACGTGGAACGCGTCGTCGAGGGTGAGGTGCCCTTTTGCGGCGAGGTACTCCGCGAGCCGTTCGGCGATCCACCGTGCCGGCGATCCGGGAGGATGCTGAACTGACGCGAACGAGCGAATTCTGTCGATGCTCAGGCAGTCGGTGGGCGCCGACGGTTGGCGCTCGCTGCAAATGTCGGGGCGATTACGGTCCCTCGCCTCTTGGGTCGCGCTGTGGATTTTGCGTCTTGATGCGATTTCGGCACGTTCGGAACGCGCAGCAACCGAGCTTACCTCAACGATGCTATTCTCGAGTTCGAAGCGGTAACCATCACCGCGGTCTGATGCGTTCATGTTCCGTCCGCCCGTGGTAGATCTAAGAAGGATCACGGAAACCGTGTCAGCCTAAGTGGCCGACTGACACGATTTTCGTGTCGGTCAGCGGTCCGCTAGCCCCCTTGCTTTCCCATCATTGGCCCAACTTTCGGGTCAATCTGACACGGATCGCGTGGCACCGATCGTGCGCGCCATGTGGCAGGCGCCACGGGAGTCGACGAAACATCGAGTTTGCCGCCGCATTCGTTGATGGGCAGGTAGCTCAATGCGTAGAGCGACGGGCAGTGACGTCCGCCTTGGCGCGTGAGTATGATGAAGCCACGTTCCAACAGGCGGCGTCTTGCGTTGTCCAGCGTCTCACGCGAGGCCCAACCGCGATTGGACATTTCCCCCCAAGTCAATTGTAGGTCGCCGTTATTGAACCCGCGATATTGCGCATGCAGGTCGATAATCAACTTCACTTCTGACGCGCGAAGTGCCGCATACTCCTTGCTCTCGATCACCGCAATCGGGACGGCAATAAACGGCCCACTCTCGCGGCGGCCTTTAGACTTTCTGCGATTTCGTGACATAACACGCCTCGCAGATGTTGGTTGAATTGTGAAGAGCGGATCGTCGCAGGACGCGAATGAATTGGAATTCCATGGTGGCTGCTCCGTCCGATTAGAACTGAGCGAGCAACGCGCGGATGTCTTCGACGCGCCACGCGGTAACGCGCGGCCCGAGCTTTACCGGCTTCGGGAAGGCGCCTTTCTTGATTCCCGCCCACCAGCCGGAACGGCTGATCGGAAACACGGCAAGAACCTGCGGGAGCCGAACAAATCCAGTGTCGGGCAACGATTGGATAGGGGAACGTGATTCGCTCATTCCGAGTTATCTCCGGATAACTCGGTCGGCGGAAACGAAAAACGCCGACCGAAGAACACCTCCGCAGCAACAAAATGCTGCGACCGTTGTTCCTCTGTCGGCGTCTACTCAGCGAGTCGGCTTGCGCGGGCTCGCACCTTTCGGTGACGCGGGCAGGGGTCACCATTTGGGTGACTATTTATTAATTTACGATTTTAGACATTCCTGGTCAAATGAAACGACACTTCTTTCCGCCTAGGATTTTAGGAGGGCTCCTACCTACTGCTGAGGCCATTCGGGCGAGGGTCAACACGACATGCGATCAAGAAAGTTCCTGGTCATGGTCGCTAGATGGGGGCAACTTTGGGGGCACCGCAAAAATTGATAGTCAGAAAATAGTCGTTCGTTCATTAAGATAGATGGATTTTTCGGGGCCGCGCTCCGCACCAATCAAAACATACTCTTACGCCGTTATCGTCCACTGCATGCTCGGGCCGCCTCGGATTTGGTGGCAGTAACGGTGGTAGTCACTCAGTCCAGGGATCCGGCGCCCGCGCGCCGCCGGGGCGCTGGTCTGCGGTCCCAGGGTGCGAAAAAAGCGAATTTGATGAAATAGGGTCGCCGCTGCCGGCCCGGATCGTGCCGGCGCCCAGGCAGGATGGCGGCCGAGATCCGATTGCGGACGATGCGGCGGCTGGGGGAGTTGTCGGCACAACTTCCGAAGATACAAAGAGCGCGGACGGATCTGCTGCCCGACGCTGGGAAGCAGACAAAGTGCTTCCGCTTTCGTAGGCATCCCAACGCTAGGAAACCTAGGATTGCTGGCTTGCGGCTTTTGAAGGAGCGCCCGGCGGTAGACCATCGAAAACTCCTCCCGCCGTTGGGGAGAGTAAAAAGGCGGAGACGCTAAGAGAAGTCGCGCCGCCAATTTCTTTCAAACGCTGAGAAGTAGTTGGCGACGAATCGACGTGCTCTTCGAATACCGAAAGAGCTGCCTGATGCCAGCAGTTCACAATACCCACAGTGGCGTCACCGAGGCGAGCCAAGGGACACGGTAACGCCTACCAGCCGCGCTCAAGCGGCTACGGATGTTGGGTGGCCGCCTGGGGCTCGGAAAAATGCTGATGCTTGAATCGCTTGCTTGTGCGAGGATTCGCTGCCGCGACACTCGATCCAAATCCGGCAAAAAAAGGGGGCAACATGCGTAAGAACATAATGTTCTCGGATCGTGACAACACCAACAAGGCATGCCCGCGCATTCGCCTTCCTATGCCGACTGCGTTGCTTGCAGCGATCCTGGCCGTGCCGACATCCGTTCAAGCGACCATGATCGGCGATACGATTCGCGGTAATTTGAAAGGCGCTCCGGATTTCACGAGCAATACGGCCGTCGTTACGGGCGGACTTTCGCCAACTGCCAGCGGTGGCGAATTCAATACGAACCTCTTTGGCCCGCCTCTTTTTCAACTCGTGGCGGAATTCAGTGGTTCGGAGGGGCTCGATCTTTCAATTGCATGGGGACGACTCCAAGGATTTCCCGGCGAGTTCGGGCCGGTTACCTGGACATTTCGCGGGCTGGAGTTGCTGGGCGATCCGGGTGCCATCATTGCAGGTATCGAGGATTTGGGTGGTGACTTCGAGGTTCAGTCGTTCGGCATCGTGAGCAACAATGCCATTCAAATCCGTACAGCGGCTATCAAGTACGACAACCTAAGTGGCGGCGAGCCACATTATTTCAGACTGGCATTCCGTAGCGAACCAATCCCCGAGCCCGGCGCTATTGCCTCTGTGAGCGTTGGGCTCCTCGCTCTGATACTGGTACAAGCGGGGTGGGGCCGAATTCGTTCCAACAAAGAACCGATTCGGACCCTTCGGCGACCGAAATTGACCTGACCGGCTTTGCCCCTTCTCAACTGGTAACATAGCGTGTGTCCGCGCTCCGGCGCCATCTCCCATTCGCGCACTCCCGACCGTGCCAAACCAGAAGTTTCGGTCGGTCCCCCGGCGAATGCCGCTCGCAGTCCCGGTTCGCGGTTCATCGTGGCCGATTTTGCATGGCACCGTCCCGAATGCAGGGATTGGTGGGGACATCCGGTCAACGAGGCGACGCTGGCGACCGGGTTCGTTGTTCGATGGAGTCAATGTCGGCGATCATGGAAGGATGAGCGTGCATATCATCATCCGGGACGTGCCGGAGAAAGTTCGCGACGAACTCGCCGCGCGCGCCGCGCTGGAAGGCAAGGCCATGCAGGAGTTCCTTCGGTCCGCGCTTGAGCGATTGGCCTCCCGGCCGACGGTTGATGGCTGGTTGCAGCAGGTACGTAGCAGAGAGCGTGAGTCGCGAACCGCGATTTCCGCGGAATCAATCCTGGAACTTCGTGACGCCGATCGGCGGTGAGCGTAATCGACAGTTCCTAGTTAATCGTAGCCGTGGTCAGGCACCTGGGGCGTGCCGGAAGATGTAGATGTCCATCATCCGGCCCTGCAGCCGGCGTTCCCGTACGGCGTGGCCTGCGGCGTAATCGGCCGGCAGCGCCGCCAGGGGGTGGCCCGGGTCGTGCGTCCACACGCGTTCGAGGGTTTCGCGGCGCGGCTCGAAGAAGGTCACGGCGCCGCCGGGGCGGACCACGCGCAGCGCCTCGCCGAACACCGCCGTTCGCACCGCCGCGTCGATGTGGTGAAGTACGCCGAAGAAGAACACGCCGTCGAAGCTGGCGTCGGCGAAGGGCATGCGGCTGGCGTCGAAGGGTTCGAAGGTGATCCGCTCCCGCACGCCGACGTTGCTCGCGTTCTGCGCCCAGTCCTTGCGCGCATAGTGCGTTTCGTCCGTCTCCGGTTCGCCGGTCAATACCTGGAACCCGCGCATGGCCAGGAAGATGGCGAAGTTGCCGGCGCCGGTTCCCACGTCCAGCACCTTCGCCCCGGGCGCCAGTCCGGTTTCGCCCAGCGCGGCGGCACCGTCGGCAGCGATGTTCTCGAAATTCGGGCCCAGGCGGGCGGCGGCTTCGGCAATGGTCAGCATGGCAAGGCGTTCCTCTCCAGGTCGGGTCTTTCGGGTCGGGCCCGTCGCGCGGCGCCGCTCCGGGCGGGTGGATTATACGTGCGCCCGCGCTCGCGGCCGCGCATCATCGCAGGCTCCGGAACGTGGCCCGGATGTCCTCGACCAGTGCTTCGGGTTCCTCCATCGGCGCGAAATGCCCGCCGCGCGGATGGGACCGGGTGTAGTGGATGTTGAAATAGCCGCGCTGCCAGTCCGTCGGCCCGGGCCCGGAGTCCGGCTCGAAGAATGACAACCCGGTGGGCGCTTCGACCACCGGCGTGCGCGCATGGGCAGGCTTCCACGGGTGATCCATCGCCTCTGCGTAGTACCGGATCGAAGTCGCGAAGGTCCGCGTGTGCCAGTAGATCATCGTCGTCGTGATGAGGTGGTCCTTGGAGAAGCGTGTCTCGACGTCGCCGTTGCAGTCGCCCCAGGCCCGGCGCCGTTCCAGCAGCCAGGCGGCCAGGCCGACGGGCGAATCGTGCAGTGCCCAGGACAGGGTCTGGGGGTCGAGCATGTGCACGGCGACGTGGCTGGCAGAGCGGCGCCGGGCGATGTTGTACGGCGTCGCGCCGCTGAACACGTCCAGCGGGATCATATTGGTGAGGTGGATGCCGATGAGCTTGTCCGCGTGGCGGTGGCCGAGTTCCCCGGTGACGAACGCGCCCCAGTCGCCGCCCTGGGCCGCGAAGCGGCCGTAGCCGAGCACCTCGCGCATCAGCTTCACCCACAGGTCGGCGGTGCGGTGGAAGTTGACCCCCGTCTGCCGCAGCGGGCTGGAAAAGCCATAACCGGGCAGCGAAGGGACGATCACGTCGAAGGCATCGGCGGGATCGCCGCCGTGCGCGGCCGGATCGGCCAGCGGACCGATGACACGGTGCATGTCCCAGAACGTCCACGGCCAGCCGTGCGTCAGTACGAGCGGCACCGGCCTGTCGCCGCGCCCGGGCTCGCGGATGAAATGGATCGGAATGCCGTCGATGTCGACGCGACGATGCTCGAATGCATTGATCGCTGCCTCCTGGGCGCGCCAGTCGTAGCCGTCGATCCAGTAGTCGACGAGTTCGCGCAGGTAGGCGCCGTAGGTGCCGTAGCGCCAGTCCTCGTTCGCATATTCGGGTGCCCACTGCGTGGCGCGCAGGCGCGCGCGCAGGGCGAGCAGGTCGGAATCGTCGATGTGGACGGTGAGATTTTCCATCGTTGCCTCGTTTCCGGGGGTGTCCGGGTGTTGCTGGCGCGGCACGACGCGCGGTGGCGACGATCGCCGCGCCGCGTGGTTCCCGGGCGACGATACCATTTCGCCGGCGTCGAATAGCCATATCGATAACTTCCGTTTGCAGTCGCAACGGCTCTGCGTCAGGCTGCCGGCTCGCCACGCAGCAGCAGGATCGTAGCCATGACCACGCCCACCCTGGACCCGGCCATCCGGATCATCGACGTCGACACCCACCTCACCGAGCCGCACGACCTGTGGACCTCCCGCGCTCCGGCGCAGTGGAAAGCCAGGGTGCCGCAGGTGAAGGACATCGAAGGCGTCCCGCACTGGGTGTTCGAGGGCGACCAGATCCTCGGCACCACGCGCGCATCGAGCGTCGTGCGCCCGGACCGCTCCAAGGGCTACGGCGTGCGCGGCATGAATTTCAAGTTCCACGAAGTGCACCGCGCCTCGTACGACATCGGCGAGCGGTTGAAATTCATGGACGAGACCGGCATCTGGGCGCAGATCGTGTACCCGAACCTGATGGGATTCAGCGGCCTGAAGGCGCCGGGCAAGGATCCGAAGCTCAAGACCCTGTGCGTGAAGATCTACAACGACGCCATGGCCGAGTTCCAGGAGCAGTCCGGCCAGCGCATCTTCGGCATGGCGCTGCTGCCGTGGTGGGACATCGGCGAGGCCGTGGCCGAAGCCAGGCGCTGCAAGGACATGGGCATCCGCGGCGTGAACACCAACCCCAATCCCCAGCAGCAGGGCTTTCCCGAACTCACCGATCCGCAGTGGGCACCCCTGCTGGACCTGTGCGGCGAGATGGACCTGCCGATCAACTTCCACATCGGCGCGAGCGAGGACCAGCTCGACTGGTTCGGCTCCGTGCCGTGGAAGTCGCACCCGGACGACGTCAAGCTCGCGATCGGCAGTGCCACGCTGCACATGCAGAACGCTTCGGTGGTGACCAACATCATCATGTCCGGGCTGCCGGAGCGCTTTCCGAAGACCCGCTTCGTGTCGGTGGAGAGCGGTGTCGGCTGGCTGCCCTTCCTGCTCGAAGCGCTGGACTACTACGTCTCGCACGAAATCCCGCGCGATACGGCGCGGATGTACCGGATGCTGCCCTCGGAGTACTTCCGGCGCCAGTTCCACGCCTGCTTCTGGTTCGAGCACAAGTTCATCCGCGATACCATCCGGGCGCTCGGGGAGGACAACATCATGTTCGAATCCGACTTCCCGCACCCGACCTGCCTGTACCCGGATGCGGTCGGCTACGTCACCCGCGGGCTGTCGGATCTCGAACCGGGCGTGCTGCGCAAGGTGCTCAGCACGAACGCGGCCCGCCTGTATTCGATCCCCGTCTGACGCGCCCTTCGACGGTCCCGGAGACCGCATGGCTGAAGTAGACGCCGGAAACGCCGCACTGGAACGTGCCTGGACCCGCTACGCCGGCGCGCTCGAACGCGTGCGTGCGGCGTTTCTCGCCTCGCCGCTGATGCGGATGGCGCCGGAAGGCCCTGCATGTGCCCATCGCTGCCTGATGCAGGCCCAGGCCCATGCGCACAACCTGATGATTGGCCCGGATCCGGACGATCCGGTTTTCCTCTACGGATCGCTGTTCGACCCCTTCGCCGGGTTCGCGTGGTTGCTGCCGAATCCGGATTTCTTCTACCGGATGGCGTTCCTCAACGGCAGCGGGACGTACCGCATCCTCGTGCGCCGCAACGACACGGACTGGATCAATTTCCACATGCGTTCCGACATGTGGGGCATGCCGGGGGTGGAGTTCCTGGGTTCGTTCGACCTGGAGCGGTTCGCGCCCGGCGCGGACGGAAACCACGAAATCATCGCAAGCGCACGGCCGCAAGGGGGCAACTGGCTGCCCCTGCAGGCCGATTCCGGCTACAACTTCATCAACGTGCGCGCGGCGCTGCTCGACTGGGAGTCCGGCGTTCCCGCGCAGTTCCACATCGACGTCATCGAGCCGCCGGCGCACCCGACGCAGCGCGGCGCGGAGCACGCCGCCCGGCGCATCGAGCGCGCGGCGCGGTTCGTCGAGTTCAGCGCGCTGGACTACACGATCGCGGTCGTCGAGCGGACGCTGGCGCGGGCGGGGGGCGTGAACCGCTTCGCGATGGAAGCCGGTACGGCGACGGCCAACTCGGGCAATGCGCCGAACAACCTTTACATCGCCGCCGTCTTCGAACTGGAACCCGGGCAGGCGCTGGTCGTGGACTTCGAGCCGCCGCGGGACGCGCGCTACTGGGGCATCCAACTCGGTGACATCTGCAACCAGACGCTGGACTACTGGGGGCGGCAGACCAGCCTCAATGCCAGCCAGGCCCGGATGGACGCCGACCGCCGCGTGCGCTGCGTGCTCGCCGCGCAGGATCCCGGCGTGCCCAACTGGCTCGATACGATGGATCACCGGGCCGGCATCGTGTTCCTGCGCGCGCATGGATCCGCGGCCGGCGTGTCGCCTCGCGTGACCCGGGTGGCGCTGGAAGACCTGGACCGGCACCTGCCCGCCGGAACGCCGGTGGTCGAGGCACGGGCGCGGCGCGAGACCATCGCCCGGCGGGAGAGGGCGATCCGGCGCCTGTACGGCTACTGACCGCCGTCCGCCCGAAGGCGCTCAAGCCGGGGTGCAGCCGCGCCGCTAAGGGGCAAACCCTACCTGGCGGTGAGATGACGTGACCAACCCTGGCGCGACCGACACGATTCACGTCCTGACCTTCGCGGTCGGCGACTCGCGCTGCGCGGTCGACATCCGCCGTGTGCTGTACCTGTCCGAACACGGGCGCGAGATCCACAGGACTCCGATCCGCGACACCGGCCTGCTCGGCATGGTGAGCAATGCCGGTGCCTACGTGCCCGCCTACGATCTGGCCGCGCTGCTCGGGCTGAAGTCGGCGCAGATCTCGGCGCGCGAACTGATCGACTCGCTGGCGCAACGGGAGACCGAGCACGTGGACTGGATTGCCGCGCTCAAACATTCGATCGTCACCGGCGAGGCGTTCGGCAAGGCCACCGATCCGCACCTGTGCGCGTTTGGCCGTTGGTACGATTCGTTCACCACGAACGACGAGGAACTGCGCGAAATCCTCGCCCAGTTCGACGAACCGCACCGCAGGATCCATGGGCTGGCCGGGTCGCTGCTGGAAAAGCGCGACCGGCAAGGCGTAGACGCGGCGGTCGAGGACCTGCGCATCGAGGAGATCACCACGCTCACCGGCCT
Source organism: Gammaproteobacteria bacterium (assembly GCA_050183625.1). GTDB lineage: Bacteria > Pseudomonadota > Gammaproteobacteria > JADZEE01 > JADZEE01 > JBFXBD01. The sequence continues at coordinate 15,027 of JBFXBD010000024.1, forward strand.
GCGCAAGCTGTTCGAGATGGCGCGGGATCACCTCCAGGGCGTACTGCGCCCGGTCAACATGCTGGTGGCGGGGGACGACGGCCGCCCGTGCATGGCACTGGTGGTGGACGCGCTGGAGACCGTCGAGGAGTTCGCGCCTTCGGTGCTCAAGACCGGCGAGGCGATCGGCATGCAATGGCCGCAGGTCGCGCACCTGTCCATCCTCGGCATGCTGTGTGCCGACTCGCGCGACTACCTGTGGATCGAACCGGCCCTGCAGCGCCGGACCGCGGCCTGAACCGGGCCGCCTGGACCACGCCGCCCCGGACCGGGCGATCCCGCGGGCCGGGCCGCAGGCCGCGGCCCGCATTTCACGCCGAGCGCCCGCTCAGGGGAACGCCGGGATGAGCGTCTCGATGCCGTGGTCCTCGGCGGTCGGATGCCGCTCGTGGACCATGTTCCGGATTGTTTCCACGCGCCCGGCCGGGACATCCACCATCAACAGGATGCGGTTGTTCTCGAAGGCTTCGTCGAATCGGCGCAGGCGCTGGCTCGGCGTGCTCGTGCCGATCAGGGTGCCCGAAACCCACATGCCGAAGACCATGCCCGCCGCGATGCCCATCGCCAGCGTCGGTGCACCGAGGTGCTCGGCGCCGACTAGCGCCGGGTAGGCCATCAGGGCGACGGCGACGATCGTGCCCACCATCGCGCCGGCGACGGCGCCCAGGAACATGCCGTGCAGGATGTCGGTCTTCTGCAGCGTGCCGGCTTCCGGAAGATCTTCCAGGTCGGCGCCGTAGCGGCCCAGGAAATGCATGCGCCGTTCCTCGATCCGCGCCAGGAGCAGGTCGTTCATCACCCGGCGTGCGGTGTCGATGTCCGGGAGCACGAAGTACAGTCGCCTGTTCATGTTGGGGCCTCCGGGATCCGGTTGAGGGAAGCGCCGGACGCGCCGGCCAAGGCGGCCGTCCGCGCCCGGCGGACGTCTTGAAGTATAGACGGCCGACGCGGCGGCGCCCGGCCGCGGTGCCGGCGCGGATCAGGGCCCGACGCGGGTGCCGATCGTGTCGCCGCTGAAGGTCGCGTCGATCCGCGCCCCGGTGTGGGCGAACGGCAGCAGCACCACGTCGCCCAGGCCACCGTTGCCGGTGATCGTGTTGCCCGAGAACCGGGCCGTCGTCGTGCCGTCGCGCGTGTCCACGTACACGCCCTCGCCGCCGTTGTTCGTGATCGTGTTGGATTCGAAGACGAGTTCCGACTGGGGCGCGGTCCAGAGATAGATTGCGGTGCCGCCGTTTGCGCTGATGTCGTTGCCGGCGAAACGCGCGGTCAGCGTGCCGGTGGTGCTCGAGATCGCGTTTTCCACGCTCAGCACGCGGCCGCCGGCGCCGGATCCGGTCATCCGGTTGGAGTCGAAATCCAGCGTCATGTCGAGCGCGCGGCCGCCATCCAGGCGCACGGCGAACGATTGCACGCTGGTGAAGCGGTTGGCGCGCACCGTCAGGTCGAGCGCGCTGCGGGTAGTCGTGAAGGGGTCGGTCGGCGCGAAGGCGAGCGACTCGACGCCACCGCCGGTGCGGCCGAGAAACTCGTTCGCCTCGATGGTCGCCGTCAGGGACGCGCCCGGCTGGAGCCGCACGGCAACGCCCGGGCCGGCGGACTGATCGATGCGGTTGTCGGCGACGCGCAGCGTATCGGCGCCGGTGACGACGCCGAACACGGCCGCGCCCGGAAACCGGGTGATGAACGCGCCGCACGGGAAGATGGCGTGCGTGACCGGATCGATGCAGTCGAATTCCGTGACCGCGCGTACCGCGTTGGCGTTTTCGATCCGCAGCCCGGCGACGGTATTGTGGCCGCCCAGGACGACGGTTGCGATGCTGGCCGCCATGGCGTCGTCGTACTGGATCGGAAAGCGCACGTCCGGATTGACCCCGGTACTGGTGACGACCGGGTGTTGGCTCGCCGGCAGGATGACCTGGCCACCGGCCACCAGCGCCGTGCCGGCGCCGATGAGCTGCTGGTGATCCTTGAGCACGATGCCGGTGTCCTGGCCGCGGCTCGTGCCGTCGCCGGTGGCGACGTGGATGATGTCGTAGGGTGCCGAGGCACCCTCGGCCTGCTCGAGGGTCGGGTACGGGCGTTCCGCGGTGCCGTCGCCGGCGGCCGCGGTATTGTCGACGAACAGGATGCGCTGCGGCTGGCCGTTGTCTCCAAGGACCGGCGTGGCGCCTTCGAACCGCAGTTCAGAGGTGCGCGTGGCGGCCGAGACCACGTCGATATCGCGCACGATCGGGTCGGTCATGCGATCGGCGAGCGATGCCACCCCCGGTTGCGGTGGTGGTGCGCCGAACGGAATGCGCAACCGCGCCGCCAGGAAGGCATCGGTGCCGCGCGGGCCGTCGTGCTGGACCTCGGCGCCCAGGGTGAGATAGCGGTTGACGCGGTATTCCGCGCGCAGGCGCGCGCCGGTGACGTCGTCGACGTCGTCCGCCTGGAAGTGATACGCGGTGGCGTACACGCGCAGCCCGGGAACTCCCGGCACGGCACGCCCGGCCTCCACGTCGAACCCGCGCAGCGCCCGTTCATACGATTGCAGCAGGATCCGGCCGCCGAGGTAGATGCTGTTGCCGGAGACGAACGGGCCGGCCGACTGCGCAATCACCTGCGCTGCCGCGGGCTTGCGGGTGTTCTCCGGAACGTAGCCATTGACGCGCAGTTCCCACTGCGGCGCGAGCCACTCCGCGCCCACGGTCGCCTGGTTGAAGTGGTTGTCCGCATCGGTGCGGCTGCGGTCGTAGAACGCGTAAACGCCCAGGATCGCCCGCTCGCCCGCCAGCATGCGGCGCCACGCGATGCCGACGTTGCCTTCCTGCGTACCGCGGTCGGTGACCGCGCCGCGCAGATCCGCGAACAGCAGGCTGTGCGCATCTTCGCGCAGCGGCAGCGCAATCTCGACGCGCCCGAGCCTGGTCGACGTCCCGAGCTTGAGGTTCAGGTCGCCGTGGCCCTCCCAGGCGCCGGCCGTGGCGGCGAAGGCGGCGGCGAATGCCGCCGGCACGTACCGCACCGCGCACGCCGTGGCCCACGCGCGCCGGCCCGGCGGCGCGCGACTGGCCGGTGCATTCGCCGATGACATCGCGGCATCCTCCTGGTCGGGCGCACCTGCGCGCCGGGGTGCACTTTGGTCCATGCCGGCGCCGACGGCGTTGACCGCCGTCAATCCGTCGTCGCGCCCGCTCCACGGAAGCGTAGTGCTACCATGGCACGCTCCGCCACCTGCCGATGGAGGCCCCATGTCTCACGCGATCGCAGTGCAGCCGCTGTCACCGTTCGGCGCCCTCGTGGATCTCGACCTCGCCCGCGAACCGGCTCCGGACCTGGGGCGCGAACTGGCGCGCTTGCTTTACGCCCATCAGGTATTGGTCTTCTGCGGCCAGCGGCTGGATGCGCAGCAGCATCTGCGGGTGAATTCGTATTTCGGTCCAATCCCGGAGGACGGCGTGGAAATCACCTCCAACGATCCGACGGTCGGCGCGCAGGGATCGATCGCACTGGCATTCCATTCCGATCTCGCATTCGCGCCGGAGCCGGACCTGGGCGCGTCCCTGTACGCGCTGGATCTGGTGCCGGATGTATCCTCGACCAGCTTCGCCAGCGCGCTGAACGCCTATGCGAAGCTGCCCGCCGCGCTCAAGGCACGGATCGCCGGCCTGGAAGCGCTCAGCGTATTTCCAATCGACCAGACCCGGCGCAACCGCGCCGCCGGCCTGCGCCCGGAGGATCCGCGCAGCGCGCACCCGGTGGCGTGGACGCACCCGGTCACCGGCCAGCCGCTGCTGTATCTCACCCAGATGCAGACCGATTGCATTCTCGGCCTGCCCGAGGCCGAGAGCGAGGCACTCATCGAGGAACTGTTCGGCTATCTGTTCGCACCCGACAACATCCTCGAACACCGCTGGCGGGTGGGCGATCTGGTCGTCTGGGACAACCGCGCGACGCAGCACGGCCGGCGCGACGTCTCGCAGGTCGGCATCCGCACGATGCGCCGGATCTCGATTTCCAGGCGCAGCTTCCGCGAGCAGTTTCCGCAGTTCCAGGTCCAGGCGTCCGGGTTCATCGACCGGCGGCACGAGGGCGCTGCGGCAGTGGGCTGATACGGCGGGCGCACGGATGCCGGAGCGGGTGCTGATCTCGATGGACAGCCACACCGAGCTGGTGCTGGATCTGCGTCCCTACCTGCCTTCGCGCTGGCACGGGGAGTTCGCCCGCGGCGAGCGCATCGCGCGGCAGAACTTCGGCGATTCCCTGCGCGCCTTCGCGCACTTCATGCGCGAGGACGATCTGGGCGAGGCGGCCGCGAATGCGCTGCTGCCCGACAGCGGCCGGGATCCGGTGCTGGATGAGTACCTGCGGCCGATGCCGATCCACGAACGGCTGCGCTGCATCGACGCCGACGGCGTCGCCGCGGAGTTCATCACCCCGTTCGTTGGCGCGTACAGCGACGAGCCCGCCTTCCTGCATGAGTGCACGCTCGCCTTCGATCGCTGGTTCCAGGACTACGTCTCGCCCGCGCCGTACCGGTTCAGTGGTGCCACCGCGGCCAACCTGCTGTGCGGGATCGACACCGTGGTCGAGGAGATCGACCATGCCTGGCGCGCAGGCTTGCGGGCAATCGTGCTGCCCTCGAAGCTCAATCACGTCGCCCCGGATCTGCCGGGATACAACGCGCGGGTCTACGACCCGATCTGGGCAGCGCTCGACGAACGGCGCATGGCGGCGGTGTTCCACGCCGGGCACGGCCGCGAGAAGCCGCAGTTGCGCTGGGATGCGCGGCGCCGGCCGTTCAGCCATGGCGGGCAGCCCGAGCCGGGCTGGGAGATGCTGTTCCAGACCGACATCCTGAGTGTGTCGCCGGATGCACTGCGGGAGCTCCTGTTCGGCGCCGTACCCGAGCGTTATCCGCACCTGCGGATCGGGATCCTGGAAAGCGGCGCGACGTGGATCCCGCCGCTCCTGGGCGAGATGGACGCGCTGTGGAAGTCGTTCCGCGCCTCCGGCCACGTCCCCGCCTGGCGCGGGGAACTGTCCCCGAGCGAACAGTGGCGCCGGCAGGGCTTCGTCACCAGCACCCTGGACGAACGGGAAATCGAACAGCGCCACGTCATCGGCGTCGGCAATCTCATGTGGGGTTCGGACTTCCCGCACGTCGAGGGCAGCTATCCGAACAGCCGCGCGCACCTGAAGCGCCTGTTCGCGGAGGTCCCCGAGGCGGAGCGGATCGCGATCACCGGCGGCAACGCCGCGGCCATGTTCGGCTTCGATTGGGCCAGGCTGGCGGCGACGCCCGCCGCGGCCGGCGGGGGCGAATCAGGCTGAGTCCGGGGCTCAGGCGCGCCAGGCCAGGGCCTGGCCGAGCGTATCGGTATCGCCGAGCAGCGTTTCCTGCGGAACCCCTTCGCGGTAGATCGTGTGGCGCAGGAACAGCCGGTGAACGCCCTTGCTGAATTCCGGCATCGTCACGTCCAGGCCCACCTTGTGCAGCAGGCGCCTGCGGCTGTGCTCGCGCAGGATCGATTCCAGCCGCTCGCGCTGGGCGTCCGTGAGGTAGTTCATGAAGCCGGAGTGCATGACGCACAGGGGGCCCCGGATCGTGTCGAGCAACGCCGGCAGCAGTTCAATCGCGTCGCCGCGCACCGTCTCCAGCGGATAGGTGGCGCGGATGTCCAGTGCGGCGCTCAGTCGCATCGATTGGTCGAGCCACTCCGGGAACAGGTTGGCGCGGATCCAGCGATGCTCGAGCGGATCACCCGGGTCCACCGGGCCGAGATCCACGCCGATGCGGCGCGCGACGCGCGGCAGGCGCGGCGGTGCGACGAAGCCGCTGCCGGTCACGGGCAGCTTCACCGTGAGCCGCGCGTCCGGGCGCCCGGTGGCGCCCGCCGGGCCGTAGTCGAAGCGGTACTCGTCGAACAGCAGCAACAGGCCCGCGCTGCAGCCCAGCTCGACGATCGACATCGGCTCGCCGTGCGCGGCCGCGCGCGCCAGCGCCGGCAGCAGGCAGGCCGCGCGCTCGACCGTGGTGGTCTGCACGGTGCGGCTGCCCAGGATGGCCTGCAGTTCGTCCCGGTGCGCCATGCAATAGTCGCGGAACGCCGGATACGCCTCCTGCGGCGGCAGCGGCGGATCGTTCAGCGTGCGGAAATAATCCGCGAGCGGTCTTTCGGGTCGATCGAGCAGGAGGAAATGCACGGCGAAGAACAGCCGCATCGGGATTGGGTCGCGCTGCAGCAGCGCGAGTTCGAGCATTGGCCGGTCCTCGGCCATCCGCAACATCAGCGCCTCGTAGAGCCACGCGCCGTTGGCGCGCATGCGGCCGGCGGTGGCGCGCAGGTTGTCGGCGAACTTGTTCAGGGCCTCGTCATTCATGTCTGGGGATCTCCAGGGGTGCGCGCACGCGCGCTCAGGATTGGAATCGCGCCGCGTACCAGCGCCTGCGCGCCGAGAGTTGCGCGTCGCGCGCGTCCTGGTCGAGGACGGGATGTTCCGCCGGCAGATGTTCCCTCACCCGCGCCAGCGGTACGAGCGTGGCCTCGGGCGTGGGCATCGCACCGGCCGGCCGCAGCCAGCGGTAGAACAGGAAGCCGCGCCGGTGGCCGCCGGCGTCGAGCCAGTTGGGCGAGCCGGGATCGCGATGAGCAAGCACGCAGCGAAACCGGCCGTCGGCATCCAGGTGCGCGTGCGTGTGTGCGATGCTGGTCTGGCGGTGCTGGTTGTCGGGCGATTCCCACCACGGGGTGTGCAGTTGGAAGCTCCAGTACTGCACCTGGGGAAGATCGCTGGTCACGACCAGCGCCTGGTCGGGCTCGATCTCCCAGCAGCACACGCCGTAGTTCAGCGGGCTGCCTGCCGGCGGATGAAAGGTGGGCACCCCGGGCGGGCGCGTGCCGGGCGGGCCGATCACGTTCGGTTCGTTCTCGCGCCGGATGTTGGTCGCGCGCTGGAACCACCAGGTCGACATGGCGAGCATCAGCTCGCGCGCGGAATCGATCTGCGCCGCGAGCCGCGCCGGATCGAGCGGCGCGGGCTGTCGCGGCCGGCCCGGATCGATGCGCTCGATCGACAGGCGCGCCGGCCGCGCATCTTCCGGATCGACGTAATAGATCCGGCCGCTGAACGCGCCGGTGGCCATGGGGTACAGGTCCGGGACGACGTGCGGACCCTCGCCGGTGGCCGGGTCGATCGGCTGCCAGTTGCCCGGCTGGGGCTGCGCGCCGACGAGGATCTCGAATCCGCCGTCCGCGTCGCATTGCAGATCCCCGGCCCAGAACCGCCCGAGCTGAAGGTTTCTACCATGATGATCCACGTGCACGCGATAGGTGCCGCTGCCGCGCACCGGGGCGCTGACGTAGGTGATGTAGGTGTCCGGACCGCCGTACTTGTAGCGATCGTCCAGCGAGCGGAAGAACGACGGAAAGTCCGGATCGTCGAACTCCATGCGCTGCTGCAACGCCATCAGCGCCATCCGCGCCACCGCGCGCAGTGCCTCGGCGAGTTCCTGGGGATTGTCGACGTCGTCGAGGGCGTCGATCGTGCGCAGGCCGGTGGCCTGCAGGTCGCGGCACAGCGCGTGCCACGCCGTGCGAAGTACGTCCCGATCGCCGGGGCCGACGGTACTCATGATCACTGGTCTCCCTGGGTGCGCGCGTGGTGTCGCCCAGTCCCGGCGCCGCGTGCGCCGTGCACCGGCGTGGCCGCGCGCGCCCGTCCGGAACGGGGCTTCAGCCCGTCCAGTTCAGCGCCTGCCCGAGCAGGTCCGAATTGCCGAGCACCGTCTCCTGCGGGGCGCCCTGCATGTAGCGGGTGTGACGCAGGGTCATGCGGTGGTAGCCGGCGGTGTATTCCGGCAGCGTGACGTCCAGGCCGATCTTGTGCACGGTCCGCGCCCGGCTCTGCGCCGCGAGCGTGGCGTCCAGGTGCGCGCGCTGCGCGTCGCTAAGGTAATTCATGAACCCGGAGTGCATCACGCACACCGGGCCGCGGATCCGTTCCAGAAGATCCGGCAGCAGCGCGATGGCGTCCCCGCGCACGGTCTCCAGCGGATAGCCGGCGCGCAGGTCGAGCGCCTTGCACAGCCGCGCCCTTTGCTCGACCCACTCCGGGAACAGGTTGGCGTGGATCCAGCGGTGTGCCTGCGGATCGGCCGGATCCACCGGGTCCAGGTCCATGCCGATCCGTCGCGCCACGCGCGGCAGCCGCGCGGGGGCGGCGAATCCGGTGCCGTGCACCGGCAGCTTCACGGTGAGCGCGGCGTCCGCCCGGCCCAGGGCGCCGGCCGGGCCGTAGTCGAAGCGGTATTCGTCGAACAGCAGCAGCAGCCCCGCGCTGCAACCGATTTCGATCACCGAGACCGGCTCGCCGTCGACGGCGATGCGGGCGAGCGCAATCGCCAGGCATGCGGCGCGCTCGACCGTCGTCGTCTGCACGGTGCGGGTGCGCATGATCCCGCGCAGCTCCTCGGCATGGTCCAGGCAGTACTGGCGGAACACCGGCCAGGCTTCCTGCGGCGGCAGCGGATCCTCGCTCAGCGAGCGGAAGTAGCGCGCCACCGGCTGCTCGGGCTTGTCCAGCAGCATGAAGTGCGCGCCGAAGAACAGCCGCATCGGGATCGGATCGTGCTCGAGCAGCGCGAACTCGAGCATCTGCCGATCCTCGGCCATGCGGATGAACATGTGTTCGTACAGCGGCGAGCCGACCGCGCGCATGTGCACGACGTGCGCGCGGACGTTGTCGGCAAATTTTGCGATCGCGGTTGCGTCTGCCAAGGCGGGTCTCCTGCGGTTCGGATCGCGGCTCAGGCGCCGGCGAGCTGGTTGTGGCGCACGAACATGCGCGCGGCGGTGCGGGCGACGTCGAAGGGCGGCGGCGGCAGGATCACCGGCCCGCCGTCGCGGCTGGGCAGCAGCACCGTGGCCTCGCCGCGGGTGGTCACCTCGTCGCGCTGGTTCTTCATTTCGAGCTGAAGATCGACGTAGTAGCGCCCGTCCTCGACGCGCTTGCCGGTGACCGAGCCGCTGAGGAACTGCGTGTCGCCGACGTAGTTGAACTTGCGCATCTCGTCGTACTGGCGCCAGACCCAGCCGTCGTCGCCGACCCAGTCGGTGAGGTAGTGATTCAGCCACGCCTCGCGGATCACGGAGTAGTCGTAGGCCATGGGGTTGCCGATGGCGTTCGCCCACTTGGAATCCCAGTGCACACGCTGGGCGACGTCCGGAATGCCCTGTTCGTTCTTGATGTAGAACGGCGGGATGCGCTTCCTGTTCTTGTGCCACAGGCGCGAGCCGAACAAGCCGAAGTCCATGATGCCGTAGCCGCCGGCGTGATAAGTGAACACGTGGGTGGTGAGCAGCGGCCCCTTGACCATGGCCGGCATCGCCTCGCCGGCGGCCACGTCCTCCCACCAGCGCGGCTCGGCGCCGCGCGCGGTTTCCCGGGCGTAGATGGCGTCGATTTTCTCGAGCATCTCGTCGGTGTAGACGGTGGGCTCGATCTTCATGTACTTGCCCTTCTTCACCGCGCTGGAGCGCTCGGCGTAGATGCGGCGGTTGGTCTGCTTGAACACCGGCGCGCCGTGCTGGTTGATCTTCATGCGGGTGTTGAAGCGCGTGAGCGATCGGCCGGCGTACTCCGAGGGCTTGACGACCATGTCGTCGTCGCCGGTGTAGCAATACAGCGCGTCCCCCGGGTAGATCGGCTGGTAGTAGAACTTCTCCGAGCCGGAGAAATACTCGTGCACGCCGCGGAACAGGCCCTTGGTCTGCGCCCGGATCTCCTTGGAGAGCGGGTCCCCGCGCATGGCGCGCTGCACCACCTCGGCCATGGACGGCGGCGCGATCTGCGTGCCCCAGCGCGTACGCCGGCCGTAGGCAGGGTCGCAATACAGTGGGTTGTCGTCGCCGGTGCCGAAGGCGTAGTTGCGGATCTGGTTCGCGGAGGCCTCGGTGACGAACTGGTCCTTGTTGTCGGCGATGTACAGGCCGATGAGCACCTTCGCGCGCTCGATGTCCTCGTCCGTGAGCTTCCACTTCTGCGCTTCCGCAAACTCCTTGTCCAGCGAAAAACCTTCCGTCATGCTTGCACTCCGCCAGTGGTGCCGTGTGCGTCGCACACGGGCGTGGGTTCGATGCGCCGGCCGTTCCCCGCGGACGGTGTCGGCCGGGGAGAGCGTGATGGATCCGAACGTTACAGTCGACTGCGCAGGCAAGTATATCGGCCTGTGCCATCACCGGCGACCCGCGCGCGGCGCGGCGCGCAGGCGCTGAGCCGTGGCTGCCCCGTTGGCCGCCGTGCGCGGCGGAACGCTGCGCGGCTTGCAGCGCGATGGCGCACGCACGTTCCTGGGCATCCCCTATGCCGCGCCGCCGCTGGGCGAGTTGCGCCTGCGCGCCCCGCACCCGGCCCCGGCCTGGCAGGGCGAGCGCGACGCGACGGCCTACGGCCCGATTGCGCCGCAGCCCGACCTGCACGGCGAGCCGGGCTGGCTGCTCGACAATCCCGGTGGCATCGACGCATCGGGCCGCCCGATCGAAGTCGCGCAGAGCGAAGACTGCCTGACCCTGAACGTCTTCGCGCCCGAGCCGCGCCCGGGCGAGGGGCCGCGCCCGGTCCTGGTCTGGCTGCACGGAGGCGGCCTGCGAACCGGCGCCGGCCGTACCGCGGTGTACGACGGCACGGCGATGGCACGCGAAGGCCGCGTGGTCGTGGTCACGATCAACTACCGGCTCGGCATCCTGGGCTGGCTGTGCCACCCCGAACTGCGCGAGGGCGACGGCCCGTGCGGCAACTGGGGCATGCTCGATCAGATCGCCGCACTCGACTGGGTGCGGGACAACATCGCCGCGTTCGGTGGCGATCCGGGCAACGTCACCGTCGCCGGCCAGTCCGCCGGCGCCAGTTCCATCGCCGGCCTGCTCGCCTGCCGCGATCGAGCGCGGTTTCACAAGGCGATTGCCCAGAGCGCGGCGCCCAAGTCGCTGTCCCTGGATGAGGCCGCCGCGGTCGCCGAGCGTATCCGCGCAGCGCTCGGCGTAGCGTCCATTGCCGCGATCCGTACCGTTCCCGCGCCCGACCTGGTGGCGGCGCTGAAGCATGTCGAGGGCGCCGGTGGCGCCATGGCGCTGCTGGTCTCGGCGGATGGTTTCCTGTTCCGCGACGCGCCGATGACGCTGCTCGAAGCGGGCGCAGCGGCCGGCGTGCCGCTGCTGTTCGGCACCACGCGCGACGAGTGGCGGCGCTACCTGCACGCGGATCCCCGCGCCGGCTCCCTGGACCGGGCCGGCCTGTTGCGCAGGCTCGAGCGTGCCATGCCCGGCGATCCGGAGCCGCTGGCCGCGCTCTACGAACAGGCGCGCGCGGCGCGCGGAGAGGGCACCGCGCCGTGGGAAGTCTGGTTCGACGCCTGCGGCGACAGCTACTTCCGCATCCCAGCCTATCGGCTGGCCGCGGCGCTTTCCGCGCACCGCTCGCCGGTGTTCGCGTATCGCTTCGACTGGCCCGCGGAGGCCGAGGGCGGCCGGTTCGGCGCGATGCACGCCTTCGAGATCCCGTTCGCGTTCGGCAATACCGCCAATCCGGAGATCGCCGATCTGATCGGCGCAGACGCCGGCGCCGCGGCCCTGTCCAGGCACATGCTCGGCGCCTGGAGCGCGTTCGCACACCGGGGCGATCCGGGCACGCCGGATCTGCCCGCGTGGCCGCGCTTCGATGCCGCATCGCGCCGGGTGATGGCGCTCGGCCGGGTATGCCGGGTCGAAGACGCGCCGCTCGATGCGCCGCTGCGCGCGGTCGAGGCACGCATCGCCGGCCGCACCGGGCGGCCGCTGGGGATCACGCGCGCGCGCTGATCGGCGCCCGCGGATGGGGATTCATGTCGGCGCTGCGCCGCCCTGCGCCGCGATGCGCTCGGCGCGCAGGGCGCCGCGGCGCAGCTTGCCGGCCTCGTCGCGCAGCGGCGCCGCGCTGAATTCGAAACTGCGCGGTATCTTGTAGGGCGAGAGGCGCTCGGCCGCGTGCGCGCGCAGTTCCTCGTCCGGGATCGGCGACTCGGCGTGGTAGATGGCGTGCACGCGGTTGCCCATGTCATCGTCCGGCAGGCCGATCACCGCGCTGGCGATGATGCGCGGATGTTCGTCGAGCGCGGCCTCGATCTGGGCCGGGTACACGTTCGCGCCGCCGGAGAGGATCATGTCCACGCGCCGATCGGCGATGTAGAGGTAGCCGTCCGCGTCCATGTGGCCCAGATCCCCGAGCGACTGCCAGCCGCCCCGCTCGCGCGCCTCGGCGCCGATGTAGCGGTAGGCCGGTTCGGCGGCGCCGGTCAGGCGCATGAAGATCTCGCCGATTTCCCCGCGCGGCATCTCGGCACCGGATTCGTCCAGGATCCGCATCTCGCAACCGCGGATCGGCCGTCCGACCGAACCCTGGTGCGCCAACCACTGCCGGCCGGAGATCCACGTCATGCCGCTGGTCTCCATGCCCGAGTACAGTTCGTAGATGCGGTCCGGGCCGAGCCAGTCGATCCAGGCCTGCTTGAGCCACACCGGGCACGCGGCGGCCATGTGCAGCACGGTCTGCAGCGACGACAGGTCGAAGCCGCCGCGTACCGCTTCGTCCAGGCGCCAGATCCGCGCCATCATCGTCGGCACGAGCATGACCCAGTCCGCGCGCCAGCGCTGGATCAGCCGCAGCGTCTCGACCGCGTCGAAGCGCGGCATGATGACCAGGTGCTTGCGCCGCATCAGGCCGAAGGTCGCGTACATGAGCGGCCCGCCGTAGTACAACGGCGCCGCGACCAGTTCGCAGCCGCCGCCGCCCAGGCGCATGGTGATCTCGTCGGGATCGGCGACGCTGGGCGCGTTGGACAGGACGATCTTCGGCCGCCCGGTACTGCCGCCGGTGGTCGGCGCGCGCCAGTAGCGGGCGATGCGCGGCGGCAGCGCCGCGTCGCCCAGGCCCGGATCGGGTCGGAAATCCGCCGGGACCGACCGCCGGCCGGGGTGGGCCTGCGCGCTCGCGCCGACGATCAATGCCGGATCGGCGAGTTCGATGATCTCGCTGCGCTCGCGCTCGGGCATGCGGTCCGAGACCGGCTGCGGCGTGGCGCCGAGCTTCCAGCAGGCGATGCAGGCCTCGATGAAGCCGATCGAGTTCGGCAGCGCAATCGTCACCAGGCGATCCTGTTCCACGCCCAGCGCCGCGTAGGCGCGCGCGAGCCGGTTCGTGCGCAGGTCCAGCGCGCGCCGCGTGACCGTCGTGTCGCCCAGGGTGACGGCGGGCGCGTCGGGTGCCTCGGCGGCCAGCATCCCGATCAGCTCGCCCATCGGCAGCTTCGCCACGCGCTCGATCCTCAGCGCTGCGAGCGGCGCTCGATCAGCACCGACTGGTGGGTCCAGCCGATGTGGCCTTCGCGATCGAACAGCGTGCAGAGCACCTGGCCGATGCCGTTGCCGGTGGATTCGGTCCTGGCGTCCACCGCGAGCCATGCGCCGCGCGGCAGGCGGTTCAGATGAATGGAGACGTCGGCATTGATGCGGGTCCAGTCCCTGAATCCGACGATCGAGGACATGCCGGCGCCCAGGTCGGCGCAGATGGCCACCTGCATGTAGGGCGTGTTCGCGCAGCCGGCGACGATCGGATGCAGCAGCCGCACCCAGGCCGTGGCCGGGCCGGGCTGACGGAAGTCGGGCGTGACGAAGCGCATCTCCAGCGCCATCAGCATCGGATTGCGGGCCCGGACCTTGTCGTCCATCAGTTCGCCCGCTTCCGGTGCCAGCGCCGGGGGCGTGGGCGGCGGTGCGTTGCGATCGGCCGGGTTATCCCCGGCACGCAGGCGCAGTACCGTGGCACTGGCCAGCACCCGATCACCCTGGACCAGTTCGGCGCGCAGCAATTGCAGCTTGCGGCCCTCGCGCAGCACCTGCGTCCGTGCCTGTGTCGGCGCCATCGGTGCCGGGCGCATGAGATCGATCGTCGTGCGCACGGGCACCATCTCGCAGGGCGTTGGCACCGCCTCGGCGGCGTGTGCGAGCAGGGCGGCCATGCTGCCGCCGGCCTGCAGCCCCGCGTCCCAGGGACCGGCGGCGTTCGGTTCGGGAACGAAGCTCTCGCCATCGCGCCGGTAGAGCGCCGCGGCGCCGGCTGGCATCGGATCGGTCATCGCAAGGTTTCCGCGGGAGGCGTGGATCAGCGCAGGCGCGGCAGAACCTCGTGCTCGAACAGCCGCAGGCTCTGCCAGGCGATCGCCGGGTCCAGCCCCGCGATCAGCGGCTTGAATGCCAGGAAGCCGTTGCGCCGCGCCAGATCGACACATTGATCCGGCGTCAGCACGCGGTAGATGCCGCGCTCCAGGAGTTGGGCCGGATCGTCGGCCGGATGGTAGGCGATGTTCTCGGTGCCCACGAGCCAGCGCGCGTAGTCGTTGTTCTCGTGCATGGCGTGCGGAGCGATGCGCTGCCAGTCCCCGGCCGGATCGTGAGTGACGTGCAGGAACAGGTAGCGATCCCCCACCGGCATCGGCGGCGGCACCGGCTTGCCCAGCGCCGCCAGCGCCTGCCGGTAGTCCTCGACCAGTTCCGGGGAGACCGGGTTGTAGCCGTCGGCGATCCGCGCCGCGCGCGCCGCGGCCGCCTTCGAGGAACCGCCCATGAGGATCTGCGGGCGAGGGCGCTGCGCCGGGCGCGGCAGGATCCGCACCGTGCGGCCTTCGAACTCGAACGGCTCGCCGCTCCAGGCCTGCTTGAGAACCTCGACCGCGCGCTCCATGAGCGAGGGCCGCTTGCGCAGTTCCAATCCGAACTGCGCGTACTCCTCCTGCCGGTAGCCCGCGCCCACCGTGAGCCGCAGGCGGCCATTGGAGACCAGGTCCAGCACCGCGAGATCCTCGGCCGCGCGCAGCGGGTGATACAGCGGCAGGAGCATGACGCCGACGCCGATGAGGATGTTGCGTGTGCGGCCGGCGGCAGCGGCGGCCATCACGATCGGCGAGGGCAGGTAGCCGTCGCTGGTGGCGTGGTGCTCCATGAAGCTGACCGACTGGAATCCGAGCCGGTCGGCCCATTCGCACTGATCGAGCGCGGCCTGGTAGAGATCCACCGCGGGGGCGCCGAACGCGGGCGCGCGCATGTCGTACATGAGATGGAGCTGGACCATCGGGTGACCTCGCGATCGTGACCGGCCGTCTACGCCTGGTGCCGCATTATGCCCGGAACGCGCCCGCGGCCGAAGCACTACGGGGAGCGCGGCACGCCCGGATAGTTGCAATGCTAAATATTGCATGGCTAATATTCGGCCATGACCGCATCGCCCCATCCGGTGAAGGCCGCCCTGCGCACCCGCGCGGTCGATGCCGGCGTGCCCGGCATCGCGGCGCAGCTTCCCGCGCTGCCGGTGCCCGAGACCGGCGCCGTGTGGCTGCTCAAGGCGCTGGGCATCTCGCTGTCGGAGTTCTTCGGCCTGCTGATGGGGCCGCACGGGATCGGCGAGAGCAGCTTCTATACCCTCATGCTCATCCACGCCCGCGGCGGCGAGCCGATCACGCCCGGGGTGCTGTGCGGGCTGGTCGGGCACACGCCGGCCAGCATGACGCGCATCATCGATTCGCTCGTGCGCTCCGGGTTGGTCGAACGCGTCGCCGACCGCGCCGATCGCCGCCGCGTGATGATCCGCCTGAGCAAGGCCGGGCAGCGCTTCATGCGCGAAACGCTGCCGCGGCTGCTGCCGGCGCTGCAGCGGGTATTCGCCGGCTGGAAGGCGGCGGAACTCGCCCAGTTCCAGATGCTCATGCACAAGCTCGCCGCCGGCCTGGATCGGGCCTCGGAGGAAATCGCGGCGGCGCGTACGCGCCGCCCCAGGGGGAGAGATCGCTCTTGGACGTGAAAGCCACGGACGGCGCTACCATCGCCCCGGCCGCGCAGGCCGGCCAGGCAAGCGGGCGGCTGCGCGCGCTGCTGTGGCTGGTGATGCTGTGCCTGCTCGCGGGCGCTGTCGTGGCCGCCGCGTGGTGGCTGATCTGGTCGCGCCAGGAGAGTACCGACAACGCCTACGTGGCCGGCGACCAGATCCAGGTCTCCGCGCGCCAGCCGGGCAACGTCGTGCGCGTGCTGGTGCACGACACCCAGCGTGTGCACGTCGGCCAGGTGCTGGTGGAACTGGACCGCACCGATGCCGTCCTGGCGCT
This sequence comes from Gammaproteobacteria bacterium, assembly GCA_050183625.1. Classification (GTDB taxonomy): domain Bacteria; phylum Pseudomonadota; class Gammaproteobacteria; order JADZEE01; family JADZEE01; genus JBFXBD01. The sequence continues at coordinate 31,240 of JBFXBD010000024.1, forward strand.
CGATCAGGCTGAGGCGGCGCTGGCGCAGACCGCGCGCGAGGTGCGCCAGCGCCAGATCGAAGCCGAGCGCGGCGACGCGCGCGTGGCGCGTGCGCGCATCGCCTCCGCGCAGGCCGAGGCGCTGCTCGCGCGCCGCGAGCGTCTGTACGGCGCCCGCTTGATCGCCGTGGAGGATATCGACAACGCCCGCGATGCCGCGCGCGCCGCGCGGGCGGATCTGACCCTCGCGCAGGCCGACGCGGCGGCCGCGCGCGCGGCGGTGGCCGGTACTGATGTCGCCGCGCATCCGCTGGTAGCGCGTGCGCGTGCGCGTTACCTGGATGCCTGGGTCCGGCTCGGGCGCACCGTGATCCGCGCACCGCGTGCGGGGCAGGTGGCGCAGCGTACGGTGCAGGCCGGCCAGCAGGTTGCGCCCGGTCAGGCGCTGCTGCGGCTGGTGCCGCTGGACTCCGTGTGGATCGACGCCAACTTCAAGGAAGCGCAACTGCGCCATCTGCGCATCGGCCAGCCGGTACGCGTGACGATCGATCAATACGGGCGCGGTGTCCCGATGCGCGGCCATGTCGCAGGCTTCAGCGCCGGCACCGGCGCCGCGTTCGCGCTGCTGCCGCCGCTGAACGCCGCCGGCAACTGGGTCAAGGTCGTGCAGCGGTTGCCGGTGCGGATCGAACTGGATCCCGATTCGTTCGCGGAGCACCCGTTGCGCATCGGCTTGTCCGCGCAGGTGGCCGTCGACATCACCGACCGCAGCGGACCGATGCTGGCGCCACAGGCGGTCCCGGCCGCGGCCGCGGCCGCGGCTGCGGCGGTCGCGGGGCCGGCGCCGGAACTGGCGCCGGCGCGCGCCGAGGCGGATCGCATCGTCGCCGCGGCGGTGGCCGCCGCGGGCGCAACCGCACGCTGATGGAGCCGCGCGGCGGATATCTCAGCGGTGGCCGCCTGGTGCTCGTCACGATGTCCGTGTGCGTGGCGATGTTCATGGAGATCCTGGATCTCTCGATCGTCAACGTGGCGGTGCCGGCGATTGCCGGCAGCCTGACGGTGAGCCCTACCGAGGGCACCTGGGCCATCAGTTCCTACTCGCTCGGCAGCGCGGTGGTGCAGCCCCTGGCCGGCTGGCTGGCCAGGCGCTTCGGCGAGGTGCGCACGTTCTGCTGGTCCGCGGGCCTGTTCGTGCTGTTCTCGCTGTTGTGCGGCATCGCACCCAACATCGAGGTGCTGGTGGCATGCCGGCTGCTGCAGGGCGTCGTGTCCGGCCCCATGATCCCGCTGTCGCAGTCGCTGCTGTTCGCGAACTACCCGCCGCACCTGAAAGGGCTCGCCACCGGCATCTGGGCCATGATCGTCATGCTCGCGCCGATCTGCGGCCCGCTCATCGGCGGTCCGATCACCGACGCGGCCTCCTGGCGCTGGCTGTTCTACATCAACGTGCCGGTGGGCATTTTCTCCACCGTGGTCACCTGGCGCCTGCTGCGCGATCGAGAGACGGCCACCGAGCGCCAGCCGGTGGACTGGGTGGGCGCTCTGCTGCTCGTCATCGGCATCGGCATGCTGCAGTACGTGCTCGACACGGGCCAGCGGCGCGAGTGGTTCGAGTCCGATCTCATCGTCGCCTGCAGCCTGGTATCGGCGCTGGCGGTCGTGTCGTTCGTGATCTGGGAGTGGACCGAGCGCCACCCGATGGTCGAGGTGCAGTTGTTTCGCAACCGCAACTTCGCCGCCGCCGTGGTCACGCTCACCGTGAGCTACATCGCGGCCAACGGCGGGCCGCTCATCTTTCCGATCTGGCTGCAGCTATCGCTCGGCTACACCGCGACCTGGGCAGGCTACTCGATGGCGATGATGGCGCTGCCCACGATCATCACGATGCCGCTGATCGGCTCGCTGATCCTGCGGCTGCCCATGCGCGCGACCGCCACGCTCGGGCTGGTGCTGTTCGCCGCTTCGGCGGCGGTGACCGCCGGGTTGAACGAGCACGTCGCGTTCGGCCAGCTCGCGTTCTCGCGCCTGCTGGTCGGGTTGTCGATGGCGCCGTACTTCATCGCGCTGACGCAGATCTCGCTGTCGCAGATCGAGCCGCGCCAGCTCGCCTCGGCCACCAGCATCACCAATTTCCTGCGCACCCTCGCCGGCAGCATGGGCGTGGCGGTATCCATGACGATTTGGGAGCAGCGCGGTGAATACCATCACGCGCGGCTGACCGAGCTGACCGCGCCGCAGGGGCTCGACCAGGCCACGGGCGCGATTGCCGAGGCACTGCGCGCGGGCGCCGACGCGCAGGTCCACTCCACCCTGGAGCTGCTGATCCAGTTGCAGTCGCGGGTGTTCGCATTCGCGGATGCGCACTGGTTCTTCCTGGCGATGTTCCTGGCCTGCATCCCGATCGTGTGGCTGGCGCGGCCGCCGTTCCACGCCCACGGGGGCGGTATGCCGCACTGAGCCACGCCGCGTCAGGCCCGCTCGCCGCGCGCGGCGGCAATCGCGTCGACCTCGGCGAGAATGGAACGGCGCGGGTGGCGCGCGCGGATCGAGGCCAGCAGGCGTGCCGCGTCCGATCGCAGATTGCAGGCGTCGAGCGCGTCGACACAGGCGGCGAGCGCACGGGCCGCGCTGCGGTAGCTGATCCGGGACTGTCGTACCGGGGGCGACCAGCGGTTGCTGAGCTGCGGATGAATCCACACTCGCAGGGACGCGAGGGTGGAGCCATTGGCGACTGGCAGGGAAGCCGGTTCGGGCTCGGGCGCGTCGCCGTATGTGCGCCACCGCCCGGAGCGCACCTTCCTTTACAAAATCGTTGCGGAGTACTACCCGGCGCTCGAGGTCGACGCGCACACCGCCACCGCCTTGTGCGGCCGTACGACCGCGGCCTGCACCGCGGCCGCGACGCCATCGAGGAGCGCGTCCATCTAGCCGTAGCTCAGGCGGCGATCGCCCTGGATGAGCGCGGTGCGCCTGGGGCTTTCCCGCGCGTGCAGGCGGATGAGATCCGACACGACGGCAAACTCGTGCCCTGCCAGGCCGGTGGCCGCATCCGCCGCCGATCGTTCGCCCGCCGTCATGCTGCCAGTACAGGGGGGCGGTCGCTTCCGGCGTGAGCCGCGGCGATCGCTCCGCGGCCCGCGATTGCGCGCGCCGCAGTCGACCACAATCGCCGCGCGGTCATGGTGCGGATGGTCGGCGCCGGCCGCGCGGCGCGATCGGATCCTCGACATGCGCGGCCGACCCAGGCGAGGTCGGCGCCGACGCGATGTACTTCTTCACGGTGCGCCGGTCGAGCGCGGTGCGCCGGGCGACTTCCTCGAAGTTTCCGCAGCGGCGGTAGATCATCCGGCAATAGGCGGTGAGCAAAGCGTCCGCGGTCAGCGAGCCGCTGCGTGCCTGCGCCAGCCAGTGTTCCTCGACCGCCGCGGACGCCGCCCGGCCCGCGTATTCGCCGCTGATCAGCACCCGGCGCACCGCCTGCTCCAGCTCGCGCACGTTGCCGGGCCATTCGTACCGCGGCGGCAGCCGGCGGCGCAGCGTCGCGAGCGCGCGCTCGACGAGCTCGGCATCCTCACCTCCGGTCAACCTCGCGACGATGAAGCCGATCAACTGCTCGAGCTCGGCGGGGTTCGCGTCGATGCGCTCGCGCAGCGGCGGCACCCGGATGATGTCCGAGGACAGGCGGTAGAAGAAATCCTCGCGAAACCGGCCGTCGCGCATGAGCGCGTCGATGTCGCGATTGGTCGCCGCGATGATGCGGCCCTCGAAACGTCGCGGCGCGTGGTCGCCCACCCGCGAGTAGCGCCGGTACTGCAGGACGTTGAGCAGCTTGATCTGGATCGGCAGGGCGACGTCGCCGATCTCGTCCAGCAGCAGGGACCCGTGGCGGTGACAGCGCGCGAAGATGCCGTCGTGCTGTTCGACCGCGCCGGTGAACGCGCCTTTGCGATGTCCGAAAAGCTCCGATTCAATCAGGGTTTCCGGAAATTCCGAGAGATTGATGGCGTGGAACGTGTCGGCGAAGCTGGCCGCGAAGCGCCGCCGGCCGGCATCGAAGGGAATGAAACCGGCCTGTCCGATTGCGGCCGCGGCGGCCCCCTTGCCGGTACCGGTCTCACCGAGCAGCAGCAGCGAGAAGTCCTCCATCCGGCCGGCGAGGTGCCGCGTGTAGCGGCGCAGATCGGTCGTGAATACGTTGTTCCAGAGCGCGTGGCGCAGCCGGCGCATCGGCGCACTGTCGCCGACCAGCGCCTCGGCGATGAAGTAGTACGCGCGCCGCAGCTGGTACAACAGACCGATGTATTCGCCGATCCGTTCGGCGGCAATGCCCAGCTGTACGAGCTCGCGCGTCATGCGTTCGGCGTACGCCACCGTGATCGGCTCGGCGCCGGCAGCGATCTGCGCCTGGATCGACGCGTCCATGTCCGGGCGGAATCGCTCGAAGGCCCGGAACAGGAAGCCGTGCTCCAGCAGGTCGCGGTCCGGCTCCGCGACCGACGCCAGCCGATCGATGCCGCGCGCGGCCAGTTCCTGCAGGCGCCGGTCGAGCACCGGCAACAGCACTTCGAATGCGTGCAGCCCCCGCGTCGCGGCCGCCTGCACGTCGATCCCCGGCAGCGTGGCGAGCTGCTGCGGCTCCACCGAGAACGGATTGGCGAAGATGGCATCGGTGACCGCCTGGAGGAAGCCACGGTCCTCCTGCGCCAGCCGGTGGGTCGTGGTCATGCGGGGGCTCCTCGGTTGGGGATCGGGCCGACCGTACTCCGCGGGTGGAATACGGCCGGCCGATCGCGATCAGGCTTCCCAGGCCTCGTAACGCTGATGCCACTGCCGAAAATGGATGCGCAGCGCGTCGCCCCGGCGCTCGATCACGGAACCGAGCAGGACGGCCCCGGCGCCCGCGAGCGCGAGCGTTCCCCAGCCGCCCAGATCGAACATCGCCGCGATGCGCACGATTTGATCGGCCACGCCGAAGACGGTGCAGGCGATGCCGGCCAGGAACGCGGATCGCTGCTCGCCCAGCGTGCCGGCGATCAGCATTGCCGCCCCGCCGGCGACGCAAAGCGCCGTCGCGAGCGCGCCTTCGAGCAACGCGACGTTGGCCAGCAGCGCCACTGCCAGGCCGAAAGCCGCCAGCACTCGGTAAAGTGCGCGCCCGGCGCACGCCCGCAGGCCGAGGTCGGTCATCAGCGCGAAGTACAGCCCGCCGGCGACCGGCAGCACGAGCCCGGTGAACGGCGCGGGCACGCGGCCCAGCAGTTCGGCCGCGGCGAACGCCGCACATGCCGCCGGCGCGATCGACACGAGCTCCGCGGCGCGGCGCAGGCCCTGCGGCAACAGCGCATCGGCCGCCAGGTAACGCAGCAGCACGAACGCCATCAACGCCAGGCACAGGATCAGCATGTCGTCGGCCGAATACAGCCACAGGTTGCGTCCGACCAGCGTTGCGATCGGCGCGAAGACGAGCAGGCGCGCAATCGTACCGTCGCCCGACTTCAGCGTCCGATCCACGCGCGCGGCCTCGGCGACGCGCGCGAGCGCCAGCATGCACAGCGCGAGCGCAGCCAGGCCGATGGTGGCGGGTGTGCGCAGCGGCAGCAGCAGGGCGAGGTTGCCGGCAAGGAACGCCGTGCTCAATGGCCGCCACGAGTGCCGGGCGAGCACGCGATAGGCAAGGGCGGCAATCGGCGTGCAGACCGCGGCGCCGATCAACGTGACGCCGATCGCGGCGAGCGGGCTCGCTGCAGCCCAGGTGAATGCCGCCGGGTAGTCGGCGGCTTCGGTTGCGGCACCGATCTGACTGAACAGCAGGCCGCCCAGGATCGCGAAGTTGGCAGGGACCGACGCGAGCGCGAGCGTGAGCAGCAGCCGCGCGCCCTTGCCTTCCCGAAGCAGGTGGCCGGTCGCGAGTCCGAGGCCGGCGAGGCCGGCGGTCTCGATGAGCAGCAGACCGTAGCGATGGACGTCGTTGACGCCCTGCCAGCCGCGGAACAGGAACAGCGATACCGACGCGAGCAAAATCGCTCCGCCGGCCGTGCGCAGCAGCTGCGGCAGCCGGTCCAGGGGCGCGGGCGGGTCGATTGGCCGTGCCGGAGCCTGGCTTGAAACCTCATCTTGCGTGTCAACCGGCATGGTGGCTCTCCTGCTTGCGGGTCAGTTCGGCCAATTCGGCCAGCAACGCACTGCGTTCCTCGCTCGCCGCACAGGCGCTCTCGAGCGGGTCGAACACCGTGCCGGTGCCGGCCGCCAGTTCTGCCTCGGTGATCCGGACCTCCCAGCGCTCGAGCGTACCGGTCAGATCGCCGTTCGATAGGTCGATGCCCGATACCTGGTTCATGGCGTCGGCCGTGGATTCGCGCGTGCGCAGCAGGTGGCGCTGCTGGCTCAGCAGCGCGATGCGCTGCTCCGCCTCGCCGATGTCGCGGGTCAGCCGCACGATGGTATCGGCCTGTGCGGCCAGCGACTGGCGCAGGGTTGCCGCGCGGGCTTCGGCGCCGTGGCGCCGCTTCAGGCACTCGAGCGCCGCCTCCTGGTTGCCGGCGGCGAGCTCGCGGGCGCGGGCGATCCAGCGCTGCGCGTCTTCTTCCAACCGCGCGAGCTGGGCCTGCAGACGGGTCGATTCGCGTTGCAGTGTGGCGAGACGGACATTTGAGCGCGCAACGGCACCGCGCGCTTCGCGCACCGCGGCCTCGACGACCGCATCGTGATTCTCGATTGGTGCGATGAGCCGTTCGACCCCGGCGACCAGCGTCGCCGAAATCCTGTGGAACCATGGCATGGGTATCTCCTCGTGGTGTAGGACAGTAACGCAACCACGTACAGTCAAGAGCCATGCCGCCTCGCGACGGCCTGAAGCGAATCCAATTAATTCAGTTAGATATTCCAGGAACCTGGGATTGCGGGCCAAACAAACGGTGTTCGCAGCTTACATTAAATGAATAGTCATATGTGCATGAAATGCGCATCAACACCACGCGCAAAGATCGCCGGCACTGCACCAGGCGTTTCCCGGTACCCCGAACCTGGTCGCTTGCCGGTCGACCGCCGGCCGCCGGTCCCGCGCACGCGAGCGTATGCGGGTATGCGGATCGGTGCCGGACCAGCACGGTCCGGGCGGTGCCGTCGCGGTGGCGCGGGCGCCGACGCGCAGGTCCACGCCACCCTGGAGTTGCTGATCCAGTTGCAGTCGCGGGTGTTCGCATTCGCGGATGCGCACTGGTTCTTCCTGGCGATGTTCCTGGCCTGCATCCCGATCGTGTGGCTGGCGCGGCCGCCGTTCCACGCCCAGGGAGGCGGGATGCCGCACTGATCGATGCCGCGTCAGGCGCGGTCGCCGCGCGCGGCGGCAATCGCTTCGACCTCGGCGAGAATGGAACGGCGCGGGTGGCGCGCGCGGATCGAGGCCAGCAGGCGTGCCGCATCCGTTCGCAGATCGCAGGCGTCGAGCGCGTCGACGCAGGCGGCGAGCGCGCGGGCCGCGCTGCGATAGCTGATCCGGTGCTGCGCGTTCACGACCGCGTCGATGCGCCGGCGGACCGTTTCCATGCACCAGTGCGCGAGGCCGTCCGGGGCGGGCGGCGATTCGCAGACCGACGCCTCGTAGGCCGCGCGCAGGCGCTCGCGCAGTGCCGCGTCCTCGCCTTGGTCTTCGACTTGTTCATGTCCGATCGCGAACTCGGCCCAGTCGATCCAGCGCCGGCTCGGGAACAGATAGGCGTCGGCAAAACGGCTCACGCGCGCCGGCAGGGCAGCGAAACCGGCGCCGCAGATGCGCCACAGCGTAGCCGCCAGCACCCGCGGCTGGCAGCTTTCGCGGTAGCTCCAGCCGAGACTGTCTTCGCCGGCGGCCAGTTCCAGCGCCGCGGCCCAGTCGCCGGCCAGCAGCAGGGCATGGGCGAGCAGCGCCGGCGGCGGTGGCAGCGGCGCGGCCGTGTCCGTCGCCGGGATCGCGCCGGCGCGCGCGCGCAGCCCCTGCAGTGTGTGTACGCAGGTCCGCATCGTCTGCCGGCGCGCGTCGGGGTGCGGTTCGAGATCGCGCAGATCCAGCAGCCGCCGAACCTGCGGATCCACCGCGAACGCCTCGGTGCGTGCCTCCCGCAGCGACGCCGGGTCGTGCGCCAGTTGCGCCGCCGCGGCGAAGCGGTCGCAGATCGCGGCGCGGATCGGCAGGCCTTGCGGGACGGCCTGCAGCGCCGCGCGTGCGGTGCGAATCGACGCGTCCGGTGTGCCTTCGCGGGCGAGCGCATCGAGCAGTTCCACGTAAAGCCCGGGACGCTGAGTGCCCAGGCGGTGGGCGAGTGCTTCCAGGCCGGCGTGGCCGTGACGCTGGTAGACCGACTCGCGCAACCAGCGGTCGGCGTCGGCGCCGGGGCGGTGTTCGAGCACGACGATCAAGCGATCCAGGAAGGCCTCCCGCGCCGGCACCGGTTCGGCCGCAGCATCCAGAACGTCCGCCAGCCGCACCGGCGCGGGCGCGTTCCAGGCGCTGGCGCGCCCGAGGGCTTCGATGATCGCCGCGGTACGCGTCGCGTCCGGTTCGGTCGCATAGATCGCGCGCATCCAGCGCGCCAGCGTCCGCGGCAGCGCCGCGCCTGCCAGATCCGCCGGCGGCAGCGTCAGGCCGTAGTCGTTGCTCAGGTCCAGCAGGTGCAGCAGGCGCTCGTAGCAGGGTCGCGCCGCCGCGAAATCGCCGCGCTCGAAGGCAACGTCGATGCGTGCGAGCGCGCGCCGCAGCGGTTCGAGGAACGCCTCGGCCGGCCCGCGGGCGGGATCCGGGTCCGCGCGCAGGCTGCCGGGATCCGGTTCCCAGGCGTCGAAGGCGTCGCGGACTTCGGCGACCAGCGAGTCGATGTCCGCCGGCAGGTCGTGATCGATCGGGGCGGGCGTCGCAGGGCGCACCGCCGCGGCCTGCCGGCGCAGTTCGTCCAGGAACCCAAGGCGCCCGGCCGGCGCAACCGAGCGGGCGTGTACGCGCAGCACCCGGCGCAATGCCTCGGCATCCAGGGCGTCGATACACGCGTCGACGGCGCGCGTGAATTCCCGCAGCGATGGTCCGCGGCGCTCAGGCATCCGTGCCCCGGTGTCCACGGCGTGCAGAGGCGGGACGCGGCGCCGCGCCGGCGCGGGCCGTTGCCGGGTCGCCTGCCGCGCCGGCCCGGTATTGCTGAGGGGACACGCCGATCAGGCGCCGGAACAACCGCGAGAAGTAGTACGGATCGTCGTACCCGCACTCCTGGGCAATCCGGCGGATAGAATCGGTGGACGATTCCAGCCGGCGGCAGGCGCTCTGGATCTTCATGTGGATGAAGTATTGGATCGGCGTGTGCCCGGTGACGTCCCGGAACCGGCGGATGAAGTGGAACTTGGACAGTCCGGCCTCGGCCGCGAGGCGGTCGAGATCCAGGCCGCCGGACAGGTTGATTTCCATCGTGCGCCAGAGCTGCCCGAAGTCCACGCCGGCGGCCGGCGCGGCCCGGTCGGCATGGACCGCTCCTGCGAGGTCCGCGAACAGCGCCTTGACGTAGCACGCGCTGCGGATGAAGACCTCGAGCGTGCTGCCCGTCGTCACCAGCGACAACAGCGCCTCGAAACGCACATCTATTTGGGGCTCGCGGCCGAGGGCCGCAACGGGCCGTTCCATCCGCAGCAGATTCGTATATGCCAGGGCAAGCGAACCGTCGTAGGAGAGCCAGTAGTAGCGCATCGGATCGCGCGGATCGCATTGCAGGCGATAGGGCGTTCCGGCGCGCAGCGCGAACAGCTCGCCCGGGCCGACGCGGCATACGCCACCGGGCCAGTGCAGGATCGCGCGCCCCAGCGCGCACAGGCCCAGGGTGTGAAAGGGCGGCTGCATCGGCCGCGGATGGATGTTTCCCAGCGGGTTGTAGCCGACTGCCAGCGGGTAGAGGTCCCGGCTGAGGGGGTGACGGCGCAATGCCGTTGCGATCGGGCGTGGTGCGAACCACCGGCGGGCCGGTGCGGTGGCAGCGCGCCGCTGTTGCGGATCTGATGCGTCCAGGGCACGCCGGGCGTCAGGCCCGGTTCCGGGCGGGTCTTCGGGTGCGAGCACAATTTCCTCCATCCGTCCGCGGACAAGGGCCTGCACGGCGGCCCGATCAGGCCATGACTGCGCGATCGGTACACCTGGCTCAGCGTAAAGATGCGCAATATAGTCCATTATCGGCGCAATTATTTCCATGTACTCCTGGTGCGTGAGTGCCTAATATCCGCGGCGGGAGTGGAGCGCCTTCGCAACAAGGCCTCGCTCGGCGAGGTCACAGGTGCCACCGGCCGCCCGGCGGCCGCTCCCGCAGATCGTTCACGACCCCATTCCGGGAGGAATTTATGGTGAGCCGTAAGTTGAAACTGACCGCGACCGGAGCCGCGCTCGCGCTGCTGGGCGCGGACTACGCTGCTGCGCAAGGCATCGAGGAAGTCGTCGTCACCGCGCGCAAGAAGGAAGAGACGCTGCAATCCGTGCCGGTCGCGGTGTCCGCGCTGTCGGGCGAGGCGCTGGCCGAGCAGGGCATCCGCACGCCGCTGGACCTGGGCCGCTCCGTGCCCAGCCTGCGCGCCCTTCCGCATCCCAGTTCGCAGTCGATCGTCGTCTTCCAGCTTCGCGGCCAGTCCGCGAGCGACGTGCTCTCCACGGTCGACCAGGCGGTCGGCATGTATGTGGACGGTGTGTACATCGCCCGTCCGCGCGGCCTGAACGGCGCCTTCATGGACCTGGAGCGCATCGAGGTGCTCAAGGGCCCGCAGGGCACCCTGTACGGCCGCAACACCACCGGCGGCGCGGTGAACCTCATCAGCCGCAATGCCGACTACGACGGCTACCACGGCTACGCGGGCATCGACGTCGGCAGCGAGAATCTGGTGGCCGGCCGCGCCGCGGTCAACGTTCCGATCCTCCAGGATCGCCTCGCCATGCGCCTGGCCTACCAGGGCACCTACCGCGACGGCTTCGGCAAGTCCGCGGTCACCGGCCAGTCGCTCGGCCAGGATCGCGGGCAGAACTTCTTCCGCGGCAGCATCACGGCCGATCCGTGGGAGAACGTCAACGTCGTCGTCAAGGGCGAGTACTACCGTTCGAAGGAAGGCGGCCAGTTGCAGGTGGCGCGCCACATCACCCCGACCGGCATCGCGGTGTTCCAGGCCGCGACCGAAGTCGGTGGCCTGACTCCGCTCGGCCTGGGGCGCTTCTTCGGTGCCATCCCGGGTGGCCCGCTGCCGGCGGATCTGGCGGCCTTCGGCGCCGGCCTGGCCGCACTGCAGAACTTCACCCGCCTCGGTGCCCAGGACTTCTTCACGAACTATTACGAGAAGGTCCAGCACGACGAGTTCGAGGGCTACACCATCGGCGGCACCATCACGGTGGACCTGTCCGACAACGTGCAGGTCAAGTCGATCACCGGCTACCGCGCCTTCACCAACGAGCAGGTGTTCGACCTGGACGGCACGCCGTTCCGCATCCTGCAGGTCGGCGTCGGCCACTTCCCCGACAACCCGATCGTGCTCGGCCTGCCCGGCCTGCCGGCGGCGCCGTTCCAGAGCGACGCGGGTCCCGAGCAGGACGCGACCTTCTTCTCGCAGGAGGTCAACCTCTCCGGCTCGGCCTTCGACGGGCGCCTGAGCTGGCTGGGCGGCGTGTACTACTCCAAGGAGAAGGGCTCGGATACCCAGCACGCCCAGGCCTTCCCCGCGGTGCTCGCCAACACCTTCATCCACGACGGCGCGGAGATCGGCAACACGAGCTGGTCGCTGTTCTCACAGAACGACTTCAAGATCACCGACACCGTGTCGTTCACCTTCGGCGGCCGCTACACCGAGGAAGACAAGTCCCTGCTGTCGCACTCGCGTAACTTCAACTTCAACAACGGCACCATCCTGAGCTGCCTGACCGGCGTGCCGATCCCTCCCGGCACCACCACGCCGTCGTCCTGCACCACGTACAACGCCGCCACCTTCACCGGCTTCTCGTACCTGGGCAGCCTGAACTGGCAGGTGACGCCGGACATCCTGCTGTACGTGAAGACCGCCGAGGGCTTCCGCGGCGGCGCGTTCCAGCTTCGCTCGCCGACCCTGGCGCCGGCCGGCCCGGAAACGGCCACCGATGTCGAACTGGGCATGAAGGCCGAGTGGCTCGACGGCAAGCTGCGCACCAACGTGGCGATGTTCCGCACCGAGTACGCCAACAAGCAGGAGTCGATCATCATCACCCAGGCCGGCGGCAATTCCGCCACCGTCATCCAGAACGCGGCGGACGCCGAGTCGCGCGGCATCGAGGCGGAAATCACCGCCCGGCCGATCGATGGCCTGACCCTGGGTGCCACGGTCGCCTACTTCGAGGGCGAGTACGGTGCGTTTACCGGCGCATTGCCCGTGCAGGGCGGTACGCCGGTGGATGCCTCGGGCGAGGATTTCTCCGCGCCGCCCTGGACCTACAGCCTGAGGGCGAACTACGAACGTCCGTTCTGGATGGGTTCGCTCGCCGGTACCATCGACTGGTCCTGGACCGCCGGTGCCGAGCCGTCCGCCCGCCTCATCAATCCGGCGCTGCCGGCGGCGCTGGTCGACGAGTTCGTCGCCGCGTGCAATACCGGCTCGTGCGTGAACGGCCGCGCTTCGCTCGGCCTGCTCAACCTGCGCCTGGACTGGAAGGTCGAGCAATACGACGCGACGGTCTCCTTCTTCATGACCAACGCCACCGACGAGCACTACATGATCCCGGGCCCGGACGCCTCCAACCTGGGCGGCCTGCAGGCCGGCATCGTCGGCGAGCCGCGCATGTGGGGCTTCTCGCTGCGCAAGAACTTCGGCGAATAAGCACCGCCGCACCACACGCAATCCTTTCGGGGCCTTCCAGGCCCCTTTTTTTTGTCCTGCCAAAACGGGGTCGGAGTGATTTTCGCGCAAATTGACTCCGACCCCATTTCCCGGACCGAAACGGGGTCGGAGTGAATTTCGAATTGGTCTAAAATCACTCCGACCCCGTTTCGTGGAGGGCGTGCCGATGGTCGAGAATGGTGCTGTGCCGGCGCATGTGCCGCGGAATCTGGTGAAGGTGTTCCAGCCGGCGCTGGATCCGCGCTATGCGGACGATCCATTCCTGTATTACGCGGGCCTGCACGATGGGCCGGACATCTTCTACTCGCCGGTGGATCTGTATGGACGCCCGCCCGGCAACTGGGTCTGCACCCGCGCCGAGCAGTACAGGCACGTCCTGCAGAACAGCGATTTGTTCACCAACGACATGAGTGACCGGGGCAACCCCTGGCGCCGGCTCGTGCCGCTGGAACTGGACCCGCCCGAGCACGGCAAGTACCGGGCATTGATCGCGCCCATCTTCTCGCCGCGCGCGATCGACGAGCTCGACGCGCACGTTCGCGAGGTGGCCAACGGCCTGATCGATGGCTTCATCGCCCGGGGCGCGTGCGAATTCAACGCCGACTTCGGGCTGCGCTTCCCGGTCACGGTGTTCATGCGCCTGATGGGACTGCCGGCCGCGGAGACCGACCGCTTCCTGGACTGGGAGCATCGCATCCTGCACGGATCGGACAACGACGATCGGCTGCTCGCCGGCCGAGAGATCGCCGCGTACCTGGATGGCCTGATCGCCGAGCGCCGGCGCACGCCGCGCGACGACCTCGTCACGCTGCTGGTCAATGCGCAGGTCGATGACCACCCGATCAGCGACGAGATGGTCCAGGACATGTGCTTCCTGCTGTTCCTGGCCGGGCTGGACACCGTCTCCCTCATGCTGGTCAGCATCTTCCGCTACCTCGCGCAGCGGCCCGCCCATCGCCGCAGGCTGGTCGCGCAACCGCAGCTCGTGCCCAATGCCGCGGAGGAACTCATCCGCCTGTTCGCGCTTGGCGGGTCGGCGCGCAAGGCGCGCGTGGACACCGAAATCCTCGGGGTGAAGATCGCCAGGGGCGACTGGATCAACTGCCCGAACATTTGCGCCAGCCGCGATCCGCGCGAGTTCGCCAACCCGAACGAGGCGGATTTCGATCGTCCACAGTCCGGCCACTATGCCTTCGCGGTCGGCCCGCACCGCTGCGCGGGGTCGAATCTCGCGCGGCGCGAGGTGCGGATATCGCTGGAAACATGGCTGGCGCGCATTCCGGAGTTCCGCATTCCGGACGCGACGCACATCGAAGGCCATGCCTACGGCAACATGGGCTTCGTCAGCCTGCCGCTGCAGTGGTAGTACCGCGCGTCTCAACCGCCGGAGGTCCGCAATGAATGCACTGACGGCCGACGAACTCGTCGCCGGCTCCGAGAGCCTGATCGTCACCGCGGATCGCGACGGAACCCGCATCCTGATCCTGAACCGTCCCCGGGTGCGCAATGCGATGTCGATGGACCTGCGCCGGGCCTATGCGGCGCTGGTCGCCGAGGCCGAGTCGGACGAGCGGGTGAGGGTGCTCGTCGTCACCGGCGCGGCCGGCAATTTCAGTGCCGGCGTCGATCTCAAGGACATGCGTGCCAATCCCGGCCGGCCCTACTTCCGCCCGCACCCCGGCGAAGCGACGCGCGCGCTGACCAAGCCGGTCATCGCCGCCGTCGACGGCAACTGCGTGACCGGTGGCCTGGAACTCGCGCTGAGCTGCAGCTTCATCGTAGCAAGCGATCGCGCCCGGTTCGCCGACACCCACGCCAAGGTCGGTCTGTTCCCGGCCTGGGGCCAGAGTGCGCTCCTGCCGCGCGCGATCGGCACCCGCCGTGCACGCCAGATGTCCCTGACCGGTGAATTCATCGACTCGCGGACCGCCTGCGCCTGGGGCCTGGTCAACGAGCTGACCACGCCGGAGCGCCTGCTCCCGCGCTGCCTGGAGCTGGCGGCGGCGATGCAGGCCTGCGATGCGCAGTCGGTGCGCTGGCAGCTCGAAATCATGAAGCAGAACGATGGCGCGCCGCTGCAGGCCGCGCTCGATGCCGAGGAAGCCGCCGTGCAGCGCTGGCGCGCCCGTTGAGAAAGAGCCTGTCGATGACTGGAACTGCCTTGGAAGGAAGGATCGTCGCCATCACCGGCGCGTCGCGTGGCCTGGGCGCCGCGTTCGCACACACACTGGCGGCCGAGGGTGCGCGCATCGCGCTGCTGGCGCGGCCGTCGGCGGACCTGGATGCGATCGCCGGGGATCTGCCCGACGCGCTGAAGCTGCCCTGCGACATCACGCGCCCGGACGAGGTGCGCGCGGCGTTCGCCCGCATCGCCGAAGTCTTCGGCCGGCTCGATGCGCTGGTCAACAACGCCGCGATCATCCGCCCCAGCCCGGCCGAGGAGGAGGACGACGCCGAAGTGCAGGCGCAGGTGGCCACCAACCTGCTCGGCCCGATCTGGTGCACGCGTTCCGCGGTGCCGCTGCTGCGCGCCGCCGGCGGTGGCGATATCGTCAACATCTCCTCGCTGGCGGTGGTCCGGCCGCTGCCGTACCTGAACATCTACGGTGCCACCAAGGGCGCGCTCGAATCACTCTCCGCGCATCACCGCGAGGAACTGCGCGACCAGAACATCCGCGTCACGGTGCTGCGCGCGGGCTCCGTCGGCCCGACATCGATCGGCGCCGAGTGGCGGCCGGATCGGGGCCGGCAGTATTTTGAAACGTCCGAGGCATGGGGCGCCACGCACTACGTCGGCACCGCGATGGCGTCGCAGACCATGGCCGGCATGTTGGTGCGGTTGTTGACGCTGCCGCGCGAGGCGGTGGTCGACGTAGTCCAGGTTCGCTCAATCTGAACCGCTGAACGGCCGTGCCGGCCTGCCGGGAACCGGGGCGCCTCAGCGCAATCCTCGGAACAGGCTGCGGACGTCCTCGACCAGCAGTTCGGGTTCCTCCGCCGGGGCGAAGTGGCCGCCGCGCGGCATCACCGTCCACTGCACCAGGTTCGCGTGCCGCTCGGCGATCCTGCGCGGGATGTGCACCAGTTCGTGTGGGAACACGGCGATGCCGGTGGGCACCGGCAGCGCGGGCCTGCGGTCGTGGATCGGCGGCACGCCCTCCAGGAATCGCGACGCGGCGTAGGCACGGATCGCCGTGGCGAACGACTCGGTCAGCCAGTACAGGCTGAAGGAGGTGAGCAGCCGGTCCTTGCTGAAGCGGCGCTCCACGTCGCCGCCACAGTCGCTCCAGGCGCGCCGCCGGTGCAGCATCCAGGCCGCCTGGCCGACCGGGCTGTCGTGCATGGCCCAGGCGATCGTCTGCGGCTCCAGCGTATGCACCCACAGGTGGGTGAGGTTGCGCCCGGCGACGTCGCGGCGGTCGAACCACTGCACCTCGTCCTCGGCGTAGTCCTCGCGCCTGATGTCCAGGACGTTCAGCCCCGGCAGGATCGGGAACGACAGGTGCACGCCGATCATGTGCTCGGCGTGGGAATGGCCGAGATCGGCCGTGACGAACGCGCCCGCATCGCCGCCCTGCGCGGCGAACCGGTCGTAGCCGAGCACGTCGCGCATCAGCCGGACCCACAGCGCGGCAGTCTGGCGATAGCCGATGCCGGCCGTGCGCAACGGGCCTGAGAACACGAAGCCCGGCAGCGAAGGCACGATGACGTCGAAGGCGTCGCGCGGATCGCCACCGAACGCGGCCGGATCCGCGAGCGGCCGGATCATTGCCTCGTAGTCCCAGAAGGTCCATGGCCAGCCGTGGCTCAGGATCAGCGGCATGGGCGCCGGCCCTTTGCCGCGCACGTGGATGAAGTGGATTGGGATGCCGTCGATCGTGGCGCGGAAGTGCGGATAGGCGTTCATCGCCGCTTCCTGGGCGCGCCAGTCGAAGCGGTGGATCCAGTAGTCGACCAGTTCGCGCAGGTAGCCGTCGGCGACACCGTACTCCCAGCCGTCGTTGGCGTAGTCCGGTGCCCAGCGCGTGCGCGCGAGGCGGCCGCGCAGATCGTCGAGCGCGGCCTGCGGGATCCGGATCGTGAAAGGCTCGGTGCGTGGCGTTCGATTCATGTGGAGTTGTGCCTGGAAGAGGTCGCCGTTGCCACGGGCGATGGGCGTTCAGTTTTCGATGTTACCGCCGCCGGCGACTTTCCGCACGACGATGAACGGCCACCGCGGCGCTATCCATTAACCGTACCCCGTCATTGCGAGCTCGAACCGGACCTGGGTCCGGCCGATTGCGGCCATGAACGGCCCCTTCGTCGTCGCGAGCGCAGCGAAGCGACCCACGCGGCCTCGATGCCGCCGGCAGCGCGCGGATTGCTTCGTCGCTTCGCTCCTCGCAATGACGGGGTGCGGTTCGTCGATAGGTCGCGCAGCGACCGCGGCAATCCATGCAGCCTGGACGAACTCGGCGCTGCATGGGTCGCTTCGCTACGCTCGCGACGACGATGATTCCTGGACACAATCGGCCGGAGCCTGGGCCGGCTCGGCCTCGCGACGAGCCGTTCGAAGTGCAGGTTCGATTCCGGACGGTTCACGACCGCGCATCGTTCGGGGGATGGGCACCGCCTGAATGGCGAAAGGACCGCGCCGTCAGCGCGACCAGGGTTCCCCGGCATCGGCGTCGATGTCATAGCGAGCGATCGCCCCGGCCACGATGCCGGCTTCGATGCGGCCGGATTGCGCCAGCGCATGCAACGCCGCGATCGCCACGTGGTGCCGATCGATCTCGAAGAACCGGCGCAGCGCCGCGCGCGTGTCGCTGCGGCCGAAGCCGTCGGTGCCCAGCGCGGTAAAGCGGCCCGGAACGTACGGCGCGATGAGCTGCGGCCAGGCGCGCACATAGTCGCTCGCGGCCACGACCGGCGCATCGCCGGCCAGGGATTCCTGCACGTGGCTGCGCCGCGGCGGGGCGGCCGGGTGCAGCCGGTTCCAGCGCTGCGCTGCGCGAGCCTCGCGTTCCAGCTCGCTGTAGCTGGTCACGCTCCACAGTGCCGCGTCGATCCCGAAGTCCTCGCGCAGCAGCGCCGCGGCCGCCATCACCTCGCGCATGATCGTGCCCGAGCCGAGCAGGTGCACGGCCGGTACATTCG
This sequence comes from Gammaproteobacteria bacterium, assembly GCA_050183625.1. Lineage (GTDB taxonomy): Bacteria > Pseudomonadota > Gammaproteobacteria > JADZEE01 > JADZEE01 > JBFXBD01. The sequence goes on from JBFXBD010000024.1 coordinate 49,204, forward strand.
CGGCGTCGAGCCGGTGCATGCCGCGCACGATGTTCGCCGCGGCATCCGTGCCGAATGCCGGCTGCGGATACTTCTCGTTCATCACCGTGAGGTAGTGGAACACGTCCTCCCCGCGCTCGAGCATCGCCCGCATGCCGTGGTCGAAGATGACCGCGACCTCGGCGGGAAAGGCCGGATCCCAGGCCCGGCAGGTCGGGACGGTGGCCGCGGCGACCAGGCTGCTGCCGTCCTGGTGCTGCAGGCCTTCGCCGGAGAGCGTGGTGCGGCCCGCGGTCGCGCCGAGCAGGAAGCCGCGCGCACGGCTGTCGGCCGCGGCCCAGATGAGGTCGCCCACGCGCTGGAAACCGAACATCGAGTAGTAGATGTAGAACGGCAGCATCGTCGTGCCGTGGGCGCTGTACGCGGTGGCGGCGGCGATCCAGGACGACATCGCCCCGGCTTCGGTGATGCCTTCCTCCAGGAGCTGGCCGTCGCGGCTCTCGCGGTATGACAGCACCGATCCCGCGTCCTCCGGTACGTAGCGCTGGCCCACCGGGGAGTAGATGCCGACCTGATGGAACAGGTTCGCCATGCCGAAGGTACGCGCCTCGTCGGCGACGATCGGCACCACGCGCGGCCCGAGTGCGGGGTCCTTGAGCAACTGGCTCAGCATGCGCACCGCCGCCATGGTGGTGGACAGCTCCTTGCCGTCGGCTGCGAACGCGAATCCCGCGTAGCGCTCGATCGGCGGTACCGCCAGCGGCGTGGCGTCTACGCGCCGCGCCGGCAGCCAGCCGCCGAGCGCGGCGCGCCGCGCGTGCAGGTACTTCATCTCCGGGCTGTGTTCGTCCGGGCGGTAGAACTCCAGCGCCTCGACCTGCGCGTCCGACAAGGGCAGGTGAAAGCGGTCGCGAAACTCGCGCAGCGCACCCAGGTCCAGCTTCTTCTGCTGGTGCGCGGTCATCCGCGATTCGCCGGCGCGGCCGATGCCGTAGCCCTTCTTGGTCTTGGCCAGGATGACGGTGGGCTGGCCGCGGTGATCGCGCGCGGCGGCGAACGCGGCGTGGAGCTTGCGCACGTCGTGGCCGCCGCGCTTCAGGGAATCGATCTCGGCGTGCGACATGTGCGCGACCAGCGCCCGCAGCTCCGGATCCAGCCTGAAGAAATGTTCCTCGTTGTAGGCGCCGTCGTTCGCGCCCAGGGTCTGGTACTGCCCGTCCACGGTGGCCGCGAACTGGCGCAACAATGCGTGGTGGCCGTCGCGAGCGAACAGCGGATCCCAATCCGAGCCCCACAGCACCTTGATGACGTTCCAGCCGGCACCGGTGAACAGCGATTCCAGCTCCTGGATGATCTGGCCGTTGCCGCGCACCGGCCCATCCAGCCGTTGCAGATTGCAGTTGATGACGAAGGTGAGATTGTCGAGCGACTCGCGCGCCGCCAGCGTGAGCGCGCCGACCGACTCGGGCTCGTCCATCTCGCCGTCGCCGAACACGCCCCAGACGCGTCGCCCCGAGGTCGCGGCGATGCCGCGGTGTTCCAGGTAACGCAGGAAGCGCGCCTGGTAGATGGCCGTGATCGGTCCCAGGCCCATCGACCCGGTCGGGAACTGCCAGAACGAAGGCATCAGCCAGGGGTGCGGATAGGAGCACAGGCCGTTGCCGCCGACCTCCTGGCGATAGTTGGCGAGCTGAGTCTCGTCGAGCCGGCCTTCCAGGTACGCGCGCGCGTAGACGCCTGTCGCCGAGTGCGGCTGGAAGAACACCAGGTCGCCGCCGTTTTCAGGGTTCGCGGCGTGGAAGAAGTGATTGAAGCCGACCTCGAAGATCTCGGCGGCCGACGCATAGCTGGCGATGTGGCCGCCGAGTTCGCCCTGCGCGTGGTTGGCGCGCATGACCATGGCCAGCGCGTTCCAGCGCATCATCGCCGTCAGGCGTTCCTCGATCGCCGGGTCCCCGGGGTACGGGCCCTGCTGCTCCAGCGGGATCGTGTTCTGGTAGGCGGAGTACGGCCGCACGTGCGGGACGATGCCCAGTTGCTGCGCCTGCTGTTCGAGTTGTTCGAGCAGGTACAGGCCGCGCCCGGCGCCGCCGCCCGCGACCACGGCCTGGAGCGACTCGAGCCATTCCCGGGTTTCTTCCGGGTCAGTGTCCTCGGGCACGGTGGGCTGAGCTGCGTCGGGTGCTGAGCTCGGGCTGGACATGGGCGGCGATTCCGGCTTTTCCAAGGGGTCATTGTAGGCCGCGCAGGGCGGCAGAAGGTTCCGAAAATGCCGCTCGAATTCCATCCCGATGGCATATCATGCTGAAAAAATCTCACGAAGAGACGAATCATGCCGCAACGCCAGCTCGATGCGATCGACTCCCGGATCCTGGTCGAACTCCAGGCAAACGCCAAGCTGAGCAACGTCGATCTGGCCACGCGGGTGCACCTGTCGCCCTCGCCGTGCCTTGCACGGGTACGCGCGCTGGAGGCCGACGGCGTCATCAGCCGCTACGTCACGCTGCTCAACCCGCAGGCGCTGGGCCTGAACGTGAGCGTGTTCATCCAGATCAGCCTGGAGCGCCAGGCGCGCGAGTCGCTGGACGAATTCGAAGCGGCGATCCGCGCCCGCCCCGAGGTGATGGAGTGCTACCTCATGACCGGCGAGTCCGACTATCTCCTGCGCGTGGTGGTGCCGGACGTGCAGAGCCTGGAGCGCTTCATCATCGACGAGCTGACCCGCATCCCCGGCATCGCCAACATCCGCTCCAGCGTGGCGTTGAAGCAGGTCAAGTACCAGACGGCGCTGCCGCTGGACCGCGGCGGCGCGTTGCCCACGGGTCGCTGAGCCAGCCGCGACCCTCGCGCGTGGGCGTCCGCGCGCTTCAAGGGACATCCAGGCCCGGCCGATAAGGGGTGCAGTCCGCTGGCGCGATCGCGCGCACGTTCCGCGGATCCGCAGTGGGCGACAGCCGCTCTCCACGGCACATTTCTGGAAGGTTCGGTCGTAATGGACGTCACGATTCCCGTCGGCGATCTCGTCGAAGGCATGTATATCTCGGATCTGGATCGGCCATGGACCGACACGCCGTTCATGCTCCAGGGGTTCCACTACCAGCAGGCCGTACACGCACAGGTCCTGAAGGACTTCTGCGCGTATGTGTACGTCAACATCGAGCGGTCGGCGGACCCGGGTGCGAAGGTACTCGCGCGCCGGTTCGGGCCCAAGCCCATCGTGCCGCCGACGCGCTGGGAGCGGGTGGTGCGCTGGCTGCGGCGCGAACTCGGCCTGGATCGCAAGCGCCACCGATCGACCTTTGCGCTGGCGGGCTTCACCACCTCGGCGCGGGCGCAGGACAGTGTTGCGCTCGCCGGGAGCTTCGGCCCAGAGCCGTACCAGAGCGGCAGTGACCGGTTTCAACGCTGGCTCAAGGCCGTTCTGCGGACCGACCGCGAAAACTGCGAAGCAGTGTATGCCCGAACCGGATATGTGACATCCAGGCAAGGCGCACCGGCGGCACGGCCCGCCCCTGCGGCGCCCGCAGCGCCATCCCTGCTCGTACGCCTGCTCGGGCTGTTCATGCCCGGGGATTCGCAGGACGACGAGCGGCGAGCGTTGGATGCGGAAGCGATCGTCGTTCAGCGCGACGCCGAAGTTGTCATCCATGACCGGCTGCATCCGGCGCGTGCATCGATCGACCGCTCCAGGCATGCGTTCAGCCAGGTCATCGACGACATCCGTCGCGATCGCAAGCTGCAGATGTCCACCGTGCAGGAGGTGGTCGACGGCCTGGTGGATGTCGCCGCGGAGCATCCGCACGCGCTGGTCTGGCTGAACAAGCTCAAGGGCTACGCAGCGTCGAGCTACGAGCACGCGATCGACGTGTCCATCTACATGGTCTGCCTGGGGCGGCACCTGGGCTACCCGCGCGAGCAGCTTCAGATACTCGGCCTGGCCGGGCTGCTGCAGGACATCGGCTACATCGACCTGCCCGACGGGCTGCTGTCGACGCCGGGGACGCTCACGCGCGAGCAGTACCTGCAGGTCCAGTCACACGTGCAGGGTGCACTGGAGATGCTGCGCGACACTCCTGGCATACCGAAGCAGGTGCTGGCCATCATCGCCCAGCACCATGAGCGTTGGGACGGAACAGGCTACCCGAGCCGGCTCGGCAAGGAAGACATCGATCCGATGGCGCAGATAGCGGGCCTGGCGGACACCTTCCACGCCATGACGAGCGACCGCCCGTATCGAAAGGCGCTGTCGACGAACGAGACATTGCAGAACCTGTACAAGTGGAAGAGTGGCTGCTTCAACGAAGGGCTCGTCGACCAGTTCATCCAGTGCATCGGCATCTATTCCGTGGGCACGGTGGTCGAACTCAGCAGCGGCGAGATCGGCATCGTCATCGCGCAGAACCGCATCCGGCGCCTGAAGCCGCGCGTGATGGTCACGCTGGATCCGCAGCGTAGGCCGTATCCCTCACCCCGGATCCTGGAACTGATCAACGACCCCGAGGACGCATCAGGGCAGCCATACGGGATTCGCCGTGATCTGCCGCCCGGCGCCTTCGGCATCAGGGCCGAAGAGTACTTTCTCTGACGCCGGCACGCGCCGACCGTTGCGCCAGTGCCATGATGCAGCGACTTCTGAATCTGGTCACGCCCCAGCGGCTGGCGGCGACCCTGGACCGCCCGGCCCTGACGCAGAAGCTCACGAGCCTCCTGCCTCAGGCGTCGCCGGATCGGCACCTGGCATTGCTGGTAGTGGAGGTGCGCAACGGCGCATCGCATACGGTCTCGACCTACGAACGTCACCCACGGCATGTCCGCAACGCCATCGCGCGTATGCAGGCGGTGCTGCGGCCCGGCGACGCACTGGCGAAAATCGGTTGGGAGCGCTTCGCGATCGTCCTGTTCCCGCTCCAGGGCGAGGGGCATGCGCTGCTGGCGGCGAACAAGATCCTGTCGGCGCTGACAACGCCGACCGAGTCCGTGGCGGCGACCGAGACGGACCTTTCGATCGGCGTGGTCCTGCATCCGCAGTACGGGCGCGACCCGGAGCACCTCCTGCGCCTGGCCGAGCTCGCCTGCGAAGGTGCGCGCGGCGAGGAAGCTCGCATCAAGGTCTACGATCGCCACGTCGGCGCGGCGCCGGCAGACGAGCTGGCGCAGTTCCGGGAGTTCAAGCTCGCGCTGGAGAACAACGCGATCGATGTCTGGTTTCAGCCGCAGATCGACGCCGGATCCGGCGCGTGCATCGGCGCGGAGGCATTGTTGCGATGGGAACGCCAGCCGGGCGAATTCGTGCCGCCGCCGCACATGGTCCAGATGGCCGAACGCCACGGCCTGACCGCGCTGCTGACCTCGCGGGTCCTGAAGTCGGCGCTGCGCGGCTGGACTGAACTGCGGTCCGAAGGCGTCGACGTCGCGATCAGCGTCAATCTCTGCGCGCACGATGTCAACGATCCGGAACTGCCCGATCTCGTCCGCCAGGGGCTGGCAACCTGGAGCATTCCTCCGGAACGGCTCGTGCTCGAAGTGACCGAAGGGTCGCTGATCGGTGACATCCGGACCGCGCTCGACGTCCTGCACGCCCTGAAGAGCCTCGGCTGCCGGATCTCGATCGACGACTTCGGTACCGGCTATTCCTCCATGGCCTACCTGACCCGATTGCCGCTGGACGAACTCAAGATCGATCAGGTGTTCGTCCGCGGGATGCTCACGGATCGCAACTGCGCGACCATCGTGCGGGCGATCACCGACCTGGCGCACAACCTCGGGCTGCATGTCGTCGCCGAGGGCGTCGGCGATGTCGACACGGCGAAAGCCCTCGGCGCGATGGGCTGCGAGGTCCTGCAGGGCTTTCTCATTAGTCCGCCGCGTCCGCGCGCGGCATTCCGCCAATGGGTGCGCGACTGGGACTGCGAGGCATACCGCAGGGATTGCCTGCCCGCCGCGCCTTGAAGTACCGCGCGCCGGTGCTGTTCCACTGCGCGCATAGCTGCGAGAATGGGGCAGCCGGGCCATCAGCGATTACCGCCCGGCGCCGGGTGCCGAGCTGCCCGGTTTCGCCAGCATCGAACAGGAAGCCCCATGACCGCCGATCCCGTACTCGTCGACATCAGCGAAGGCGTGATGACGCTCACGCTGAACCAGCCCGACCGCCTCAACGCCATGAACCCGGTGCTGCGCTACGCGATCATCGCCGCCATGGACCGCGCCGATGCCGACGATGCGGTGCGCGCGGTGATCGTCACTGGCGCCGGGCGCGGATTCTGCGCCGGCGCCGACATTTCCAAGGGCGCCAGCGGCTTCGTGCCTGAGCAGGCGTCCGGCCCGTGGCGCGACGGCGGGGGCATGCTGTCGCTGCGCTTCTTCGAGTCGAAGAAGCCCGTGATCGGTGCGATCAACGGCGCGGCCATCGGCGTCGGCGTCGCCTGTACCCTGCCGATGGATTTCCGCCTCGCTTCGACGACGGCGAAGTTCGGCTTTCCATACACGCAACGCGGCATCGGCCCGGAGGGTTGCTCGTCCTGGTTCCTGCCGCGGCTGGTCGGCGTCGACCGCGCGCTCGACTGGATACTTACCGGCCGAATATTCGGCGCTGAGGAAGCATTGCAGGCCGGCCTCGTCCGCAGCCTGCATGCGCCCGGAGAGCTGCTGCCGGAAGCGCGGCGGATTGCGTGGCAGATCGCCTCCCAGACCGCGCCGGTGGCCTCCTCGGTGAGCCGGCGGATGATCTGGCGCATGCTGGCCGCGGATCATCCGGTGGTCGCGCATCGCGCCGAAACGCGCGTGGTGCCGCTGCTCGCGGCGCATCGCGATGCGAAGGAGGGAGTGGCGGCGTTCCTGGATAAGCGGCCGGCGAACTTCACCGGCAGCGTCAGCGCGGATCTGCCGCCGGACCTGGATCTCGGCCCGCCGTCGCCGCCTGTCTTCTGAGCACGGATTCTTGCGCTTCCACGCGAATCATTCCGGCGAGCGGGCCGTGGCCCGTTCCCGGAAGGCCGTGGGCGGGATCCTGTAGCGCCCCGCGAAGGCGCGCGAGAACGCCGATACCTGGCTGTAGCCGACGATTTCGGCAATCTGGGTAATCGAGAGCGTGGACGTCTCCAGGTATCGCTCCGCCGCCTGCAGCCGCACCGTCGCGAGCAATTCCTTGAAGGTGGTGCCGCGGCGCTTCAGTCGCCGCAGCAGCGTGCGCGGATGCAATCCGAGGCGGCCGGCAATGACGTCCACCGCCAGGGACGGATCGCCTATGTTCTGCGCCACCAGCGTGCGGGTGATCTCGGCGATGTCCTCGCTGGTGTTGCCCAGTTCCTTGAGCATCCGCGCAAACAGCATTTCGTGAACGACGTCGTCCGACTTCGGCATCCGTGCATCCAGGCAGACGGCGGGAAACGACAGCCCGTTGTACTGCGAGTTGAAGGTCACCGGTGCGCGGAAGAAGCGGCGGTAGACCGCGGCCCTGGCGTCGTCGTCGTGGACGAAGGTGACCGACGCCGGAGCCCAGCTCTCGCCCAGCAGGCCGCCGATGCTGCGGCAGGCGCTGCCAATCTCCAGCAACGCCATCTGCCTGGCCGGCGTGTTCGCAGGCAGCAGTTCCTTGCGAAACAGGTAGGCGACGCCACGGTGGACGTCGAGATGCCAGGTCGAGCACTGATCCACGAGCGGGTAGTATCGGGCCAGGATCCCGAGTGCCTCGCCGAGCGTTCTGCTGGTATGGCCGATGGCGCCCACCACGCCCGCTGCATGGACGCGGTTGCGGACCTTGGCGAATTCCAGGCCGAAGAACGGCTGCTTCAGTGCCCGGGCGCAGTTCTCCAGCAGATCAGCGACCCGTGGGCCCGATATCCGGGCATCCGAGTCCAGGATCTCGGCTTCCGAAATTCCGGACAGATTCAGCAGACCCGCGGGATTGCCGCCGAGCCTGCGGATCAGCGGCAGTATCCCCGTCAGAACGTAGCTGCGGATGAATCGGTCCATGCAGTCCGGTCGCCACCACTCACGGCTTGCGTCGCGATAGCCGCGCGATTCATGAACCGTACTCCGTCATTGCGAGGCCGCGCAGCGGCCGCGGCAATCCAGGCGGCCTGGACCCAATCGTTTCCGGATGGATCGCCTCGCTGCGCTACCCATGAACCGCACTCGTCATTGTGAGGAGCGAAGCGACGAAGCAATCCACGTGCTGCCGGTGGCATCGTGGCCGCGTGGGTCGCTTCGCTGCGCTCGCGACGACGAAGGGGCGGTTCATGGTTTCAATCGGTAGAAGTCCGGTCCGGCTCGCACGCGCGATGACCGGCGCCGTGAGGATAGACTTCACCGTGCTTGTCATTTAGTGTCAAGCACTGGTTCATTGGTGTCAAACCGGCGCCGGGTTGGCACGGTAGCCTGGACACCTGCGCCGCGCCCGCGCGGCTGGCGATCGGGCCCGAGGCTGACTCGTGGAGGCATCCGTGAAGAATGCAAGGCATTTCCTGGCGACCGCTGAGGTCGAGCGATTCCATCGCGACGGGTTTCTGATCCCGGCGTTCCGGTTTTCGGAGGCCGACGTGACGATCCTCTCCAGGGATGTATCCAGGATCGTCGACCTGCATCCGGACAAGCGCAATGAGCCGATCGTCACCGCGCACCTTCCGAACCGCGATCGACAGGGGCAGGAATTTTCGCTGATGCCCTTCTGCCGGCGCGAGGAGGTGCTCGACATGATCCAGAGCATCGACGGCCCGGACCTCATGCTGTGGACGACGACGGTGTTCGCGCGCCCGGCGCGCGACGGCATCGCGACCCCGTGGCACCAGGACGGCGAGTTCTGGCCGATCGAGCCGATGGCCGGCACGAGCGCGTGGGTGGCCGCGACGCCCTCGACGCGCGCGAACGGTTGCGTGCGCGTGGTGCCGGGCTCGCACCTGCGTCCGCGCCGGCACCGGCTGGTGACGGGGAGCATGTTCATCCTGCAGGTCGACCCGTCCGAATTCGACGAGGCGGATGCCGTCGACGTCGAACTCGAGGCGGGCCAGATGATGCTGTTCGATTCCCGGCTCATCCACGGCTCGTGGCCGAACACGAGCGATACCCCGCGCGAGGGGTTCGTGATGCGCTACATCCCCACCACCAGCTTCTTCGATCACGAGCGCCCCTCGCCGAACGGCGGCCCGCCGGCCTATGCCGACCGGGCGCTGTTCCTGGTCCGCGGCACGGATCGGTGCGGGCGCAACGACTTCGTCCGGAACCACTGAGCGTGCCTGGCCAATTGCAGACGCCGCCCGCGGGCGCGGACGAAGCCTGGAGTGAATTCTGCGCGGGCCTGCTCGCCGCGAGCGGGGCGATTGCCGAGTGTGCGCCGGGGGTGGGCGCGGCCGATCGGGTCGAGGGGCACCAGCAGCTCGCCACGCTGATCGAGGCGGCCCTGCGCTGGTACCTGCGCGGGGGCGATGCGGATTTCCCGCGCTTCGTGGAAATCAACGACACGCCGGAGGTCGCGGACAACCTGTTCGCGCCGGTGCGCGGGGACGCGGAGTACCGGATCCGCGGCCGGGTCGCGTCGCTGTTCGACCTCAACCTCTCCGTGCACACCGGCTGGGGCTGGTTGAAGCCGTCGAAGAGCTCCGGCGATCTCGGGCGCGGCGAACTGCAGGTGGATGCCGACGGCTGCGTCGAGATCATCGCCAGCGCGAAGCCCCGGCCCGGAAACTGGCTGCCGCTGCCGCCAGACGCCGAGTACATCCAGATCCGCGAGTACCACCACGGCTACGAACCGAACGCGCCGGGCATCTGGGACATCGCCCGGATCGGCGCGGACGGACAGGCGCCGCCGCGGATGACTCCGGACGAGTTCAGGCAGCGGCTGGATCTCGCGCTGGCGTGGGCGCGCAGCTACCTGCCGTTCCACATGCGGGTGCAGAAGAATCTCTGGCCGGCCGGGCGCAACGGCCTCAACCCGCCAATCACGCACCCCGGCGGCAACAGCCACATCTGGTACGGCTTCGGTCGTTTCGCGCTCGCGCCGGACGAAGCCCTGGTCCTGGAGTTCGATGCGCCGCAGGCCCGGCTCTGGAGCGTCCAGTGGCTGACCAGCCCCTGGTATGAGAATCCGGATCTGGTCAACCGCCAGACCGGCCTGCCCAGCGGCGAAATACACGTCGATGCCGACGGGCGCGTGCGCATCGTGCTCGCCGGCACGGATCCGCGCGTGCCCAACTGGCTGGACACGTCGGATCACGGGCAGGGCTACATCGTTACGCGCTGGATCTGGTGCGAGCACGGGCCCGAGGTGACGCACCGCGTCCTGCCGCTGGCGCAGCTTCGCGCGCACCTGCCCGCCGGCACGCCCATCGTCGCCCCCGAAGCCAGGGCCGCGCAACTCGCGCGCCGGCGCACGCACTTCGCCTGCCGGCGCAGGTAGGCGCCCAAGCCATTGCGCGGAGCGAAAACGCAACTCGCCCCGTCCTGATCGCAATCGTCTCAGTGCACGGCCGCGCGGGGCTTGACTGACGCCGTGGCTGCGCAAAGACTCGCCGCAGGGCGTCCGCTCTGGACCCAACTCATTGGCGGCGCGTCTCGCCTTCGTGGCGTTCGTCCGAGCCGGATCGAAAGCCGCTGCGGGTAGCCTGCGATTGCCGTTGAAATTCGAGGACCGACATGAACTCTCCCCTGCGCTACGAAGTCCGCGATCGGGTCGCATGGCTCACGCTCGACCGCCCGCAAAGCCTGAATGCGCTGAACCTCGCCCTGTTCGACGCGCTCGAAGCCCGGTTTCGGGAATTGAGTGCGGATCCGCAGGTGCTGGCGGCCGTCGTGCACGGCGCTGGCGAGCGTGCCTTCAGCACCGGCGCGGACCTGAAGGAAGCCGCCAGCGGCACGATCGACGTGATGGATCGCGTCGAGCGCGACACTTGGCCGTACGTGAGCAAGCCGCTCATTGCCGCGATCCACGGCTTCTGCCTCGCCGGCGGGTTCGAACTCGCACTACGCTGCGACATCCGCATTGCCACGCCGGATGCCGAGTTCGGCATGCCGGAGCCGCGCTGGTGCCTGATGGGCGGCTATGGCCTGCATCATCTCAGCCGCATGATCCCCATGGGCGAGGCGATGTACCTGCAGCTCACCGGCCAGCGCATCGGTGCGCAACGCGCGCACGAGATCGGCCTGGTGCAATGCATCGTGCCGCGGTCCGAACTGCTCGGCGAGGCGGCGCGGATCGCCACGGCCATCGCGCGCAACGCGCCGCTGGCCGTGCAGGGCATCAAGCGCGTGGTCAGCCACGGCCGGCACCTGCCCGTGGAGGCGTCGCAGAAATTCGCGGCCCCCATCGAACGCCAGGTCTACGCCAGCGAGGACTCCCGCGAGGGGCCCCGGGCGTTCGCGGAGAAGCGCGAGCCGCGCTGGCAGGGGCGCTGAGGGCGCGCGCGCCTCAGGCGATCGTCACCCTCAGCTCGCCGATCCCGGCCACCGCGCCGACCAGCACGTCGCCCTGCCTGACGGCACCCACGCCGGCCGGCGTGCCGGTGAAGATCAGGTCGCCGGGCTGCAGGCGGTAATACTCCGACAGGAAGGCGATGGTCTCGGGCACGTTCCAGATCATCTCGGCGAGGTCCGCCTGCTGGCGCAGTTCGCCGTTCACGTGGAGCGAGATGCGGCCCGCCGCGTGATGCCCGTGGCTCGACACCGGATGGATGGGCCCGATCGGCGCCGACTCGTCGAACGCCTTGCCGAAGTCCCAGGGGCGCCCCAGGTCCTTGGCCTGGTTCTGCAGGTCGCGGCGCGTCATGTCCAGCCCGACCGCATAGCCGTAGACGTGCTCCAGCGCGCGCGCCACCGGGATGTTCGTGCCGCCGCGGTGGATCGCCACCACCAGCTCGATCTCGTGGTGCAGGTTGTTCGTGCCCGGCGGGTAGTGCATCGCCCCGCCGCCCGGCAGCACGGCGTCGGCCGGCTTGAGGAAGAAGAACGGCGGCTCCTTGTCCGGGTCCTTGCCCATCTCGCGCGCGTGCGCCGCGTAGTTGCGGCCCACGCAGTAGATGCGGTGGACGGGGAAAGCGCCCTGCTGCCCGACGACCGGGACGGATGCGGGGGCTGGAGCGTCGATGACGTACGTGTCGGCCATGCCTGGGAGTCTCCCGGAACAAAACACCACCCGCCTGCCGTGGAGGTTGTAGAGGTATATGGAGGGAAGGGAACAGGTCCTCATCGCACCTCCGTGCTATCTCCGGGTCCTCCGCGCAGAACGGGAATCGAGAGCCATTGTGACCTGGATCGGTCCGAACCTGCTTCAGGCTGCAGATCCCGCACGTGGTCCATTGAGCGTGCTACGTCATGGGCGACATCCAGGGCTGTACGGCCGAACTCGCCGCGGTGAATGCCGGCGTCGCCCTGAACGTCGATCCCATGTCCGGCACCGGCAACGTCTACGGGTTCGGTGCGGGCGCCGATATCGATCGCGCCTGCGGGCACACTACCGGCGGCCAGTGGGCAGCCAGCGCTACCGACGCCACCTCGATTCCGACCGCGGTCCGCTATGTCACCGCGGACCACGGCCCGGAGTTCATCGGGCTCTTCACGGTGCCGACCAACTTCGCATTGGATCAACTCCGGAAGTTTTCGGGGTAGGCGTCCGTGTATCAACCGATTCCTTCGATGAAGGGCTCGATATTGCCATAGCCGACTTCATCGCCACATCTGCATTCGACAGCATAATCCCACACGCCGCCCTTCAATTCCTGCTGGACGACCTCGTCAGTCAGATTCAGGGTTTCCCCGGCAACCCATTTTTCCCCCATCCACGCACCACTCGACCACCCCCGGTAGCCAAAATAGCCTCCGGTCTTACGGGAATAACGCGTCAACGGCGTCATTTTAATTTCTTTAGTCGTTCCATCTTCCAGGGTAATCAGGTCGCGCACCGATTTTACCTCATTGGTACTGGTGCCCGGTACGAGTTCCCATTCGTGGCTTACGTCTACAACCCTCACCGGCCTCCTTGAGTCTCCGTAGCGGAACCACATATCGCCATGATGGGTACCCAATCGTTCTCCTTCCGGGCTTTCAGCCCCCTCATATTGGATAACCCAATCATTGAACTGAAGCTGGAAAGCATGCCAGTAATAACTGATCTTTGCGCGTTTCGGCGGCTGCAGCCCGAAGTTTACATCCACGCCTTCCGGCGGTGGATAGAACTCCGCTGAGCTCCTCCTGATACCCCAGGAGCGGTCTCTTTGGGATACCCATTTATCGGGCGTGATGCCATAGGTCCGTCCGTCCAACTTGATCCAACCTCTGCAACGGCCGTACTGGAAGAATCGGATCATGTGGTTCACAACCCTGCCCCTGCTGCGTCTGAACATCTGGGGCCGTTGCTCCAGGACTGGTGCGATACCCTCTGCTTCTATCTCGAAGCTGATGCCGTAATCGTTTTCGCCCAAACAGAAACGCACCTTCTTGAAATTCTCTACTATGTCGTATGCAATCGGCCCTACTTTAAGCACATCCACATCCGGTCTGAGTTCCCGCGAGGCGCGCACATTGTGTTGCTGTTCGCCGACCACCAGGGACGCGTACGCATCCAGCACGTTTCGATTCGTGTACTTGCCCACTCCGGCTCCAATGAACATTTCCCCGGCGGTGTCGAATGCCGAAAACCATGCCCTTTCGCACCACTGAAGATCACTGGAGTCTACATGATCAAACGACGAAACGACCTGGTGACACATCAACTCGTCATTCAGTGTAACCGGCATCGCGCTCTCCTCAAACGGTTTCTGAAATTGCAGTTTCGCGCAGCTTCAACTCGACGCACCGAGCAGATTGACCAACGCCCGGGTTGCCCCGTTATTCTGCGTAAAGCCGGGCGGGAATGGTTTATGTCCCTTGTCCGGCCAGGCGTCGACACTCAAGGCAAGCATGATGCCGAGGTTCAGCGCCCCCGCCACTTCGTGGAACATTAGGTTTTCCAGCTTTCTACCCGCGACGGATTCATAATATTCAATTGTCTCTTCGCGCCCGGGCACCCCCTCCAGCGTGGACAGCCCATTGCGTCCGCCAGCGTCACGTCCTTCAATCATGAGAAAGTAGGCGAGGTCCGATTCGGGACAGCCGATGTGCGCCAGTTCCCAGTCCAGAATGGCCACCACCTCGTGATCCCGGTACATGATATTGCCCGGTCGAGCGTCACCCCAGCACAGGCATAGAAAGCCTGGCTCATATCGGTTTGCTTTAAGCCAATCGAGCGCGGTATCGAGTACCAGAACCCGCTCGCTCATCCTGGCCATGAGCCGTTCCAGATAAGCGATTCGGCGATCGATCGCATTTTCGCCGTCAGAATCCTTCTCAAGGTCGGTAAGTCCCAGTTTCCGGTAGTCCACGCGATGAAGCCGGGCCATGACCTCGACGGCCTGTTTCCACATGGAGGCCCTTTGTTCAGCGCTTGCCTCGAAAAACAAGCCACTCGGCCGGTTTGGATTGTCCCGTTGTACTTCTCCGTCGATCCTTTCCATGACGAAGAATGGGCCACCCAGAATGGCGATATCCTCTTCGATCCAGTATGGCTTGGGCACGGGGAGATCGGTGCCGTCCGCCAGGCTCTTGATCACCTGAAATTGCTTGCGCAGGCCGCCTTTGGGAAGAAAGTCGAATGCCTCGACATCGCAACGCACCACCAGGCTCCTCGTGGCATCCCTGCCATCCTCTTCACGCCAATGAAGATCAAAGAAGTAGGTTTCAGCTGAATAACCCGATTGCGACCGCTGCAACGGAGAGAGCGACAGGTCTCGAGCTTCAGGCATCTTTGGTTTGAACCAGGCCGCCAATCTCCGCTGCTTTTCGCCGAGTCTGTTCGTCTTCAAGCTGCCGTCCCCCATAAAAGCACGTTCGGATTCCTGGCGTTCGTAGTCGGTGCCGGACAGGCGGCACCTGGATTCAGCGGCGTGCCCCGATTCGCAATCAACCGGGCCCGTCTTCGATAAAAACGTATTCGCGCGCGGCGGAGTTGTTCCGCGCGCCGCGCATTCAGCGTGCGAACCGCGCCAACGGTACGCTGATCCTTCGGGGGAACCGGGTATACCGGTTCGACGGACTGCGGCCATGGGACGGAGCGGCTTCGCCCCAGGCATACCAGACGTCCGGTTCGCGTTTGTCGCCGACGCGCCGCCAGCGCCCCTCGACCTGAGGATTGGGGATGGGGCCTAGATCCGGCATGCGCCCGCGCGGATCCGGTAGGAATTCCCACTCCTCGCCAAAGGCGTTGTAGCGGATCCCCGTTTGCCAATAGCCATCCGGGCCGAACGAAACTTCGCCCGTCACGTCGTAAGTGATGCGGGTGTCGCCGGACTCATCGGTCAGGATCGCCAGTCCGAACTGGTCGTTACCGAGCAGGAAATGGCCGCCGTCCAGGCTGCCGTCCTTGTAGCGGGTGGCCCACGTGTACCAAACCAGTTCGAGCTGTGCGCCCACGAGCGCGTCCTTGCTCTTGTAGATCTCACCGCCCTCGAACATGTAGATTGGATCAAAGCCCATGAAGCCGCGGGCGCGCCGCCCAAGCACCGTGCCCTCGAGCTGGAAAATGTTGGCAACGTAGAACATGCCGGCGTCACGCCCGGGCAAGTACCACTGCATTCCGGGCGGGATCAACCGGCCGGTCACCTCGAGTACGTTACGTTCCGTCCAGGAGCACGATGTCGGCGACCACGTCACGTGGAACGGGTTTCCGCCAACGTTCGGTGAACTTCTCCATTGCACCTTGCCGTCGGCGAGCCGGCGCTCGTAGCCGTCGTTTGGCGCCGAGTCGCGGTGACACGGGTGCATGTGCAACGCGTCGTCGTGTCCCAGCGTCGTTTGCAGGTAGAACCGGCGGCGAGTGTCTCTCGCGGCTCCGGGAAGCCTGGTAGGGATGCGGCGCATTATCGAGTAGATTTCGCCGGCTTCGTCGCGCAGTGTGCCCCATAGATACAACCCTTCGGGTGGCATGCCGAAGTAGCTTCGGTCGGAGATCATATCCTCCAGCGTGGGTTCGAACGTGCTGACCAATGCTTGCCAGCCAAAATTCCCGCGTTCGGGATGGGCGCGTGTAGGAGGCGTTTGGGTGTTATCGCTCATGGGCGTGTATTCCTGCGAAAATTGGCAGTTCGAATGTAGGGACTCGGTCAGAAGCATTTCAAATGGGTCTGCGGAAACGGCGCCAGTGCTCCGTGCACGGCGCCGCGCAGTACTCCGCAGGCGCAACCGGCGTGTGGCCGCAGCCTACGCCAGCCGAAACCCACCGCCACAGTGCCTCGTAACGTACGCACCGGCAATGGCCGGGGCGCGCATGCCTGTATCATCCGGTGTGCAGGTCGGCTCGAAAATCGTGCCCATACCATGGCTTATGGCGCAACGATCGACTAGCCTGTTTCCTGTAACGGCATAAGGAGACTGGACCGGGATGGCAGACAGGCATGGCAGCGGCACGAGCCGCGCCGATGAGCATGCGCCGGGCGGCACTCCCGTTGGCCGTCGTGTAGCCGCGTATCGCGCGCGTCAAAAGAAGGCGGGTATCGTCCATCTCAGTGTGATGGTCCGCGCGGAGGACGCTGGGTATTTTCGGGAAATGGCCGCTGCATCGCGGAAAAGGCGGTCGCATGCCGATACGGTGGCACGGCCCGGTGGGCTGCGTGAATCGAGGCCATTGTCGCGCGAGCATTTGAAAATCGCACAACGCTGGGCGGTCCGCTCAGGCCTGAAATTGCGCCTGAACAAGCCGGGTTGGAAACTCGGCGATTTGCTCGCCCGCAATATCGCGCACGAAATCGTTCAGGGGGGGTGGCCGGTCGGCCATGTGCTCGGTACCGAAGCCGATCTCATGGCGCAGTACGGGGTCAGTCGCGGCACTTTTCGTGAAGCTGTGCGACTGCTTGAGATTCGTTCGATTGCCGTGATGCGACGCGGAGTCGGTGGGGGATTGACCGTGGTCGAACCGGACCTGGATGGCGCCGCGTACGCGGTCGGCGTCTACCTGCACTCGCACCGATTTTCAATCGACGATTTAATCGAAACGAGAAAGGTCGTCGAGTGCTACGTTCTGCGGCGTTGCGTAACGCGTATGAACGAATTGGCGCGGACCCAACTGCGCGGCACCCTGGTGTTCGAAGCGGGACTTGATGCCAGCGCCTCGGTGTCGGATCTGCAACGGATTCACATAGTTCTCGCACGCCTATCCGGTGATCCTTCCATCATTCTTTTTGTCGACTCACTTCTGCGCGCGTCACGCTATTTCTCCGGGTATTACCTTCGGCCTGGCGATCGCGGCAAGATTGTCGCCGCAACCTGCCGCGCGCATTCGGAAATCGCGCGTGCGCTATTCGCCGGAGATGTCGAGCGGGCGCAGCGCGCGATGATCAAATTCCTCGATGCGGAGGCTGGCCGTTTGGAACGCCCATAGTTTACGTTTCAGACAACGGTGAGTAGAAAACGCCTGAATCTGGCTGAAGCTGTTCGGGGTCTCCGTTAATGCCGCCGGTCCGCGGATCGAGCGGGGTGCCGTGAACCGGTACGTTATCTGCATCGCGGCAATACGGCGAGCGAACCCGTGCCCGGAGGACGACGACGATGCCATGAACGGCGCGGTCCTGCCGGCGCCGGTTGGCGCGCCGGGGCGGCCTTACCGCCGGGCACCATGCGCGGTCCGCGGCCAGCGAATCTCAGGCGGTTCGATTGGCCCGCAACTGCTCCGCGGTCGAGAACCTGAATTCCCGATAGCCGCCGGCGGCAATCGCGCGCGCGCGCTTCGCGTAGCGGTCCATCCCGCCGGCGTACGGCAGGTAGACCCGCGAGCCGTCCTCGTTGACGTGCACCATGTAGTTCTTCACGTGCAGGCGCAGCAGGTTCTTTGCCACCTCCGCCACGTGCGCCGTCCATTCGACTTCGGCCGCCGCGGTCGGCTCGATTGAGGCATAGCCATGCGTGTCCATCCAGGCGATGCAGTCGGCGATCCAGTCGATGTGGAATTCGTTCTGCACCACCAGGTTCGCGATCAGCGAGGGACTCCCCGGGCCCGTCGGCAGGAACAGGTTCGGAAACCCGGTCGTCGTCAGCCCCAGGAGCGTGCGCGGCCCCCTGCGCCAGCGATCGGAGATGCGCTCGCCGCGCTCGTTGCGGATGTCGGCGCCGTACAGCGAGCCGGTGAAGGCATCGAACCCGAGCGCGAAGACGATGAGGTCGCAGGCGTAGTGCGAACCGTCCGCTATCTCGATGCCGGTCTCGGTGATGCGGGTGATCGGCTGGGCGCGCACGTCGACCAGGGTGACGTTGTCGCGATTGAAGGTGGCGTAGTAGCCGGTGTCCACGATCAGCCGGCGCGTGCCGAATGGGTGGTCGTCCGGGCACAGCTTTTCGGCCAGCCGCGGATCCTTCACGACGGACCGGATCCGGTCGCGAACGTAGTTCGCGATGACGTCGTTGCTGGCCTTGTTGCTCCCCTGGTCCGCGAATACCGCCTGGAAGTGCTGCCCGCCCAGGGCCCAGTACTCGTCCAGGATCTGGCGCTGCTGCTCGGGCGTGAAGTCGCTCGCGGGGCCTTGGGGCCGTGCCATATGGCCGGCGCCCGGGTTGTCGAACAGCTTTGCCCGCTCGCCGGCCACGTCGCGCTTGGTGGTGGACCAGATTGTGCCCTCGATCGGGCCGTTGTGCGCGGGCACGCTGAACTTCGGCGTGCGCTGGAAGACGTACAGGTGCTCGGCCGCCTGCGCGAGCACCGGGATCGCCTGCACACCGCTGGAGCCCGTGCCGACGACGCCGATGCGCCGGCCCTGCAGCTTTACCTCGCGGTGCGGCCAGTGCTGCGTTTCCACCCATTCGCCCTTGAAGCGCTCCAGCCCCTCGAACGGCGGCCGGCGCGCCGCGGACAACTGCCCGGTCGCCATGACCAGGAACCGGCAGGTCAGCGCCCGCCCGGTGCTCGTGGTGACCTGGTAACGCGCCTGCTCCGGCGTCCAGCGGGCGCCGGTGACGCGCGTGTCGAACAGGTAGTGCCGGCGCAGATCGAAGCGATCGGCGACGTGGTCGAGGTAGCGCAGCAGCTCGGGCTGGGTGGCGTACTTCTCGGTCCAGACCCACTCCCGGTACAGATCCTCGGAGAAGTAATAGCAGTAGTCGTAGCTCTCCACGTCCACCCGCGCGCCCGGGTAGCGGTTGTGGTACCAGACGCCACCCACGCCGCCGCCGGCCTCGATGCCGAGCACCCTGAGCCCCTGCGCGCGCAGGCGGTACACACCGTAGAGCCCACCAAAGCCGGCGCCGACGACGATGGCGTCGAAATCCTGTCCGTCGGGCCCGGTGCGTTCCTCGTTCCGATTCATCGGCGTGTGATCCTCTGCGAGTCGTGGAGCGTGCATTCTGCCAGGGGCGGAACCACGCACGCCGGGCGTCGAGCGCGGCGTGCAGTCGCCATCCGAGTCTGCCACGGAACCATCGCCGGGTCAGGACCCGGTGCGAGCCGCAACGCTTTGGGAGCGCCGCCTGCGGGTCACGCTGGTGCTGCGGCGCGGCGCGCAGGGCCGGATCCCCGGGGGCCGGGAGCCGCCTTGCCCGGGTGTCATCTGAAGTCAAAACGGGCGTCTTTGCTGTCAAACGTTGTGACGCCGGTCGTTCTAGATTGCGGCGCCGTAGCCAACCACGCCGCGAGGGCCGAACATGAATTCCGGGATCCCTGTATTCGACATCGACACGCACTGGACCGAACCGAAGGACCTGTGGACCTCCCGCGCGCCGGCGAAGTTCAAGGATCGCGTCCTGCACGTGCGGACCAACCAGATTGGCCACGACTACTGGCACCTGGAAAGCCAGGTCATCAACTTCGCCGGCCCGCAGGTGATCACCGTCGACGGGACCAAGGCGCGCGGCATGACGACGCTGACGTCCATGGCCGAGATGGGCGCGTCCGGCACCGAGCCCAAGGCACGCCTGCGGGCGATGGACGCCATGGGCGTGCACACGCAGATCGTGTACCCGAACGTGGTCGGGTTCGGTGCGGCCAAGCTGATGAAGATCGGCGGCCGCGACGATGGCGACCTGCGCCTGTTCCACGTCCAGGCCTACAACGACGCAATCGCGCAGCTGCAGGCCGATGGCGAGGGCCGCCTGCTGCCGCTGGCGGTGCTGCCGTTGTGGGATCTGGACCTGTCCATCCAGGAAATGGAGCGTTGCCGCGAGCGACTCGGGCTGGCCGGCATCGTGATGTCCGACCGCCCAGCGGACTTCGGCCAGAAGCCATTGCATCACCCGTCGTGGGGCCGCTTCTTCTCCGCCTGCGAAGCACTGGACTACCCGATCAACTTCCACATCGGCTCCGGCGAGGACGGTTCCGTGCTGGAGTCCTACTGGGGCGAGAAGGAGTTCATCAACGCCGACGGCACCTTCAACGGCCCGCTCGCCGCCTACCTCTCGGTCTCGCTGTTCCTGGCCAACTTCCGCGACCTGGTGAACATCGTCCTCACCGGCATGCCGGATCGGTATCCGAAGCTGAAGTTCGTCTCCGTGGAGAGCGGCGTGGGCTGGATCCCGTTCATCCTGCAATCCCTGGAGTACACCTTCCAGGAGATGATGACGGCGAAGGAACGCGGCCGGTTTCGCAAGAGCCCCACCGAGTATTTCCTCGAGCACTTCTACGCCGCGTACTGGTTCGAGGACGCACGCTCGGTCGCCGAGTACATCGACCGCTACGGCGCCGACAACCTGCTCTTCGAGACCGATTTCCCGCACCCGCAGGGGCTTTATCCCGACATCCACGCCAAGGTGGACGAGACCCTGGGCCGGTTCGACCGGAGCATCCGGGAAAAGGTGCTGTACCGAAACGCCGAGAAGGTCTACGGCGTCACCCTGTCCTGAAGCTGAGGCGGAGATTCGTTCATGACGGAACGCGACGTTTACCTGTCCGCCGGCGATCCGCTGCCGGTGGGCCTGCTGATGGACATGCCGGGCCGCTGGTCCGACGTCGCCATCTCGGTCTGCGAATTGGTGCGCGAACGCTACGCGCGCAGCGGCCGGCTGGAGCGGCCGATCGAGTTCGTCGTCAAGCGCGTCCTGTCGGCGCCCTCGGCGCCGATCAAGAACTGCATCGACGGCTACCTGGAACTGGCGGATCGCGGCGCGCTCGTCGTCATGGGCGTGAACCACTCCGACAACAACATCGCCATCACGCCCTACGTGGAGCAGCGCAAGGTCCCGCTGCTGGCGCTCGGGGCCACCGCGCAGGCATTGTCCGAGCACATGTTCTCGATCGCCTGGGGCAGCATTCCGGACGACGCGTACATCTGCGCGAGTTGGATCGTGCAGCAGGGTTGCAGGAACGTGGTGATGACCTGGGACCGGGCCCATCACAGCGCGGAGTACGTGCAGCATTTCCGCATCGTTGCGCGCCGCGCCGGCATCCGCATCCTGAGCGACGAGCGCTTCTCGCAACTGCTCGGCGACGACGTGCGCAAGCAGATGGACGAGACGATCGCCCGCTTTCGCAGGCTGGAGCCGGACGCGCTGGTGCACTTCGGCACCTCGCAGGTCAGTTCGATCTGGGCCGGTGCGGTGACCGCGTCCGGATGGAACGTTCCCCGGGTGATGAACGGCGCCTTCTTCGGCGCCCACGACCCGACCTACGTCGCCGGCTTCGAGGGCTGGGTGGGGACCACGCTCTGGGACGATGACAATCCGACCCTGAAGGCGCTGGTGGCCGAGTACGCCGCGCGCCATCCGGGGCCGCAGCCGTCGCCGGAGATCCTCGCCCACTACCACGACGCCATCACCGCGACGCTGGAGGGCGTGACGCTGGCCGGGATTTATACGCCGCAGGGCGTCAAGCAGGGCCTGGAGTCGGTGCGGATGCTGCCCGCCGCCACCGGTGGGGCGCGCACCTGCATCTCGTTCGGCCCCCATGACCATCGCGGCCACAAGGGCATGGACCTGATGGTGCTGCGCCGGGTGAAGGGCGGCCGGCTGGTGCCGGAGGGACACTTCGAGCCGTTCTGACCACCCCGGTGCCCCTCACCGGAACCGACCCGCATCCGACCGCCAACGCTCATCCTGGAGACGCAGACCATGCACATGAACGATCTGGTCCTCATCAGCACCGACGATCACATCTGCGAGCCGCCGACGGTGTTCGACCACGCGCCGGTGAAATACCGCGACCGACTGCCGAAGGTGCGTACCGACGCCAATGGCATCGACGCCTGGGAGTTCAACGGCCGACGCATGCCCAACCTGGGACTGAACGCCGTAGTCGGCCGCCGCCCCGAGGAATACGGGGTGGAGCCCACCGCGTTCAAGGAACTGCGCAAGGGTTGCTACGACGTGCACGCCCGGATCGCGGACATGGACGTCAACGGCGTGCTGGCCGCGCTCAACTTTCCGCAGTTCACCGGCCTGGCCGGCCAGGCCTTCCTGTGCGAGGACCGCGATCTCACGCTGGCCGCCATCAAGGCCTACAACGACTGGCACATCGACGAATGGTGCGGCGCCTATCCGGGGCGCTTCATTCCCGCGGCCCTGATCCCGCACTGGTGGCTGGACGAGGCGGTGAAGGAGATCCGGCGCGTCGCGGCCAAGGGCTGCCATTCCATCAACATGCTGCCGGTGCCGAATCGCGAGGGCTTTCCGAGCTGGAACTCCGGGCACTGGGACCCGGTGCTGGCGGTGTGCGAGGAACTCGGCGTGGTGATCAACCTGCACATCAACGACGCGGTCGGTGCGACGCCGTCGCCCGAGTCGCCTGTGAACGTGTTCATCACCAACATGCCGGTCAGCCTGTTCAACACCGCCTCGGACATTCTCTGGTCGCCGATCACGCGCAAGTTCCCGAACCTCAGGTTCGCGCTTTCCGAAGGCGGCGCCGGGTGGGTGGGTCACTTCAAGGAGCGCGCGGATTTCACCTACCGGCATCACGGCGCATGGACGCACCAGGATTTCGGCGGCCTGCTGCCGAGCGAGGTGTTCGACCGGCACTTCTACACCTGCTTCATCCAGGACGAGATCGCCGTCCGCCTGCGTGACCGCACCGGCATCGACAACATGACCTGGGAATGCGACTACCCGCACTCCGACACCACCTGGCCGCGGTCGCCGGAGTGCCTCTGGCCGACGCTGAACATCGGCGGCATCACGGACGAGGAGATCGACAAGATCACGCATCTCAACGCCATGCGCCTGTACCGGTTCGATCCGTTCGTGCATCTGCCCAGGCCGCAGGCCACCGTAGGTGCCCTGCGCGCGCGCGCCGGGCACGTGGACCTGAGCTTCCTCGAAGTGCCGGCCGGCATCGCCGCGACCAACGAGGGCGGCCGCGTGCCGACGATGGGCGACATGGCCCGGCGGCTCGCCGAGGCCTACTCGACGAAGAACTGGGCGGGGACCGCCTGTCGCCGCCGGCGCCGGCGCGCCCGAATCGCAATCACGCAACGGGAGGATCCATGGCGAAGAAGAAGACGGAAACGACCATCCTGCACCGGATCATGTCCGCGGCCGAGGCCGATGCAATCATCCACCGCCGGCTCGAACCGTATCGGATCGGCGTCATCAAGCCGATCCTGATGGAGTGGAACCAGTTCGCGTTCGACGAGGCCTACGAGCGCGGCATCATCAACCGCCCGGTGAAGCTCATACCGCGTGAGGTGATGGGCTCGCCGATCCGTGACTCGGCCGACGTCATCGACGCCTTCTACGATCTAGCCGAGAACGAGCGCGTGCTCGGCATCATCGGCATGTGGGATACGGACAATGCCCTGGCCTGCCTGCCGCACATCGAGAAGGTCGGTGTACCCACGTTTTCCATGTGTGGCAGCCAGCAGTACGTCGGGCAGTGGGCCTTCAACATCTCCAACGGCGGGATGGCGGACGAGCCCGCGGTCGTGTCCTCGTGGCTGCAGCAGAAGGGCTACAGGCGCATCGGCCTGCTCAAGGAGCCGACCCAGATCGGCGAGGAGTACACGAACTACCTGCGCCGGGAAACCCGCGATCGGGGCATGCGCATCGAGGCCGAGGCCACGGTCGACGTGGTGTCCACCCCGGAGCAGATGAAGGCGGCGTTCGCGAGCCTGAAGCAGGCGGGCGTGGATGCGGTGGCGTACTTCGGGCTGGGCACGAACTGCGGCCTGCTGCGCGCGGCCCTGGAGAGCGTGGTGTGGGATCCGCCGCGGATCATGGGCACGGCATTCGTCGGCGCGCCTTTCAGCCGCGAGGCGGCGCTGGCCATGGACGGCTGGGTCGGCGTGGACCAGTACCACGAGGAGAACAGGGTGTTCCAGGCGGTCCTGGACCGCTTTGAGAAGAAGTTCGGCGTGCGCGAGGGCAATTCGATCGCCAGCGCCAGCTACGACATCGCGCACGCGCTCGCAATCGCCCTGGGCCGGATGCGCACCGCCAGCCCCGCCGGCCTGCGCGACGCATTGGAAACGGTGCGGCGGGTGCCGGCGTGCACCGGCGCACCGGGCACCGTCATCACCTTCGGCCCGCACGATCGGCGTGGCCTGCACGGGCCGGATTTCCTCATTCTGCGCCGCGCGGTGAACGGCACCACCGTGCTCGAAGGCACGGCGCCGGTCGAGCCGTGGCCGCACCCGGCGCGCTGAACGGCGGCGTCGCGATGCGCGCCGCGTGACTCAAATCGCCGCGGCGATCGCCTTGCCCAGGTCCTGCGTCGACGCCCGGCCGCCCAGGTCGGGCGTGCGCGGCTCGCCCGCGGCCAGCACGGTCTCGATCGCGCGCACGATCGCGTCGTGGGCGTCGGAGTGGCCGAGGAAGTCCAGCATCAGCGCCGCTGACCAGATCTGGCCGATCGGGTTGGCGATGCCCTTGCCGTAGATGTCCGGCGCCGAGCCGTGCACCGGCTCGAACAGCGACGGGAATCGCCGCTCCGGATCGATGTTGCCCGAGGGCGCGATTGCGATCGTGCCAGTGCAGGCCGGGCCGAGGTCGGAGAGGATGTCGCCGAACAGGTTCGAGGCGACCACCACGTCGAACCAGTCGGGGTGCAGGACGAAGTTCGCGGTGAGGATGTCGATGTGGTACTTGTCGGTGCGGATGTCAGGGTATTGCGCCGCCATCGCCGCGAAGCGCTCGTCCCAGTACGGCATGGTGATCGAGATGCCGTTGGACTTGGTGGCCGAGGTGACGTGCTTCTTCGCGCGCCGGCGCGCCAGCTCGAACGCGAAGCGCATGATGCGGTCCGTGCCCTGGCGGGTGAAGGTCGCCTGCTGGACGCAGAACTCGCGCTCGGTGCCCTCGAAGGCCTTGCCGCCGATCGCCGAGTACTCGCCTTCGGTGTTCTCGCGCACGACCATGAAGTCGATGTCGCCGGGCTTGCGATCGGCGAGTGGGCAACGCACGCCGGGCATGAGCTTGACCGGCCGCAGGTTCACGTACTGGTCGAAGTCGCGGCGGAACTTCAGCAGCGAGCCCCACAGCGAGACGTGATCCGGGATCTTCGCCGGCCAGCCGACCGCGCCGAAGAAGATCGCCGCGTGCCCGCCGATGAGATCGCGCCAGTTCTCCGGCATCATCGCCCCGTGTTTCTCGTAGTACTCCCAGCAGGCGAAGTCGAAGTGGTCCAGTTGCAGCTCGATCGCGAACCTGCGTGCCGCGGCGTCGAGCACGCGCAGGCCCTCGGGCATGACCTCCTTGCCGATGCCGTCGCCGGGGATGACCGCGATCCGATGCCTGCCCATGGGAAACTCCTGGTTCGGGAAAGGGCGCAAGTATAGCCCGGCCGCCCGGCCGGCTTGCGACCCACGCGAAGCATCGATCATGATTGTTCCCAGCGCCGGCGTGGCGCCTGTCGCGCCGGTCCCACGAACCTCACTGGAAGCATTCACCGCGATGAAATTCGACAACCTGCTCTATGAGATCCAGGGCCCGATGGCGCTGGTCACCATCAACCGGCCGGAGAAGCACAACGCCATCTCGCTGGCGACACTGGACGAACTGCACGCGGCGGTGGCCGCGGCGGCCGCGGACGACGCGGTGCGCGTCATCACCATTACCGGGGCGGGCGATAAGTCCTTCGCCGCCGGCTCGGATCTGAGCGAAGTGCTGCACCGGGATTTCAGGAAAGCCCTGGAGCCGATCGTGCAGGGGCTGGCGGAGCGGCTGGAGAAGACGCCCAAGCCGACGATCGCGGCCATCAACGGCAATTGCATGGGCGGCGGGCTGGAAGTCGCGTTGGGGTGCGACCTGCGCATCGCCACCCCGAACGCGAAATTCGCCACCCCGGAAGGCAAGCTCGGCATCATCCCAGGCGGCGGCGCCACCGCGCGGCTGCCGCGCGTGGTCGGCCGCGGCTGGGGCATGGAGATGCTGCTCATGGGCGAGCCGATCGACGCCGAGCGCGCATTGCAGATCGGCTTGGTGACCCGGATCGTGCCGCAGGGGGAATTGATCGCCCACGCGCGAAGGATGTCCGAGCACCTGGCGGGTTTCGCGCCGTTCGTGCCGCGGACCATGAAGGCCATGGTCCACTTCGGCATGGAAGCGAGCCTGGCCGGCGCGCTGATGCTGGAGAAGTACGCCCAGGGCGCGCTGGTGCAGACCGAGGACAAGCGCGAGGGCATCAGTGCCTTCCTGGAGAAGCGCAAGCCGGAGTTCAAGGGGCGCTGAGGCTCGCCGCTATCGTGGCGTATGCGTTCGGGATGGATCCTGCTTTTCGTCGTGTGCGCCGCCGGGGCGTGGCACGACGTGTCCCGCCGATCGATCGAGCACGGCCCCGGCGTGCTGGCGCCGGACGATCCGGTGCAGGCGGACGTGCGCGGGCGCGATGCGTTCGAGCACGCCGGCTACACCATCACCCCGGCGGCGAAATTCTCCGTGCAGGCGCGGATCCTGGGCACCGAGCGCTATCGCGTCGGCCGGGCAGCCGATCTGTCCCCGGTCGACTTCGCGCTCGGCTGGGGGCGCATGTCGGACAGCGCCGTGATCGAGCAGCTCTCGATCTCGCAGTCGAACCGGTTCTACTGGTACCGGTGGTCGGACGAGCCGCCCATCCCGTCGGAGGAGATCGTCAGCCACAGCGCCAATATGCACCTCATCCCCGCGACGCCGGCCGTGGCATCGCGCCTGCTGGACGCGCGCGTCGGCCAGCGCGTGAAGCTCGACGGACTGCTGGTGCGCGTCACCGCGCGGGACGGCTGGCACTGGAACAGCTCCATGACCCGCGACGATTCAGGCGACGGCGCCTGCGAGCTGGTCTGGGTCGAAAGCGTCTCCCTGAACTGAGCCGTACCCCGTCGTTGCGAGGCCGAACCGGGCCACCCTCCGGCCGATTCAAGCCATGAACCACCCCTACGTCGTCGCGAGCGCAGCGAAGCGACCCACGCGGCCACGATGCCGGCGGCAGCACGTGGATTGCTTCGTCGCTTCGCTTCTCGCAATGACGGGTGCGGTTCATGGATAGGCCGCGCAGCGGCCGTGGCAATCCAGGCGACCTCGACCAATTCGGCGCCGTATGGGTCGCTTCGCTGCGCTCGCGACGACCGGGGTGCGCGATCAGCGCGTGAGCCAGGCCAGGCCCAGGCCGACGGTGCAGCCGGCGAGCAGGAGACGGAACGCAGCAAGCGATCGCGGGCTGCGCACCGCGACGGCGCACTGGATCCGACCCAGCGCCGCACCGAACGCGACCATTCCGGCCATCACGCCCGCGGAGAACACCAGCACGTAGGCCGCGGCCGCCGCCGGCCGCCAGAGCGCGACCGGGATCACGGCGAGCATCGGCGCGCTGCCGGCGAGGCCGTGCAGCAAGCCCACCAGCACCGGCGCGTGATCGTGACGGATCGAACGCGCCAGGTGCAGGTGGCTGACGCTGCCGTGCCGGTGCGCGTGCAGCCCGATGCGTTGCACGCGCAGGCTCCAGAGCAGGGCGATGCCGGTGGCGATCAGCACGATGCCGACGGCACGCTCGGCGATTTGCGAGACCGCCTCCGGCAGCCGCAGGCGCAGCGCGGCCGCAGCCAGGGCCGCCGCGACCAGCACCGTGCCGTGGCCCAGGGCCCAGCGGATGGCGTAGGCGATGCCGCGCCGGGACAGCACGGCCGGGTCCTGGCCCGGCTCCGCGCGGCTGGCGAGCGCGGAAACCGCGGCGATGTGGTCGGCATCGAAGGCGTGCACCGCGCCCAGCGCAAGTGCCAGGGCGGCGATGTTCAGCGTGTCGTGCCAGTGCACCGATGGACCCCTTCAGGTTGAAACCGCGGCCGGATGCGTTGCGCAACCCATCATCCGTATCCCGGCTCCACGCATCCTTGCCGAAATTGCCGCCCCTGTGCAAGGCGAGTATCCTCGCCCGAGGCGCGCCCCGGGCGCACAAATTCGCCGGAGAAATCACATGCCCAAGATCGTCCGCATGGTCGCGGAAATCGTCGCCGGCAACTGCACCGGCTGCGACCTGTGCACCAAGGTCTGCCCGACCGTGGCGATGTTCCTGCGCGACCGGCGCGCGGACGAACCCGGGCGTGGCAAGAAGATCGTCGATCTCAACCCCGGCGACTGCTACAACGCCCAGAACTGCCTGGAAGTCTGCCCGGAAGACGCGATCGTCATGCGCGAGCTGGAGCAGCCCTTCGAGGTCGCCTTCGACATCGCCAGCGTCGATCCGGCGGCGGTGAAGGCCCTGTGCGCCAAGGCCGGCTTCCCGCCGGACGCCAAGGTCTGCGTCTGTACGCTGACCAGCGTCGCCGAGATGGCCGCCGCGGTGCTCGCCGGTGCCGACACGCCGGCCAGGCTCTCGCGCGCCACCGGCGCGCGCACCGGTTGCAGCGAGATCTGCGCGCAGCCGTTCCTGGCCGTTCTCGCGGCGGCCGGCCATGGCGACGCCCCTGCCGAGCCGCCGCGCGGCTTCCAGGTGTACGGGATGTGCGGCACGCTGTTCCAGCACGCGCGCCGCGACGGCACCTTTCCCGAGGAGATCGTCGCCGCGTTCCCGGCCAAGTACCCGATCAACCGCGAACTGCCGGACATCGCCCGCCTGAAGAGCGGCGCCGGCAAGTGGGAACGGCCGGCCGAACCGGCCAAGCCCGAGTGAATTCCGGCGAACCCAGGAGCCTGCCACGATGAGCACCACCGCCACGGCGCTGCCGTCCTTCGCATCGATCGCCCCGCCACCGCTGCTGCGGACCTGGAACAAGCGCGATCCTGCCAGCGTCATCCGCATGCGGGCCGCGGACCTGCCGGGCATGACGGCGCTGCCGGTGCGGGCGCTGATGCCGAAGCTGCCGGCGCCGATCTGGGCCGCGGATCCGGCCTTCGGCCCGACCGGCGTCGAGGCCGTGCGCGAGCGCACGCGCGCGGTCGTCGCCCGCATGGACTGGTCGCGGATCGGGCGCGGCAAGCGCGTGCACCTGCTGGCCAATCCTCACGGCTTCTTCCTCTCCGGCGAGGCCTACGTAGTGATGCTGGAGGAGATCGCCGCGCACGTGCGCAGCACCCGCGGCGCGGACGTGCGCCTGCGGATCGCCGAATCCATGGGCCACATCGAGAACCCGGACTGGATGCGCATCCACGACCTGCCCGGCCGCTTCGGCAACGCCAAGGAGTGCCCGCAAATCGGCAAGGGCGTGAAGGCGGACACGCGCCTGGGCCCGTTCTGGCTCACCCACGAACTGTTCGCCGGCGACTTCTTCATCCACACCCACGTCACCGAGATGCGCGAGGGCTACCTGCACCGCATGCTCGACCGGCTCTACAAGCCCTTCGGCATGGCCTACACGCGCGTGGAGGCGCGCTCGGCCTACCACACCGGCTTCGGCCCGCGCACCGGCCAGCTCGTTTCGCGCGCGGTGTTCGAGAGCGAATTCATCCAGCAGCGCTATGCCGGCACCGTGGTGCTGGACACCACCTCCGAGGGCGTGATCGGCGTGGACGGCGATTTCGACCTCGACGCGCTCGACCGTCGCCTGGCCGGCAACGTGCTGCGCAACTACGGCACGCTCATCCGCCTGCTCGGCGAGATCGACCAGTGCACCGTCATCTTCGACGGCCACGGCACGACGATCTACACCTACGCCGGCGGCATCGCCTTCGACAACCTGTTCTGCGCCGACACCGACTTCCTCGACCTGGACAACCTCTCGCTGATGGCCGCCGCCAGCGTGCGCAAGCGCTCCGAGCCGGGCCTGACCATGGGCCACAACCCGGCGATCAAGTGCATCGTGCTGAACTACATGGCCGGCGGCGTGCCGACCACCAGCCTCCTGCAGGAGTACCCGACACTGGTGGTCGGCGAGCAGATGTACCGCTGGATGATCAACGACCCGTCGAACACCTACCTCGCGCAGTGCACCGCACAGACGCCGGACCTGCCCACCGCGATGCGCGTGGCGCGCAACATTGCCGGCACCGACCAGGTAATCGCATTCGATCGCACGCCCGGTGCGCTGCGCGTGTCCGAGTCGCTCGCCCGGCGATTGCTCGAGCGCGCGCCCGCGGTCGCCGAGGACGTCGAGAAGAACCGCCTCCCGAAATGGCTGTCTCAGCGCGGACTGGCCTGAGCGCACGCCTGCTCGAGGCGGTCCCCGGTACGCACGTCGCGCGCGTCAGCGCGACCGAGCCGGGCCTGATTGCCGGGCTCGGGCGGGTGGAGGCGGCGCTGGCGCAGTTCCCGCCCGCCGCGTGGCGGTTGCTGGCGCGCGACGGCGATGCCGTCGAGGCCGGTACGCCCCTGGTGGAGATCTCGGGCAGCGCATCCGATCTCGCCGTCGCCGAGGACTACGTACTCGGCCCGATCGGCTTCGCCAGCGGCATCGCCACGCGCGCGGCGCAGTTCGTGCGCACCGCGCCGCCCGGGCTCAGGCTCGCGTGCGGCGGCTGGAAGAAGCTGCCGGCGGCATTGAAGCCCCTGCTGCGGGATGGCCTGGCGGTGGCCGGCGTGCTGCCGCGGATCGTCGACGGCGACTTCCTCTACGTCGGCAAGAACTCGGTGCGCCTGCTCGGCGGAGTCGAGCCGGCGATCGCCGCCGGCCGGGCGCTGTGCTGCGGGCCGGTGTCGATCCAGGTCCGCGACGAGGCCGAGGCGCTGGCCGCGGTGCGTGCCGGCGCGGGGATCGTCATGGTGGACACGGGCCGGGTCGAGGATCTCGCGCGGGTGCAGGCCGCGCTCGTCGGCGCCGGTGTGCGGGACGCGATAACCCTTGCGTTCGCGGGCGGCGTGCGGCTGCAGGATCTGCCCGCGGTGCGCGCCGCCGGGGCGGATACGGCCGACATCGGCCGCGCGATCCTCGATGCACCGATCCTGGACCTGCGCTTCGAAGTGTTGAACTGACCGCGCTGCGCCGGCGGCGCAACCGCGCTTCCATCAGCTAATTCGATCCCGCCGCCAGGCAGTCCTCGAACTCGCCGGTGCGGAACCTGCAGCGCCTCACAGTACGATCCAGGTCCGCAGCAGGTGGCGGCGGCGGGCCGGGTCACCCACGTCATCCCACGCGGTGCGCGAACACAGGGTGTGGTTGCCATTGATGAACCGCAGCCCGCCGATCCGTGCGGGACGAGCGCACGGATTGGATGCCATCGGCTGCGTCGTCTATCCTGACCTTCCGCCGCCCTTCAATGCCGATCGCACTCGAATCCGGCCTGGTCGAACCAATCACGGGAGAATGACATGGCGAATGACGGCAACAAGCCCTTGGCCGGACGGGTCGCGGTCGTGACCGGCGGGGGTGCCGGCATTGGCCGCGGCGAGGCCATCCAATTGGCCAGGGCCGGCGCAAAGGTGGTGGTCAACGATCTGCGCGCCGAATTCGCGCACCGGGTGGCCGGGGAAATCGAGGATCTCTGCGGTCGGGCCGTGGCCGTTCCTGCGTCGGTCTCGACACTGCGCGGCGCGGGGGAAATCATCGACGCGGCGATGAAGGCGTTCGGCCGCCTCGACATCCTCGTCAACAACGCCGGCACGGTGCACTGGAGCCCGCTGGAGGCAGTCAGCGAGAAGCATTGGGACCTGGTGACGGCGGTCAACCTCAAGGGCAGCTTCGCCACCATCCACCATGCAATACCGATCTTCCGGGCGCAGAAGGGCGGGGTGATCATCAATACCAGTTCCGAAGCCGGGCTCGGAGGTGCGTATCTGTCGAGCTACTCCGCGACCAAGGAGGCGCTCATCGGCCTCACGCGGGCGGTGGCCTTCGAACTGGGCGCCGACAACGTCCGCTGCAACGCCATCCGCCCGCGCGCGTTCGATGCCGGCCCGAATGCGGAAACCTATCGCAAGAGCGTCGAATTCGAAGACCGCTTCGGCCGGCCCGCCTACGGTTCGCACCCGATGCGCCACACCATTTTTCCGAGGGCGGAAGAAGTGGGCGCGATCGTGACGTGGCTGTGCACCGACGACGCCGCGAGCGTCAACGGCAGGACGTTCATCGTCGGCGGCGGCGAGGTCGCGCTGATGTCCGAGCCCGAGGTCCTGCGCTCGTGCTTCAATGCCGACGGGTGGAGCATGGATTCGCTGCCGGGGATCAAGGACTATCTGTTCCAGGGCCTGGACAGGAACGGCTCGAGCCTGTCCGCGGAGGCGCTCGAGTTCATGAAGTCATGATGACCCGGGCCTTCGCCACGACGAGGTGGATTGGGTCACGTCGTCAGTGACGCGGCAGCGGCGTCGCGGTCGCTGGTACGAAAATCGTGTGAAGTGCTTGGTACACTCTTGCCGAGTCGAACAATAACCCCCGAGGAAGCGACCACAGATGGACATGAAGAACACCGTTGCACTGATCACCGGCGCGAGCCGAGGCATCGGCGCGGCCGCCGCCATTGCGCTTGCGCGTGCGGGGGTGAAAGTCGCCCTGGCGGCGCGCACCACGGCGGACAAGCCGTCGCGGATCCCGGGCACGCTCGACGCGACAGTCGAGCGCATCCGTGCGCTCGGAGGCGAGGCGCTGGCGGTGCCGACCGACGTGACCGACGACGAGCAGGTCGTGGCCATGGTGCGCACGACCGAAGCGCATTTCGGCCGCGTCGACTTTCTCGTGAACAACGCCGGAATAAATTTCTTCCAGGGCTTCGACATCCCGATGAAGCGCTTCGACGTGATGCTGCGCGTGAACCTGCGCGCGCCGTTCATCGCGGTGAAGGAGGTGCTGCCCGGGATGGTGCAGCGCGGGTTCGGGCGGATCGTCAACGTCTCGTCGGAGACCGCCCACGCGTTCTATCCGGGCGCGGTGAGCTACGGCATGCAGAAGGCCGGGATGGACCGGATGACGCGCGACATCGCCCACTACTACGCGCGCCACGGCATTGCCGCGAACTCGTTCTCGATCGATCTCGAAGTGCCGACGGAAGGCTACCTCTCGAACGCAGAGTACGTGAAGACGGGCGAAGCCTCCCCGGCGCTGGCGGGCGAGTGCATCGCATGGATGCTGCGGCAGCCGGCCGCCTACTCGGGCGTGATCGAACCGATGAGCCTGCTCATCGAGCGAGAGCAACTGCGCGATCCGGCGCCGTGATGCCCGCGCGGGTGTCGCCCGAAGTCCAGCCACATGGAGTCGAAGTGGTCGATGAAAGGCTGCGAGTCCGGACGGCGGACGGCCGGATGTCGCAGGCAGAGTCTGCCGGCGCCACAGCGCTGTCCACGGTCAGTGCGGCGTCAGCGGCAGGATGATGTCCGCCACCACGTCGACTGAGTCTTCCAGAGTGAACAGGCGCTCCAGAAGAGCATCGGCTGTCGCTCGGGTGACCGGATACGCTGAGTAGCGACACAGGCTGGCGAAGCGATCGCGCCATTCCAGGTCGGTCAGCGGCGTTGAGGGGGAGCCCTTCGTGTCATTGCAATGCATGGAGTGCGTCTCACCGCTTTTCAGTCGCACCGACACGCGCGTATCCATGACGGGAATATTGGGGTCGATTTTCGCCTTGATCCTTTTGCGCAGCGCTGCAATCTCCGGGCGGTCTCGCGCCTCTTGCTGGAACCCGTCGATCAGGAGCTTCCCGTCGATCGCAACCGTCGCCGCCACATGGGCCAGGCTGAACTGGGCATTCTGATCGGTTTGCGGATTCCATTTGGCCGCCTCGGGCATGCATACGAGTTCGAAGGTGTTCTTCGAAACGTCCATGCACACCTCCTCGATGTCGTCTGCCGCGAACCCGTGCCTTGCTTTCAAAATCTGCAGGCCGGTTGCCCCTGTGTGCGTCGCCTTGCAGGCGGAAAACGGCTTGATGCTGGTCTGTGTGAAAAACCACTCGTTGCCCAGGTCCTGCAGCAGGAGTTGTGGTTTCACCGGCCAAAGGCCGCGTGAGACCGCGAAGAGAAAGCCGCGATAGCCCAGCATCACGTCGCGGGGGCCATTGATCCCTCGCAGTGCAAGTTCGCAAGCGTCGATCGCATTCTTCGAGACGAAGCCGTGGTGAACGCGCACCCAATGGCTGGCCGGCGACATTGATTTCATGTCGTGCGTCTGGGTCATGCCCCTGGCCATGCCGAGCGCATTGAGGGTCTGTCGTGCGTCCATGCCGAGCAAACGCGCCGCTGCCGCAACGGCGCCGAAAATGTACCAGCCGCCCTGATCGAAGTTGCCGGGCAGTCCCATGAGCCGGCCGCTGTTGGTGTTGTATGCCGCCGCGCCGATGCGAACGAGAACCTCGGTGCCGAGGGCGAATGCAGCGAGCAGGTCCTTGCCGGTGGCGTTGGGAACGCGGCCCAGCAATGCCAGCAAGGTTGGCGCGGTGTATTCGGCGGTGTGACCAATGACCGAGAAGCCGTACTTTTCCCACCCCAGGTGGACGTCGCCCATGTCGAGCGCGCGCGACATCGGGGCGAGCGCGAGGGCCACGGACGAAGCCGGATATCGTCCGCCGTAGAACGGGAGCATCGAGTCAGGGCGACCGCCGAGATACCTCACGTAGTCGACAAGCTCGGGAATGCTCTCTTGACTGGAGCCACCGATGGTCACGCCCAGTACATCGATGAACAGGCGTTTCGCGAACTCGATGACTTCCGGTGCGATGTCCTCGTACCGCGTCTCCAACACGAATCTCGTCAGTGCCTCGAGGGGTTCCTCGCCGGTCAATGTTGGAATATGAACGGTCAGGCCCGGCACGCCCGGGGCGTCAAGTGTCGCTGGTTCTCTGCTGGAATCTCGCTCTGGCATGGGGGTGTCCGCGGAAGTCTTGTCACCGGATGGGACCATGGGCGCGTCGCGCCGAGGCAGGTTATCGCAGCAAAGCGCATGATTCCATGGGGCGATGAGGCCGGATCCAAGGCCCCCTGCGGGCGCCAGGCCGAGTGCTGCCCCGTCGGGGGGCTGGTTCGACGCGACCGGGCGCCGCCACGGCGAGTGCCTCTGGGCCGCGCCGCCGGGGACGCGTCACCGGCGTCGCCTGTCCCGGGAACCGGCGGACGGCGACGAAGCGAGGCTGCGTGCTGTCGAGCCACCAGAACGGCGGTTTATACTCCCCGGAAGCGTTTGGAAGTGCTGAATTGACGGTGCCGCCCCGATGACCGACGTGCAACTGCTCGACAAGACCGAGATCTGGGTGCGCGGGCTGGCGCTCGCGGACGCGGACCTGCCCGCGCTGGCGCGCGCGGCCGCGGCGGCGCTGTCGATCCCGGCGGACAAGATGTTCGTCACCGACGTGCGCGGCGACGTGGTGGTGTTCGACGTGCTGGTGCCGCAGGTGCGCCTGGAGGACGTCGGCGGCCGCAAGCGCGCGCTGCTCGATGCGCTCGGCGCGGTGCCGGGCGTCACGGTCGCGCAGGACGCCTCGGTGCACTCGGAGGGCGTGCTCGGCGTGATCGGGTTGCCGGCCGAGGAGGTTCCAGGCGTGATCGCGGCCACCGCGCGCATCGAAGCCGGGCTGCGCGAGTACACCGCGCGCCGGGTCGCGGTGGTGACCACCGGCGGGGAACTCGCCAGCGGTCAGGTGCGCGACACCAACATCGCCGCCGTGAGCGAGATCCTGGGCGCGGCGGGCTTCGAGGTGCAGCCCGGCGGCATGGTGCCGGACGACGTGCGCGCGATCGCCGGGCGCGTCGCGCGCCTGGCGCAGGACGGCTTCGGCATCGTCATCACCACCGGCGGCGTGGGCGCAGAGGACAAGGACTGCACCATCGAGGCGATGGAACTGCTCGATCCCGACCTGGCGACCGCGGTGCTGGCGCGCTACACGCGCGGCCACGGCCGGCACGTGAAGGACAGCGTGCGGATCGCGATCGCGCGCATCGGCTGGAGCATCGCGGTTGCGCTGCCCGGCCCGACGCACGAAGTGCGCCTGGCGCTGCCGGTTCTGGTCGAAGGCCTGACGGCGGGCGCGGCGCCTGCAGAACTGGTCGAATCCATCGCGGTGCCGCTGCGTGGGACGCTGCCGGCCCACGGCCATGCGCACGGGCACGGCCATGCGTAACGAACGCGGCGGTCGCGGTGCGCGTGGAGTGGCGGCCGTCGCGGTTCGAGACCGCGCCGCGGTCCATGCGCCGGGCGCGCGAACGTGAGCGCGGTGCCCGGCCAAGCCTCTGCCTTGCTGGCGGCGCTGGGCTCGTTGCTCGCCGGCATCGCGCCACGCATCGTCGCCTGCAGCGGCGGCATCGACAGCCTGCTCCTGGCGACGATTGCGCATCGAGCCGATCCGCGTCGCACGGTCATCACACATGCGCGCAGCCCGGCGGTGCCGGCCGAAGCAGGGCAGCGGCTTGCGCATTGGGCTGCGCGCGAAGGCTGGAACGTGCAATATCTCGCCAGTGGCGAGTTCGCCGACGAGCAGTACCTGGCCAACCCGGTGAACCGCTGCTACTTCTGCAAGAGCCACCTGTATACCGTGCTGGACGCGCTCGCGGCCGCGGCGGATCGCTTCGAACGCGGCGCCACGGTGCTGTCGGGGGCGAACGTGGATGACCTGGGCGAATACCGGCCGGGGCTGGACGCGGCGCGCGAGCACGCCGTGCGCCACCCGTTCATCGAGGCCGGTATCCGCAAGCAGGACATCCGCGCCATCGCGCGTTCGCTCGATTTGCCGTTTTCGGAGATCCCGGCATCGCCCTGCCTGGCCAGCCGCCTGTACACCGGCACGCGGGTCACGGCCGCGCGCCTGCGCGCGGTCGATCACGGCGAGATGCTGGTGCGCGGCGAAACCGGTATCGGCGTGGTGCGCTGCCGGATCGACGGCGTGCGGATGCTGATCGAGGTCGGCGCAGCGGATCGGGAGCGCATTTCAGCCGCGTTGCTTGCGCGGCTGGCGGCCGAGGTGCGGGCAATCGAGCCCGGCATCGAAACCGTGGAATTCGATCCGCAGCCCTACCGGCCGGGGCGCGCCTTCGTCGCCTCCGCATGACCAGCGTCCACGACCACGGGCGCAGGGCCCGCATCGGCCTGCCGGAGGCGGTGCTGTGCGAAGGCAAGGACGCGGACATCCTCTGCGCCCTGGTCGCCGATCTGGCGCGCACGGCCGCCGAGCCGGTGCTGCTCACGCGGCTGGCGCCGGAGATCCACGCGCGCATGGACGAGACACTGCGCGCACGCCTGGACTACGAACCGGTCTCGCGCACGGCCTTCCTGGGCGGGCGGCTCGCGCCCGTCGGCGCGCGCGTCGTGGTGGTCACCGCCGGCACGGCGGATCTCGCACCGGCGCGCGAGGCCGCGCGCACGCTCGAATACCTCGGCATCGAGGCGGATCTGATCGCGGACGTCGGCGTCGCCGGGATCTGGCGCCTGATGCAGCGCGTGGAGGACATCCAGCGCGGCGAAGTCGTGATCGTCGTCGCCGGCATGGACGCGGCGCTGGTGTCGGTAGTGGCCGGGCTGGTGCCGCAGCCGGTGATCGGCGTGCCCACCTCGGTCGGCTACGGCGTCGCCAGCGGCGGGCAGACCGCGCTCAATGCGATGCTGGCGAGCTGCGCCCAAGGGGTGATGGTCACAAACATCGACAATGGCTTCGGCGCGGCCTGCGCCGCTGCGCGCGTCCTGAACCGGCTGCGGGCGGCGCGTGGCTGAGCGGCTCCTGGTCATCCGCACTCCGTCCGGGTTGTCGGGCGATATGCTCGTCTG
Organism: Gammaproteobacteria bacterium; assembly: GCA_050183625.1. Taxonomy (GTDB): domain Bacteria; phylum Pseudomonadota; class Gammaproteobacteria; order JADZEE01; family JADZEE01; genus JBFXBD01. The sequence continues at coordinate 87,129 of JBFXBD010000024.1, forward strand.
CGGACTGGCGCGCGTGGCGGGCACGGACGATGCGGAGCTCGACGGCATCGTCGAGGGCCTCGGCATCCCCGCGTTGCGCGGCACGCTGCGGGTGCGGCCGCATTCGGTGCAGTCGATTGCCGGCTGGCGGGCGTTCGTCGCGCTGCCGGAGGCGCACGCGCACCGCAGTGCCGCCGACATCCTCGCCCTGAACGCCGCGAGCGCGCTCGGCGAGCGCGCCCAGGCACTGGCCGCCGAGACCTTCCGGCTGCTGGCGCGGATCGAGGGCGGCATCCACGGCATCGCCCCCGACCAGGTCGAGTTCCATGAAATCG
>JBFXBD010000025.1:0-82917 GCA_050183625.1 Gammaproteobacteria bacterium
AGCCGAGCGTCGCGGTTTCGCCGTTGGCGCTGTCCGGAATGTAACGGACCAAATCCGTCGCGCGCAGCAGCAGCGCCTGGGCGTCCGAAACGGCGCCAATCGGATTGAAGCTTCCGCCGCCGTCCGGGGAGAACTCCCACGTGCCGTTGCCGGCGGCCGCACGGATGGCAATGCCCTGCACCGCGCCGTTGTCGACGTCGGCTACGCTTGCTCCCAGAAAGCTGGTCACCGCGATGCCCGCGGTGGCGGTATTCTCGTCCGTCGAGCCTGCGGTCGGCGCCGCCGGCGTCAGTACCGGTGCGTCATTCGCGCCGGTGATGGTCACGGTCACCGTGGCACTGGACGTGCCGCCGTTGCCGTCGCTGACCGTGTACTGGAAGGTATCGGTCGCGTTCTCGCCAGCGGCCAGGGCCTCGAAATTGCCCGCGGGCGAGTACTTCACCGTGGCATTGGCGGCACCGGCGTTCGCGAGCGTCACCACGCCGGTCGTGCCGGTGGTGTCCACCGCACTCACGCGCAATACGTCGCCGGCGTCAGGATCGGTATCCCCGGCCAGCAGGGTCGCGGTCACATCGGTGGCGGGTGCGTCCTCGCCGATCGCGACCGCGTCCGCATCGGCGGTGGGGCCGTCATTGCCGCCGGTGACGGTGATCCGCACGGTACCGACATCGCTGCCGCCGGCACCGTCGCTGAGGACGTAGTCGAAACTGTCGACGATCGACTCTCCCGACGCCAGGGCTACGAGCTTGGCGGCGGCGGTACCGTCGTAGGTATAGCTGCCATCGGGATTGACGGTCACGGTCGCGCCCAGTGCGCTGGTCCCACCGCCCGAGAGCGTGGCGGTCAGCACGGTACCCGCGTCGACATCGGTGTCGTTTACGAGCAGGCCGGCCGCGGCCACGTTCAGGACATTGGCCTGAGCGGTCGCCGCGGTGTCGTCGATCGCCACCGGCGCATCGTTCGCGCCCTGGATCGTGACGGTCACCGTGGCGGTCGCGCTGGCGTTGCCGTCGTCGGTAATCGTGTACGCGAACGTATCGACCTGCGTGGCGCCGGCGCCAAGGGATTCGAATTTGCCCGCGGGGTCGTAGGACAACTGGCCATCGGCGTTCAGGGTGACCCTGGCGCCTGAAGCCAGGGTGACCGGCACGCCAACGCCGGCGGGCTGCCCCTGGACCGCGGTCACGCGGATGATGTCGCCGGCGTCGTTGGAACTGTCCGGGCCGTTGCCGTTGTCCGCGAATACGCTTGCCGCGAGCACGCCGTTTTCGCCGACCGCGACCGCGTCGTTCTGCGCCGACGGCGGCACGTTGTTGACGATCGTGCCCTTGGCGGAGGCCGGATCGAAGGCGGTCTCGCCGCCGACGCGGCTGGTGGTCGCGTTGCCGAGTTCGAAGGTGTAGGTCTCGGCGCCCTCGGCCGTCTGAGCGTCCTGGGCATGGTCGACGACGACGGTCTTGACGGATTCGCCGGGCAGGAAGGTGAGCGTCCCGGACACGGACGTGAAGTCCGTGGCACCGGCGCTGTCGTCTCCGGCGATGCGGGTGAGGTAGTCGACCGTATCGGTGCCGCGCAGATTCGCCGAGCGGGTAATCGTGAACACGACCGAGGTGCCCTCCCGGCCGCTGGCGGCGGCGACCGAGAACGTCGACGGCGCGGTTTCCAGGCTGCCGGCGAAGATCTCGTTCGCATCCGCCTGGCTCGTGCCTTCCGGCGCCTGCGACGAACCCGCGCTAGACTGGCCGGTGCCCGAACCCGTCGCGGAAGTCTGGCCCGTCGATGTCGCCGACATGGAGCGCGCGGCCTGTCCGGCTGCCAGGTTCTCCGGCAGCGAATCGTCGTTCGTCGGTGCGCCCGACTCGGACTTCGGCAGCGTCAGCGAAGTATTCAGCGATTCCTGCGTCGAGGGGATCTGCACCAGACCTGCGTCGGTCGGCACCTCCATCGACCGTGCCATGGCAGCCTGCGGCACCGGCGCGAAATAGCCCGTGATCGTGATGTCCTGGCCTTCGCCGAGATGGACCACGAGATCGTTGCCAACCCGTTCCATGGTGGCCTGGACGGCATCGCCGGTATTGACCAGGGTGGCGCGCTCGCCGGGAGCGAGTTCGACCGTGTCTCCCGGCTGCACGTTGACCACGCGCTCCCGGCCCGAACGATCCGTGATTCGAAGCTGCAATGCCATAGGAACCTCCAGCGGCGCGCGGCCGCCGATCAGGGCATGTCCAAAAGGATTCTATTCATACGCGGCCCGGCCGGGGACGGACCGGTGTCACAGTCGGCCTGACCGCTCGGGCACACCAAAGTGCCTTTCGTCGCGGCGCGGTCAGCGCTCATGCAGCGCCCCCTGGCCGACTTTCAGAACCGGCTTGAGGATGTAGTCCAGGACCGTCTTGTGGCCGGTCAGCACCTCGACGCTCGCGGTCATGCCGGGGATGATCGGCAGCGGCCCGTCCCGGCCCTCCAGGTGCGAAGTCTCGGTCCGGACCAGGATCCGGTAGTAGGTCTGGCTCGGATCCTTTTCGTCGGAAATCGTATCGGCGCTGATTTGTTCCAGGCGCCCCTTGAGCCCGCCATAGATGGCGAAGTCGTAGGCGGTGATCTTCACCGTGGCGGGCTGGCCCGGGTGCAGGAAGGCGACGTCCTTGGGCCGGATCCGCGCCTCCACCAGCAGTCGGTCCTCCAGCGGCACGATTTCCATGATGTCCTGCCCGGGCCCGATGACGCCGCCGACGGTGGTCACCTTCACGCGCTTGACCGTCCCACGCATCGGCGAGCGCACCACGGTGCGCCGCACCTGATCCTCGCGCGCGGCGTTGATTTCGGCGGTGGCGGCCAGTTCGGCCTCCTTGCCCGCCAGTTCCGTACGAGCCTCGGCCTGGAAGGTATTGCGGCGTTCCTGGATCCGGCCGCGCAGTTCCGTGACCTCGCGCCGCAGCCGGAGCACCTCGACCTCGGAGACCGCGCCCTTGGCGACCAGGGGCGCCGTCATGTCCAGTTCCTGCTGCGCCAGCCTCAGGCCGGCGCCCAGCGCCGCCAGGCCCTCCTCGAGCGCCTGCCGGCGGGATCGGAACAGCTTGATTTCCGACTCCACCAGCGGCCGCTCCAGGTCGTCGTCGAACCGCGGTTCGCCGCCTGATGCCTCGGCGGTCAGGCGCGCTATGGTCGCCCGCAGCGCGTCCTGGCGCGACTTGCCTTCGCGGTAAGAAGCTCCGAAGCGCGTGTCGTCGATGCGCAGCAGCACCTGGCCGGCCTCGACGCGGTCGCCCTCCTTGACCCGCAGCTCCGAGAGGATCCCGCCTTCCAGGCTCTGGATGACCTGCTCGCGGCTGGAAGGGATGACCTTGCCGTCGCCGATCGTCATTTCGTCGACCACGGCCCGGCTCGCCCATACGTACGCCGCGACCAGAATCGCCATCAGCAGCAGCAGCACCAGGCTCGCGAGCGGATTGTCGTCCGCAAGGGTCGCCGCGCGCAGGTCCGAGAGGATCGCGCGATCGCGCTGTGCCTTGCGCAGTTCCTCCGGATCCAACGCGTGCTCCGCCATCGACGTCAGACCTGCCTGACGAGTTGCTTGAGGACCTGGTCCCGCGGGCCGTCGAGCACGACCTTGCCGCGGTCGACGACCACGATTCGATCCACGACGCCGAGCACGGTCGGCTTGTGCGTGACCAGAATCAGGGTACGCCCCGTCAGGCTCGCCTTCAAATGGGTGAGAAAGGTCTGTTCCGTACTGAAATCCATGGCGCTGGTCGGCTCGTCCAGGAGCAACACCGGGCGATTGCGCATCAGTGCGCGCGCGATCGCCACTGCCTGCTGCTGGCCGCCCGACAGGCCGCCGCCGCCCTCCGGAATGACGAGATCGAATCCCTGGGGATGCTGCTGCACCAATGTGTCCAGGCCGGCCAAGCGGGCCGCTTCGAGCACCTCGGCGTCGTCGGCGAGCGGAATGCCCAGGGCGATGTTGTCGCGCAGCGTGCCGTGGAACAGGCGCGTATCCTGCGACACATAGCCGATATTGGATCGCAGATCGGCAGGATCGAACTGCTCGATGTCCACGCCGTCGATGAGCACGTGCCCGCCGGACGGCCGGTAGAACCCGAGCGCGAGCTTGACCAGCGTGGACTTGCCCGAGCCGATGCGGCCCAGGATGGCCACGTGTTCTCCGGCCTTGACGCTCAGCGTGAGCCCCTGCAGTACCGGCGCCTTCTGGCCCGGATAATTGAAGGTGACGTTGTCGAAGGCAATCTCGCCGCGTATGACCGGACGGCTGAGAAAGCTGCGATCGCCCGGGCGTTCCAGCGGCCGGTCCATCAGCGCCTGGAGCTGCTGGTAGGAAACCCGGGCGTTGTGGAAGCGCGTCAACAGGCTGGCGAGCTGGCCGAGCGGCGCGACCGCGCGCCCGGACAGGATCACCGCCGCGATCAGCGCGCCCAGGCTGATCCGGCCCTCGCCGATCAGGAATACGCCCCATACCACCATGCCGACGGTGACGCACTGCTGCACGAAGAGCGTGAAGTTCACCACCAGCCCCGAGATATACCGGCTGCGGGCGGCGCTGGTGCCCGTCAATGCGGTGTACTGCTCCCAGCGACGCTGCATCTCGCCTTCCGCGCATGCCGCCTTGAGCGCCTCGCGTCCGGACAGCGCCTCCACCAGCATGCCGTGGCGCAATGCCGATTCCCTGAGGTTTGCGCGCACGATTCGAGCCAGGGGCACCTGCGCCAGCAACGCCGCGCCGACGATGATCGGCACCGCCAGCAGCGGCACCAGGTACAGGGGCCCGCCGACCAGGTAGATGACCCACAGGAAGAACACCAGGAATGGCACGTCGCTGACCGCCGCCAGGCTCGCCGCGGTGACGAAGTCGCGCAGCGACTCGAACTCCCGCAGCTGCGCGGCGAACGCGCCGGGCGAAGCCGGCGCGGCCTCCAGCTTCAGCCCCATCGCCTGCGCGAACAGCCGGCCGGCAATGACGATGTCGGCCTTCTTGCCCGCGTAGTCGATGAAATAGCTGCGAAGATTGCGGGCGACGAACTCGAAGGCGACTGCAATCATCGTCCCGGTCGCCAGGACGATGAGGGTCTCGGTGGCGTTGTTGGGAACCACCCGGTCGTAGACGTTCATCGTGAACAACGCCGTCGCGACCGTGAGGACATTGATGAGAACGGCCGCGAACGCGGCCTCCAGGTAGTAGCGCCGATAGCGCCAGAGGGTGCTCCAGAACCAGCCGCGATCCACGCCGGCGGCGACCGATTCCACGCGCCGATCCGGCTTCGGGCGCGGCTGGGCGAACAGGCAGTAGCCGGCGTAGCGCGCTTCCAGCTCGGCAAGGGGCACGGTACGTGCGCCGATGCCGGTTTCCGGCAGGACGATCTCGACCTCGCCGCGCGCCGCATCCAGGCGAATCACCACGCATGCGCCGTGGCCGCCGTCCAGCACCGCGACCGCCGGAAGGACCAGGTTGGAGACCTGCACCAGTTTCCGGTGCACCGCGCGTGCCGAGAATCCCTGGCGTTCGGCCGCACGGATGAACAGGCTGGCGTTCAGGCGCCCGTCCGGCAGCGGCAGGCCGGCGGCCAGCGCATGCGCGGACACCGGCCGGCCGTGCAGCCGCAGCAATGCGGCCAGGCAATCGAGCAACGGATCGTTGCCGTGTTCGGCGCTGCCTTGGCCCGGCCCGGGTGGGGAGTCGCTGATCGCTGCCATTACATTCGAACCCCCGAAGGACCGGGCGCTTCATGCCGCCGGCGACGGCACTGGATGCGCGCGCGACGCCTGCGCCGCGGAGCCGGGGGTGGCCCGCATCCGCGTCAGGGCTGGCCCGTGCTGATGCCCAGGCTGCGCGTCAGGTTGCCCTTGGCCGCCTCGATGAAATACCGGTTCTGCAGGTCGTCGTACAAGCCGCTGGCGAGGTTGGAACGTGCCGAGAACAGCTCGTTCTCCGCGTTCAACATGTCCAGCAGGGTGCGCATCCCGATGTCGAACTGGGCCTTGTAGGCCGCCAGCGCCTGGGTACTCGCCTCGACGTGCTCTTCCAGGTAGGCGATGCGCGCCTGGCTGGTCGCGCGCGCCTTGACGGCCACCGCGACATTCTCCTCGACGGCGCGGCGCGTGTCGGCCATCGCGTCCTCTGCAGCGATCCGACGCTCCACCGATGCCTGTTCCTGGGCCCGATCCGAGCCGCCGCGGAACACGTTCCACCGCCCGACGACCATCAGGCTGTTGGAATTGCGCACGCCCTCCACGCCGGAGAGATTGTCGTTGCGCGCGAGGTTGCCTTCCAGGTCCACGCGCGGCCAGTAGGCGGACTTGGCCACGCGCACGTTGGCCTCGCTCGCGTTGACCTGCGAGCGCGCCTGCATCAATGCCGGATGGGTGTTCAATGCCTCCTGGACCGCGGCGTCGATGGCCTGCTGAACCGCGACTTCGTCGACCGCCGGGCCGGCGCCGGAAGCGGCATCGCCGGATTCAGGCTTGCGCAGATCGGCCGGCGGCTCGCCGACCACGCGCTGGTAGCGCGTGACGGCGGTGCGCAGCTGGCCCTCGCGCGCAGTCAGCGTACTCTGCGCGAGCGCCAGCCGACCCTCCGCCTGGCGCACGTCCGCGCCCTTGCCCACGCCACCCTGGGTCTTGACCCGCACATGGTCCAGGGTGCGGCGATGCGCATCGACGTTATCCCGCGCCAGGACTACCAGTTCCTGGCTCAGCAGCACGTCCAGGTATGCCTGCACCGCCTGGAACGCGATCGACTCACGGGTATCCGTCAGTCCATGTTCGGCCGATTCGAGCAATGCCCGGCGGCGCTCGACCTCGGCCTGCGTGCCGAAGCCGTCGTAGACGAGCTGGCGCACCGTGACGCCAACCTCGCGCCGGGTCAGCGTGCCTGGGTCCAAGCCGGCCGCATTCAATTGCTTGATGTTGGAATCCTCCGGGCCGACCAGGGTGTTCAGGTCGACGCTCGGCAGGTACCCGCCCCAGGCCTGGCGCACATCGCGCTCGGCGGCGCGGGTCTCGGCGTCGGCGCGCGCGACGCGCGGGTTGGTCGTGACCGCCTTGGTCACCGCGTCGGAGAGTGATGTTGCGCCGGCGCCTGCGGAAATTGCCGCCGCGACTGCCATCACGGCGGCTCGCATCGCGAATCCGCTCTTGTAACCGTTGCGATTCAATCCCATACCGTCCCCCGTGGACCTGCTGCCAGCCAGCTTGGCCATCGCTGCACGCAATCTTCACACCAAACCCACCCCACCCGGCAAGACATCGTGCGGGCCACCGGGAGCCCGCCGTCCCGGGCGGGCGGTGTTTCGGGGCGAATCTCTGTTGAAGATTAATCGATTTGAGGGGAAGTATAAAGTAAATGCGTAAAAAAAACGCCTAACAGGCTGATTATTAGATTACAACATCGTTACCGGTCCGACCACGCTCCGGCGGATGCGAGCATGCCGCGGCGACCCGCCAGCCCCGCTCCGATGGCGGGTGGATCAGGCGTCCAGCCCGTACTTCTTCATCAGGTGATAGATTGTGGGGCGGCTCACGCCCAGGCTTTCGGCGGCGCGGTTGATCTGGCCGTCCGCTCGGATCAGCGCCTGGCGTACCGCGTCGGCCTCCGCCGCCTCGCGCACCGCCTTGAGCGTCAGCGGCGCGGCATCGCGCGGGGAGTCCAACTCCAGATCCTCGGGTTCCACCAGCTTGCCGCTGGCCATGATGGAGCCGCGCTTGACCTTGCTCGCCAGCTCGCGGACGTTGCCGGGCCAGTGGTAGGCCTCGATGGCGCGGATCGCGTTCGCGCTGAAGTCCCGATCGCGCTTTCCCGCGGATTCGGTGAACTGCTGCAGCAGCGCGCGGGCGATCAGCAGCGCGTCTCCCGGCCGCTCGCGCAGCGGCGGAATGATCACGCTGATCTCGCTGGTCCGATAGTAGAGATCCTCGCGAAACCCTCCCTCGCGCACCAGCGCCTTCAGATCCTTGTGGGTCGCGCACACGATACGCACGTCGATCGGGATCGTCTCGCGTCCTCCGACGCGCTCGATCACCCGCTCCTGCAGGAACCGCAGCAACTTGGCCTGCAACGGCAGGGGAAGGTCGCCGACCTCGTCGAGAAGCAGGGTGCCCCCGGCTGCATATTCGATCTTCCCGCGCGTCTGCTTGGTCGCCCCGGTGAACGCGCCTTTTTCATAGCCGAACAGCTCGCTCTCGAGCAGGTTCTCGGGAATGGCCGCGCAATTGATCGCCACGAAGCTGCCGTTGCGCCTGGGGCTGAGTTCATGCAGCGCCCTGGCGAGCAGTTCCTTGCCCGTGCCGCTCTCGCCGAGCAGGAGCACGGTCACGTCGGCCGGGGCCACCTTCTCGATGGTTTCGCAGACCTTCACCATCGACGGGCTGGAGGCGATCAGGCCGTTCAGCAGGGTTCCGCCGCGATGCGCCGTCAACCGGCGGTTCTCGGCCTCCAGCGCGTGCAGGTGGAACGCGCGTTTGACGATCAGCGACAGGACTTCGGGATCGACCGGTTTCTGATAGTAATCGTAGGCGCCGAGCGCGACCGCACGGAGCGCGTTCGCCCGTTCGTCGTTGCCCGTCACGACGATGATCTTCAGGTACGGGTCGAGCTCGAGCATCTGCTCGAGCGCGGCGATGCCCTCGGTGGCATTCGCGGCATCCGGCGGCAGTCCCAGGTCCAGGGTCACGACGGCCGGGCGGAAACGCGCAACCGCTTCGAGCGCAGCCCCGCGATCGGCGGCCATCGAGATTTCGAAGTCTGCGAAACACCATTTGAGTTGCTTCTGCAGGCCGGGATCGTCCTCCACGACCAGCAGGCGCTGCGCCCCGATTCCTTCCCCGCTCACTGAGCACCTCCGGTCGCGGCGACCCGCGCCGGAAGATCGAGCGACTCCTCGCGCGCGAGCGGAAGCCGGATCGTGAACACCGAGCCGCGGCCCGGCGAGCTCTGCACGCCGAGTTCGCCGCCGTGCGCGACGATGATCTGTCTTGTCTCGTAGACGCCGATGCCCATCCCTGCGTTGCCTTTCGTGCTGTCGAACGGTTTGAACAGATGATCGCGAATGAACTGGCTCTCCATGCCGCAGCCGGTATCGGCGACGTCGACGATCGCCCAGCCGTCCTCGCACCGCAGGCCGAGCGTGACGGTGCCGGATTCGGCCGTGGCTTCCTGTGCGTTCTGCACCAGGTGCGAAATCGCGGTGGTGAGCCGCACCCGATCGCCGATGACCACCGCGTCCGCCGGCGCCGGTTCCAATATCGGACTGGGACGCTGCAACTTGCGATCCAGGACCACCCCCTGCAACACCGCGCCCAGTTCCACCCGGCGCAGATCACCCTGCCCCGCCTTTGCGCCGCCGCGAAGATTGGCGAGCATCCGGTTCATCTTGGCGACCGCGTTGGCCACGGTGGTGAACGCATCGTCCACGAACTCGGGGTTCTGGCGGTAGCGCTCCGCGTTGCGCACCACCAGCCCGAGCTGCGCGGCCAGGTTCTTCAGGTCGTGTACCACGAACGCCGACACCCGGTTGTACGCCTCGAACTGGCGCGCCTGCGCCAGCGAATCGGTCGCATCCAGCAGCGCAAGATAACTGGCGGTCTGCTGGGCGACGGTCTTGAGCAGATCGCGATCCTCCCAGTCGACGCGCTCGTTGGCAAGCGACCGCGCCATGACGATGAAACCATTCAACCGCTCTCGCAACGGCAGCGGAACAACCAGCCAGGCGTTGGTCATCGCCCGCAGCCATGCCGGCAGTTCGATGTTGTCGTAGACGGAAGGGTCTTCGGCGTATTCGTCCAGGTCGAGGATCCAGCCGCGCGATTCCAGCAGGGACGTGAAAGGCGAGTCGACCGGTTCCTCCGCATCCGCGGGCAACGCACCGGCCTGCCATTGCGACGCGGGAACGAAACGCCCGGTCTCGTGCCTCAGCCACAGGATGCCCCAGCGGCACTCCATGATGCCCGCGATCGCCCTGACGATGGTTTCCTCCACCTCGCGGCGCTCGCCCTCGCATTCCGCCAGCGTGCGTGTGAATCGCAGCCACTCCTCGCGGTACTCGTATTTGTTCTTGTAGAAATGCTTGGCCAGGAACACCTTGACCCGGGCGCGGACCTGCGACGAGGCCGTCAGCATCGTCAGCAGCAGGACGGCGGCGGAGAAGAACACCACCTGGAGCGACCCGCCCCAGGTGCCACCGTACTCGCGGATGTAGTAGCCGGCGGCGGCCATCAGCAGCAGATAGCCACCCACCAGCAACACCCCGGTACCGTGGAACACGACCTGCCGCGATACGAAGATGCTGGCCTTCCATTTCGGGTTGCGGCCCGCGGCCAGGGCGATCAACGGAACGCACAACGCATTGACCACGCCGCGTACGCTCCAAAGCTCGGGTGAAATCCTGTTGAACAGGATCGCGTGCGAGTACATGAAGATGTCGTAGACGAACAGGCCGCCCACACCGAGGCAGAACGGCCGGATGCTCCAGCGCTGCTCCTGCCGGGTGTACAGATACAGCGCACCGACCAGTTCCAGGCTGAGTGCTGCCAGGACCACGAACCCGACCGGCACCGGATTGGCCAACAGCGGCAACCGCTCGAACACGGCCGCGGCCGTGGCCGGCGACGCTATCAGCACGAGTTGGGCCAGATAGCCCAACCCCGCGGCACCGAGCAACCACCTCCGGCGACCGCTGAATGCGCCGCTGGCGAGCGCCAGAATCGACGCCAGGCAGGCGAACCAGGCCGCGTCGCGCAGGACCTCCATCGAGCGCATCGCCACCGCGTGGGATCCTACCCATCCGCCGTGATGCAGCAATTGCAGCCCGAACCAGGCCGACGAGACGGTGCTCGCGGCCACCAGCAGGATGCTGACGCGGCCGCCGCGCCAGCTGAACGCCAGCATCGCGGCCAGGGCCGCGAACGACAGCAGGCCCAGGAAGTCGCTGGCGAGGACGAGATTGAGCATCGCGCGGATCGTAGCAGGGGTGTCGCTGGTCCGGAACGACCGCCAGCGGCTCCGTCACACGCCGTCAGCCGGTGCTCGCGGACCGGGCCGCCGCCGCCGGCAACTCAGCGCGAGCCCTTGCCCCAAAGCACGACTTCCACGGTGTGCAGGAGGATCGTGAGGTCGAGGAAGATGCTGTAGTTCTTCAGGTAGTAGAGATCGTACTGGAGCTTTTCCTTGGCGTCGGCAATCGACGATCCATACGGATAGCAGATCTGGGCCCAGCCGGTGATACCCGGTTTTACGTGATGGCGCAATGCGTAGTACGGGATCTCTCGCGAGAGCTCCTCCACGAATTGCGGACGTTCAGGCCGCGGGCCGACGAAGCTCATGTCGCCCTTGAGCACGTTCACGAGCTGCGGCAACTCGTCGAAGCGGATCTTGCGGATCGTACGGCCCACGGCGGTGATGCGATCGTCGTTCTGGGTTGCCCAGCGAGCCTGGCCGTCCTTTTCGGCATCGGTACGCATGCTGCGGAATTTATAGACGTCGAACGGCCGACCGCCCTTGCCGACCCTCTGCTGGCGGTAGATGACAGGCCCGCCCGACTCCAGGTATATCGCCGCGGCGGTGAGGACCATGAGCGGAGCCGCGAACAGCAGCCCAGCCGCGGCCACGACCACGTCGAACAGGCGCTTGCTCGAAGCCTTCAGGGCGGCCTGCGAGAAGCCGTCGGCGAAGAACACATTGCTCGGATTCAGGCCGTCCAGCCGGATCTTGCCGAGCTGGCGTTCGAAGAAGTCCGAGTCCTCCACGATCGCCACGCCGCGCATCTTGCACTCGAGGATTTCGTTGATGGGCAGCGTCTTGCGCCGATCGTCGACCGCCACCACGATCTCGTCCACGTCCAGATGCCCGACCAGATCGACCAGGTTGGTCTGCACGGGAAGCAGCTGAGCCTCGGGCACGAGCACCGGTCCGGTACCCAGCGCGACGAAACCGACCATGTCGACGCCGACACGGTCCGATCTTCGCCGCAGGCGCACGATCTGCTGGGCCTTCTCTCCGGCGCCTAGCACGAGGACCCGGCGACTGAGCAGGCTTGCCGTGCGCTGGTAGGCCAGAAACCGGCATGAGCCGATGCCGATGCCCGCGCACGCCAGCGCCACCATGAACGCGCCGTTGCCGACCATCAGCCCCGGAAGCAACCGGTAGATGACCGCCATCACGCCGAATCCGAGAGCGAAGCTCAGGCACAGGCGGAACAGGATACCGCGCGGGCCGTCGCGGAGATCGCGCTGGTACAACCCCATCGCGAACATCATCGACATCATGACTGCGGCGAACACCACCGAGGTGACCAGCGCCTGCTGCAGCAGGCCGACACCCGGGGCGATGCCGGCGGCCTGGAGTTCGATGAGCCGAACGGTCACACCCAGGTAGATGGACACCAGGAGGATGAGCGCTTCGGTTGCGCCGAGTATGAGAAGAGTCTTGGGGATGTAGTGCCTGAATATCCGGTACATCGTTGTGCTCGATTCCTGGTTGGGCCCCCGCATCCGGTGCTTCATGCCCCGGCCACGGCGAACCTCGTCCTTGTTTGTTTTTGCGACCTCTGCCGGATCGGTGACGGCAACGCCGTCCAGCGGTTTTCAGGCACGGATGCAAGCGGTGCGCCATTGCCCGCCAGCGTCCGGCCAAACCACGCCCGACTGCCAGTCGGCTTACCCATCTCCTTGATTAAAAAGCGGTCCGGGCTACGCAATGACAGGGGGTCGCAACCACAAAGCGAGCCTCGTTCGCCGCGCCTGTCGCCGGAAGGCGACACCGCCCCGGCCTCAGGACAAGCCCTGGCGGATACTCTCCAGCAGGACCGACTTCTTTATCGGTTTGGTCAGGTGGGAACTGCAGCCCGCGGCCAGGCTCTTTTCCATTTCCTCGCGCGTGGCGTGCGCGGTCAGCGCGATAATCGGCACCGGCGCCCGGCCGGCCTCGCGTTCCCAGGCGCGAATGGCGCGTGTCGCTTCGTGCCCATCCATCACTGGCATCTGGACGTCCATGAGCACGAGCGAATACGGGTCGGCAATGAACATCTCCACGGCCTGCGCGCCGTGTTCGGCGGTATCGATGCGATACGGCTCGTTCTTCAGGTACGCATTGATCAACAGGCGATTGTCGGCATTGTCCTCGACCAGCAGGATGCGCGCCTGGGCCTGCTGCCCGACCGGCGCGCGCGCAACCGCCCCGACGTCCTGCGCCGGCACCGCGAGCACTGCGTGGATGGCGCGCAGCAGATCCATGCGCTTGATTGGCTTGACCAGGTACCCGCCCAGGCCCATGTCGCGGGCGCGCGAGATGTCCTGAGCCAGATTCGCCGATGTCAGCATCACCACGGTCTTGACGTCGCCGCCGGCGGCGGCCAAGGCGCCGGCGAACTCGAATCCGTCCATGCCGGGCATGCGGTAGTCGGTCAGTACGAGATCGAAGGCTCGGCCAGCATCGCGAGCCTGCGCGAAGGCGTGCAACGCCACCGCGGCGTCCTGCGCAAGCACCACTTCGGCCCCCAGCGAAGAGAGCGTCTGCTGCAGCACCATGCGATTGGTGTCGATGTCATCCACTGCGAGAATTCGCAATCCCCGCAGGTCCTGAGCAACAGCGCCGCGGGTGACGTCACCCACCCCGCACTGGACGACGACGTTGAAGCAACTCCCGCGCCCGAGTTCGCTCTCGACCCAGATGCGCCCATGCATCATTTCCACCAGCCGACGCGAGATCGCCAAGCCCAGTCCGGTGCCGCCGTACTTGCGGGTCGTGGACGAATCGACCTGGGTGAAACTGGAGAAAATCGCGTCCTGCTTGTCCTGCGGGATGCCGATGCCGGTGTCGGTAACCGAGATCAGCACCCGCCCTGGCACCTCGGGTTCGTCCGCGGGCGCCATGCGTACGACGATTTCCCCGCGCTCGGTGAATTTGATCGCATTGCCGATCAGATTCAGTACCACCTGGCGCAGGCGCGCGGGGTCACCGACCAGCATGGCGGGAACCGCCGGAGCGACCAGACAGATCAGTTCGACGCCCTTTTCCGCGCCGCGATGTGCGTAGATTTCCACTGCGGCCTCGATCAGCTCGCGCGGGTCGAAGGCGATTGATTCCAGCTCGAGCTGACCGGCCTCGATCTTGGACAGGTCGAGAATATCGTTGACCAGGCTGAGCAACGCTTCGCCCGCCTTGCGGAACACCGAGACGTACTTTTCCTGGTCGAAATCCAGGCGTGTCTCCGAGAGCAGATCAGCCATGCCGATGATGGCATTGAGGGGGGTGCGGATTTCGTGGCTCATGCTCGCCAGGAAGTCGGACTTGACTCGCGACGCCTGCAAGGCCTGATCGCGTGCCTCGGCGAGTTCACGCGTCTGCCTTTGGACCTGCGCCTCGATCACGGCATTGCGTTCGCGCAGTTCGCGTGCCTGGGTCTCCTTGGCATGCGCAAGCGCGACCAGCAGCAGCGTGGTCCCGAAACCAAGGGCGGTCGCCGTCAGCAGAGCGCCGAGGTCGAGATCGGTGATGCGCAGCGTGCGGCCGACCACCAGCCGGAACGACACCCCATCGAGCGGAACCCGGGATTCTTCGCTGAAATCCGTCAGGCGCCAACCGCCGGCACCGGGGTTCGTGTCCCGACGTTCGTACACCACCGTGCGGCCCGCGAGCCCGGGCGCGTCCACCGCCAGCGTGACCGCAATGCCATCGCTGGATGCGGCGGCAAGCAGCACGGTCGGATCGACAACGACACCGAGCGCGGCGCCGTCCGCGAGCCTGTTGGCAATGAGAAAGCTGCCCGCGAGCGGCCCGTCGGCCGGCGCCGCGCTGACCACGGGAGCGTCGTTCGAATGGACGGCATCGAGCACCTTGCGCAACTCGCGTGCCGCCGCAGCGGCGGCCGCCGCGCGTCTGGTATCGCCTGCGGCGGTGAGCACGCGGATCCCCGCGTCGGGATCCGCGGGCGCAATGACCGCAGCAGTAACCGCGCTGGATCGGTCGAGCAGGTGGACTACGTAACGGCTCAGCGCACCGTCGTCGGTTCCGGCATGGGAATCGTACAGCGCATTCGCGGCCGCGAAGATGGCGCCGGTATCGCGCAACTCCCGCGTGACGGCCAGGCGCAGCGCCGCCGTCCGGGCGGCGACCTCGCGGTGCGCCTCGTCGAGCGCGTCGTTCCAGGCATCCACGAACAGGGCCGTCGCGAACGACAGGCCGAGGACCGCCGCGATCAGGTAGCTGATCGTCCGCGAATCCTTTCTCGTGCGCTGCACCTGGCCCAAACCGTCCTCCGCGCGGCTACGCGATGACCGGGACGCTCGCCATCGGGGGCTTGGCCGCCGCGATGCAACCTGCGGTGCCCTCAGCCGTCGTAGACGACTTCGACCCGGGCGAGATACTCGGCCAGGGCGTCGATCTCCGCTCGTACCGCGGCGGCGTCCCGGGCCAGGGCCGCACGTTCGATCCGCGCGCCGATTGCGGTGATTTCATCGAATCCATACCCACCGCCCGATCCCTTCATGGAGTGGCCGGCGATGCGGATTGGATCGAAATCGCTCCGGTCGAGCGCGGTGCCCATTCGCACCACATCCGCGCGGCGGTTGTCCAGGAAACCCGGGACCAGGTCCGCCAGATCCGGGTCCACGTGTACGATGATGCTTTCGGCCATGAGCGAAGTCCCGATACTCGCGTCTATAGCGTCATGCATCGGCTTCGGTTGAACCGGCGCGAAAATCGGCCGGATCGAGCCCGTGCTGTCCGAGCAGCTTGTAGAACTCCGTTCGGTTGCGGCCGGCGATCCGGGCGGCGTGGGCAACGTGGCCGCTGGTGATGCGCAGAACGCTGATGAGGTAGTTGCGTTCGAAGACGTCCTTGGCTTCCTTCAGGGGCAGCATCGCGCCGGGTTCGTCGCGCAACGCGCGCCGCGCCATCGTCAGCGGGATGATCTCGCCCTTGGTCAGGGTCGCGCACAGCTCCACCACGTTGATGAGCTGGCGCACGTTGCCCGGCCAGCTCGCTCCCACCAGGTACTCCACGGCGTCCGGGGAGAAATACTTGCGTGGCACAGCCCGGCGCTCGGCATGGCGGGCCAGGAATACCTCCAGCAGCGGTTCGATGTCATCGCGGCGTTCGGCCAGGCTCGGCATGTGCAACGGCACGACGTGCAGTCGGTAGTAGAGATCCTCGCGGAACTCGCCGCGGCGCACGGCGGCCTCCAGGTCGTTGTGGGTGGCCGACAACACCCGAACGTTGATCGGAACGCTGCGCGTGGCTCCCACCGGGCGCACCTCGAAATCCTGCAGTACGCGCAGCAGCTTGACCTGAAGGCCCAGGGGCATGTCGCCGATTTCATCCAGGAACAGCGTCCCGCCGCTCGCAGCCTGGAACAGGCCGTCATGCCGCGCGTTGGCCCCGGTGAATGCGCCCTTCTCATGGCCGAACAATTCCGATTCCAGCAGCTGCTCTGGAATGGCGCCGCAATTGACGCCGACGAAGGGTGCATCGCGGCGCGGGCTACCCGCATGGATCGCCTTGGCAAGCGCCTCCTTGCCCGTGCCGGTCTCACCGCTGATGAAGACGGTGATGTCGCTGTCGGCGACCATCTCCGCCTGCGAGAGCAGTTCGCGCATGACCGCGCTGCGATGGACAATCGAAGCGCCGAACGAGGCGCCCCCGGCGGCAGAGTCGGATCGTCGCAGCGCGCGCCGAACCATTGCGAGAAACTCGCTGCGGTCAACCGGCTTGGTCAGGAATGCCACCGCGCCCAGATGCGTGGCCTTTACCGCTTCAGGAATTCCCGCCTGGCCACTGAGCATGATGACCGGCAGAAGGGGCGAATGGCGGTGTATTTCGGCGAGCAGTGTCATGCCATCCATGCCCGCCATGAACAGATCCGTCACGACCAGATTCGGCCCCTGCAGCCCGATCTGGGCCAGGGCCTCCCGGCCCGAAAGCGCGGTCACGACCTGCAGGCCCGCCTTCTGCAGCCACATCGACAGCAACGCAAGCATGTCGTTGTCGTCGTCGACCAGCAGCACGCGCCCCGACATCGCCAATGCCTCGGCGACGTCCGGGGTGATGTCCGAGCTGGCTTCGGTATTCAAATTCGATGTCCTGCCGCGGATTGACGCTGTCGACCAGCCATGGCCCTCCCCACCGCCCGTGCGGACGGCACCGTCACGGTCCCGAGATTACCCCGACGGGTACACCGGACTCGGCGGCCGTTGCGTTCCACGGGCCGGCGATTCACGCCAAAACCGAATTATTTCATAACGATGACGGATTATCTAAACGTACAGGCTTGCAACCGGGACGCAGTGGTCAAAACGGGGAGCGGCTCGGGCCCGCGGTCGCGCGGAAATCGGCAGGAGCGAAAGCCCTGCCGTGCAACGAAAATCCCGCAATGCCCGGCGGGACCGGCGCCGCTTCATTCGACCGTCACCGACTTGGCCAGATTGCGGGGTTGATCGACATCCGCGCCTCGTATGACCGCGACATGATAAGCAAAAAGCTGCAGCGGTACGGTATAGACGATCGGCGCGATCGGATCCTCGACCGGCGCGACACGAAGAGTGGTCACCGCCGGTGAGTCCGAGACCTCCACCGCCGAATCCGCCAATACGAACAACTCGCCGCCGCGCGCCCGCACCTCCTCGAGGTTGGAACGCAACTTCTCCAGCAGCTCGTTGTTGGGGGCGACCGCAATGACGGGCATATCCTCGTCCACCAGCGCCAGCGGGCCGTGCTTGAGCTCCCCCGCCGGGTAGGCTTCCGCGTGAATGTAGGAGATTTCCTTGAGCTTGAGCGCGCCTTCCATCGCAACCGGGTACATCGAGCCGCGCCCCAGGTACAAGGTGTGGTGCTTGCTGGCGAAACGCTGCGACAGGCGTTCTATCTGGTCGTTCAATTCGAGCACGACGTTCACCTTGCCCGGCACGCTCTCCAGCAGTTCGACGAGGCGGCGCTCGTCGTGCGCGGTCAGGCCGTTACGCCGCCCGAGTACGATGGTCAGGAGCATCAGCGCCACGAGTTGGGTCGTGAAGGCCTTGGTCGAGGCGACGCCGATCTCCGGACCGGCGCGGGTCATGAACACGAGGTCGGATTCGCGCGTCAGCGAGCTTTCCGGCACGTTGCAGATCGCCAGGCTGCGCGGATAGCCCCAGCGCTTGGCCTCGCGCAGCGCGGCCAGCGTGTCGGCCGTCTCGCCGGACTGGGAAATGGTGACGAACAGCGTGTGTTC
This sequence comes from Gammaproteobacteria bacterium, assembly GCA_050183625.1. Classification (GTDB taxonomy): domain Bacteria; phylum Pseudomonadota; class Gammaproteobacteria; order JADZEE01; family JADZEE01; genus JBFXBD01. Next base: position 18,213 of record JBFXBD010000025.1, read on the forward strand.
GTCCGCCACCGGCTTGCGGTAGCGGAACTCGCTGGCGACCTCGACGGAACAACGAACGCCCGCGATCGCTTCCATCCAGTAACGGGCGACCAGACCTGCATGGTAGCTCGTGCCACAGGCCACGATCTGCACGGCCTTGATGCGCTCGAGCATGTCTCCCGCCGCCAGACCGAACTCGGTCTCCACGACCCGGCCGTCTGCAATGCGACCTTCGAGCGTTTCGGAGATCGCGCGCGGCTGCGTGAAGATTTCCTTGAGCATGTAGTGGCGGTATCCGGACTTCTCCGCCACGTCGGCGGTGAGGCTGGACACCGACACCTTGCGCTGGACCCGAGTACCGCGTTCGTCGTAGATGGTGACTTCATTCTCGCGGATGTCGGCGATGTCACCGTCTTCCAGGAAGATGAACTGCTGCGTCACCGGCAGCAGCGCGAACACGTCCGAGGCGATGAAGCGTTCGCCGATGCCGATGCCGATGACGAGCGGGCTGCCGCGCCGGGCGGCCACCAGCCGCTGCGGATCCGCCGTGGAGATGACACCGATCGCATACGCGCCACGCAATTCGCGCGCGGTCTCCGTAACGGCCTGCAGAAGATCCTGTCCCCGCGCCAAGTGCGAATGCACCTGGTGAACCGCAACCTCGGTGTCCGTCTCCGAGGTGAATTCGTAGCCCGCCGCGCTCTGCGCGGCGCGCATTTCCTGATGGTTCTCGATGATGCCGTTGTGCACCAGGGCGACGGATTCGCCGCTCATGTGCGGGTGCGCGTTGCGCGTACTCGGCTGGCCGTGCGTCGCCCAGCGGGTGTGCGCGATGCCTGTGGTGCCTGACACCGGATGACGCGCCAGCGAGTCCTCCAGTTCCCGCACCTTGCCCAGGACCCGCACGCGATCGACCGTCGCGCGCGGGTTCAGCACCGCGACCCCGGCGGAATCATAGCCACGATACTCCAGGCGCTTGAGCCCCTCGATGAGTATGGGGGTGACGTTGCGTTGCGCGACTGCGCCTACGATACCGCACATACGGTCATTGCCTCCTGTCTGGTGCCGGGTTCCGGTTCGATCTCCGGGCCGTTCATGGTTCGGCGCGCGGACCGCCGCCCTGCGTGTCCATATCGGCATCGGCGGCGGCGTTCTGGAGCTCGCGCCGGATGAGCGCACGCGCCTGGGCCATCTGGTTTGGGGTAACCTCGTCGGTCATTGCCAGCATGAACGCGTCGGCAGAGCGGTTTCCACCCCGCGCTGCATACTGGTACCAGCCATAAGCGCGGACCTTGTCCTGCGCGACGCCGAGCCCGCGGTAGAGCAGCGTGCCGATATTGCGCTGGGCGTCGTGGTTGCCTGCTCTTGCAGCGCGCAGATACCAGGATGCCGCCCGGGCCGGGTCGCGCCCGACTCCCAGGCCGAGCTGGTGCATGACGCCGAGGTAGTTCTGGGCCACGGGATCGCCATCCCGGGCGAGCGGAAGCCAGATTGCGTACGCGGCCGCGTAGTCACCGCGTTCGAACGCTTCGAGCGCACCGGTGGATGCACTGCAGGCAACGAGCGTGACCAGTACGGCGAAAAGAAACGGCAGGCCAGCCGCAATCACGGCCACTGGCAAATTGGATGTAGACGCCCCGGTCCGCGCGCTGCCGCACGGACCGGGGCCGCCCGCTTGCGGTTCGGACCAGGCCCGCAACGCTGCCGTGTCAATCACACTCAACTCGAACCGCGAACCCACGTCGCCAGGCTGGGAGAGAATTGGTCGGGGCGGCGAGATTTGAACTCGCGACCACCGCAACCCCATTGCGGTGCGCTACCAGGCTGCGCTACGCCCCGTTTGAAGCGGATTATAACGGACGAAGGCGCGATTGCGGTGACGTGGATCACCGCTGTCGCGCCGAGGATCAGCGGCGGAGGATATCCAGCACTTCTTCCAGTTCGACTCGCAACTGCTTGACGATTTGCTGGCTCATGGTCGTGTCGGCCTTCACTTCGTCACCCGACAGCCGCTGGCGCGCGCCGCCGATCGTGAAGCCGTGCTCATAGAGCAGGCTGCGGATCTGGCGGATCAGGATGACATCCTGGCGCTGGTAGTAGCGCCGGTTGCCGCGACGCTTGATCGGCTTGAGTTGCGGAAACTCCTGTTCCCAGTAACGCAGCACGTGCGGCTTGACCGCGCACAGATCGCTGACTTCACCGATGGTGAAATAGCGTTTTCCCGGTATGGCCGGCAGTTCGTTATTGTTCGATGCTTCCAGCATAGGCCTCTACCCTGGCTTTCAACTTCTGCCCCGGTCGGAAAGTAACGACGCGGCGAGCACTTATCGGAATTTCTTCGCCCGTCTTTGGATTGCGGCCCGGGCGTTGGTTCTTGTCGCGCAGGTCGAAGTTGCCGAACCCGGAGAGTTTCACCTGCTGTCCCGACTCCAGTTCGGTCCGGATCTCCTCGAAGAACATCTCCACGAGTTCCTTGGCCTCGCGCTTGTTGAGACCGAGTTCCTCGAACAGACGCTCAGCAATATCCGCTTTAGTTAATGCCATTTCTCACGATCTCAGCACCGCGCCGTGCACGCGCTCCAATCCCTCTCGGACACGATCGACGACGGCGTTCACCTGCCCCTCCGTAAGAGTGCTCGATGCGTCCTGAAAGATCAAGCCCGCAGCCACACTTTTTTTCCCCGAATCAATGCCTTCGCCGGTATATACGTCAAACAACTCCAATTGGCTCAACAGGCTCCCCGCCAGTGTCCTGACGGTAGCCAGCAGGTCGCCCACCGGCACCTCGCTTCCGACCGAGAACGCGAGATCCCGGCGCACCGCGGGAAACTTGGAAATCATTTTGAAAACAGGTGGTTGTGATGCAACTATGGACTCCAGGGCAAGTTCGAACACGAATACCGCCCGGTCCAGGTCCAACTGCCGGGCGAGCAGGGGGTGGATGGCGCCACACCGGCCCACCGGCCTGCCATGGGACAAAATCGTCGCCGCCTGACCCGGATGGAGCACCGCATCCTGCAGTGCCGCGAACGCCAGCCGACCGGCTTCCCCGGAGATCTCGAACAGCGCTTCTATATCGGCCCGGACATCGTGGAAGTCCACTGATTCCTGGCGCAACGCCCACTGCCTCGGGTAGCGGGCACCCGCAATCGCCCCGGCCAGCACGGCGGTCTCACGAATCCCCGGCTCGCTGCCGGGGCGAAACACCGTGCCGACTTCAAAGACACGTATCCGGTCACACTGGCGCTTGAGATTATGATCCGCGACCTGGAGCAGCCCCGGCCAAAGCGTCGTGCGCATGACCGAGAGTTCCTCGGAGATGGGGTTGGCCAGCGCCAGCCCAGGTGCACCGGGATCGATCAAGGCCTGGCGGCGCGGATCGGTGAAGGAATAGTTCACGACCTCGTGGTAGCCGCGCTCGACCAGGCAGGTGCGCAACGCGGATACCGGGACGCGCGCCTCGGTCGCCTCACCCAGGTGCATTCGCGTCAGCGGCAGGCTGCCGGGAATCATCGCGTACCCGTGGTGACGGGCAACTTCCTCGATCAGGTCCGGTTCCAGGTTGATGTCGAAGCGCGCCGGCGGAGGCTTCACCTGCCATCCGTCAGCCGCAGGCACGGCGCTCATATCCAGGCCGTCGAGGATCCGCTCGACCTCGGCATCCTCGATCCCGTACCCGAGCAACCGCGAGAGGCGCTGCCTGCGCAGCATCACCGGCTCGCGCCCGGGAAGCGCGGCACCCGCCGTTGTGATTCGAGTCGGTCCGGTGCTGCCGCCGCAAATCGTGGCGATTAGCGCGCTGGCTCGTTCGATGGCCTGTGACTGCAATTCGAACGAGACGCCGCGCTCGAAACGCTGGCTGGCATCGGTCTGGAGCTTCAGCGACCGCGCGCGGCCGGCCATGGCGGCGGGAGCGAACCACGCGCACTCCAGAAACACGTTGCATGTCGCGCCGGTAACCGACGTGGTCAGGCCGCCCATGATGCCGGCGAGCGCGATCGCACGTTCGTCGTCTGCGATCACCAACATGTCCGGGTCGAGAGTCACCCACTGTTCGTCCAGCAATTGCAGGCGCTCGTCCGCCCGGGCGGCGCGGACGTGGATCGCGCCGCGGATGGTGTCCAGGTCGAAGGCGTGCAGCGGCTGGCCGAGTTCGAGCATCACGTAGTTGGTGATGTCGACCAGCGGGCCGAGCGGCCGCAGACCGCAGCGGCGCAGGCGCTCCGCCATCCAGATCGGCGTGGCAGCCTGCGGGGACACGCCGCGAATCACCCGGCCGGCATAGCGCGGGCAGGCGGCCGGCGATTCCAGGTGGACGACGAGTTCGTCGGCAACCGCAGCGTCGACCACCTGCGCCGCAGGGGCGTTCAGCCCGATGCGGTTGCGCACCGCGACCTCGCGCGCTATACCGGCGATTGACAGGCAATCCCCGCGATTGGGCGTGACATCGACATCCAGCACGTGATCGTGCAGGCCGAGGAAGGCGTCCAGCGGCACGCCCAGCGGTGCATCCGGCGGCAATTCGATGAGGCCCTCGGAGGTCTGGGCAAGCCCGAGCTCGGCTGCAGAGCACAGCATGCCGGCCGATTCGACCCCGCGCAGCCTGGCGGTACCGATCGCCTTGCCTTGGCCGAGCACGGCGCCCGGAGCGGCGAACGCGGCGACCATGCCGGCACGAACGTTCGCGGCGCCGCAGACCACCGTGAGCGGATCGCCCGCTCCCGGGTCGACGCGGCAGACGCGCAGCTTGTCGGCGTTCGGATGCGGGGCGACCTCCAGCACGCGCGCGACCACGACGCCGCTGAAAGCCGGGCGAATCGCCTCGACCGCGTCGACCGTCAGGCCGATCATCGTGAGCTGCTCGGCCAGTTCCTCGACGCCGATATCCGGGTCGACCCAATCGCGCAACCATCGTTCGCTGATTTTCATCCCTGCCCGCCCCGATCCGTCGCTAGTGCGCTCGTGCCCGCGATCATGCGAATTGCTCCAGGAACCGAAGATCGTTCTCGAAGAACAGGCGCAGGTCGGCAATGCCGTAGCGGAGCATCGTCAGCCGCTCCACCCCCAGTCCGAACGCGAACCCGGTGAACTTCTCCGGGTCAATTCCCACGCCCTCGAGCACGCGCGGATGGACCATGCCGCAACCCAGCACCTCCAGCCACCCGGTGTGGCCATGCGCGGTCGGCAGGCGGATGTCCACCTCCGCGGAAGGCTCGGTGAACGGAAAGAACGATGGCCGGAACCTCATCTGCAGGTCCGCGGTCTCGAAGAACGCCGACAGGAACGCCGACAGCAGCCCCTTCAAGTCCGAGAAACTGGCGTGCTCGTCGACCAGCAGCCCTTCGACCTGATGAAACATCGGCGAATGGGTCTGGTCGTAATCGCAACGGTAGACGCGCCCTGGCGCCACAATCCGCAACGGCGGGCGGCGTTGCTGCATGACGCGAATCTGCACCGGCGAGGTATGCGTGCGCAGCAGCATCCCGCCGGGAAAGTAGAAGGTGTCGTGCATCGCCCGCGCCGGATGATCGGCGGGAATGTTCAGGGCCTCGAAGTTATGGTACTCATCTTCGATTTCAGGGCCTTCCACGACCTCGAATCCGGCAGCGCCGAACAGGGCCTCGATGCGCGAGAGCGTGCGCGTGACCGGGTGCAGGCCACCGCGGCGCTGGCCGCGGCCTGGCAGGGTGACGTCGACCGCGTCCGCCTGGATGCTGCGTTCGACCTGCTCTCGCTCCAGCGTGCTTCGCCGCGCCTCCAGCAGCGTCTGCACCTGGGACTTGAGTTCGTTGATCGCCTGTCCGGCGGTGCGGCGGTCGGCCTCGGCCATCGCCCCGAGCTGCTTGAGCAGTCCGGTGATCAGGCCCTTCTTGCCGAGGTAGCGTACGCGCGCTTCCTCGATTGCAGCGACGGTATTGGCGCCGTCGGCATCGGCGCGGGCCTGCGCGAGCAGGCTCTGGGTGTCCATCATGGCGGAACCGCTTCGTCAGGTGAGAAGGGGGAGTGCAAAAACGAAAACGGCAGGGGAAAGCGTGCCTCTCCCCTGCCGTTCGTCGTGTCGACTTCGCGCGCTCGGCGCGAGGCTCAGGCGGCCAGAGCGGCTTTCGCAGTCTCTGCCAGGCGCGCAAACGCCGCTTCGTCGTTGACCGCCAGTTCGGCCAGGACCTTGCGATCGATTTCGATCGCGGCCTGTTTCAGGCCATGGATCAGCCGGCTGTAGCTCAGGCCGAACTGACGGGCGGCGGCGTTGATACGCACCACCCAAAGGCCGCGGAACTGGCGCTTCTTCTGCCGGCGATCCCGGTAGGCATACTGGCCAGCCTTGATGGCCGACTGCTTGGCGATGCGGAAGACGTTGTTCCGCCGGCCTCGATGCCCCTTGGCCTGCTCCAGCACTTTCTTGTGCCGGGCCCGTGCGGTGACACCGCGTTTTACCCGTGGCATGTGCGTTGAACTCCGATTTAGACGTTGAGCATCCGGGCGACGTTGCGGTGATCCACCGCCGCCAGGATCTGCGTTCCACCGAGCTGCCGCTTACGCTTGGAGCTCTTCTTGGTCAGGATGTGGCGCTTGTGGGACTGGCGCCGCTTGAATCGGCCGGCTGCGTTCGCCTTGAAACGCTTCGCCGCACCGCGGTTGCTCTTCAGCTTGGGCATCTGTCTTGCTCGTTCCGATTGTGTGAAATCCTGCGCCGGCCGCGACCGGTACGCACCGCCCGGCCCTAGGCCGTCTTCTTCGGGGCGATCACCATGATCATCTGCCGCCCCTCCATCTTGGGGTATTGCTCGATGGAACCGTTGTCGGCCAGATCCTGCTCGACCCGCTTGAGCATCTCGGCGCCCAGTTCCTGGTGCGCCATCTCCCGCCCGCGGAACCGCAACGTCACCTTGACCTTGTCCCCCTCTTCGAGGAACCGCAGCAGGTTGCGCACCTTGATCTTGTAGTCGGCGTCGTCCGTGCCCGGACGAAACTTGACTTCCTTGATCTGGATGATCTTCTGCTTGCGCTTGGCGGCGTGACGCTTCTTGTTCTGGTCGAACAGGAATTTGCCGAAGTCCATGATGCGGCAGACGGGTGGATCGGCCGTGGGCTGGATCTCGACCAGATCGAGACTCAGTTCCTCGGCCATGCGGACGGCGTCGTCCGTCGACAGGATGCCCACCTGAGTGCCATCAGCGCCGATCACGCGCACGCGCGGGACGCTGATTTCATCATTCACCCGGTTCTTCTTTTCAGCGACTATATGCTAACCCTCCGAAACGGTGCGGCCCTTGCGCGCGATATCGGCTTGCAGACGCCCGGCGAAGTCCTCCAGGGACATCGCGCCGAGGTCGGCGCCGGCCCGCGTGCGTACCGCCACGGTGTTTGCTTCGACCTCCCGTGCACCCAGAACCAGCATGTACGGGACCCTGTGCAGGGTGTGTTCGCGGATCTTAAAGCCGATCTTCTCGTTTCTCAAGTCCGATTCAACCCTGAAGCCTTGATTTTTCAAGGTTTCAGTCACGCGGGCTGCGTACTCGGCCTGTTTATCAGTGATCGCGATGATCGCGACCTGCACGGGAGCGAGCCAGGCGGGAAAAACACCGGCGTAATGCTCGATTAGGACGCCGAAGAACCTTTCCACGGACCCCAGCAGGGCGCGGTGGATCATGATTGGGCGCCTGCGCTGGCCGTCCGCGGCGACGTATTCGAGTTCGAACCGCTCGGGCAGGTTGAAATCGAGCTGGACGGTCGAGCACTGCCACTTGCGGCCAATGGCGTCCTCGATCTTCAGGTCGATCTTCGGCCCGTAGAACGCACCTCCCCCGGCATCGATGCCGAAGGCCAGGCCCTTGCGGCGCAGGGCCCCTTCCAGTGCGGAGGTCGCCTTGGCCCAGATCTCGTCTGAACCGACCGACTTCTCCGGCCGGGTCGAGAGCTGGATTTCGTACTGATCGAAACCGAAATCGGCCAGCATCGTGAGATTCAAGTCCAGGATGCGCAGGATTTCGTCCTCGATCTGCTCCTCCCGGCAGAACACGTGCGCATCGTCCTGGGTGAAGCCGCGCACGCGCATCAGCCCATGCAGCGCACCGGACATCTCGTGCCGATACACCGTCCCCAACTCCGCCCAGCGAAATGGCAGGTCGCGATACGAGCGCAGCCGGTCCTTGAAGACCAGAACGTGAAACGGGCAGTTCATCGGCTTCAACTGGTAGAGTTGCTCATCCTCCTCCATCGGCCGGTACATCGACTCGCGGTAGAAGTCGGAGTGGCCGGAGGTGTGCCAGAGCGTCTCCAGGGCGATGTGCGGCGTGTACAGGAACTCGTAGTCCGCCTTGACGTGCTGTTCGCGCCAGTAGTCCTCCACGGTACGGCGGATCCGCGCCCCTTTCGGGTGCCAGAAGATCAGGCCGCCGCCCGCGCCTTCCTGCAGGCTGAACAGGTCCAGGTCCTTGCCGATGCGCCGGTGATCGCGCCGCTCGGCCTCTTCCAGCCTTGTCAGGTAGGCCTTCAGCGCCGCCTTGTCCGCCCAGGCAGTGCCGTAGATGCGCTGGAGCATCTCGTTCTTCGCGTCGCCCCGCCAATAGGCCCCGGCGACCTTCATCAGCTTGAACGCCTGCAGCCGCCCGGTCGCGGGTACATGTGGACCGCGGCACAGATCGACGAAATTGCCCTGTCGATACAGGGAGATGTCCTCGGCAGCCGGGATCGACTCGATGATCTCGGCCTTGTAGCGCTCGCCCATCGCGCGGAACATCTGCGCCGCCTGGTCGCGCGGCATTACCTCACGGGCGACCGGCAGATCCCGCGCCGCCAGTTCGGCCATGCGCTGCTCGATGCGCTCCAGGTCCTCGGGCGTGAACGGGCGTTCGAAGGCGAAATCGTAATAGAAGCCGTCCTCGATGACCGGACCGATCGTGACCTGGGCCTGCGGAAAAAGCTCCTTGACGGCATGCGCAAGCAGATGCGCGGTGCTATGGCGGATGACCTCCAGCCCGTCGGTGTCCTTGGCGGTGACGATGGCGACGCAGGCGTCGGACGCGACGACATGGATGGTGTCGACGAGACGCCCGTCGACCCGGCCGGCCAGTGCGCCGCGCGCCAAGCCAGCGCCGATGCTGGCCGCGATCTCGGCGACCGATACAGGGGCGGCGAACTGCCTGATGCTGCCGTCGGGCAGGGTGATGTCTGGCATCTTCTCCTCCGTGGCCGATACGAGGGGCCATTTCGCCGGAGACCTGCGGGTCTGGCGCGGTCCGAAAAAAAAGAGCACCGCGCAGGCGGTGCTCTCCGGTCGGTTGGTAGGCGCGATTGGACTCGAACCAACGACCCCCACCATGTCAAGGTGGTGCTCTAACCAGCTGAGCTACGCGCCTGCGGGCGGCGAAGAATACAGAATACGGCCATCGATGTCCAAGGGGCCGCGTTCATCCGGCATGCCGAACCGGCAGGCCCAGGCCCTCGGTGCGGATACGCTCGATCTGATCCCGGATCCGCGCCGCGGCCTCGAACTCCAGCTCGCGCGCGTGCCGGTACATCTGTTCCTCCAACTGCCGGATGCGCTTCATCAACACCTCCGGGGCTTCGCCGGCGATCTCCTCCGCCTGTGCCGCGGCAGTCCGCCCGCGGCGGCGGCCGCCCTCGGGGCGCTTCGACTCGCCCAGGTCCAGCAGGTCCACGACTGCCTTCTCCACGCCGCGCGGTACGATCCCGTGCTCGGCGTTGAAGGCAAGCTGGGTCTGCCGCCGGCGTGCCATCTCGTCCAGTGCCCGCTTCATCGAGCCGGTGATTTCGTCGGCGTAGAGGATCGCGCGGCCATTCAGATTGCGGGCGGCGCGGCCGACCGTCTGGATGAGCGAGCGTTCGGAACGCAGGAAGCCCTCCTTGTCGGCGTCCAGTACCGCCACCAGCGACACCTCGGGAAGGTCCAGGCCTTCGCGCAACAGGTTGATGCCGACCAGCACGTCGAACCTGCCCATGCGCAGATCGCGGATGATTTCCACCCGCTCGACCGTGTCCACGTCCGAGTGCAGGTAGCGTACCGCGATGCCATGCTCGCCGAGGTACTCGGTGAGATCCTCGGCCATGCGCTTGGTGAGCGTGGTGACGAGCACCCGCTCGCTGCGCTCGACGCGCTTGTTGATCTCCGAGAGCAGATCGTCGACCTGGGTCGCGGCGGGCCGTATCTCCACCTCCGGGTCGATGAGTCCGGTCGGTCGCACGACCAGTTCAACGACCTGTCCTGAGTGCTCCAGCTCGTAGGGCCCGGGAGTGGCGGAAACGCAGATCGTCTGCGGCGCCATGCGTTCGAATTCCTCGAACCGAAGCGGCCGGTTGTCCAGCGCCGCCGGCAGGCGGAAGCCATAGGCGACCAGGGTCTCCTTGCGCGAGCGGTCGCCGCGATACATCGCGCCGAGCTGCGGGACGGTGACGTGGCTCTCGTCGATGACCAGCAGCGCGTTGCGGGGCAGGTAGTCGAACAGCGTCGGCGGCGGCTCGCCCGGCTTGCGCCCGGACAGGAACCGCGAGTAGTTCTCGATGCCGGCGCAGTACCCGATCTCCAGCATCATCTCCATATCGAAGCGCGTGCGTTGCTCCAGGCGCTGCGCTTCCAGCAGCTTGTGCTCCGATCGCAGCTGTACGAGCCGCTCTTCCAGCTCCTTCTTGATCTGCTCCACGGCGCCGAGCAGGGTGTGCCGGTCGGTGACGTAATGCGTCGAAGGGTAGATCGTCAGGCGCGGCACCTTGCGCAGCATCTCACCGGTCAGAGGATCGAACCAGGTCAGGGACTCGATCTCGTCGTCGAACAGTTCCACCCGTACCGCGTCGCGCTCGGACTCGGCCGGAAAGATGTCGATGACATCCCCGCGCACGCGGTAGGTGGCACGCTGCAACTCGATGTCGTTGCGCGTGTACTGCAGCTCCGCCAGGCGGCGCAGGATATCGCGCTGATCAATGCGGTGCCCGCGTACCAGGTGCAGGATCATCCCGTGGTACGCCGCCGGATCGCCCAAGCCATAGATCGCCGACACGGTCGCGACGACGATCGTGTCCTCCCGCTCCAGGATCGCCTTGGTCGCCGACAGCCGCATCTGGTCGATCTGGTCGTTGATCGATGAATCCTTCTCGATGTACGTATCGGTCGACGGAATGTATGCCTCGGGCTGGTAGTAGTCGTAGTAGGAAACGAAGTACTCGACCGAATTATTCGGGAAGAACTCGCGGAACTCGCTGTAGAGCTGGGCCGCGAGCGTCTTGTTGGGAGCCAGTACCAGCGTCGGCCGCTGCACGCGGGCGATGACGTTCGCGATCGTGTAGGTCTTGCCGGAGCCGGTCACACCGAGCAGCGTCTGGTGGGTCAACCCGTCGCCCAGGCCGGCGATGAGATGATCGATCGCCTCGGGCTGGCCGCCGGCAGGCTCGAACTGCGCCGACAGTACGAACGCGTCGCTCACGGCGCACCCCGCGCCAACGCGCCGCTCGTGCCGGACGGCTTCGCCGCGAGGCGGACGACGACCTCGACCCCTTCATCGCGGATCGCCTCCAGGCCGCAGGCGATCCGGCGCGCGCGTGCGTTGCGGTCGATGCCGGGCAGCGCGACCGGACGGCATCCGGATCCGGCGCGCAACACACGCGTAACCATTTGACCCCGCTGGGGGCCGCCATTACCATAGCGCCCCGCGTTTCCCCGGTAGCTCAGTCGGTAGAGCGGGTGACTGTTAATCACTAGGTCGGCGGTTCGAGCCCGTCCCGGGGAGCCAATCATTTCAAGCAGTTCCAGGATTTGCCCGCTGCGCTCGCGCGCCGGCTTCCGGGGCGGAGCGGCACCGGCCGAAGGCCTGCCGCAGGCATCCGGCCCGAACTTCCGAACTTCGCGTTTTCATACGATCCTCAGCGCTGTGCAGGGCGCGTAATCCCGGATTGGGCCAACACGGCTTTAATTGTATCAGCCACGGCTCGGGCCGGAGCCGGGCTCCACCGACCGCAGCGTGAGGGTTTCCAGTAGCGTTGTCCCGCGCGACGTGCGGTTCCGCACCCGGTCATGATCGCGGGGCCCGCGCATGCCAGCCGGTGGACAAAGAGACGCGCGATGCAGACGAGACAAGCCGTTCTGATAACGGGTGCGGGTTCGGGGATCGGGCGCGAACTGGCGCGGCTGTTCGCCGCCGATGGCGCCCTCGTCGTCGCCGCGAGCCTGGAGCCGGACGAACTCGAAGCGCTGCGGTCCGAACTCAGGTCGCGAGGTTCGGACGTGGTGACGATCCCGATCGACCTGGCCCAACCCGGCTCCGCGGCACGCCTGGCCGCGGCGTGTGACGCACAGGGCCTGGAGATCGATACGCTCGTCAACAATGCGGGCTTTGCCTGCTTTCAGGACGTGGTCGACGAGGACGCCGGCCGGATCGCGTCGATGATCGCGTTGAACGTGACGACGCTGACGCAGTTGTCCGCGCTGTTCGGGCGCCGGATGAAGGAACGCCGCCGCGGCGCCATCCTGAACGTCGGTTCGACGGCGGGCATGATGCCCTCGACACGCATGGCGGCATACTGCGCCACGAAGGCGTACGTCAACAGCTTCACCTATGCGCTGGCGGCGGAACTCGAACCATTCGGGGTCACGGTGACCTGCCTCACCCCCGGCGCTACGGCGACGAATTTCGCCAGGAACGGCGGGATAGAAGCATTCCAGGGCAGGTCGATCCTGAAAAGCCTGTTCGAGAGGGGCAAGGCCGGATCGCCTGTCGAGGTCGCCAGGGCCGCCATCGCCGGGCTGCGGGCCGGCAAGCGTCAGGTACTCGTCGGCAAAGGCGCCCTGCTGGCGTCGATCGCATCCCGGCTCATCCGGCAGTCGGCAATCCCGGGTTTGATCAGGAATGTCTGAAGGGTCGCCCGCGCCAAGGATGATGCATGGCGCCGGAGCGCGGCCCGGCGAACTCAACGCTCACGCCGCTGCTGCGGATACAGCGCCTGCGCCATGCGCCGGAACCCGTCCTTCCATTGCACCTTGCACGGGCCGGTGATCGCGCGCCGCTTGCGGTGATCGCCCACCGAGCCGAGCGAGGCATGCAGCACGGGTGTCACCTGGATCGTCGGTTGCACACCGAGCAGTTCGCCCAGGTAGGCACTCCATTGCTGCACCGAGACCGGCTCGTCGCCGGCCCAGTTCACGATGGTCGCCGGAACGCTGGCGGCGTCGAGCAGCGCTTCCACCTGGTCGACGATATCCTCGTTGTGGATCGGACTGTAGGGGATCGGATCCCAGCGGACCTGTACCGGCTGTCCGGCCGCAATCGCGTGCAGATGGCCCGCGGGCATGCCGCCGCGTTCCCAGTAGGCCGAACCCATGCGCGCGATGGTCGTCGGGATGTTGAGCGAGCGTGCGCAGTAGCGCGCCACGGCCTCCTCGGCGATCTTCGACACCGAGTACGGCGCCGAGAACGTCGCCCAGATGTCGCCGAGCGGGTCCGTCTCGCGGAACGCATACCAGGGATCCGGGTGCGGGCGGTACACGGAGAGCGTCGACATCACCAGCGCCGCCTTCACGCGCCGGCAATGGTCCATGAGGAACCCGGTGCCTTCGGCGTTCACCTGGATGGCGCGGTCGTAATTGTCCGGGTCGTAGGCGACCGCGATGTGCAGCAGGTAGGTGAAATCGCGTGGCAGATCGCCGAATTCGCAGGTGGCCAGGTCCACTGCGCGCGTCTTCACCCCCAGGGCCTCCACCTCGGCACGCTGGGCCGGGTCACCGAAGCGGGCGATGCCCCATACCTCGTTCTCACGCGCCAGCGCGCGCGCGACGCCGAAGGCGATGCCGCCGGCCGGGCCGGTAATCAGGATTTTCTCGCCGGACAGCATGCCTCAACCCTCCAGGGAAACGTCGAATTGGCGAATGTAGAATCCGTAGTCCGAGCGGATCTGCTCCGTGCTCAGTCCATACTGGGCGGCGCTGTAGCGGTGCGCACCGTAGGCTCCCGCGTGATTGCGCGCCTGCCACTGCTGCATGGCGTCCCGCACCTGCGCCGGAAATTCCATGCCCAGGAAACCGTAGATGCGTTCGATCTGACCGTACGGATCGCGGATGAACTCGCGGTGATGTACGTCGATGAAGCGATGTTCCCCGATCCTTGCGCGAGCCGCCATGGCCCGCTCCATGCCGATGCGCAGGTGCTCGCTGATGTGCCGGCCGAAACGCTGCGGATCCCGGGCCGCGGTCGAGCCCGGCGGCACGAGGTGCGCCACCAGGTTGGCGTAGGACGGCACCACCTTGGCCGGATCGCGGTGCGTCATGACGAAGCGCGCGTCCGGATACGCATCCAGGAAGTGCTCCAGGTGGAACTTCAGGTGCGGCGACTTGAACAGCCAGCGGTTCGGCGGCCGGCGCGACTGCAGCAGTACGGCCACCCTGCGGTGATACGCATAGGCCGGCCGCATGTCGCAGTCGCGCCACCATGCATGGTAGCCGTAGGCCGGCAGCGTCATCTGCTGGGCGCGAAAGCTCAGGCCGAGCACCTCGGTGTCCTCGGTGGTGGCGTCGACCTCGAACAGATGCATCGCCATGAGTTCGGCCGGCATCGCAGCCACCTGCGCCATCGCTTCCAGCCGGCGCGGGTCTGATGCCTCGTTCGCCATCTCGGGCGGCGGGCACGGATGGTCCTGCTCCCACATGCGCAGGCTGCGCAAGCGCGCGTCGAGCGAGAGCATGTTTCCCAGCGCGGTGGTGCCGGTGCGAACCAGCCCGGTCACCGCGATCGGACCGACGATTGTCTCGCGCGCAAGCTCCGGGTGGGCTGCGTACCACTGTTCGATCCGCAGGCGGTTGTGCAACCGGCGGCGCACAATCTCCAGTGCCTTCGTCACGCCTTCGGCCGGCAGATCGGCGTCCCGCTCGAGGCTGGCGAGCAGGACCTGCAGGCCGTCGCGGAAATCGCCGGGGCCGAATTCCTCCGAGCCGGCCTCGCGGCAGGCCTGCTCCACCAATTCGATATCGCTTGGATAGGATGATTTCATCCGTCAGTTTCCTCCGCGCGCCGGGATGTGCGAACCGCCGCGGCCATGGCTCATCCCGCGCGCGGTTGGTTCGCGGTAACGTTGCCGTCGCGGTACAAATATCAACGAGCAGGCGGCCACGCGCAACCGGCCTTTACGATGAACACCGCCTCCCAGGCAATGAAGCGCATGAATGACACGAACCCGACACGCACCTCCACGCGCAGGCTCCTGCCCGACACGCTCGCCTCGGGTGCGCGATTTTCGCGCTGCGGCCGCTACCGCTACACGCTCTGGCGGCAATGGAACCCCGCGCGCGGGACCTGCCTGTTCATCATGCTGAACCCGAGCACGGCGGATGCGGGCGGCGACGATCCGACCGTCGCCAAGTGCGGCCGCTACGCCCGCCGCTGGGGTTTCGGCCGGCTGGAAGTACGCAATATCTTCGCC
This sequence comes from Gammaproteobacteria bacterium, assembly GCA_050183625.1. Classification (GTDB taxonomy): domain Bacteria; phylum Pseudomonadota; class Gammaproteobacteria; order JADZEE01; family JADZEE01; genus JBFXBD01. The sequence continues at coordinate 33,612 of JBFXBD010000025.1, forward strand.
CTGCGCTCGACGGATCCGGCCGGACTGCGGCGCGTGTACGATCCGGTCGGGCCGGGCAACGATGCCGCGATCGCCCGGGCGGCTCGGCAGGCGGACTTGGTGATCTGCGCCTGGGGCGCGCACGGCAGTTACCTGGACCGGGGGCAGCGCGTGCTCGCGCTGATCGCCGGGCTCGGCGTCGACGCCTACTGCCTGGAGAAGAACGCCGACGGCGCCCCGCGCCACCCGTTGTACGTTACCGACTCGCGCCAGCCGATGCGCCTGGGATGAGGGCCCGGTGCGCATCGTGGCGGGAACGGCAGCGGGCCTCGATGCAAGCGCCTGCCTGCGCCCCGGCTGAACATGCAGCCTGGATCAGGCCTTGCGCTTGCCAGCCCTTCTTGCGGCCGGCCTGGCCCGGGTCGGCGCGGCGGCCGCAGCCGCGGTCTTTTCCGCGAGCATCCTCTCGAAGCCCTTGCCTACTTCCGGGTGACGCAGCGCGTAGTCGATCGTGGCCTCCAGATACCCCAGCTTGGAACCGCAGTCGTAGCGGTGCCCATGGAATTCGTACGCGAGCACCTGTTCCTGCGACAGCAGGGTCGCGATGCCGTCGGTGAGCTGGATCTCGCCGCCCGCACCGCGCTCGGTGCGCTCGAGGATGCCCATGATAGAGCCAGGCAGAATGTAGCGGCCGACGACGCCGAGGTTGGAAGGCGCGACCGCCGGATCGGGCTTCTCGACGATGTTGCGGATCTTGTGGACGCGGTCGTCGAGCACCTTGGTGTCGACGATGCCGTACTTCTTCGTGTCCTCCTGCGGGATCCGTTCCACCGCGATCACGCCGCACTTGTAGTGGCTGTACACCTCCACCATCTGCCGCAGGCAACCCTTGCCGCGGCCGTCGATGAGATCGTCCGCGAGCAGGACCGCGAACGGCTCGTCGCCGATGACTGCCCGGGCGCAGAGCACGGCGTGGCCCAGGCCGAGCGTCTCGGGCTGGCGGATGTAGATGCAGTGCACGCCGGAGGGCAGGATCCCGCGTACGGTCTCCAGCAGTTCCTCCTTGCGGTTGCGCTCGAGCTCGGACTCCAGTTCGTAGGCCTTGTCGAAATGATCCTCGATTGATCGCTTGTGGCGGCCGGTCACGAATACGAGCTCGGTGATGCCTGCCTCGACCGCTTCCTCCGCCGCGTACTGCACCAGCGGCTTGTCCACGATCGGAAGCATTTCCTTGGGATTGGCCTTGGTGGCCGGCAGGAATCGGGTGCCGAGGCCGGCAACCGGGAATACGGCCTTGCGAACTGGATTCTTCATGGCGTTCTCTACGATGCAGTACGTGAACGGATCGGCACGACGCGCAAGTCGCCCGCGTCGGTGACGGTGGCATGGTACTCGGGCACGATGCCGCGCAATTGGCCCTGGATCTGCGCCTCGTCCATGGCATGGCACGCTGCGAGCAAGCCGTCCATCTGGCGCCGGAACGCCTCGCGGTCGATGGCACGGTGGCGACAGAGCCGGATCTTCGCATGCTCCGTCGGCAGCGCCTGCTCCTCGGCGTGGAACAAGTCCTCGAACAGCTTCTCGCCCGGCCGCAGGCCGATGTACTCGATCTTGATGTCGCGGCCCGGCTCGCGCCCCGACAGGCGAATCATCTGCTCGGCGAGATAGGCGATGCGCACCGGCTCGCCCATGTCGAGCACGTAGATTTCCCCGCCCTGCCCCATGACCGCGGCCTGGGTGATGAGCTGGCAGGCTTCCGGGATGGTCATGAAGTACCGCACGACGTCCGGATGGGTGACGGTCAGCGGCCCACCCGCGGCGAGCTGCTCGCGGAAGATCGGCACCACGCTGCCCGCCGACCCGAGCACGTTGCCGAAGCGCACGGTGACGAAGCGGGTCTGCCCGCTGCCGTTCATGCTCTCGCACAGCATTTCGGCAACCCGCTTGCACATCCCCATCACGCTCGAGGGATTGACCGCCTTATCGGTGGAGATCAGCACGAACTGCCGGCAATCGGCCGCGCGCGCGGCTTCGGCGACCACGCGGGTGCCGAGCACGTTGTTGCGCACCGCCTCGCGTGCCTGGTCCTGCAGCAGCGGCACGTGCTTGTACGCCGCCGCATGGAACACGATCTCCGGCCGGCAGGTTTCGAACAGGACCTGCATCGCGCGCTGGTCGCAGACGTCGCCCAGCCTGGAGACGAGCGGCACCTGCGGGTGGCTGCGTTGCAGCTCGGCATCGATGGTGAACAGATTGTGCTCGCTGCGATCGAGCACGATCAGGCGCCCGGGCCCGACGCGGGCTATCTGGCGGCACAGCTCCGAGCCGATGGAGCCGCCCCCGCCCGTGACCAGGATGGTGCGGCCGGCCAGGCCCTCGGAGATCCGGCGCCAGTCCAGGTCCACGCGCGCCCGCCCGAGCAGATCCTCGAGCGAGACCTCACGCAGTTGCGACAGGAAGGCGGTGCCGCCGCGATCCATGACCGAGGCCGGCAGCGTGCGGTAGGGCACGCCCGACTTCATGCAGGCCTCGACGATGCGCTGCATCTGCGCACCGGTGGCCGAGGGGATGGCGATGACGACCAGATTCGCCTGCACGCGCCCGGCGACACGGGCGAGATCGGGAACCGCGCCGAGCACCGGCAGGCCATGGATGTTGGAGTCGTGCAGGCGTTTCTTGTCGTCGATGAACCCCACCGGGGTGTACTCGCCGCCGCGCAGCATCTGCCGCGCCAGGCCTTCGCCGGCGCGGCCGGCGCCGACGATCAGCACCCGGGTGCCGGCGGCGAGCTGGCGCAGGTTCAGACTGTGATCCTTCCACACCCGGTAGACCAGCCTCGGCGTGCCGAGCAGGAACACCAGGAACAGCGGAAACAGCGCCAGCATCGAGCGCGGGATGCCCTGCAGGCGGGTGGCCAGGAACAGGGCGATCAGCACGGCGATCGTCCCCAGCGCGGCAGCCCGGACGATGTTCCACAGGTCCGGCACGCTGGCGAAGCGCCAGACCCCGCGGTACAGGCCGAAATACCAGGCCACCGCGCCCTGCACCGCCACCACCAGCGGGAGCACCTGCAGGTTGGTCCAAAGCAGTTCGCGGTCCGGGAGCGCGTAGTTGTAGCGCGCAAACCAGGCGAGCTCCCACGCTGCCGCAATCATGAGCAGATCGTGGGCGACGACGGCCTTACGACGGCTTATCCGCAACCTCGCCTCCCCGCGCACGGCGCCCGTGGATCCAACGCACCCACACCCATAGCACGGTCATTATAGAGGCCGCCGCCACCGCCGCCCAAGGCGACCCGGTGCCGCCAGGGCGCAGCGACCAGGCCGCGGGCACGCAGAGCGTGAGATCGATCACGATGACGGCGGCGGTCACCCGGCCGTGACTCCAGCCGCACTGCACCGCACGCTGGTAGGCGTGTTCGCGATGAGGTTCATGCCAGCGTGCGCCGGCAGCGACCCGGAACGCCAGGGTCAGCGTCGCGTCCAGCACGAACACGCCCAGGAGCAACACCCACGCGGCCCACGGCGCCGCACCCTCGCGCGCGCTCGCCAGCGCCAGCGCCGCGAACAGGAACCCGAGCAGGCCACTGCCCACGTCGCCCATGAAGATCCGCGCCGGCGGCCGGTTCCAGGCCAGGAAACCCGCACTCGCGCCGGCCACGACCACACTCAGCACCATCCAGCCGCCGGCACCGGCGAGGCCGAACAGGGCCGATCCCGCGATCCCCACCAGGACGGCCTGCGAGGCGGCCAGTCCGTCGATGCCGTCCATGAAATTGTAGAGATTGATGCACCAGCCGATGCCGGCGACCAGCAGCAGGTTTCCGATCGCCGCCGGCAACAGTTCGGGCATCGGGGTGGGAGGCCGGGCCCAAAGAACGAACCACGCGGCCGCAGCCAGATGAACCGCAAGGCGCACGCGTACCGAAAGCCGGTGCCGATCGTCGATCCAGCCGACCGCCGCGACCGCGGCCGCGGCCGGCCCGATGGCCATCGCATCGCCGACGCCGATTGCCCCGGTGCAGGCGAGCAGCGTAAGCGCAGCCAGGACGACCGGGAGGATGGCCGCGCCGCCGCCGCGCGGCACGGCCTGCGAGTGCGAACTGCGGGCGACCGGAATGTCGAGCATGTCGTTCGCAAGCGCCCAGTGTCGGACGCGGCCGACGAGCCGGATCGAACATACGAGCGCGACGAGGAACGCGGCCGCTGCCGCCAGCAGCATCACGCGCGCGCGCCCTCGCGATACCAGCGTGCCAGCACGGCCAGCCCCTGCGCCCGGCTCCACGGCGGCGACCATTGCAGGGCACTGCGGATGGCTGCGTCGTCGACGTGCAGCGATCCGGCCAGCCGCAGGTACGTTTCCGTTCGCCCGGTGACGCGCGCCAGCAGTTCAAGCACGCGCGCCGGAACCGGAATCAGGCGCGCCGGCCGGTCCAGCGCGGCGGCCAGCGCGCGTATCAGTTCCGGCGTGGAGACCGGCGCGCCATCGCTCACCAGCCACGCCGCGCGCGCCGGCCCGTTCTCGACGCAACGCACCACGGCGTCCGCGACGTTGGCCACGTACATCAGGCTGCGCGCATTGCCGATGCAGCCCAGCGGCAGCGGCAGGCCGCGGTCGACGGCGCGTACCAGGGCGAGGAAATTCGCGCCCACCCCCGGGCCGTAGATCAGCGGCGGCCGCAGTATGGCAACGCGCAGCGCTCCGCCACCTTCGATCTCGCGCAGGCGCTGCTCGGCCTCCCACTTGCTGCGGGCGTAGGCGCCGCTCGGCGCCGGTACGTCGGCTTCCGTGAACGGCCTGGGAACGCCGGCCGCGTCCGGCGGGGAATGCTCGCCGTGCACCTTCACCGTGCTCATGAACACGAATCGCTGCACGCCCGTCGCCACCGCGGCGCGCGCGATCCGCGCGCTCAGCACGGCGTTTTCCCGGCGGTAGGCGTCGATTCCACCGGGCTCGCCGCGGCGATGCACCCGTGCTGCCAGATGCACCACCGCGTCCAGTCCGCCCAGCAGCGGCTCCCAGGCAGGCACCGCGCACAGGTCGCCAAGCACCAGCGTCTCGACGCCCGCGGGCGCACCCGCGGGAAGACCGTTGCGAACGGCGGCGACGACCCGATGCCCGGCGCCGAGCAGCGCCGGCACGACGGCACGGCCGACGAATCCGCGCGCACCGGTCACCAGCACCCGCAGCGACCGCGGACCATTCATGGCGCCACGCCACGCACCCGCGCGTAGAGCGCGAGCGTCTGCGAAACGATGGCCGGCAACGCGAATGCACGCGCCCGCTCGACACTGCGTTCGCCCATGCGCGCGCGCAGTTGCGGATCCGCGGCGAGACGCCCGAGTGCATTGGCGAGGGCCTCGGGGTCGCGCGGCGGGACGCACAGGCCGTTGTCTCCGTCGATGACGACATCGCGGCAACCAGGAACGTCGGTCGCCACCAGCGGCAGGCCGGTGGCCGCGGCTTCCAGCAGCGCCAGCGGCAGCCCCTCGCGGTAGGAGGGCAGGCAGGCGATGTCCGCGCCGGCCAGGACCGCGGGCATGTCTTCGCGCCTGCCGAGCCACTCGACGATGCCCTGCGCATGCCAGCGCTGGAGATCCGCGTGCGCGATCGCCGCCGGATTCTCGGTGTCCGGATCGCCCACCAGCCTGAAATGCAGCCGCACCCCCCGCGCGCGCAGCCGCCGTGCCGCTTCGACGAATTCCTCCACGCCCTTGTCGCGCAGCATCCGCCCTACCAGGGCCACGACCGGGATCCGCTCCTGCGGCCTCCGCATCGGTGCAAAGCGCGCCAGATCGACGCCGGAGCCCCGGATCACCGCGCAGCGACCGGGGTCGGCCAGGCCGCCGGCAACCAGCGCCGCGCGATCGTCGTCGTTCTGCACCAGCGTGATCGCGTTCGGGCGCCGCAACACCAGTCGCAGGCCGGCAGCGACGATCGGCTTGAGCAGGCGGGCGAACCGGCCCGGGGACGCATACACGAACCCCAGGCCCGCGATCGCGTTGATCACCGCGGCGCGCGGTGCCACGAGCGTCGCCAACGAGCCGAGCAGGACGGGTTTCAGGGCCACGTGGTGGACGATGTCGGGCTGCACGTGGCGATAAATCCGAGCCAGGGCGACGAGCGTGGCGACGTCGCGCCAGGGCCGGTGGGCCGAGCGCGAGAACGGCACCGCATGCAGATCGATGCCGGCCTCGCGGATTGCGCCGCCGTCGCGATCGACGCGCGTAGCGACGTGCACCTCGTAGCCGGCGGCGCGCGCGGCGCACGCCAGCGCCAGACGATGGGAACGGAAGTACCAGTCCTCGGTCACCACGAACAGCAGGCGCGGCGGTGGCGCGGCGGCGCAGGCCGCGCTCATGCGGCGCGGCGCTCCTGCCACCAGGCCTGGAACATCAGCACCGGCCAGAGATCGTACTGCCGGTTGCGGGCGCCGCCGAGGTGTTCACTCCAGCAGGCAGCGATCGCGGCCGGTTCGAAGATGCCCTCGCGCGCCAGGCGCTGCGGATCGAGCAAAGCCGCGGCCCATTCGCGCAGCGGCCCGCGCAGCCAGGCGTCCAGCGGCACGGCGAAGCCGCGCTTGCCGCGCTCGAACAGCGCGGGAGGCAGGTGCCGCGCCAGTATCCGCCGCAGGATCCACTTGCCGCGGCCACGGATCTTGAGATCCACCGGCAGTCCGGCCGCCCACTCCACCACGCGATGATCCAGGAACGGCACGCGCGCCTCCAATCCCACCGACATGCTGGCGCGATCCAGCTTCACCAGCAGATCGTCGGGCAGGTAGGCGGCGAGATCGCACTGCATCATCGCACCGGCAGTATCCGCGCCCGGCTGCCAGTGCAGCGCGTCCGCGGCGCTCTCCCAGGGCAAGGGGTGGCCGGGGATCGGCAGCGGCGGCTGCCACTGCGAGACCAGCCGGTCATACAAGGCACGCGCATCCGCCGCTTCCAGCACCGAAGCGAGCTTGTGCAGGCGTTCGCCGGGCGGCAGCGGGGTCAGTGCCCGGGGCAACGCGCGCTCGACGACCCGCAGCACCCGATCCCAGGCGTGGGGCGGGACGGCGCCCAGGCCCGCGGCGATTGCGCGGCGCAACGGAGCCGGGACCGCGCGCGAGATCGCCGCGACGCGCGGGCCGAGGAAATGCCGGTGATATCCGCCGAAGCACTCGTCCCCGCCATCACCGGACAGCGCCACCGTGACCTGTGCGCGCGCGACCCGCGAGATGAGCACGGTGGGGATCTGCGAGGCATCGGCGAACGGCTCGTCGTAGATCCGCGCGAGTTGCGGCACCACGGCCAGGGCGTCGGACTCGCCGACGTAGACGCTGGTGTGGCGCGTGCCCAGGTGCCCGGCGATACGCTCCGCATGCGGCGCCTCGTCGTAGACCGGATCGTGAAATCCGGCGCTGAACGTGCGCAGCGGCTCGCCGCCGGCCGCCTGCGAAAGCGACGCAATCAGCGCGGAATCGACGCCGCCGGACAGGAACGCGCCGAGCGGTACGTCGGCCTGCCGGCGCAGGGCGACCGCATCGGCGAGCAGGGCGCCACCCTGTTCGATCGCCTCCTCCTCCCGGATCGGGCGCGGCGCCGGCGACGGCACGCGCCAGAAGCGCCACAACCGCGCCGGCGCGCCGGCCGCCCGGTACTCCGCGCACGTGCCCGGCGCGAGCTTGCCGATGCCGCGATAGATGCTGTACGGGGCGGGAACGCAGGAGGTGTGCAGCAGGCTGGCGACCGAGCGTGGATCGATCCCGCACGCGAAGCCGGGATGAGCCTCGAACGCGCGCAGTTCCGAAGCAACGACCAGATCGCCGCCGACGCACCCGTGGTACAGGGGCTTTTCGCCCAGCCGGTCGCGCGCGAGCAGCAGCCTGCGCTCGCGCGTGTCCCACAGCGCGAAGGCGAACATGCCGTTGGCGCGATCCAGTGTCGCCTGCAGGCCATGCCGCGCAACCGATGCGAGCAGCACCTCGGCATCGCAATGGCCGCGGAACCTCTCGCCGGCGGCGAGCAACTCGCGGCGCAGGTCGCGGTGGTTGTAGATCTCGCCATTGAAGACCAACACCCAGCGTCCGTCGGCCGAGACCATCGGCTGCCGCCCAGCGGGCGACAGATCCAGGATGGCCAACCGCGCGTGGCCGAGCGCGACGCCTGCATCGTCCTGCGACCAGACCGCGGCGTCGTCCGGGCCGCGATGATGCAGCGTTCCAATCATGGTCCGTACGAGTTCGCCCGGGGCTGGACCGGATCCGGCGCGCCAGACGGCGGCGATACCGCACACCGGGATCAGTCCGCGCGGCGCCTGCCGAGGGCGCACCAGTAAGGCGGATCGGGATTGAAGGCGATCGACTCCAACCCGGCCTGCCGCAGCAGATCGCGGATCTGCGCGCGGGAGAAGCGCTGCTCCAGGCGGGTGCCGAAGCGATCCAGTGCGTCGGTACGCATCGTATAGAAGCTCGCCTCGCGATAGGCGGACAGCGGCCAGGCGCCGACGTCCAGGCCGGCGCGTTCGCCTACGCGTGCAGCCCGCGCGAGTGGGAAGTAGACCAGCGCGGCGATGACGCGGGTCAGATTGAGGCGCAGGCCGAACGGCAGGCGGCTGATCCCGCGCCGGAGCAGATCGCTCGCCTGCCACAGGCGCCGGAACCATGCCGGACGATTGTCGAACGCATAGTAGAGGTAGACGAGCATCGGCGCTCCGGGCCTGAGCTTGGCCGCGCAGGCACGCAGCGCGGCCGCGGTGTCGGGGACATGGTGCAGCACGCCGAGGCTGTAGGCGAAATCCAGCGTGCCGTCCGGGATCGGCATCGCATCGACGCTCGCGCAGTGCAGCTCGCAGTTGTTCAATCCGCCAAGGCGCCGGCGCGCGACCGCGAGCGCCTGGGCGCTGGCGTCGATGCAGATCAGCCGGCCCACGCGCGGCGCCGCCAGCGCGGCCCAGCGTCCCGAGCCGCAGCCGATGTCGGCACCGACCGCGCCCGGCGCAAGTTCGTTCCACGGGAACAGGCGGAAGTAGCCGGCGAACAGGGCTTCGAGTTCGGCTTGGGGGAGGTCGACCTGATCGTACGCGCTCCACTCGGCACCGAAGCCGCGCACCGTGTCTGCGTCCAGGTTCGCGCCGCCGCCACGTTCGCGCTGCGGGTTCACGGCGGCGCGCTGCCGGATCTCACGCCGCGCGGGCAATCGCCGCATGCAGTTCGGCCATGCGGTGCGCATAGGTGTGCGCGTCCAGCGCGAAGGCGAGCGCGCGGTCGACCATCTCGCACCGGAACGCCTCGTCCTTCAGGCGCCGGACCGCCTCGCCGGCATTGGCGAAGTCCGGATCCAATGCGATGTAGTGCTCGTCCGCGCGCAGGATGTCGTTGAACCGTCCGCGGATCATGATTTGGCAGGTCCGGGTGCCGATCGCGTCGAAGTGGCGCGAGGAGATGCATTTGCCGTAGAACGAGGGCCGCTCACGGTCGCGGAAGAACCGTGCGTACACTTCGTCGAACGGCAGCGCCTCCGCCACGCCGGATTCGTGGCGCACGAAGCCGCGCCCGAGCAGGCGCTTGACCAGGACCCGCGCCCGCCACGGCAGCCGGTGCCCGATTCGCTGCAGCGGCGAATCGTTGCGGATCACCAGGCGCGCGCCGGTGCGCTCGTCGGTCCAGCGCCTGATCGCGTCGACCGTCCGGTCATCCCGCTCCAGGAACCACGATCCGGCCTCGGTGGACACCGTGCCCAGGCAGCGGTTCAGGAACGCGGCCCAGTCGTCCCTGGCCAGGCGTTCGGTCCCGATGTCCACCCGCAACCCCAGCGGCCCGGCCTGGGCCAGGAAATGGTCGTAGGCGCGGTTGCGATCCTCGTCGCCCAGGTGCGCCAGGTAGCGTACCGATCGGACTCCGATGTCGAGGTCCCGCGCGGCATCCGGTACCACCGGCCGGAAGTGACGCGGATTCAATGCGTGCGGGACGGCGATGACGGCGCGGCGCGCGCGATCGCCGAACAGGTATTGCCCCGCGTCCAGCGGCAACTGCGTGGCGATGAAATCGGGCTCGATCCGGGCGAACAGCGCCCGCTTGGCTCCGATCGGCGTGCCCGGCAGGTTGACCTCGTTGCCGACGAACGACAGCAGCAGGGCGCGCCGGGCCTGCAGCATCGACACGAACGGCTCCATGTATGCGGTCGTATCGCCGTTGGTGGAATGCAGCAGGACGACGAGATCCGCCTCGCGCAGCGCCGTGCCGATCCGTTCGGGCGCGCCGCGCGCGCAGATGTTGTGTGCCGTGGCGAGAAACAGCGGCGACTGGTCGAAGGCGTCGAGCCAGTCGTCGAAATAGGACAGCCGGGTCGTGTAGTCCGCGTACAGGACCAGCGTGCGCGGGGCGTTCGAATCAGGCCTCACCGAGGATGCCGACGATTCGCGCCGCCGAAGCGCCGTCGCCGTAGTCGGGGATGTCGCGCCGCGGTACGTAGTCCGGGCCGCTCCAGAGCCGGTTCCAGCCTGCCGAGATGGTCTCCACCCACTCGGTCTCCTCGCGCAGCGTCACGCAGGGCTTGCGGTGGAAATAGGCCTCCTTCTGCAGGCCGCCGGAATCGGTGTACACGGCGCAAGCATCGGCCACCAGCCGCGTCATGTCCATGTAGCCCAGCGGCGTGCAGGTCGTCAGGCCCGAGAGCGACACACCGGCCTCGTGTACTTTCGCGCGGGTACGCGGATGCACCGGAAACACCACCGGCATGCGCGCGGCCCGCGCCTGCAGCCAGCCGATCAGTTCGCAGAGCCGGCCGGGATCGTCGGTGTTCTCGGCGCGGTGCAGGGTGGCGACCGCGTATGCGCCGGGCTGCAATCCCAGGCGCGCGAGCACGTCCGAGCGCGTCATCGCGAACGCGCGCGCGTGCAGGGTGGCGTCGTACATCACGTCGCCCACCTGGTGCACCCCGGCGCGGATCCCTTCATTGGCGAGGTTTTCCACCGCGGCGCCGGTCGGGCAGAACAGCCAGCGGCTGACGTGGTCCGTCAGCACGCGATTGACCTCCTCGGGCATGCGGCGATTGAACGAGCGCAGCCCGGCTTCGACGTGCGCAATCGGGATGTTGAGCTTGGCGGCCACCAGCGCACCGGCGAGCGTGGAATTGGTATCGCCGTACACGAGCACCAGCGCCGGGCGGACCTGCTCGACGATCGGCTCCAGGCCGGCGAGCATCCTGCCCGTCATCGCCCCGTGGCCGCCGCCGTGGATGTCCAGGTGATGCGCGGGCCGCGGGATCTCCAGCTCCTGGAAGAACACGTCCGACATGTCCGCGTCGTAGTGCTGGCCGGTGTGCACCATCACCTCCTCCACGCCCGCCGTCGCGGCGATGACGCGGCTGACGGCGGCCGCCTTGACGAACTGCGGCCGCGCGCCGACCACGGTGAGGATGCGGCGTACGCTCACGCGCCGGCGCCCCGCAGCTCCGGCAGGTACCAGGCGTGCTGCGCCATGCAGCGGCGGATGACCGCTTCATTGTCGCGGGTCCACTGCACGGTTTTCGCCAGGCCATCGCGAAGGCCCACGCGGGCCGCGAAGCCGATCTCGCGCGCGGCCTTGTCCGGGCTGCCGTGGCGCTTGCCGGAGCGATCCCACGGCCGCGCGGGCGTGAGCGCGATCGCGGTGGGGTTGCCGGTCAGCGCGTTCACCTCGTTGGCCAGCTCGAGGATCGAGGTCTCCACTCCGGAGGCCAGGTTGTACACCTCGCCCGGCGCGCCGCGCAGGGCGCAGGCCACGAGCCCCTCGACGATGTCGTCGACAAAGATGAAATCGCGGGTTGCAATGCCGCCGTTCTCGACCGGCAGGGCTTCGTGCCTGAGCGATTTCCAGATGAAGGTCGGCGTCACGTTGCGCCACACCGTCGCCGGCGTTCCGCGCCAACGCCCGGCTCCGAGGATCTCGCGCGGCCCATACACGTTCTGGAACCGTGCCTTCACGAACGGCAGCTTGTAGCGCAGGAGGTAGTAGTTGCCGTAGAACTCGCCGACGATCTTGGAAATCTGGTACGGGCTGTCGTGGTACAGCGACACCGGGGCGTCCTCGGTGGTCGCCTCGGCGTCCTCGAAGGTTTTCTGCGCAACCGTGCATCCCGCCGAGGAGTACACGACCTTGCGCAGCGCGCCGAAGTCCTTGATCCAGTCGAACAACATCAACGTGGTCAACGTGTTGTTGTCGTGATCCGCGATCGGATCGGCGATGCTGGACTGATTGCCGTGGTAGGTGGCGAGGTGGAACACGTAGTTCGCCTCGCGCGGCAGCTTGCGCAGCACGGATTCGTGCGCGATCGAGCCCAGGATGAAATCGACGTTCGGCGCCGTCGGCACGTTGCACATATCGGCCGAGAGCAGGTTGTCGACGATGACCAGGCGGGCCGGGGCGTCGGCGAGCACCCGGTGGCACAGGGTGCTGCCGACGAACCCGGCGCCGCCGACCACCACGACGGTGGCGTCCTTGAATGAGTGCGATGTATTCATGGCGGGAGGGTCGCGGCGCTCAGTTCTTCGGCTGGGTGAGATGGGTGAAGGTCTGGGTGATGCCATTGGCCTTGTACCAGGCGATCGCCCGCGCCACGCCCTCGCGCAGCGGCGTGCGAACCTTCCAGCCGAGTTCCGACTCGGTACGGGACGGATCGAGCAGGATGGTGTAGGCGTCGTCCGGGCTGCGGTCACGAACCTCGACCGGATTGTCGAGCGTCACCCCCAGGGCCGTCACGGTCTCGTCGAACAGTTCCTTGATGGAGTAGTCCGAACCCGAGGAGATGTGATAGTGCCTGCTGCCGCGCCCGTCGACCGCGTGCATTACGCAGTCGACCAGATCGTCGATGAAGATGAAGTCCCGGCGGGTATCCATCACGAAGCAGGGCTTGCCCGTGGTCAGGCGCTGGAAGAAGGTCGGCAGCGGGCCGGACAGGTTGCGCGGGCCATAGGCATTCGCGAGGCGGAAGCTGACGAAGTCCAATCCCGACAGTTCGATGTACTGCTCGCCCGCGGTCTTGGAAATCGCATAGCTGCTGCCGCCGGACAGGATCGGGTGGTCCAGGCGGATCGGCTGCTGCAACGGCTTCAGGCCGTAGCACAGCGCGGTCTGGAAGTAGATGAACTTGCGCACCCCGGCCGCCTTGGCGGCCTGCACCAGGTTCGCGGTGCCGAGCACGTTGGTGACCGAGTCGTTGTACCAGTCGTCCGGGTTCTTGTAGGACGCGGCGGCATGCACCACCACCTCGGGCTTGAACTCCGCGACCAGTGACTCGACCAACGCCTTGTCGGCGATCGTGCCTTCCACGACCCGAAGGCTCTGGCGCGGCGCGAGATTGTCACGGCGGCCGGTCTCGTAGTTGTCGATGACCAGGACCTCGTCGCCGCGCCCGAGCAGGCGGTCGGCCAGGGTCGATCCGATGAAGCCGGCGCCGCCGGTGATGAATATGCGCATGGTGTCTCCTCAGTTTCGGGTGGATCTGGATGGGTTGCCGTCTACGGTCGACGGTGCGGCCGCGAGCCGGCCGTAGATGGCCAGCAGCGTGCGTTCCTGCACCGCCCAGTCGAACTCTCGCTCGGCCAGCGCCCGGGCCCGCGCCCGGCATCCTTCGCGCAGCCCGGCGTCGCCCGCCGCGCGCCGCAAGGCGTCGACGATGGTCTGCGCGCGGGCCGCATCGTAGACGAGTCCGACGCCATTGTCCTCAACGGTGCGGGCGACGAACTCGGTGCGGCTGGCCAGTACCATCAGCCCTGCGTGCAGGTACTGGGACAGCTTATTCGGGCAGCAATAGCGGTAATTCTCGTTGATTGGCTTGTACGGGACGATGCCGACGTCGGCCTGCATCGCCGCGCCGACCAGCTCGTCCTCGGCGACCGGAGGCAGGAACACGATCCCCGCGCCGGAAGCGCCGAGCCGGGCGACCCGTGCCTGCAGGTGCGCCCGCAGGGCGTTGTCGGGGCCGCGAAGCATCAAGGCACAGTCCGTCAGGCCGCTCGCCGCCCAGGCATCGACGAGTTCCTCCAGCCCGCGGTCGTCGTGGAAATTGCCCATGAACAGGAAGCGCACGCGCGCCGAAGCCGCAGGCTCCGGCAGGCCCTGCCCCAGCGGCGTCCGAGAGGGTACGCGCGGCTCGGCGTTCAGGATGGATTCCACCCGCGCCAGCCCGTAGTGCGCCCGGACCCGTTCCGCCAGCAGCGGATTGACGGTGACCACGGCATCGGCCTCGCCGATGAACAGCGCTTCCAGGCGCGCGAAGAACCAGGACTGCAGCCGGCAGGCTCCGGTATGGCTGTAGGGAAAGAACTCGTGGGCGTCGTACAACAGGCGCGCACCGGTGCGGCGGGCGGCGAATACCGCGGCCGGCAGGGTCTCGAAATCGTTGCAGTGGATGATGTCCGGACCGACCGGCAGGCGCCGCACCGCCTCGTACAGCGCGCTCGAGGCGCGCACGAGGAACTGGCACAGCCACAGGAACATCGCGCCCTGGCGCAGCGGATGCTGCAGCGGCAGGGCGGCGAGCCGGGACTTCAAACCCGCCAGCATGCCCCCACCCGCGGCACCCGGCGCCGTGGCGGGTCCGTCAACCGCCTCGGCGGATCCGCGCCGCGCGACGATCGCCGCGATTGCAGCGGAGACGATTGCAACCAGCGCCAGCAATGCCTGGAAGCCCAGGCCGCGCCACCCTCCCGTACGCCCGCGGCGCGACCGGAACAGGTCCAGACAGGCTCGCAGCAACGGGCCGAACGCGCCGCGACCGGCGGACACCGAGATCCGCCGTGCCGCGCCGGCCAGCGGTCCGCCACCGGGCTCCAGGCCCATCGCCGTCACCTCGCCGAACCGCGACGCGCTGGCGATGACGCAGGTGACGCGCGGATCCACCTGCAGGGGGTGCGCGGCCAGCACCAGGATCCGCGGGCGTCCGGGCGTCGTCCCGGCCTCCTGGGTTCCGCTCACGGCCGGCATCCGTCGAATGCGTTGACCTGCGCCACCAGGGCCCGGATGTCCCCGTCGAGCGTCGCCGGACTCAGGCGGTGCCGCTGCTCGCGCAGTGCATCGATGACGTATCGGCTCACGCCCAGGTCGTAGTGGACGGCGTCCTTGTAGCGGTCCAGATCGTCGGTGATCCCCGGCACGGCCAGGAACTGGTGCAGGCGCACGTTGGGCTCGCCATCCAGCGCCGCGACCGCCGCACGCAGGAACTCAATCACCATCGGCAGGTAGCTGCCGTCCGCCGGGACGTAGGTCAGCATCGACACCGGCGGGAAGAACAGATGGAACGTGACCCGCGGGTGCGCGCGCACCGTGGCGAGGACGTTCTGCGCCAGCGTCGAGCGCATGCCGTCGACCTGGGCCGGATCGACCGCGACCCCGCCCGGCCGGTATCTCGCCTGGAATTGCGCACAGTCCCCGCCCCACGCCGCGAGCGCGGCCTCACGGCCGAAGACGAACCTGCGGTCCCAGGTGTCCAGCCGGTCGAGATCGCGGGTCCCGTTCCCGCGCAGCGCGTTGCGCGCCAGGCGCAGCGTGTCGAGCGAATACAGGTACTCGACGTTTGCCCAGGCGTGGCGGCGGTACATGTACCAGGGAAACGGTGCCTGATCGTCCCGCACCCACCGGGGGCCGCCATAGAACGAACCGGCGTCCAATCCCCACAGCACGTGCCTGACCTGCCCGGTGGCGAGCGCCTGCTCCAGGATGAGGCGCTGTTCCAGCGCCGTGGACCCGCCAATCGAAAGCTTGACGGCCGGCGTGTTCCACGATCGGGCGATGTACGAGGCATGGAAGTTCTCGGTCACCGAAGTGCCGATGACGACCGTCTCGTAGCGCTGGTTCCGCGCCAGGCCGACGTTCTGGTAGCGCTGGTAACCGTCGAACCAGACCGGCGTGTAGAGGGTCGGAACTCGATAGTACTGCAGCGGATCCACCGCGTAGTTGAACCCGCCCAGCCCGAGCAGGCAGGCGCACAGGGTGCCGAGCAGCGTGAATGCGTAGCGCCGGGCGGCGCCGGCCGTCGGTTCCGCGGGCATCCCAGGCTCAGAACTGAAAATAGAGGAACTCGCTAACGCGCGCGAAGCTGAGCATCGCGCACGCCATCGCCACGCCCATCGCCACCGCCCAGGCCGCGCCGGGCCGCCAGCGCAGCGCGAGCACCGGCAGTTCCGCCGCATCGTCGCGGCTGGCCGCGCGCGGCTCGAGGATGCGCTGCGAACTGGGCAGCGCGAACGCGATCGACGCCGCCGCGACGAACTTCAGCATGGCGGTGGTTTCCCCGCCCACCCCCAGCACCGCGGCGAAGGGACCGAGATTGCCCGCGCTGCCGGGCGCGAACGCGCCCAGCCCGTTCAGCCCGGCCATGCCGCGCAGCACCCCGGCGGCGACTGAGAAATCCGGCGCCCGGAAGAAGACCCAGGCCACCACCACCGCCAGGAAGGTCACTACCGCGCCGGCGCAGCGTGCAGCCGGGCGCAGGTGCGCCGGCAGGTGCACGCCCGCGGTGGCTCCGCGCCAGGCATGGTTGATGACGAGAAACGCTCCGTGCAGCGCCCCCCAGGCGACGAAGGTCCAGTTCGCGCCGTGCCACAGCCCGCCCAGCAGCATGGTGGCGAACAGGTTGAGATAGCGGCGCGCGCGGCCGCGACGGTTGCCGCCGAGTGCAATGTACAGGTAGTCGCGCAGGAACCTCGACAGGGTCATGTGCCAGCGGCGCCAGAAATCGATGATGCTGGTCGATCGGTACGGAGAATCGAAGTTGTAGGGCAGCCGGATGCCGAACATCCGCGACAGCCCGACCGCCATGTCGGAGTAGCCGGAGAAATCGAAGTAGATCTGGAACGTGTAGGCGAGCGCCGCGTGCCAGGCCGGCAGCAGTGCGGGCGCCGCGGTGCCGGGCGCGAACACCGCCCCGACGTCGGGCGACATGCTGTCGGCAATCAGGGTCTTCTTGGCCAGGCCGATGGCGAAATACGACAGGCCGACCGCGATATCGTCGCCGCGCAGCCGGTACACGGCCGGGTCGGCGAACTGCGGCATCATCTCGCGGTGGTGCAGGATCGGGCCGGCGATGAGATGCGGGAAATAGGTGACGAACAGCGTGTAGTGCACGAAGCTCGGCTCGCTCGCTTCGCCGCGCGCCGTGTCCACGAGGAAGGCGATCTGGGTAAACGTGAAGAACGAAATTCCCAATGGCAGGACGATGTCCGCGAGCGCGAACTGCGCGCCGGACAGCGCGTCCACCGTGGCGACGAAGAAGTTCGCGTACTTGTAGTAGGCCAGCAGCGCCAGGTTCGCGCCGACCGCCAGCGCCAGGCCGGCCCGCAATGCCCGCACGCGGCGCCCGGCGTGCAGCGCGTGCAGTACGCGCGAGGCGCCGAAATTCGCACCTATCGACGCCAGCAGCAGGCCGACGTAGAACGGGTTCCACCAGCCGTAGAAGAACAGCGACGCGAGCGCCAGCCAGGCCGCGGCGGCACGTCGATCCACCCGGCCGATGATCTGGAAGCCGGCGAAGACGACCGGGAGAAAGACCAGGATGAAGGCGAAGGAGTTGAACAGCACGGTCTGCGGCGGACGTGGATTGCGGAGGCGCGTCCGTCAGGGCATGCGCAGTTCGTAGCACGCGTCGATCCCGGCGGTATGCCCCTGGAAGCGGGGCACCCCGCGGTCGTCGAACCGAAGCGCCAGCAGGAACTCGCGGCTGTCCTCGTCCAGGCGCCGGTCATGGATGGCGTCGAAGCGCCGGTTGAGGATCGACATCTCCATGGTGCTGATCGCCGCGCCGCGGTAGCTGGCGTCGAACCCGGCGCGCGCGCACAGGGCGATCCATTCCGCCGGCCGGTAGCACTCGCTGATCGGGCATCCGGGTCCATCGGTCGACCGCGTGAACACCTGCCGCCTGCTCAGGCCCTCGAACCCGGGTTCAAGCACCCGCTTGAGGTAGCCGACGAGCAGGTGCAGGAAGATCGAGTCGTGGTTGTACACCATGACCTGCACGTATCCGCCGGGCTTCAACACCCGCCGGAACTCGCCCATGATCCGCACCGGATCCGGCGTATGGTGCAGCACCCCGGAACTATGGATGACGTCGATGCTCGCGTCTTCAAGCGGCAGGCGAACGTCGTTCTCGTCGATCCGGACGAACTCGACCGCGAAGCCGTGCAGGGAGGCGCGCTCGCGCGCCTCGGCCAGCGACGTCGGCGACACGTCCATTCCGATGAGACGCGCGGGCCGGGACTGGGTGCCGAAGCCGATCACGTCGTGGCCGGGGCCGCAGCCGTAGTCGAGCACCACCTTGCCATCCACGCCGCCGACCGGCATGAGCTCGCCGTAGTCCAGGTAGATCGCATTGCGCCAGCGCAGGTACTGCAGGGACTCCTGGGCACTGCGAAACCGGTGATGCTCGGTGACGTTGACGCCGGTCCAGTACGCCTGCGAGCTCTTCGCCGCCGGCGAGCGCCCCGCGATCAGGCGCTTCAGGGGCCGCAATGCGCGCCTGACCGGGCCCGGAAGCCCGCGGGCGATGCGTTCGATCGAATCCATGTTCGGCCTCCTCAGCCCGGGAATCCCGTGAAATGCAGCAGCAGGTCCGCGCCGGCGCGCAGCCTGGAGAGCACCGCCCGGCGCCGCTTCGGGCGCGCGAGGAGCGCGTAGTACGCGTCCTCGACCTTGTCGACCTCGGCACGGAAGTCGGCTTTGGCGGCCACGAACGCGCGGCCGGCCTCGGCGATGCGCCCGTGCAGGGCCGGATCGCCGAGGATCGCGGCCACCCCGCGCGCAATCGCCTCCGGCTCGGGCGACACCAGCCAGCCGCTGCGCCCGTGCTCCACGAACTCGCGGTAGGCGGGAATGTCCGCAAGCACGCTCGGCACGCCGCAGGCCATCGCTTCGAGCAGCGCCTGCGGAAGGCCGTCCGACGGCGGCACCGCAACCGCCACCCGCGCGAGCGAGTAGTACTCCGCCATCCTTTCGTGGGCGACCGCGCCGACGAAGAGCACGCGCGGGCCGACGCCGAGCGCCTGCGCGCGGGCGAGCAGTGCCTGCCGGTAGTCGGGATCGGCGTGGTACCCGGTGACGATCAGCCACGCCTGCGGACACGCGCGCAGGATGGCCGGCATTGCCTCGACGATCCGATCGATGTTGTAGAACGGTTGCAGGATCTTCGGGCTGAGCACGACCTGCGCTTGCGGCGGCAGGTTCAGCTCCAGGCGCAGGGCGGTGGCGTCGCGGCACCGGAATCGATCCGGATCCACGCCCCAGACGACCTTCATGGCCTTGCCGTCGAAGCCGCCCAGATCCCGCAGGACCGTCACCAGCCGGTCCGACTTGGCGGTGACGAGGTCCGCCGCTTCCAGCAGCGCGAGCGTCAAGCGCCGGCCGCGCGGTGTCGGCGCGCCCTGCTCGTCGAACAGGATGTCGCCACCCATCGTGCTGACCACCAGCGGATGCAGGCCCAGCAGCGCCGCGAACCAGGCCCAACCGCCGTAGGCGTAGTGCACGTGCACGATGTCGGGCCGCAACCGGCGCAGGCGATACATCAGTGTTGCCAGCAGCCGGAAGGTCGCCGGGTTCTTGCCGATGACGGCGGCGATTGCACGTTCCGCCGCCGCCATGGCCCGGCCGGCGGGCGTCTCGGGCAATGCGGCCGGAACGATCTCGTCCACGCCCCCGATGCCCTTGAAGACGTCGCTGACCAGGTGCACGCGGTGCCCGCGCTCGGCGAAGCAGCGCACACGCGATACGACGTGGGTGCTGGCCGCGGAGCCGAACGCCAGGATCGTGAGCCGGCGCCGGGACGCGCGCGCGGCATCAATCGAATGCGATGGCGCCGCGTCCGTCGACATACTGCTGCGTCCACAGTTCCATGCACATCAGCACGAACACGCGGTTGGCCGCCGCCGGCGCGCCGCTGTCCGCGCCCGCGAGCAGGCGGCGCACCGCCGCGGGACGGAAAAGCCCGCGGCGCTTCATGCGCGCCTCGCCGAGAAGATCGTTGGCCATCTCGCGCAGCGGCCCCTGCAACCACGTGCCGAAGGGCACGTTGAACCCGTGCTTGGGCCGGTACAGAACGTCGTACGGAAGGCGCGACTCCAACGCCTTCTTGACGACGAACTTGCCCTCGCCCGCCCGCACCTTCAGATCGTCGGGCAGCCCGAACGCCCATTCCACCAGCGCCCGGTCCAGGAACGGCACGCGCGCCTCCAGCCCGAAGGCCATCGTCATCCGGTCCACCTTGGTCAGCATCTCCCCGACCAGCGTGGACTTGATGTCGGCGTACAGCTTGCGCGTGAGCTGGGACACACCGGCCGCGCCGTCGAGATAGCGCTGGGTGACGTTGCCGTCCCAGGCCCGCAGCACCCTGCGCGCGAGATCCGGCTGCAACAGCGCCGAAATCTCTTCGTCCCGCAGGCAGGTGAACGAACGCAGGTAGCGTTCGTCCGTCACCTGCACGCAGCCGAGCCGCTCCAGCGCCGCGCGCGCGTAGCGGGCCAGTGCCGAGCCGCGATTGCGCGCCAGCGGCGCGAGCGCCCTGCACAGGACACGGCCCGCCGCGCTCCCCGGCGCGGCGCGCGGCGGAAAATCCACGTGCCGCCAGAGGTAACCGCCGAACACCTCGTCGCCGCCATCGCCGGTGAGCACCACCTTGACGTGCTCCCGAGCGCGCTGGGCGAGCAGGTACAAGGCGAGCGAGGAGGACACGGCGAACGGTTCGTCCGCGTGCCAGACCACGCGTGGCAGCACCGATGCCAGGTCGGGCGTGACGTCGAAGTCCACGTGCTGCGTCCCCACGTGCGAGGCGACGCGCCGCGCGTACGGACCCTCGTCGTAACCGGCCTGCCCGGGGAAATTCACGGCAAAGCTCGCCGGCGCGCACCCGCCGGCCCTGGCCGCCGCGGCTGCCACCGCGCTGGAGTCGACCCCACCGCTCAGGAATACGCCCACTGGCACGTCCGACACCATGTGCGATCGCACAGCGGCGTCGAAGACCGCGTTGAAGCGCGCTGCCGCGGCTTCGACGTCGGTCCGCACCGGGGCGCGCGACAGCGGCACCCGCCAGTACTCGTGCAGACTGAGCCCGCCCTCCTGCGCCAGCAGGTAGTGCGCGGCCGGCAGCCTGCGGACGTCGCGGAAGATGGAACCGTCGCCCGGGATGCTCATCAGGTGCAGGAATTCGCCGAAGGCAGCCGGGTCCAGCACCGTGGGCACGCCCGGCACCGCGAGCAGCGCCTTGAGCTCGGAGGCGAACGCGACCCGCCGCGGGTCGGCATGATAGTAGAGTGGCTTGATGCCCAGCCGATCCCGGGCGAGCATCAACCTGCGTTCCCGCAGGTCCACGATCGCGAACGCGAACATGCCGTCGATCCGTTCCACGAACCGCGGGCCGTGGAGCTGGTACAGGGCGAGCAGGATCTCGGTGTCGGTTCGCGATCTCAGTTCGATGCCGGCCGCGCGCAGCGGCGCGACGAATTCGAGATGGTTGTAGCACTCGCCGTTGTACGCGATCCAGACCTGGCCGTCCGGAGTGCACATGGGCTGGTGCCCGGCCGGCGACAAATCCAGGATCGAAAGCCTGCGATGCGCCAGCCCCGCCCCCTCCGCGGCCCATATGCCGGCGTCGTCGGGCCCGCGATGGGCGAGCAGGTCGGCCATCCGTTGCAGCATCCCCTGGTCGACCGGCCGCTTCCGCTCGAATCCGAACACGCCCGCCAGGCCGCACATGGCGTCGCGACTACAGTCCCAGTTCCTGCAGCAGCGCCTGAACGCGATGCGCGTAGGTATGGGCGGACATGACGTGGTCGTAGGCGCGCTGGACGACGCCGAGCCGAAAGGTCTCGTCGCGGAATTTCCCGATCGCCTCGGCCATGTCCGCCATGTCCAGCCGAACCGGAATGAAGTGCTCGTCCGCACGCAGGATGCCGTTGTATTCGCCCTCCATGAGGATCTGGCATGTCCGGGTGCCGATCGGTTCGAAGTGCCTGGAGGAAATCGCCTTGCCGGAGACGCCGGGCGTCACGCCGCGGTAGAAGCGGTCGAACACCTCCTGGAGCGTGGCGTCGCGATTCTCGTGCAGGTTGTAGTCCCGCGCCTTCGTCAGCAGCGCGCCGCGATCGTTCAGGTAGTAGGTTCCGGACTCCGCGCCGATGATGGCGCGGCACCGGCGCAGGAACGCGGCCCACTGCTCGCGGTCGATCCGTTCCGTGCGAATGTCGCAGACCAGGCCGTGCGCCGGCCCCTCGGCCTGGAAGCCGCGCACCATCCGGGTCCGCAGATCGTCGCCGATGAACGGCCAATACAGATCGCCGATGAAGCCGATGTCGATGTCGCGCCCGCCGTCCGGGCCCGGCGAGTACAGCGCCGGGTTCAGCGCGTGCGGCATGGATACGACGCGCGTCGGCCCGCAATCCCCGTAAAGATACCGGGCCGCCGCCAGCGGCAGCTGACTGCCGACGATCTGGGCCGCGGTCGCGCGCAGGAAGGCGATCTTCTCCCCGAGCAGGTCGTACTCGTTGCCGATGAACACCGCCAGGGGACCGCTGCGCCGGGACAGCGGCTCGACCGCCCGGTTCAGCAGGGTCATGTCGTCGCCGGCGGCCGAGTGCGCGACGATCACGAGATCGTACTCGCGGATGCGCCGCATGCAGCGGTGGTAGCGGATGCGATCGTTGATGTTGCATTCCTCGACGGCCAGCCGCGGCGAGGCCACGAGCGCGTCGCGCCAGTCGATCGTGTACGACAGCGCGCGGTAATGATCCTTCAGCAGCGAGAACAGCACCCGAACGGGCGCGATGCGCCGCAGCGGGCGCGGGCAGGGCGTGCCCGCGGGCAGGCGCAGCAGGCCGCGCAGCAACGTGTCGGCCCAGACCACCTCGGCACCGGTGCCGTTCTGGGTCAGCAGCAACGTCCTGAGCCGGGCGCTAGCCACGCCGGAAACCCCGCGAGGACGGGATCACGGCGAGCCGCGGCGCAGCGTCACGCCCATGACGCGGCCGAGCGTACTGATCAGGCCCCGCTCCTCGGCTTCCCAGCTCAACGCCTCGCGGGCGTCGTCCGTTCGCCGCTTCAGTACTTCGCGCCGCCGGGGATCGAGCACGACGCGCACGCCGCCGGCGATCGACTCGGGAGAACGGGGATCCACCTGCACGCCGATGCCGGGGCCGGACACGATGCGCGCGATCTCCGGCAGGCTCGGGTCGTACAGGACCGGCAGGCCCGCTGCGATCGACTGAAACAGCTTGTTCGGCAGCGCGTGCAGGTAGTCGGCGTTCTCCGGAAAGTACAGCACCAACGATGCATCGGCGCCGGCCACGAACGGCACGACCGCATTCGGCGCCACCGGGTCGACGGCATGCACGCGCGCCTGCACGCCGATCGACCGCGCCAGTGCGATGCAGTCTTCGTGGCCCCGGCCGACCAGGGCCAGATGCACGTGGCCGGGCAGCATGCGCAATGCCCGGACCGCTTCCGGTACGGCCTGCCCGGACTTGCCGCCGTGACCGATGCTGACCAGCAGGAACACCTCGTCTCCAAGGCCGAGCGTGGCGCGCAGCCCAGCCGGCGGCGCTGCATCCAGGCGCGCGTCGTGACAGTTTCGAACCACTTCCGGACGGCGCCCGTACGCGCTCTCGACCATGCCCGCGATGCCGTCGCTGACCGTCACGACCGCGGCCGCGCGCCGAACGCACTGCCTGTCGAGCCAGCGGTACAGTCGATGCGGGTCCACCAGGGGGTAGAAGTCGTGAATGTCGTAGACGAAGCGCGATCCGTAGCGCAGGCAGGCAATGAATACCGCCGGAAACTGGTAAGGACCGTGCAGATAGTAGACTGACGCCCTCGGCATCACCCGCAACGGCCCCAGGACGTGCCGGCGGAAGTACGATCGCAGGAAGCGCGCCCAACCCGCCACGCGCTCCAGAGCGCCGGGCACCGCGGCCGTACCCGAACCGGCAGGCCCGCCTGCCCCGGCCGCGGTGACCACATCGAAGTACCCGCCCGGGACCCGCGCACCGCCCGCGGCCTCGACCACGACGGAACGCAGCCCGCACGCGGCGAGCGTCGCGGCGATCTTGAACGCGCGGCTATCCTGGGATACGGGCACCGGGGTCAGCGAAACCACGGTCTGCGGCATGGCCGCGGTTGTGCCCGGCGGACGCTCAGCCCTGCGCGTCGACACTTTCCGGCATCGCGCGGAACTGCGCGGCGCGGTCGTGGAACTCCTGCTGCCACAGTTCCAGGCACAGCAGGCCCCAGACGTTGCGCCCGAACTTGGGCTCGGAGCCAAGTTTTCGCAGCACCTTGTCGTTGTCGATCAGATCGCGCTCGCGAGCCACCCTGGAACCGAACACGTCGCCGACGAACTCGCGCGCGGGCCCCTTGATCCACTCGTTCAGCGGCGTGGGGAATCCCATCTTGTCGGTCCGGTCGGCGATGACGTCCGGCAGGTATCGGCGCATCGCGCACTTCAGGACGTGCTTCATCGATCCGTGTTCGAACTTGACGTTGGACGGTATCGTCGCCGCGAACTCGACCAGCGGATGGTCCAGGAACGGCACCCGCGACTCCAGCCCGTGCGCCATGCTCACGCGGTCCTCCACCTGCAGCAGCGCCGGCAGCAGCGTCTTGAAATCGAAATGCGTCATCAGGTCGAAGTACGACTGCTTGCCGACATTGTCGCTGTAGAAGATTTCGCGGAATTCCTCGTAGGGCGAGTACTCGCCGAGCTGGTCCCAGCGGATCTCGTCGCCCAGGAGCGGGGCGCGGTTGATGAGGCGGTAGTAGCGCTTGTCCATCTCGTCGAACAGCCCCTCGCGCCAGAACTCCTTCAGCAGCGGCTTGTACGGGCCGAGCGCGGTGAGGTTGGGGATGATCGACTCGTAGGTGACGATGAAGTCGCCGCCGTGCAGGGTGCCGTCGATGGCACCCTTGATGCACTGTTCGAAGTAGGCGATGAGATAGCGGGTGTAGCCGCCGAAGCTCTCGTCGCCGCCTTGCCCGCCGAGCACCACCTTGCGGTGCTGCGCCGCGAGCCCCGACACCATGAACTGCGAGAACGAGCCCGGGCCGGCCGCGGGATAGTCCAGGTGGTAGATCACCCTGCGGATGTTGTCGATGAAGTCAGAAGCCTGGATGTCGATCTCATGCAGCGGGAATCCGCTCCACTCGGCGACCGCGCGTGCGTACCGGCTCTCGTCGTACTCCGGCCCGAGGGTGAACTTGCCGGTGAAGCCGACCAGATCGTGGCCGATTTCGCGCCGCGCGAGCGCGGCGACGAGGCTGGAATCGAACCCGCCGCTGACGTAGGCGCCCAGCGGCACGTCCGATCGCAGGTGCACGCGCACCGAATCCAGCATCAAGGCTCGCAACCGGTCCTCGAAGTAGCGCGCGGTATGCTCGTGGTCCAGGTGGTAGTAGACCTCCCAGTAGCGCCGCACCTGCACCCGCGTACCGCGGGTCTGCAGGACGTGGCCCGGCAGCAGTTCCTGCACGCCCTTGAACAGCGTCTTGCCCGCCAGGCAGAACTGGAACGCGAGATAGTCCTTGAAGCCCCCGAGGTCGGTCTGGACGTCCGGCAGGAACGGCAGCAGGGCCTTGGGCTCGGAGGCGAAGTGCAGCAGATCGCCGACGACCGCGTAATACAGCGGTTTGATGCCAAAGCGATCGCGGGCCAGGTGCAACTCTCCCGTGCGCTCGTCCCAAATCGCATACGCGAACATCCCGCGCAGCCGCGAGACGGCGTCTGCGCCCCAGCGGCCGAATGCCGAGAGCACCACCTCGGTGTCGGAATTGGTCCTGAACCCGGATTCGTCGAGGTCCCGCCGCAGTTCCAGGTAGTTGTAGACCTCGCCGTTGTAGGTGATGACGTTGCCCGCCGGATCGCGCATCGGCTGCGCCGCCGCGACGCTCAGGTCGATGATGCTCAGCCTGCGGTGGGCGAAGCCCGCGCGGCCGGTCGAATGCATCCAAAATCCGTCGCCATCCGGTCCCCGGTGGCTGATGAGCGACGACATCGCCCGCAACCTCCGTTCGAGATCCGGGATCCGCGCCCCGCTCAAGCTGACCACCCCTGCTATGCCGCACATTCGCGATTGTCTCCTCGATTGAACCGCCCCGCGGGCGTTCCGTTCCCGCCGTCGGCGTCGGCGATGCCGCGCCCAGGCATTTTCATCCGCCCCGGATCAGGCGCTTTCCGTACTCGATTGCACGCAGCACCCGATGCCCCGCGGGTGCCAGGGACATGCGCACCGGCCGCGGGATTGCATGCCACGCCAGCCGCGCCAGTGCCTCCAGCGCGGTGCCCACCCTGGCGGCCGTCGCGGCCAGCGGCGCGATGACCGCGCGCGCCGGCGCCGGAACGCGCTCCCAGGTCCGCAGCGCATGGCCGCGCAGTCGCGCCGCTGCCGCCTCGAGCGGCGTCGGCACCACCAGCCAGCGCGGATCCGGCCATCCCAACGGCAGGCTGGTCGGTGCTCCGCGCAGGTACGCGAGGGCAAGCGCGCCGAATTTTTCCGTGCCCGGGATGGCCCGCACGCCCGCCAGCGGCCGCACCTCCCGCCCGCGCCCGCGGGCGCGCTCGTCGGCGCCGATCAGGCCGATCGAGACCAGGACTTCCGAGGCCACCCGGCGCGCACGCGCGCTTATCGCCTCGTCGACCTGGGCGACGAACCGGAGGTAGGAGTACCGGCCCGACTCGATCACGTCCGCGTAGGCTCGCGCGGCCATCGCCTGCACGTACTGCGGCGAACGCAGCCGGGTGAACACGTCGTCGACATTGGAGAAGTCCCTGCGCAGCGCGATGTAGTGCGTGTCGGCTTCGATGACACCGGAATACCCGCCCTCGAACAGGATCAGCACCGTCCCGGTGGCGATGGCCTCGAACAGCTTCGGCGAGATCTGGTTCATCCGCACCCGCCCCTCGCGGTCCGCCATGAAGCGGCTCCAGACCTCCTCGAACCCGGCCTGCGGATGCTCGCGCATCCAGCCTTCCATCGTGGCGCGCAGGCTGCCGTCATCATCGAAGACGTTGCACCCGGTCTCCGTTCCCAGCGTCGCCACGCACCGCCCCAGGAACGCATACCAATCGTCGCCGTAGATGCGGTCCTGCTCGTCCCAGGCGATGTCCTCGACGATGCCGGCGTCCCGGCACAACTGCTTCATGCGCGCGCCGATCAGCCACTTCTCGTGCCCGAGCCGGCCGTACCAGAACGGCAGCAATCGGCCACGGTAGCCGATTTCGATGCTGCGCGCGGACGGTGGCAGGGCGTACTGGCGAATGCCCGCGATGCCCTCGGGGACATAGCCCGTGAGCACCTGCACGAAGCCCACGCGCGCGAACCGCGCGGGCGGATAGACGAGCGCCAGTTGGTCGGCCGGAACGTTGGTGAATACCAGGCCGATGCCCAGGCGCTCGATCTCGCACCGGGTGCGTTCGATGAGATCGTACTCGTCCTGGATGAACAGGCACTTCAGCCCCTTGAAGGCGATGAGCGCATCGGCGAACGACGGCGGGAGCACCCCGAACGGGAGCCTGATCGAGTAGTGAATGCAGATAACGTCGAAGGCGGCCAGATTGTAGCCGCACGCCGCGTTCACTGCCGCCGACGCCGCCACGTAGTGCACCTCGTGGCGCGAATAGCGGCCGAACGCCTCGAGATAGTCCTGGACCGTGCGCGTGTGGGTCGACCACGGGTCGTACAGGATTGCAATCGTCAGGCGCGGTGCCGGGTTCATCGTGCCGGCGCTCGCGGGGCATCGGTTCCCGCCTGCCTCGCGCTGCGAAGCCACGTTTCACGCGACATCGAACGCCTGCCGCCACAGATCCAGGTTCAGCCATCGCCACGGGGCGAAATCCGTCTCCCCCCTGCCCCCGTCGTCGAGCACACCGCGGGCCACGTCCGTATCGACGAACTCGTCCAGCCAGCCGGCGCCGAGCGCGGCCACGATACGCGGCCTGAGCACGCCCTGTTGCCAGCGCGACTCGGGCGTCGCGAAACCGAGCTTGTCGCGCCGCCGTCGCACCGTCTCCGGCACCACGCCCTTCATCGCCTCGCGCAGCAGCCACTTCGTCCATCCGCGCCTGAGCTTGTACCGCGTCGGCAGGCCGAGCGTGAACTCCACCAGCCGGTGATCCAGGAACGGCACGCGGGACTCGACCGAATGCGCCATGGCATTGCGATCCTCGTACTTGAGCAATGCCGGGACGTTGTTGTGGAGCGTCATTCGGCACAGTACGTCCGCCAACGGATCGGCATCGCCGATCGCCGCGACGGGCGCCCCGGCATCGTACAGGCTGTGCTGCGCGTGGCGTGCGGCGAAATCCGATCTCAGCCAGCGCGACCCGCCCCCGGCGACGGTTCCAGCGCCGACGAACCGCGCCAGATCCCGGAGCAGCCCGCGCTTGCCCAAGCGCAGGTCGAACAACACCCGGTTCAATCCGTAGCCCAGGTAATCGCCACGGCGCCGCAATGCACCGCACCAGGTATCGATGAATCCGTGGTAGCCGGCCAATTGCTCATCGGCGCCCTGGCCGTCGAGAAGTACCTTGACGCCATCGGCACGCGCGGCGGCGAACACGCACCACTGCGCATACAGGCTGGTGGAGCCGAAGGGTTCTTCCTGATGCCAGATCAACGGACCGAGCGACTCGACCAATCCCTCGCCATCGGGTTCGACGAAGCGGGCGCCAATGCCGCGCGCCTCGCACACGGCGAGCGCGAATCGGCGCTCGTCCGCCTCCGGTTCGCGGAACGCCGCTGTAAACGTGCGCTGGCGATGCGTGGCGCCTTGCTTCCCCAGCAGGTCGCCCATCACACAGACAATCGACGCACTGTCCAGCCCACCGGACAGGCAACTACCCACCTCCACGTCGCTGCGCAACTGCAACCGCACCGAGTCGATGAAAAGCTCCCGAAACCTGCCTACCGCCTCGCGCGCGCCGATGTCGCGGTCGAGTGAGGGCCGGAATTCGTACCAACGCCAACTGCGGTATGCGCCGGAACCGAGGCAATACCGAAAAGCGCATCCCGGCATGAGCTGGAATACCCCATCGAAGAACGTCTGTTCCGCGTGATGGAACGAACCGTAGGTGAGGTACTCGTAAATCGCCTGCCGGTTTGCGCGCCTGGCCCGCCCGGGCAGCGACAGGAGCTGCTTGATCTCGGAGGCGAAGGCGAAATACCCCTCTGCGGCGACGTGAAACAGCGGCTTGATGCCGAACCGGTCGCGGGCGCAGAACAGCTCCCGCTCGCGCGTATCGAATATCGCCAGGGCCCACATGCCGTTCAGGCGCTGCAGGCAGTCATCACCCCACTGCACGTAGGCCGCCAGCACCACCTCGGTATCGCTGCGCGAGCCGAAGCGGTGGCCGAGCGCTTCGAGTTCGGCGCGAAGCTCGACGTGGTTGTAGACCTCGCCGTTGTAGGTGATCCAATACCTTCCGTCCGCGGTCGCCATCGGCTGGCGCCCGGCGTCGGTGGCGTCGATGATGGCCAGCCGCCGGTGCGCCAGCGCGGCGTGAACCACGCCGGCGCCATCCGCGTCCGGACGCAACGCTTGGTCCGCGCCGACGTACGTCGCCCGCGCACCGGCCTGCGCCAGCAGCACCACGCCACCGCCGTCCGGGCCGCGATGCACGCCACGCGCCACTGCCTGCTCGATCGCCGCCAGGTACGGGTGGACGCCGTGCGCCGCGAGCAGGCCGAAAATCGCGCACATGCCGGCGGGATCAGAGCAACGAGTCGAAGTAGCGTTCCATGCGCCGGAAATAGCGCCGAGCCGCCCAGAACGTGCCGGCGGCCATCACCGCCAGCCCGAGCAGGCGCCCGGCATCCGGGACCGTCCCGTCCACGAGGATGGAGCGGTACAGGGAGGCGACGAGATAGAACGGATTGCCGTAGGCCAGGAACCGGGCCCGCTCCGGCACCGCTTCCACGGGATAGAAGATCGGCGTCGCGAACAGCGCCACCATGAGCAGGTTCGGCAGCGCCAGCAGCACATCGCGGAACAGTACGTTCACGGCGCTGAGCGCCAGGCCGATGCCGATGACGAGCAGGAAGTGCAGCGGGACGATGATGGGCAGCAGCAGCACCGTCCACGGCACGCCCTTTCCGGTCACCAACTGCAGCACGAGCACGAACGCGATGCCGATGGCGAGCGGAAACAGGCCCATCAGTCCGGAAGCCATCGGCAGGAACTCGATCCGGATGGCCACGTTCTTGATGAGGCCGCGCGAGGCTGCCACCGAGCCGGTCGCGCCGATGATCGCCTCCTGCGTCGCCATCCACGGCGCGTACCCGCTGATCAGCCACACGACGTAGTCCAGGCTCGTGGTCGCGCCCGGGATCTTCGTCACGAACACGAATCCGAACACGAAGGTGTAGATGCCCATCATGAGCAACGGGTTCAGCACCGCCCACACCGGCCCGAGCGTCGAGCCCAGGAACCGATCCCTCAGGTTCATTCGCACCAGGGCGCGGAACGGCGTCGTGCCGGTATGCAACATGCGGTGCTGGTCGAGCGCGGTGAGTTCTTCAGCCATCCTGCAGTATCTCGATCTGGAAAGAGGAAAGGAGTGCCGGCTGGCCCCCGCTCGGCACGCTGCGGGCCTCGACCTGCACCAGTGTCGTCACGCACGCGGCCGGCAACGCGTCCGCCAGGATCTCGGCAATGACCAGATAGCGGCCAACGCCGAGGATGAACGGATCCAGGACCGCTTCGAACGTGAACGGCGCCGACGGGGCGATGCCGCCGTCACTTCCGGCCGGCCAGGTCGAGTCGATGACGCGCAGCCCGTCGAGCCGTTCGAAACGCAGCCGCAAGGCGAGATTCGCCTCGGCAACGCCAGTGCGCCCGCCGATCAGGATCCGAGCCGCCTCCCCGACCGTCAGGACGTTGCCCTCCTCGCCGCCCGGGCCGCTCAGCAGGCGCAGGGGATCCAGCACGAATCCTTCGCGCTGGCTGTCGCTGTTCAGGAGGTGGCGGTAGTCCGCGAGCATGCGTTCCTCGTCGCTGCGGCGCGTCTCCTGCAGATAGGCGGAAGTGACCTCGGCGGGCGTGCCGTCGGCGCGGATGCGGCCGCCGTCGATCCATACGCAGCGCCGGCACAGGTCCACGACGGTTCCCATCGAGTGCGTGACGATGATGACGATGGCACCGCGCGCGCAGAGCGCGCGCAGGCGCTGGTACGCTCGGGTGGCGAACACGTAGTCGCCGGCCGAGAGTGCCTCGTCGATGATGAGGATCTCGGGATCCACATGCGTCAGCATCGCGAAGTTCAACCGGCTCTTCATGCCCGTGGAATAGCTCTTGATCGGCATGTCGAAGAACTCGCCGAGATCGGCGAATTCCCGGATCGCGTCCACGGTCGCGTCCCAGGTGTCGCGCGGCCTGCCCTGGAACTCGCAGTCGATGAGCACGTTCTCGCGCCCGGACAGGTCCTCGTACAGGCCCAGCCCCAGGGTCATGATCGAGGTGACGCGCCCGTTGGTCTCCACGCGCCCGCCGCTGGGCTGGATCAGCGACGCGAATATGCGCAGCAGCGTCGACTTGCCAGCGCCGTTCGGGCCGAT
This sequence comes from Gammaproteobacteria bacterium, assembly GCA_050183625.1. Taxonomy (GTDB): domain Bacteria; phylum Pseudomonadota; class Gammaproteobacteria; order JADZEE01; family JADZEE01; genus JBFXBD01. The sequence goes on from JBFXBD010000025.1 coordinate 65,133, forward strand.
GATGCCGACCACCTCGCCGTCGTCGATGCGCAGATCGATGCCGTCCAGCACGGTCCGCTCGCCGTAGGCGTGCGTAACGCCGGCGGCGCGGATGTACAAGCCCTCCTTCGCGCTCATGCGCGACGGGACCAGCTTACCGGTACGTCGAACCACCCGCCGGCGCCGGCGCCGTCGACGCGCAGGTGCAACGAGTTTCCCCGGGTCCAGCCGCGCGCGTCCTGGGGCCGGCGGGTCGGATTGCCCTTGGGGTCCTCCAGTTCGACCAGGCCGACGTGCAGGAAGTAGCGTCCCGGCCCGACGGGCAGGCGCGGGATCCGGATGCACACGCGCGAGCGCCCCGTGCGCTCGATCCGCATCGGGCGGTCTCCCATCAGCAGGATTTCCCACCCCAGCGCCGGCAGCAACGCCTCGATGACGAAATTGACCTCCAGGTGAATCGGCCGGAGCACGTGCACCGGGAACTCCAGCACCGCGTCCTCGCCGCTGCGCGCGTGGTGCTCGAGCGCCAAGTCGTCGTCGAAGCGCACGCCGTCGAAGGCGCGGTCGTCCGGGATCGCGACGTAGCGGCGTACCGCCTCCTGGGCCGTGCCGATGAATGCGATGCGCCCGCGCTCCATGACTGCGGCACGCCGGCACAGGCGCAGCACGCTCGGCCAGTCGTGCGTCACGAACACCCCCGAAGCACCGCGCCCGAGGCGCTCGCGGATGCGGCGCCAGCACTTGGCCTGGAAGTGCTCGTCGCCCACCGACAGTGCCTCGTCGATCAGGTAGATGGCGTGGTGCGGCGCGGTCGCGGCAGCGAAATACAGCCGCGCGGCCATGCCGGAGGAATAGGTTCCGATCGGCTTGTCGAAATACTCGCCCAGTTCGGAGAACTCGCGCGCGTCCGCGAGAAACGCGCCGGCATCGGCGCCGCGAACGCCCGCCAGTTCCAGCGCACGGCGCACGAACTGGTCGCCGGTCATGAGCGGGCTTGTCCCCGTGCCGAGTTCGAAGATGCCGCCGACATCGCGATCGATTTCGATCGTCCCGAACGTCGGCCGGAGCACGTTGCCCAGCAGGCGCAGCATCGTGCTCTTGCCCGCGCCGTTGCGGCCGAGCAGCCCGAGGATCTCCCCCTTCTCGACGTCGAAGGAGACGCCGTCGACGGCGTGGATCTCGCGCCCCCGATGCTGGCGCCCAGTCACGATCCGCCATCGATCGGCGCCATCAAGCAGATAGTAATATTTGCGTAGGTCGCGCGCGGAAATCGGGTGGCACGTGTCGGCATGCAGCGCTTCGTCAACCATGGGCATCGCCTTGCAGCGCCTCGTCGAGGTACGGACGTAGCTTCCGGTCGCCAGCCGGTTCGCGGAAGATCTCCCCGCTCAGAACCCGCCGGATGAGGCCGGCCCAGTGCTGGGCGCCCGCCCGCATCGAGTGGAACTGCCGGATCCACTTCACGCCGTCCTGCGCGCGCCGCCCGCGCGCATCCGTGTCCGCGCGCAGCCCGGCCAGATGCTGCGCGATGACCGATGGATCGCGGGTCGAGAGGACCGGATGCCACGGGTAGTATTTCAACGTGCTGTCGGCATAGGTGATGACCGGGCAGCCCGCGCTCAACCCCTCCAGCAGGCAGGATCCGAACCAGCCGGCGCCGAAGTCATCGGCGACCGCATCGGCCAGCGAGTAGAAATACAGCATTTCCGTGCGGGTCAGGGGCTCGCGGCCAGCCTTGCGGATCCAGACGATGCGATCCTCGACGCCCTGCTCGCGGAAGATCGCACGCGCCCGCTCCGCGTCCGGACATAGGACCGAATCGATCAGGAACAGCACCGAGCGCGCGCCGCCTCCTTCGTGGACGAAGCGCGCGAACCCTTCGAAGAACAGGTCGTTGCGCTTGCCGTGACCGGTCACAACGTCGCCGTGGCCGGAGCCGAAGATGAGCCGGGACGGCATGAACACCCGGAAGTCACCGGCGCGAATCGCATCGGTGAGATCGTCGCCGACCCACGACGGGCGCTCCGCGCGCGCGCCGACGAAACGCTCGGACTGCATCACGAGCGGGTTGTAGGCGTAGTACGCCCGCTCGACGGGCAGCCGCAGGCGCCTGATGGCATCCACCTTGGGAGCGATGTCGGTCGAAAGGACCAGGGTCGATCTGCGGATGCCGTCGGCCTGATTGCGCGTGTTGCGCAGTGTCGCCAGCGCGAAGCGCCGCATCTCGCGCATCCGTTCGAAGCCGATCCCGAACAGCCAGTCGTTCATCGGCTCCGGGATCGTCGCCGCGACGACGTGCGGCAGCCAGTCGTGCGGGCGATAGTCCTTCATCCTGCGCAGCCAGAACGGTTCGATGGTGATGTCGGCACCGGAGCTGTAGAAGCACCACGGGATCGACGCATGGGCCATGAACTTCGGCCCGTACGCGCTGACGATCGCGAGATCGTAGTCCGCCGCCAGCCGCACCAGCGGGCTGTCCTGCGGGCGTTCGAGATTCATGTAGCGGCCGACCTTGAGCCAGGGGGGCGGATTCGTCGCGACCTGCGGATCCTCGCTCGCCGGGTTCGAGACCGGGTTGGCGAGTTCGCCCTCGTCGAGGTGCAGATCCGCCTGGATGTCGGAATGCTCGTTCAGCGCCTTGCCGATGGTGTAGAAGTTGTTGCAGACGTTGCCGTGCAACATCACGCGCAGCGGCCTGCGCCCGATCCCCTCGAATACGTTCAAACCGGCTTCTCCAGCACCACTTCGAAGCAGCCGGGCAATCCGTCGTACGCCGCCTGAAAGAACGGCCGCGGCTGCGGTGCCCGCGCGTCCAGCCGCAGGGTGCCTTCCGCACCGCACGCGACCACCGCCGCGCCCAGCCTGGCCGCCTCGGAACACAACTGTTCGCAGGAGATGATGATCTGGCCCCGCTCCGGAGCGCGACCGTCGCGCTCGTACGCCAGGGTGTTCTGGAAGTTGGCGACCGCGACCGCGCGCGGGTCGTAGTCGTCGGCGCGGTTGGGTTCGTTGCGAAACAGGTGCAGGGTCCAGCCGATGTCGTTTACGTTCACATAGACACGACCGCCGCGGCGCACGACCCGCAGCATCTCCGCCAGGGATCGCTTCCAGTCCGTGCAGAACACGACGCCGTAGCAGAATACCGCGTCGAAGCGCGCCTCATCGAACGGCAACCGGTCCAGGCTCGCATGCCGGACCTGGAGGTTGTCCACGCCGGCCGCGGCGGACAGATCGCTCAGGAACCGCAGGCGGATCGCGCCGACGTCGACGCCGACCACGGAAGCGTTGCAGGCGGCGAGCGCGAGCGCCCACTGGCCGAACCCGCATCCCGCGTCCAGGACCGCCGAGTGGCCGGTGAAACCGACGGCGGCGATGCGCTCCCGGTAGCGGTCGAGCCCGCCGGCGTAGATGCGCCTCAGGAACCGGCTGTCGTTGTCGCCGAGCAGGTCCGAGTAGCGCGCCAGGACGCCCTGGAACGTCGCGTCATCCATGTGACGCCCGCATCTGCCGCATGGCGACAGGCGCGTATCCCGACTTTGCAGCCATTTCGATCAGTTCCTTCAGGAAATCCGCGACTCCGAAGCGGGCCCGGTTGCGGCGGGCGCCGAGCGCGCCGGCGTCGCCGAGCAGGCCGCGCGCGGCTTCGTAGCGTTCCAGGTGTTCGGTATTCAAGTAGACGTGCACGGGGTGGATGTTGACGACCTTGTCGCCCGGGGCGTCGAGCAGGCCGCGCGCGTCGAGCAGGCCGCGCGCGTCGAGCGCGCCGCCGCGCGAGAGCGTGTCGTAGTCGCCCCAGTGGAACGGCACCTGCAACAATCCGCCGGGCTGCTCGAACGGCCCGACCGCCGCCCCCGCGCGCAGCGGCAGCATGATATTGGACTCGTGCGTCAGCCCTGCGGCGCGGAACACCTGCGACAGGCGGGCGCTGCGCGTCAGCGAATGGCTGCGCACCGATCGTGCATTCGGGACCAGCCGCATCAGCGAATCGACGATCGACTCGGCGGATCCGCCTGCCACGCCGTCGAGCAACGGGTTGAAGTTCGGGTGGATGCCGACCTCGAACCCGGAGCGCTCCAGCCGCTCCAGCACCGGCGTCGCGTGGGTCGCGAAGAAAGTCGCCTCGGACACCCCGGCACCTTCCAGGAGCGAACGCGTGGCTTCAATGACCTCGTCGTGCGCCCAGTCGATGTCGAAGGTCAGGCAGATCCGGCGGGCGCCGTTCATGGCCTCGCGCGCTCCCAACGCCCGATGCCCGCCCGCAGCGCCACTTCCACCGCCGGTTCCAGGGGGCGGGCGGCACGCGCACCCGAAGCGACGGCACTCCAGTCGATTTCACGGGGCACGGCTCCCAGGAACCGGCCCGCGGCCTGCATGCAACCGGCCGGATCCCGGACCAGTTCCTCGTAGTCGATCGCCAGCACGCGCCGCGGGCCGGGAACCTGCAGCGCCCGTTCGATGCGGCGGCGGCTGGTCGCGACCTGCCACGCCACAGACTCGGCGGGCGCAAGCCCGTGGGCCTGCTGGCTGCCCGCGGGGCGAAGCGACCACCAGGCGTCGGCGCGCCCGTATCGATCCAGCCGCCCGCGATAGGTCGAGCGGGCAACCGCAAGCGGATCGCGGCGCAGGTAGATGAACCTGCTGGAAGGAAGTATTCCAGCCACGAATTCGGTGTTCAAACCGATGTATACCGCCTTGAAGAGAAGCGGGGCGCCGCCGGCAGCTTCCATCCGCGCCAGCGAACGCACCAGTCCCTTTACGTCCACCTTCGCGAGTTCAGCAGCGGTGAGTTCGTGATCGGGGCCCATATCGAACCAATGAGACCAGAAGTAACCAAATTCGTGCGGCTCGTGCGATTCCGCGGTCGTGCCGTAGTCCGAGCGGAACGTGCACGGCGGCCGGCGCCCGCCGTGCACGCTGCGCGACAGCGCGACGCCGACGTGCGGCGCGCGCCAGAAGCGCGCGACGATATTGTCCGCATAGGTGAAATCGAAGCAGTTGGCCAGAAGCTGCATCATCAGCGTGGTGCCGGAACGCTGCAATCCGACGACGAAGGTCACGGGCTGCACGGGCGCCGACGCCGCCGCGAACGACTCCCATGCGTGCGCGTCGAGCGCGGCGTTCATCTCCTCCAGCACGCGCTCCAGATCGGCGTCCTTGCGATAGCGCTCCACGCGCGCGTCGCTCATGCGCGGCCCCGGCGGTTCACGGCAGCGAGTCGAGCACGGCGCGCACGACCGCCTGCGCGTCTTCGTCGGACAACGCCGGATACAGCGGCACGGAAAACGTGCGGGCGTGCAGATCCTCCGCGACCAGGCACTGCGCGCGCACGCCGGGCAGGCGGTGGACAAGGCGATCGACCGGGCGCCGCACGGACACGCCGCGCGCGGCGCAGCGCTCGATCAATGCATCGACCTCCTCCTTGCCGCCGGCACGCATCTGCAGCGGCAACCTGAAGAACATCGACGCGGTGCGCACTGCGTGCGGCACCGCGATCGACGGATGCCCCTCGAACGCCGCCAGGTAGCGCTGCGCCAGCGTGCGGCGCCGGGCGAGGAAGGCATCGATCTGCCCGAGTTGGGTCAACGCGAGCCGTGCCTGGAGATCGGAGAGCGGAAACAGGTTCAGCTTGCCGCCGGACTTCCCGCAACGCTTGGCGGCGCGCAGCGCGCGCGCGACATCGTCCCGGCGGGTCAGCACCAGCCCGCCCTCGCCCGCGGCCAGGACCTTGGTCGCCTCGAAGGAGTACACGACCGCATCGCCCAGGAGCGCGCCGGCCATCCGGGCCGGATCCAGGTACTGCGCGCAGTCCTCCAGCACCGGGACGCCGAGCGACCGCAACGGCGCCGGATCGCGATGGATGCCCAGCACGTAGGGCAGGATGATCGCGCGCGTGCGGGGCGACAACGCGGCGCGCGCGGCCTCGAGCGACAGCAGGTAGTCCTCGTCCACGTCGACCACCACCGCCTTCGCGCCGCACCAGTCGACCACCGACCAGACCTCCGGACAGACCAGCGTCGGCAGGATGACCTCGTCACCGGCGCGGACGCCGAGGGCGCGCAGGGCGAGCAACAGGCCCTGGCACCCCGAGCCGACCGCCACCGCCCCGGCGGCGGCGCCGTGCGCGGCGAACCAGGATTCCACCCGCGCGGCGGCCTCGCCCTCGGCAAGCATGCCGGAGCGCAACTGCTCCACCACGCCGGCGACGTCCTCGTCCGTAATGGTCGGCCTGCTGTGCGGGATCACGATGGCAATCGATCGAAGGGATAGAGGTAGTAATACGGCAGCCCCGCACGCAGGGCCTGCCGCTGCGCGACGATTGCCGCCACGCCGCCCGGCCCGGCGTTGACGAGGTAGCGGTAGGGCCGATCCAGCGCGCCCCAGCCGGCCTTGAAGTGATGCAGGCTGTCCTGGGTCTTCCAGGTCCCACCCCAGTTCCACCAGCGATATCCCCCGGCGGCCGCCCAGCGCATGCCGTGCCAGATCAGGAACGACAGCGGCTGGCGGCTACGCTCCTCGGCCAGCGCCACGGGCGTGACGTACTCCACGGTGCGATTGAATGCGAGCAGCAGCAGCGCGGCTACCGGACGGCCGTCCAGGCAGGCGAGCGACAGGCGCCGCATCCGCGCCGGCAGTGCCGCGCGCAGCGCCGTGAAGTGCTCCCAGGGTTTCGCCGCGCCGCCCAGCCCCTGCATGTTCCGCGCGTGCACCGCGTGCAGGAACCGCCAGGCATCGTCGTCGTCGCTCACGCACTCGACGAATCCCTGGCGTAGCGACTTGCGCACCAGATTGCGCGTCTTGCCGTTCATTGCGGCGAACAGGGCCGCGTCGACGTCGGCATCGGTGCTGGGCAGGGCCGAGACCTGGCCGATGCGTTCGTCCTGCGCGTCGGGCTGCAATACGTCCCGATAAAGCTCCGCTCGGTCCATTTCCTCCGGCGTGAGCACGAGCGTCGCAGATACCGGGCGCAGCCTTTGCAATTGCCCGGCATACGCTTGTAGGAGCACCCGCCGCACCTCGTCGTCGGCCGGCAGGATGCAGCCACCGTGGCTGCCGTACCAGGGCAGGCTGTTGACCAGCGTGCCGGCATCGCAACGACCGACGAAATACGCCAATGCACCTGCGAGCGCGCCGCCGCGCCGGGCCAGGAGGTAGTGCTGTTCGCCGCCCGCGGCCGCACCGATGAAACGATGAAATGCCGGCGCTGCGTACAGCGTGCCGTGCGGCTGCGAGGCCGCGAAAGCCTCGAAGGCCGCCTCGTCGACGGCCCGGCAGGCATCGACACTGACGCTCGCAGCGCCGGTACCCGCCGCGCCGGCGGTCGCGCACGCGCTAGCCATGCGCCGCGCTCCCCGCCGCCCAGACACCGGGGCTGTCGAAGCGCCGCAACCAGCTCTCCAGGCTGACCAGGCTCCAGATCAGCAGGCGATGGTTCGCCGCGCCTGCGCCGTGCTGCGCAAGCACCTGCTCCACGAACGGCAACTGCACGTAGGCCCCGATCCGGCTGTTGCCGGACAGCAGCATGCGCCGCACGAACTGCGCGGCACGGCCGCGGAACCAGCTCTCGTCCGGACCGCTGAACCCCTGCTTGCGCGCGCCATTGACCCGATCCGGGAGGATGGTCGCCATCGCGTTGCGCAGGATGTTCTTGCCGGTGTGCATCTGCTCTCGATAGAGCTTCTTCTCGCCGAGCAGGTTCTCATCCAGCCGCTGCAGGTGATCGATCCCGGAGACTTTCAAGGTCACCGGCACGCGGCACGCGAAATCGATGAGGTCGTTGTCGAGCATCGGCACCCGGCTCTCGAGCGAGTGCGCCATCGACAGCTTGTCCTCGACCACCAGCAGACCGTGCAGAAAGGTCTTGCACTCGAAATACAGCGAACTGCGGACCTGATCGGCCAGGGCGTCCGCGCGCACGCGCCCCGGGAAAACGCGCTTGAACATGTTCAGCGAGTAGTCCCGCAGCGGCGTGCCGTCCGGGCCATCGAACGCGTTCATGGCCGCGATCACGTCCGGGTGGTAGAAGGCCGGCTTATCGGTGTTGCTGACCAGGCGCTTCCAATACCGGTAGTAGTTGTTGATAAAATCGGTGCCGTTCGGCGCCACCGCGGCGGCATAGCGCCACGGATAGCCGCCGAAGAGTTCATCGCCGCCGGTGCCGCTCATCACCACCTTGACGAAGCGGCTCGCCAGCCGCGCCACGCAGTAGTTCGGGTACGACTGCCCCACGCGCAGGTCTTCCAGATGCCAGACCAGGTCGTCCAGCGTGGCTTCCATGTCGCCCGAGTGCAGCACGCATTCGTAGTGCTCGGTCTGGAACAAGTTCGACATGAACTCGGCGGTGGCACGCTCGTCGAACGCCTGCTCGTGCTGCGCGGCCTCGGACAGGTCGAATCCGCAGGTGAAGGTGTGGATGCGCCCGAGGTGGCGCGCCGCCAGCGCCGTGATCGTGCCCGAGTCCATGCCGCCGCTCAGGTAGCAGCCGATCGGCACGTCGCTCAGGCACTGGCGCCGCACGGCGCGCTCGATGTGCGCGGCCAGTTCGTCGCGTATCGCGTCCGCGTCCCCGCCGGTCTCGACGCTGAAATCGAAATCCCAGTAGCGCGCCCGGGACATGGCGCCGGTGCCGAGGTCCACCTCCAGCCGCGTGCCCGGCGCCAGCTGCGACACCCCCGAGAACAGCGTGCGCTCCGAGAACACGTGCTGGAACGTGCAGTACTCGTCGAGCGCGAGGAGGTCGACGCGTGGGAAGCCGCCCAGACTATGAAGGATCGCCTTGACCTCGGAACCGAACGCGAGCCGGCCACCGTCCGAGTGGTAGTACAGCGGCTTGATCCCGTAGCGGTCGCGCACCAGGTGCAGGCGGTTCGTGCGCGCGTCCAGCAAGGCGAAGGCGAACATGCCGTTCAACCGCTCGATGCACTCGATGCCCCAGGCCTCGTAGGCCGCGAGCAGCACCTCGGTGTCCGAGCGGCTCGTGAACACCCGGCCCAACGCCTGCAGCTCGCTGCGCAGCTCGGGTGAATTGTAGATTTCGCCGTTGTACACCACCCACAGATCCGGCGTCGCGCCGCGCATCGGCTGGTGCCCGCCAGGGCCGGTGTCGATGATCGCCAGCCTGCGGTGGCCCAGGAACACATCCCAGCCCGGCTCGGCCAGCGTGCGCTCGCCCTCGGGCGTATCGATCGCCGGCAGATGCGGCATCACCGAACGGAAGCGCCGGTCCGTGAACGCCTTTGCGCCCCGGTCCCCGCCCGCACGACCGGACCGCCACACCAGGTAGCCGGCGTCGTCGGGCCCGCGATGGGCGATACTGTCCACCATCGTCTTGAAACGGTGGTGGTCGAGCGACGCGCCGAGCGATACGGCACCGGTGATCCCGCACATCTCAGCGCGGTCCGCTCACGCCGGCCGCTCCCGACCATCCATCCCGGCGATGACGAGCAACTCGTCGCTGACGGGCAGATCTGAATCGGGAGCCGGCGATACACCGGCGATCGGGATCTCGATCGGCCACACCGCCTGAACTCGCAACGGCGGGCCATGCACGCCGCAACTTATAGCGTTGGAGACCATGGGTCAGCGGGGGACAAACCCGACCAAATCTTAGAATTTCACGCAGGGTATTGCCTGCAAGCACCGAGTCGTAGTGGTGCATAGAGTCTGCGAACAGGACCTCCCTGGCGCGCACACCGCAATCGTGTTCCACCTGCGCCAGGCGCAACGCGAGTTCCAGATCCAGATCCACGTCGTGGCGCAGGATCAGCGCCGGTGTCCCATCCGCCTGCCCGAGCGGCACGATGCGTACGCGCCCCGCCGCGTGCTGGAGGAAGCGCCTGAACTGCACGTATGCGAACATGCTTCGTCGTCGGACCTGCGCCGTGCTCAGCCCAGGCGGCGCAGTTCCCGCACGACGTAGTCGAAATCGGCGTCGTCCATCCGGTTGTGCAGCGGAATGGCCATGGTGTTGCGCTCGCAGTCGCGCGCGCCCGGAAAATCGTCCGGCGCCAGGCCGAAACGATCGCGGTAGTAGGCGAGCATGTGTACCGCGTGCGTGCCCGGCCGGGTGGATATTCCCGCGGCCTGGAGGCGCTCCATCATCGCGTCGCGCGGCATGGGCGCCCGGCCCGGATCGACGTACGCCACATATGCCTGCCAGGCGTGCCGCCCGCCGGCCGGTTCCTCCGGCAGCGCGAGCCAGGGCAGGTCCGCCAGGCACTCGCGATAGCGGGCCGCGCGCCGCCCGCGCTCAGTCACGAAGCCCTCGAGCCGCCCCAGTTGAACGATGCCGACCGCCGCCTGCAGATCGGTCATCCGGAAGTTGTAGCCGAGCACGGCGAACTCGGGAAGCTGCCACGGGCGCGGACCGCGGTGCCGCACCTCCTCGGGCACGGAAGCGCCGTGATTGCGCAGCCGGTCCACGCGCTCGGCGAGCCCGGCATCGTCGGTGGTCACCATGCCGCCCTCGCCGGTGGTAATCGACTTGCGCGGGTGGAACGAGAACGCGGCGACGCGGCCCAGAGCGCCCGCGGATCTGCCGCGGTAGCGCGCACCGGCGGCACAGGCGGCGTCCTCGACGATCGCCACGTGGGGCGGCAGCAGCGCGCGGATCTCGTCCATCGGCGCGCACAGGCCGAACAGGTGCACCACGATCACCGCGCGCGTGCGTGGCGTCAGCAGGGACGCGATCCGCTCCGGATCGATATTGAAGGTGTCGCGCCGCACATCGGCGAACACCGGCGTCGCACCGCAATACAGCACCGCGTTGGCGGTCGCCACCCAGGTGAAGGCCGGGACGATGACCTCGTCGCCCGGGCCGATGTCGAGCGCCAGCAGCGCCAGATGCAGCGCGGTGGTGCAGGACGTGGTGGCGATCGCCCGCTGCACCCCGTGCATGCGGGCGAACTCGCGCTCGAACTGCGCGACCTTCGGGCCCTGCGTCAGCCAGCCGGACTGCAGCGGTTCGCGCAGCGCCAGCCACTCCTCCTCGCCCAGGAACGGCGTGGCGATCGCGATGGTGCGTTCCGGCCCGCTCATGGCGCGCCGGCCCGCGCGACATTGCGCGACTTGTGCTCCGCGCGCCAGGCGATGAGCCGGCGCAACCCATCGTCGAGCGCAATCGTGGCTTCGAAGCCGATCTCCTCGCGCGCGCGCCTCGGGCTGCCGATGCGATTGCGCACCAGGGTGGCCTGGCTGCGCGGTTCGTAGCGGATCGACTGGTTCGACCCGGTGATGGCGAGCAGGCGTTCGGCGATTTCGCGCAACGACGTTCTCACCCCCGTGCCGACGTTGTAGCAGCGATCGACCGCCTCCGCGCGCATGGCGCACAGGTTGGCCCGGGCGCAATCCTCCACGGCGACGAAGTCGAACGCCTCGCTGCCGTCGCCGAAGATCGTCGGCCCCTCGCCCCGATCGAGCGCGTCGAGCATCTTCATGATCACCGCGATGTACGCGCCCCGGTAGTCCTGCCGCGGGCCGTAGACGTTCATGTAGCGCAGGCCGACGTAGTTCAGCCCGTAGCGGTGGTGGTACGCGCGTGCCATGGCCTCGCCGCAGATCTTGGTGGCGCCGTAGAAGTTCTTGTTGTTGAAGGGGTGGTCCTCCTCCATCGGCTCGGTGACGGCGTCGCCGTAGACCGAGGCGGACGACGAGTGGACCAGCCGCTTCACGCCCTGGGCAACGCACGCCTCCAGGACGTTGAACGTGCCGCGCACGTTGACGTCGAACGCGGCGCGCGGGTACTCGTGGCATTGCAGCAGCCACAACGCGGCGAAGTGGAAGACGCCATCGGCGCCCGCGAGCGCGGCCTCGAGGATGTCGCTCTGGCAGATGTCGCCGCCGGCTTCGAAGATGCGCACGCGCGGATCGCGCAAGGCGCCGGCGAGATTCTCGTGCGTGCCGCGCACGAAATTGTCATAGATGACGATCTCGCCGACATCCTCCCGGCACAGCAGGTCGACCGTGTGCGAGCCGATGAGGCCCGCGCCACCGATGACGATGAGCTTGCGTCCGCGCAGATCCATGGCGCTCAGCCGCCCGTGGTGGCGGCGCGCAGGGCGTCGACGATCCGATCCTGGGTCGCGTCGTCCAGGAACGGATGCATCGGCAGGCTCATCACCCGCGCCGCCGAACGCTCGGCGACCGGAAAGCTGCCGGCGCCCAGTCCCAGGCCGGCGAATGCCGGCTGCAGATGCAGCGGCACCGGGTAATGCACCGCCGTCGGAACGCCGGCGGCGTTGAGGCGTTTGCCGACGCCGTCCCGGTCGTCCACCGCCACGGTGTACTGCGCGTGCACGCTGGTGTTGTGCGGCTCCAGTCGGGTACAGGCCGCGCGCGCGCCGCTGGCGGCGATCGACTCCGCGTAGCGCGCGCCGATGCGCTCGCGGGCGGCGACCTCCTCGGGGAAGGTATCGAGCTTGGCCAGCAGGATGGCGGCCTGAAGCGTGTCGATGCGCCCGTTCACGCCGATGACCGGATGGTGATAGCGGCGATCCTGGCCGTGCACGCGGATCTCGCGCATCGCCTTCGCGAGCGCGTCGTCGCTGGTGAAGCAGGCGCCGCCGTCGCCGTAGCATCCCAGGGGCTTGGACGGAAAGAAGCTGGTGCAGCCGATGGCGGTCAGCGCGCACGACTTGCGCCCCTTGCTGGTCGCGCCGAAGCTCTGCGCCCCGTCCTCGATCACGGCCAGCCCGTGACGGGCGGCGATCGCGTTGATGGCGTCGTAGTCGGCGCACTGGCCGTACAGGCTCACCGGCATGATGGCCCGCGTGCGCGGGGTAATCGCCGCCTCGATGAGGGCCGGATCCATGTTGTACGTGCCCGGGTCGATGTCCACGAACACCGGGCGGGCGCCGATGAGCGCAATCATCTCGCCGGTGGCGATGAAGGTGAACGGGGTGGTGATCACCTCGTCTCCGGCGCGCACGCCCAGCGCCATCATGGCGATGAGCAGCGCGTCGGTGCCGCTCGCCACCGCGATGCAATGGCGTGCGCCGGTGTAGTCGGCGAGCCGCTGTTCCAGTTCGGCGACCTCCGGCCCCATGATGTATTGCCCGTGCTCGAGCACCCGGTCCATGCGTGCCTGGATCGGCGCCTTCAGGCGCCGGTACTGCGTCTTCAGATCGATGAATTCCACGGATAGCCTCCTCAGGCCGCGTGCAACGTGCAGACGCCGCCGCGCAGCAGGTAGCGATCGCCGGTATGCGCGCACACCGCCTCGGCGTCGCCCTGCAGCGGCAGCTTCAACTGCTCGCCGAACCGGCTCATCCAGCCGATCTGGCGTGCCGGAACCCCGACCACCAGCGCGAAATCGGGCACGTCGCGGTTCACCACCGCGCCGGCGCCGACGAACGCATAGCGCCCGACGGTGTTGCCACACACGATGGTGCAGTTCGCCCCGAGCGAAGCGCCCTGGCGGATGAGCGTGGGCCGGTATTCCTTCTTGCGCTCGATTGGCGAGCGCGGGTTGTAGACGTTCGTGAACACCATGCTCGGGCCGCAGAAGACATCGTCCTCGATGGTGACGGCATCGAATATCGAGACGTTGTTCTGCACCTTGACGTTGTTGCCCACGCGCACGTCGTTGCCGACGAACACGTTCTGGCCCAGCGAACAGTTGCGCCCGATGCGGGCGCCGCCGCTGACGTGGACCCAGTGCCAGATGCGGGTCCCGGCGCCGATGTCGGCGCCCTCGTCGACGATGGCGCTGGGGTGGACCTGGTAGTCGGCCATGGCGGTTGTTCCTCGCGCTGCGGTTGCGTTCAGTATTCCAGCGGCAGCGACACGCGCCTGCCGTCGCGCGCGCTGGTATACATGGCGATGAGCGTCTCCAGGGACCGCAGGCCCTCGCGGCCATCGGTCTCCGGCCGGTCCTCGCCGCGCAGCACCTTGAGCACGTTGTCGTAGTACAGCGGATGACCGATGCCGTACACGGAGTTGGTCTGGTAGCTGGCGTCGCGCACCCTGGCGTCGTCCTCGTCGGGTTCGGCGAACTCCCAGTGGTGGATTTCGTTCACGGCCACCCCGCCCACCTGCACCGTGCCCTTCTCGCCCAGGATCGTGATGGAACCCTCCAGGTTCTTCGGGTAGGTCAGCATGGTGACGTTGACCGACCCGAGCGCGCCGGAGCGCCACTTGACGTTCGCCACGCCGGTGTCCTCGACCTCGATGTTGCGCTCCAGCGTGGAGGTGTAGGCGTGTACGCTCTCGATTGGCCCCACCAGCCAGTCGAGCAGGTCCACGTAGTGGCTGGCCTGGTTCATGAACGCACCGCCGTCGAACTCCCAGGTGCCGCGCCACTTCGCCGCGTCGTAGTAGGACTGCGGGCGGGTCCAGAACACGTTCACGTTCACCATGTAGATGCGGCCGAAGCGGCGCTTCTGCACCGCGCGCTTGACCAGCTGCAGGGTCGGGTTGAGCCGGTTCTGCTTGACGACGAACAGATGCACGCCGGCTGCATCGCAGGCGGCGACCATGCGCTTGCCGTCCGCCAGCCGGGTCGCCATCGGCTTCTCGGTGATGACGTGCCTGCCGGCGGCGGCGATCTGCACCGCCTGCTGCGGATGCAGACCGCTCGGCGTACACAGCGCGAGCACGTCCGCGTCGCTGCGCGCGAGCAGGTCCTCGATCGACTCGAAACCGGGCACGCCGAGCTGCGCGGACTGCGCGCGCATCAGATCGGCGTCGGTATCGCAGACCGCGACCAGCTCGGCCTTCTCGCCGTGGGCGCTGATCGCCTCCAGGTGGCGACCGGAGATGCGGCCCAGGCCGACGACGGCCAGGCGGACGCGCCGATCGGTGATTCGAAGCGGCGCCCGGTAGGGCGCGGAGCTGTTGGCGTCGGGTGCAGTCATGTGCTCAGGTCTCCCATTTCCAGGCACGCTACCGCCCTACAGTGTCCGTCGCGGACCCCGTATGGCATGGATTCACGCATTGTCGCGGCCGATCCCTTGGACCGGCGCGCGCCGATCACGCCGTCGTGGAGGACGACGCGCCGGCCGAAACAATCGAACGCAGGATTTCCGGCACCACGACCCGCTCCGGGCCGAAGTGCGCGACCAGGGCGGCATAAGCCGCCACTTGGGCGCCGAGCGCGCTGTATACGCAGGCGTCGGCTGCGGGTAGCTCTTCCACCCGGCTCCAGACCGGCCTGCCGACGAACCGGGTCGCGATCGTCGCGGGATCGAAGGTACCGATCACCTCGATATTGAAGTCGTGGGCGCGCACCGAGGCGACTTCGGCCAGTTCGGACATCCCGCCCAGCAGGACCCGGTTCCAGCCGCGCTGCTCGCACTGCGCGAAAGCCGCCGCCATCGCGGCGCTGGCGCGGCGATAGAAATCGAGCGAGTAGGTCAGGTACTGCGCGGTCAGGCGGCCCTTCTCTGCCAGCCCGCTCGGAGTCAGGTAGTAGAGATACCGGTTCGCGGGCGCCTGCGTGATCTTGACCAGGCCCTTGCGCACGCAACGCTTCAGGTACGAATTCGCCAGGCCGAGCGCGACGCCCATCCGATCCGCGAGGTGACGCTGGGTCACGTCGCTGCGCGCTTCGATCGCCTGGAGGATCTCCAGCGTCAGCGTTTCCTCGCGTTCCTTGGTCACGGCATCGCGTTCATGATTTGAACGCGAGTATGCCCCACCTCGTTCAGAATGTGAACAGCTACATATCGTGGGGACGTCCTACCACGACCACAACTTATGGGTTGATTACTGGATCGGGCGCAATTTTTTTCCTGAGGCCGCCGAAAGCAGCACGGAATCGCGCTGACCGTAATCGCCGTAGCGGTACGTGCCAAATTTCCGTTACGCCGCGTTCCGCGCAATCCGCTAACTAATCAACTATTCAGCGCCGCCGGCCAAGTCATCGGCGAATGACTGATTTACACGCTTCGCCCACGAGTGGATGCCAGAAGACACCTATTGGCTCTTCTTCGCCCATCTCATCAACAGTCACAAACGTTCCCGCACGCAATCCATCTGCTCAAGCCGACCCATGATGCGACGCCTCAGCGGTTCGGGCGTCATGGCCCATGCCAGTAGAAGAACCCTCCCCTTGGGGGTGGGGCTCCGGCCGCTATCCTTGGCGGCAAGTGCCCATTTCAGAGCCATTGCGATGCCGATTTTATGCTTTTGAGGCAGGCACTTGAGTGGAATGACCAAACCCGACTGCGGAGCCTTCGTATGCGCGACCTTGCTCGCTTCCTCGATTTGACGGTTGTAGTCCTCCAATGACTTCGTGTGTTTCGTAGGCACTTCGAACATCGGATGTTCCGGATCGCGGAACTCACTCGAAGACCCACCGTCCTGGCGCTGGACCAAGCATGCGCCAGCAGCGGCGTCCCTGGCGAGTTCGCAAGCACGTTCCGCAAACATCTTTGCAAGGTTCTGCCAGATGTGCCGGTAGCCGAACCGCCCAGATGCTACGAGGTGCCGGTACGTCCGGTCAGCCATGGCTGACAATCCGTCGAAATCGTCTAGGCAGCGCAGCACATCCGTCGCGTTGGAATAGTCCTTTTCCAGCGCGATGTAGTGCTCGCCGGGTCTAAGGGCGCCGGAGTAATGCCCACGCAACAGAATCATCGGCGTCCTCATCAGAGCGCATTCAAAAACCCGTGGAGAGATCTGACCCATATTGATGGTCCGATCCTTGTCGACAGTCTGGTGCTCGAATTCGGCATAAGTTGGTGGCCTGCCTAGTTCCGAAGTCATTTCTTCGAACCGCCGCCTGATTCCACCGTCGAAATCGAAAACATTCGATCCCGATTCAGTTCCCAACATCGCCCTGCAGTTGCCGATGAACTCGAACCAGGCAGTTCCATATATCCGGCTCTTTTCGTCCATGGCGATGTCGCAACTCAAACCCTCGGCGGTGCAGATCTCCAGCATGCGTGCACCGATCTCGAACTTGTCGCGTCCGAGCCGACCGTACATCGGCCCGATATCGCGCCCCCGATAACCGAGTCTGATCGGCCGATCGCGCAACGGTACGATTTTCGGCGAATGTGTTACGAAATCGTCTGGCACGTAACCCGTGTAGACGGTATGAAAACGGACACCTGGGAACTCCGCTTTTGGGTAGACCTTTTCCAATTCGTCTTGGGGAACGCAAGTCAAAACGATCTGGAACCCAAGGCTGCGAATTGCCGCCTTGAGCTTGTCAGTGGCGTCGTACTCGTCCTGAACCGCCAAGACCTTCAGCCCCGGGAACGTCCGCATGGCCTCGATGTAGTCAGACGAAACGTAATTGTCGAATATCAGGCGGGCACAGTAACTATGAAAAACAATTTGGTATGGCTCCAGTACAGAAGCGTCCATCCGCGCGCCCAGTGTGACGTGCAGGTAGTCTACGTCGAAGCCCGAATAAAGAAGCGGCGCGCTGAGATAATCCCGTGTCGTTTGAACGTGCGAGCTCACCATCGAATAGGCAACAAGCATTTTCACGACTGCTGTCTCCTGCGGAAGCTGACTCGACGAGTCGCCCCTACGAGTTTGTTTCGCATCCGCAGCTTCCTAACCGTTCGCTTTGATTTTCTTGCAAGCCCGCGCTCATACGTTAGTTCTTAAGGGGTGCCGTAAACGTGCTGCAGCCCGAGCTTGAGTCGACCGGACTTCGCCTCGCGCGCCGGATGCGCGCGGCGCGCGTTCGTCGCCAGAAAGTCGATGGCGTTCATTATCGCGGCGCTCAATGTGCGCGGTGCTCGAACGATGGCGTATACGATGGGCGTCAATACGTGTCGCATGCACATCGCCACCCGACGGGTGGAGATCGGCAGGCTAACCAGCCGCTGGGTCATGTGCGCGCAGTATCGACTCA
>JBFXBD010000026.1:0-79559 GCA_050183625.1 Gammaproteobacteria bacterium
TCCGCGTGATCCAGCGTCGGGCGTACGGGCTGCGCGACGAGGAATACCTTCGGCTGAAGGTCCTCACCTGCATGCTGCCGAAGCTGTGAAAACGTCAAAATCCACCCACTCGATTACACGAAGAGCCGCAATTGATTCGGAGCTGGTGCAACGCCTGCACGATGCGCTGGATCGGATCGCAATCGATCACGCCTGCCGCGTCATCGTGCTCACCGGCGCCGGGCGCGGGTTCTGCGCCGGGCTGGATCTGAAGGGCTACGGCCTGGCGCCGCACACCGAGGATCTGGGCCACGTGCGCCAGCAGCTCGGGGTGCAGAAACACATCCAGTCGCTCGTCCCGCACTTCCGGCGCACGCCGCAGCCGATCATCGCTGCCGTGAACGGCGCGGCCGCCGGCGGGGGCTTCGCCATGGTGCTCGGGTCGGACATCCGCATCGCGGCTGAATCGGCGAAGTTCAACGCCGCGTTCGTGCGCATCGGCATCTCCGCCTGTGATATCGGCACGAGCTGGCTGTTGCCGCGGCTGGTCGGCGCCGCGCGTGCCCAGGAACTCATGCTCACCGGCCGCATCATCGGCGCGCAGGAGGCGTTGCGAATCGGCCTGGTCACCGACGTGGTTCCGGACGGCACGCTGATGGACGCCGTGTTCGCCAAGGCGGATGAAATCCAGCGCAATGCGCCGTTCGGGATCGAGCTGACCAAGGAAGCGATGTGGACGGCGCTGGAAGTCCACGCCCAGGCGGCGATGGACATCGAGAACCGCCAGCAGCTCGTGACCTCCATGGCCATGGACGCCAACGAGGCACGCCAGGCGTTCATGGAGAAGCGCCCGCCGAAATTCACCAACCAGTAGCCTCCCCGCTCGTCAGCGCGGGTAGCAATGCCGTCATTGCGAGGAGCGAAGCGACGAAGCAATCCACGCGCTGCCGGCGCCATCGAGGCCGCGTGGGTCGCTTCGCTGCGCTCGCGACGACGAACGGGCGGTTCATGGCCGCAATCGGCCGGACCTGGGTCCGGTTCGGCCTCGCAATGACGGGGCGCGGTCGCTAGCGGCAGCGCAACCCCGGAACCACCTCCGCGGCCAGGCGCCGGATCATGGTGTCGAAGTCCTCCGGCGCGCAGGCCTGCACCAGGGTCACGCCGGTCGCGCCGGCGTCGATGTACTCCTGCAGCCTTCGAACGCAGTCCTGCGGCGTGCCGGCGACGAGGTAGCGCCCCGTCGTCCCGGTGAAATCCTGCTGATACGTACCGCCGACGAAACGCGCGACCGCCGCGCGCGCGGCATTGGCATCCGGATCGGCGTTGATGAAGCAATGCGCGCGTACGTCCACGCTGCCGGGCGCACGGCCGAACCCGGCTTCGAACTGCCGGAGCTTGACGATGCTCTCGGCGATCTTCTCCGGCGTGTACATGTACGGATACCAGACGTCCCCGAAGCGCGCGGCGCGCCGGATCGCGGCGTCCTTGCGCCCGGCGACCCAGATCGGCGGCCCCGGCCGCTGCACCGGTGGCGGCTGGATGCGCCCGTCCTGGAACTTCACGAACCGGCCCTCGTGGCTCACGGTCTCGCCTGTCCAAAGCTTCCTGATGATCTCCAATGCTTCATCGGTACGCGCGCCGCGCTCGTGCACCGGCACGCCGCAGGCGTCGAACTCGGTCTTGAACTCCCCGCCGATCCCCACGCCCAGGCCGTAGCGGCCATTGGAGACCACGTCGATCATCGAGGTCATCTTCGCCAGCAACGCGGCCGGATACAGCGGCACCAGCGCCACCGACGACAGCAGCTTGATGCGCGTGGTGATGGCGGCGGCGTACGAGAGCACCACCATGCTGTTGGCCATCACGCCGTGGAACATGACGTGCTCGCCGACGCTGAGGTGGTCGAACCCGAGTTCCTCGATGAGGCGGATGGAACCGCCGAGGTCGGCATAGGGCGCGCGGATGCTGGCGCCGACGATGGGCTTGCGGTCGCTGGTCATGGGAGTCTATCGGCCTGCCGTGAGAGTGCGAATGTCGGGCGAACTATAGCGGAAAGACGCCGGGACGATCATTTCAGAACTGCCCGGCGACCTTCCTCAACCATGCAAGATCGGCGCGCAGTCGCTTCCGTTCGGCGGCTTCACGCGTGAACAGATCGGCGGTCTTTTCGAGCACGAGCGTGTACGGACTGCCGGTACGGCGGGTCATATGCGACATCGGCAGGCCGTGCGATTCCACGATCTGGTGAATATGCGCGCGCTTGTCCTTCGCCAGCGGCCATTCAAGCCGCCGCTGATCCGCCGAGCGCATGAACTGACCGAGCGTCCGGCAAAGATTGCACTTGCATGCGAGCGGCGTACCCATCGACCAGTCCGACCGGGCGCGGGGCGTAGTGTCCAGCTTGCGCTCGAGTTCGCGGGTACAGGCCTCGTGCAGCGATCCCAGCCCCAGGCTTCGCCGGTCCGCGCCCGCGTGCCGGTCCGCCGCAAGCCGCAGCAGATCCACGAGCGGGTCCAGCGCGCCGCTTCCGGCTTCAGCGGCGAGAAGATCGATGATCTCCCGGTGGAGCGCGGTGGCGCCCGCGATATGCGTACACTCGACGAGCGCGAGCAATGCCGGGTTGAGCGCCGACAACTGCGCCGCCAGGTCCCGGGGCGCAGCGTGCCGGCGTCGATTCCTGGACAAGCCCTGCCACCAGCGCCACTGTTCGCCCAAGATCCAGCGTGGTAGATCGGAGCCGGCATCGGGCGCCCGCGCGACGAGCGCGTGCATCAGCGGCACGCAGTGGCGGGACGTCCATCCCAGGCGCTCCTCTTCACGAGGGTCGTCGTTCGAGAACCACCGCTGTGCCACCTGCCGGCTCCAATCGGCTCCGTAACGTGCGGTGAGATCTGCGAAGCGGGGCAGGTGCGAGGCCAGCAGCGAGATTGAAAAGGGCGCAAGCAAAGCGGATGCGATCCGCGGTTCGGCCAGCCTGCCGGCGACGCCGATGCATCGCCCGAGCAGCGCCGTCGAGCGGTGCGCGTGCGCCGCCCGCGGCCAGATGGGCAACAACTGGCGCGCCATTGCCCGCGCGCGCTCGGCATCGTTGGCTTTCAGTGCGGAATCGATTTCGCCGACGGCCCACGGCGGCGAACCCTTCGCCCGGATGAGAAAATTACGCTCGCGCGGCCAGAGCACCACTGCGGCGCGGTGATACCACCGCTCCGCCGTATTGCCGGCGTTGCCCGTATAGCCCTCGTAGGTGGATTCGAAGGGTTGCAGCTCCGCCGAGGGCCGGGTGAAACAGACCTCGTGCTCTCCGATGTCGGCCACGGCGGCCTTGCGGCCGTCCGGCGCGGCGAGGTGCCGCAACTCGATTTCGGAATCGACGAGCGAGATCAGTTCCGGCGTGGCCTCGTCGTCTTCCCCGGAAGCGTCGTCGAAGTCGTAGCCGTCCTCTTCGTCTTCGTCCTCCCAGCGTGCACGGCGGTAGCCGGAATAGTCGGCCTCGCAGTCCCACGTTTCGTGCACGTCGGCCTGGCCCAGATGGATCTCGCAGTCCAGGCGCTCGGCCACGCTGCGCAGTGCGGCCGCACGCAGCGCGTCCGCGCCTTTGAGCCGATCCCAGGACAGGTTCCGCCGGGTGTACTGGTAATCCAGCAGGTAGACCAGCCGGTCCGGCGGCAACCGCGTCTCGCCGGTCCAGCGCGGCGCGGGCGGCTTCGCAAAGAACTCGCGCACGGCCCGGCACAGGGCGTCCGTCGCCCCCGCAGCCGGCGCCGCGGACGCGGCCTTGCCTGCCAGGCCGAGCGTGTAGGTCAGCACCACGCGATGCCCCTTGCGGACCGGCCGGACTTCATGGTGACAGTCGGCGTAGAAGGCGACGAGGCCTATCCGCCCCCGGGTTCCGGCCACCGTCATCCGTTCGCCGTGGTGCTCGACGATCAATTCGCCGCCGGTGAACGTGGACGGCAGGCACACCACGAGCGAACCGAACATGGCGTCGTTCTTCTCCGAATCCTGGTGCAACGCGAAGAACTGCCCGGGGCCGTAAACCAGCATGTTGTACAGGCGTGCCTGGATCCGGCTGCCGTCCGCGAGCCCCAGGTCGCGGCGGATCCGTTCGAGCTCCGGATCCAGCGCCCGGCGCCACTTGGCCTCGTCGATCCGGATGCGGGCGCGCGGGATCTCCCAGGTGTCGCGGACCTTCCGATCCAGGCGGGTCTCATCCTTGTAACCGTACCGGGCGGGCCTGGCGACATGGCACAGGCGCCCGGCGGTCGCGGGCGTGATTGGGAAGCGGATCCTCCCGACCCCGTCGACTTCGAGCGCCAGATCCGCCGGCGCCACCGTGCGCCGCGCCGCGAACGAGCCGGGCGCGGTAAGCACGGCCAGGCGGCGGGTGAGTTCGTCCCGAGTGCTCATGCGCGGATTATCCCAGAACCCGGGCGGGGCACGGTCATTCGCGCGCCGATCACGCGGTGGGTACGTTCGAGCGATGGATCCGTACCGAAAGCCACGTGAAAGCGGACGCTATCGAACCGGCTCGCTCCCGCGAAATGCGGCAATCGCGAAGTTGGGGCAGCCGCGCACGGCTGTGCGGATGGCCGCCTCGCCGTCGCCGTCGGCATCGATCACCACCGATTTTCCCTCGCCATCCAGCGCGAACGTGCTGCCGGCGCTGTACACGCACTCGCCGGCGCCCATGCAGCGCTCGCGATCGATGCGGATGACGAACCCGCTCACGCCGGCGGGCTTTCGGGGATCGTGACGAGCAGGCGCTCCGGGCCGCGGAAGTGGTGATAGATCACTTTCTCGTACTCGTAACCGGGCGCCAGGGACATTGCCGGCACCGCGTCGAGCAGGGCTTCGATCGATGCCTGCGTCACCTTGCGGGCCAGGTAGGCGCCGATGCAGGTGTGGATGCCACGCCCCATGGACAGGTGCCTCGGGTTCGGGTAGGTGCGGTCCATGTTGAACTCGTCGGCGTCCGGGCCGTAGACGCTTTCGTCGCGGTTGCCCGAGGCCATCGAGATGATGATCACTTCGCCGGCCTTGACCGGTACTGCGCCGACTTCGCGATCCTTCAGGCACAGGCGCGGAAACATCTGCTGCGGCGGATCCAGGCGCAGGGACTCCTCGATGGCGGCGGCTATCTTCGCCCGATTGCGGCGCAGCGTCTCCCAAAGGTCCGGCACCGTCAGCATCCTGAACACGAGATTGCCGATCAACGATGCGGTGGTGTCGTTGCCGGCGGCGATGATGGTCACCAGTTGCGCGATTGCCTGTTCGTCGCTGAAGCGGATGCCGGTTTCGCCATCGACGTAGTCCAGCATCCTGCCGAGGACGTCGTCGGTGCGGCCGGCGGGGTCGGCGCGGCGGGCGCGCACCCAGCGGCCGACGTAATCCGCCGATTCCGGGAACATGCTCCCGGACAAGGGCTGGTCGAACCTGTCGATCCAGACGAAATCCGGCGACGAGGGCGATACCTGGCGCGCCAGGTGCTCCACGCCACCGTGCACCCAGGCGCGGAACTCCAGCGCGTCTTCGTCCGGCAGGCCGAGCACGCGTGCGGTCGCCACCGACGGGATCGGCGCCGACCAGATCTCCATCAGGTCGAACACGGTATTGCGCGGGAGCGCCGCGGTGCGCTCGACGGCGTAGGCCCGGATGGACGGCACATGCGCATCGATACTGCCTGGCGAAAGCGCGAGCAGGGCGAAGCGGCGCATGGCGCCGTGCCATGGCGGATCCGAAGCAATGATGGCGCGGTCGGCAACCGGCGTGGCCGCGTGCTCGGCCTTGTTCACGGTCGTGCCGATGTTGCCGAAGGCTTCCCAATCCCGGTAGATCTCGGTGGCGTCCGCGAACTTCGTGAACAGCTTGATGGGAGGCAACGGGCCGAACCGGACCGTGGACACCGGGCAGGTGGCGCGCAGTTCACGCAGTTTGTCGAAGGGGTCGGCGGCATCTTCCCAACGGAACGGGTGAAAGCCGTTGGGGCATTCCGGTGCGTCTTTTCCCTGGGGCATGTCCGAGCGTCCCGTTTTTGATGTGTACCGCCGAAAGTGTGCTATCACTTTTACAATCGCGCCAATAGGCGTTACGCTCAGCCCATAAGAAAACGGCATGACCCTGATGAATCCGCACCGGAAACCCTATCGGCTGCTAGTCGCCGTTGCGGAGGAAAGGTCGTTTTCGGGGGCAGCACGCCGGCTGAATTTGGCCCTGCCGACGCACCTGGGTCGCGAGCGCGTCGAACAGACGCGGCGGGTCGTCGATGCGGCAGACCGATTCCAATCGATGATCGACGCACCGCGGCCGGACGAGCTTCCGATTCATAGCGGCTACGTCGCCAAACTCTGGTCTTGCGCGTGACGGCCATTGGCCGCTCGGTCCGAGCTGCGAACCCGAACCTTCGGGAACGCAACGGCGGGATTACGCCGGCTTCCGCTGCCTGAGACATACCGCCGCCATCGCTGCGACATCGCGTCGGTTTGCCCGGCAAGAAGACATGCACATCGACGCCTTCATCTGGGACGGGATCGATCTGGAGTCGCTCATCGACAGCGGCCGCCGCCTGGACCAATTCGGATATGAATGCGTCTGGGCGGGCGAGGTTCGGCACGACCCCTTCATGCAGCTCCTGCAGATCGCCAATGCCTCTTCGCGGCTACGCATCGGCACGGCCATCGCAGTCGCGACCGCGCGCTCGCCGGTGGTGATGGCATCGCAGGCCTGGGATCTGCAGCGCTACAGCGGCGGCCGCTTCACACTGGGCCTCGGCTCCAACGTGCGCGCGCAGGTGGTGGATCGATTCAGCATGCCATGGTCCGCGCCCGCGCCCAGGATGCGGGACTACATCGCCGCGCTACGCGCCATCTGGGCGAACTGGAACGATGGCGTGCCGCTGAATCAC
Organism: Gammaproteobacteria bacterium; assembly: GCA_050183625.1. Taxonomy (GTDB): domain Bacteria; phylum Pseudomonadota; class Gammaproteobacteria; order JADZEE01; family JADZEE01; genus JBFXBD01. Next base: position 6,881 of record JBFXBD010000026.1, read on the forward strand.
CAGGGGCCGTTCTTCCGCCACGTGGCGATGCCGCCCAATTTCCGGCCGCCACCGCTCGCCTGTGGCCCACCGCCGATCTTTCTCGCCGCGGTCGGACCCGCGATGACGCGGGTCGCAGCCGAATGCTGCGACGGAATTCATTTGATCGGTTTCCAGAGTGCCGCCTATCTGCGCGAAGTCACGATACCCGCTCTGCGCGCCGCACGCGCGGCGGCCGGCCGCAGTTTTGAGGACTTCACCGTCAATACCCCGGTCGTCATCGCCGAGGGGCGCACGGACGAGGAGCTGGAAGCGTCCATCCAGGCGACCCGGCGTCGCGTCGCGTACTATCTCTCGGTGGAAGCCTATCGCCCCATGCTCGATCATCATGGCTGGGGCGATCTTCAACCCGAGATGGCCGCGCTGCTGGCACGGGGCGAGCACGCCGAGATGGCGCGCCGCATCCCGGACGATGTCCTGGCAACCTACGTTATCGCGGGCAATCCCTCGCAGATCGCCCGGGGCCTGTTCGACAGGCTGGAAGGGCTCGCCGATCGGGTCAGCTTCGTCGGCGCGACCGGGCCGGTCTCGGAGGTTGCACGTGAGATCCTTGCGGAGGTCAGGGCGGAGCGAAGCCGCAGGACCCGTGAGGCGAGCATCCCGGCCACCTGAACACGAACTACGGAGAAAATCATGGAGTACACAAGACTGGGCGGCAGCGGCCTGAAGGTCTCGCGCCTGTGCCTGGGCTGCATGACCTATGGCAAGGCCGTCTCGCCGGAGGCCTACTCGCACAACGACTGGGCGCTGGACGAGGACGAGAGCCGCCCGTTCTACCGGCGCGCGGTCGAACTCGGCATCAACTTCTTCGACACCGCCGATGGCTACGCAGGCGGCGTCAGCGAGGAGGTCCTGGGCCGTGCGATTCGCGATCTCTGCCGCCGCGAGGAAGTCGTGCTGGCGACGAAGGTGTTCGCGCCGATGCACAAGGGCGCGAACGGCGGTGGCCTGTCGCGCAAGCACATCATGGAAGCCATCGACGCCAGCCTGAAACGCCTCGGCACGGACTACGTCGATCTCTATCAGGTCCACCGCTGGGACTACGAGACCCCGATCGAGGAAACCATGCGGGCCCTGCACGACGTCGTCAGCGCCGGCAAGGCCCTGTACATCGGCGCATCGTCGATGCACGCGTGGCAGTTCAGCAAGGCACAGTACGTGGCGCGGATGCACGGCTGGACGCAGTTCGTGTCGATGCAACCGCAGTACAACCTCGTCTACCGCGAGGAGGAGCGGGAAATGCTGCCGCTGTGCCGCGACATGGGCGTGGGTGTGATCCCGTGGTCGCCACTGGCGCGCGGCTTTCTTGCGGGCAACCGCACGAAGGACGGCGGCGAGACCGCCCGCGCCAGGGGCGACAGGTTCGGCAAGGGCCTGTACTTCCAGGCAGAGGACTTCGCCGTGGTGGACCGCCTGCACGCGGTGGCCGACGCGCGCGGCACGCCGGCCATGCAGGTGGCACTGGCCTGGGTGCTGGCCCATCCTGCCGTGACCGCGCCCATCATCGGTGCGACCCGACCGCATCACCTCGACGACGCGGTCAAGGCGCTCGAGGTCAGGCTTTCCGGCGAGGAAATCGCGCGGCTCGAAGAAGTCTACCGGCCACACAAGGTGCTCGGGCATCAGTGACTGCGGGGAAGGCCCGGGCGCCTGGCCTGCATCGAAACGTCACGCTGGAGATTGCAACCATGACACCCTCCGTCCTCGACCGCTTTCGGCTCGACGGCCGCACGGCGCTCGTCGTCGGCGCGGGCCCCGGCATCGGCGCGCATGTGGCGCGCGCGTTCGCGGCGGTCGGCGCCAAGGTCGTGGTGAGTGCGCGGTCCGGCGAGCGCATGGAAGCGCTGGCGCGGGAAATTCGCGCCGCGGGCGGGCAGGCGCTCGCTGTCGCGTCCGATGCCGGCCTTGCCGCAGATCGGGAAGCCCTCGTCGCGCGCACGCAAGAGGCGTTCGGTCCGGCGCACATCCTGTTCTACAACGCGTTCACCGGCCCGCTGCCGATCGATTCCGATCCTTTCGCTGCGGATACGGCGCACTGGCAGGCCGCGTTCGAAGTGAACGTGCTGGCGCCCTACGACTTCGCCAAGCGGCTCCATCCCGGCATGAAGGCCGCCGGCTACGGCTCGATCATCAATCTCCTGACCTGCGCCGCCTTCACGCCGATCCTGCCGCAGATGGCCTACGGCTCGACCAAGGCGGCGCTGCACATGCTGACGCGCTACCTGGCGAAGGCGGGCGGCGCCGAAGTGCGCGCCAACTGCATCTGCCCGGGCTCGATGAGCCCGGACGGCGTAGTCAGTGCCGCGTTCGCGCCGCATGTGGCCAAGAACGCCATTGCGCGCACCGGCTTTGCAGACGAGGTGGTGGGCGCGGCGCTCCTGCTCGCCTCGCCCGCATCCACCTACACGACAGGCCAGGTCATTTTCTGCGAAGGCGGGCGCGTGGGAACGATTTCGTGACGCGCCCCCGCCGCGCGGGTTTCATTGGGGAGAGTCACGTTCACCCACCAATTTTGGACGGCGCCGTCCAGGAGATTCGAATGACGACGCACCGCTATGCGTCAGGCCTCGCGAGCGAACGGGACTTCGTGACAGTCGAACCGCCGGGCGAATCCGCCGGGTACGGCGAAAACCACGCATTCTGGATCCATGACGAGGCGAGCGGCCTGCAGATCAACGGGCACATCAATACGTGCGAGGACGTCGGTGCCTACGACCAGCGCGTCAACAAGATGTCCGTCAACTTCCCGAACGGCCGTTTGCTGCTGATCCGCGAATCGGGCGCCGGCAGCGACGCGCGAACCGCGGCCGCAGGCGGCTTGCGCTTTCAATGCGTCGCCCCATTCGAGCGCTGGTCCTGCCGCTTCCAGGGCATCATGCAGGACGCGACCATCACCCGGAACTACATGACAGGTGCGCCGCTGGATTATTTCCGCGTGCCGGTGAGCTTCGAGGTTCAAACCGAAATGCTGGCACCGGCCTGGATTCAGGGCGCCTTCACCGAAGGCGGGCTCGGCCCCGTCGCGTCATTCATCGGTGGCGAGCGTTACGAGCAATTGTTCCGCCATACCGGGAAACTGAGCATCGGCACCGAGACCTATTCTCTTTCCGGCTATGGCAACCGGACGCACCGCTACGGCCGCCGTGATCTCTCCGCCACGCCGAGCGCGGCGCGGATGCTTGGCCACGTCTGGGCCGCAGCCATCTTTCCCAGCGGAGCGGGCTTCGCATTTCAATCCTACCCGATGGCGGACGGCGCGATCCTGTGGTCCGAAGCCGTCATCGTGCGAAGCGGCCGGCTGGTTCCGGTGACGGTCGTCAAAGCGCCCTGGCTCTCCAATTACTGGCTCCAGGGCGAACCGATCGAGATCCGCCTGAAGGACGCGGACGGCGGCCTTCACGAGATCCGGGGCGAGACCCTCGGCACGGTCGTCGGGCAGATGCTGCCCGGCCTGACCGCCGCCGAGCAGGTTCCGCTATTCCAGAGCCACGTCCGCTACACGATGAACGGGGAGAACGCGATCAACATGCTGGAACGCTCGCTCCGGCGCGTCTGCATCGAGACGGGTGACGGCAGGCCACGTTGACCGCCTTTCGCCCGAAGAAGTGCGCTTCCAGTCAGGGCCGCTCGCGGCGGCGGCATAACCCCCGGCAGACATCTACTTGGCCGAGCCGCGGATCCTGTCTGAAATCGGGGGTTCCCTCGATCGACATGACGTCGACCGAATGAACGTATTGGTGAGCCCGGTGGGAATCGAACCCACGACACCCGGATTAAAAGTCCGGTGCTCTACCGTCTGAGCTACGGGCTCCCGGTTCGATCCGGCGCGGGGCCGGGGCTGGCGGGGCGGTCCGGACGTCTGCGGGGCCGGGCCGGCGGGAGAGCCGGGCCTTTGCGGCGACGCGATCCGAAACAGCGGCGGGCCGCGATGATACCCAATCGAGGCGGGCCTCGCACCCGACGGCGCCGAAAAGGCGGCGCGATGGCGGCCGCCGGCCCTTGAAATCCTTGCACGCCGCCCCAAACTCGGCGCACACTCAGCCCCGGAGAGCGTGCCCATGCCGATTTACGAATACCTCTGCGAAAAGTGCAATCACCGCCTCGAGGCGCTGCAGAAGCTGTCCGACGAGCCCCTGAAGTTCTGCCCGGAGTGCGGAGACGGCACCCTGCGCAAGCTCATCTCGGCTGCTGGCTTCATCCTCAAGGGAAATGGCTGGTACGTCACCGATTTCAAGGACAAGGGCAAGGCGGCCAAGCCCGGTGGGGACTCGAAGTCCGAGTCCGCGAAGCCGGAGGCCAAGTCCGAATCCAAGTCGGAATCGAAGTCCGAGTCCAAATCCGAATCCAAGCCCGCCGCGAGCAGTTCCTCCGCGGGCGGCGACTGACGCCCCGGGCCGGCCGCTGCGGCGCCGGCCACGCCTCAACTTCCCGCCTGCGCTGCAGCGCGGCATAATTGCGCGCCTGCCGGCCCGATGGCCACGGCGCCGGCCATCGCGGCCTCATGTTCCGTTCCCCGCGCGCCCGGGCGCCGGTCCGGAACCGGATTGAAACAGCACCCCCAGGGATCGAACATGCGCAGTCACTACTGCGGCGAGGTCACCCTCGCCCACCTCGGCACCGACGTTGAGATCTGCGGGTGGGTTCACCACCGCCGGGACCACGGCGGCGTCATCTTCATCGATCTGCGCGACCGGACCGGCGTGGTCCAGGTGGTGTTCGACCCGGATACGCCGGGCAGCTTCGCCACTGCCGAGCGGATCCGCTCCGAGTACGTCCTGAAGGTGACCGGCCGGGTGCGCCCCCGGCCCGAGGGCACCGTGAACCCGAACCTGCCCACCGGGCAGATCGAGGTGCTCGGCCGCGATATCGAGATCCTGAACGTCGCCGACACCCCGCCGTTCCAGCTCGACGACCAGCACCTGAACGAGGAAGTGCGCCTGCGCCACCGGTTCATGGACCTGCGCCGGCCGGCCATGCAGCAGAACCTGCTCCTGCGCGCGCGCGTGGCGCAGTTCCTGCGCCGGTTCCTGGACGAGCGCCGCTTCGTCGAGATCGAGACTCCGATGCTGACCAAGGCCACGCCGGAGGGTGCGCGCGACTACCTGGTTCCCAGCCGCACGCACCCGGGCAAGTTCTTCGCACTGCCGCAGTCTCCCCAGCTCTTCAAGCAGCTTCTGATGATGTCGGGCATGGACCGCTACTACCAGATCGTGCGCTGCTTCCGCGACGAGGATCTGCGCGCCGATCGCCAGCCGGAGTTCACCCAGCTCGACATCGAGACCTCCTTCATGACCGAGGCCGAGATCATGGCGGTCATGGAGGAGATGATCCGGCGCCTGTTCCGCGAGACCGTGAACATCGAGCTGCCCGATCCGTTTCCGCGCCTGACCTATGCGGACGCGATGAACCGCTACGGCATCGACCGGCCCGACCTGCGCAATCCGCTGGAGCTTGTGGAGATCGCGGATCTGGTCCGCGACTGCGAGTTCAAGGTGTTCGCGCAGGTCGCCGCGAGCGCTACCGGGCGCGTGGCAGCACTGCGCGCCCCCGGCGGCGGCCAGCTCACCCGCAAGCAGATCGACGACTACACTGCCTTCGTCGCCCAGTACGGCGCGAAGGGCCTGGCCTATATCAAGGTGAACGACCTGGCCGCGGGCAAGGAAGGGCTGCAATCGCCGATCCTGAAGTTCCTGTCCGACGACGTCGTCGCGGCGATCATGCAGCGCGTCGGTGCCGCCACCGGCGACGTGGTGTTCTTCGGCGCGGACGAACGCAAGGTGGTCTGCGACGCACTCGGCGCGCTGCGCCTGAAGCTCGGCAACGATCTGGGCGTCACCGCGGCCGGCTGGCGGCCGCTGTGGGTCACCGAGTTTCCGATGTTCGACTGGAACGCCGACGCGAAGCGCTGGGAGGCGCTGCACCACCCCTTCACCGCCCCGGCCGTGGACGACGCCGCCGCGCTCGCCGCCGCGCCGGGCACTTGCATCTCGCGCGCCTACGACATGGTGCTGAACGGCATCGAGCTGGGCGGCGGCTCGGTGCGTATCCATTCGCAGGCGCTGCAGCAGGCGGTGTTCGGCCTGCTGGGCATCGGCGAACAGGAAGCGCAGGAGAAGTTCGGCTTCCTGCTCGACGCCCTGCGCTACGGCTGCCCGCCGCACGGCGGCATCGCCTTCGGCCTGGATCGGCTGGTGATGCTCATGGCCGGCGCCACGTCGATCCGCGACGTGATCGCCTTCCCCAAGACCCAGACCGCGAGCTGCCCGCTCACCGGTGCGCCGGCGACGGTGGCCGAGGAGCAACTGCGCGAGCTGAGCATCCGCCTGCGCCAGCCGAACCCGCCCAAGGCGCCGGCGGCGTCCTGAGGCGGGCCGAACCGCACGCCGCCAGGCGGGTCTGAGAGAAAGAACACCGGGGGGGTCCGAGGATGTCCGCCACCATGCCCACCGCCGCCGCGACACGACCGTTCCCGGGCCGCGACCCTGCCGCGCTCAAGGCCCGCATCCGCGATCTGCTGCGGGCCCAGGACGCGGTGCTCGTGGCGCACTACTACACCGACGCCGAGCTGCAGTCGCTGGCCGAGGAGACCGGCGGCTATGTCTCCGACTCGCTCGACATGGCCCGCTTCGGCCACGAGCAGCCGGCACGCACGCTGGTGGTGTGCGGCGTGCGCTTCATGGGCGAGACCGCCAAGATCCTCAACCCCGAGAAGCGGGTGCTGATGCCCACGCTCGAGGCCACCTGCTCGCTGGACACGGGCTGCCCGCCCGAGGAGTTCGCGAAGTTCTGCGACGCCCACCCGGACCGCACCGTGGTGGTGTACGCGAACACCAGCGCCGCGGTGAAGGCGCGCGCGGACTGGATGGCGACCTCCAGCATCGCGGTCGATCTGATCAGGCACCTGGCCGCGCGCGGGGAGAAGATCCTGTGGGCACCGGATCGCTACCTCGGCGATTACCTGCAGCGCGAGACCGGCGCCGACATGCTGCTGTGGCAGGGCGCGTGCATCGTCCACGAGGAGTTCAAGGGCCTGGAGCTGCGCGAACTGCGCCAGCGCCACCCCGAAGCCAAGGTGCTGGTGCACCCGGAATCGCCGCGCGCGGTGATCGAGCAGGCCGACGTGGTGGGCTCCACCACCGGCCTCATCGAGGCCGCGCGCAGGCTGGACGCGCCGGCGTTCATCGTCGCCACGGACAAGGGCATCTTCTACAAGATGCGCCAGGCGGCGCCGGACAAGACCTTCATCGAGGCGCCCACCGCCGGCCATGGCGCCACCTGCCAGAGCTGCGCCCACTGCCCGTGGATGGCGATGAACTCGCTGGAGCAGCTCGCGCACACGCTCGAGCACGGCGGGGGCGAGATCCACGTCGACGAAGCGATCCGCGTACGCGCCTACGTGCCGATCAAGCGCCTGCTGGAGTTCGCCGCGCAGCGCAAGCGCGTGGTGGCGGGCGACGCCTGAGGATCAGCGCCTGACCCGACCCTACGTCGTCCTGGTCCACGGCTTGTACATGAACGGCCTGGACATGCAGCTCCTCGGCAAGCGCCTGTACGGCGCCGGTTTCCGCATCCGGACGTTCAGCTACCCGACCCTGAGCGCGGCACCCGGGGAGAATGCCGCGCAGCTCGCCGCGCTGATGAAAACTCTGGAATCGGATACGGTGCACCTGGTCGCCCACAGCCTGGGCGGGCTGGTCGTGCGGCACCTGATGGCGATGCATCCGAATCTGCCGCACGGCCGCGCGGTCACGCTCGGAACGCCGCATGGCGGCAGCCACGTCGCACGCAAGCTGGACGACTGGCGGCTGGCGCCGCTGCTGCTCGGCCGCGCTGCGCAGCGCGGCCTGCTCGGGGATCTGCCTGCATGGCCCGGCACGCGCGAGCTGGGCTCGGTCGCCGGCACGCTGCGCGTGGGCCTGGGGATGTTCACGCCCGGGCTGCCGGAGCCGAACGACGGCACGGTCGCGGTGCAGGAGACCGTGGTGGAGGGCATGGCCGATCACCTGGAGCTGCCGGTGACGCACATGGGCATGCTGTTCTCTCAGGACGTCGCGGAGGCGGTGATCGGCTTCCTGCGCAGCGGCCGGTTCGCGCGCTGATCGGGTACCGTCCCCGGCCCTGAGGTAGAATCCGCCCCGGGCGCACCACCCATGATCGAACACAATCCCAAGCGCATCGCACGCCCGCCGGCAGCGCCCGGCGCCGGGCGCGCGCCGTGAGCCCGGCGGTACGCATCCTGGGAATCGACCCGGGCTCGCGGGTGACCGGCTACGGCATCGTCGACGTCGACGGCCCGCGTACCCGGCACGTGGCCAACGGCCGCATCGAGACCGTCGATGGCGAACTGCCCGCGCGCCTGAAGTGCGTGTTTCAGGGCGTGACCGCCATCATTCGCGACTACGGCCCGACCGAGATGGCGATCGAGAAGGTATTCATCAATCGCAACGTGGATTCCGCGCTCAAGCTCGGCCAGGCGCGCGGAGTGGCGATGGTCGCGGGCGCGAACGCCGACCTTCCTGTTCACGAATACTCCCCGCGCGAGGTCAAGCTCGCAATCGTCGGCCGCGGCGGCGCGGAGAAGGAACAGATCCAGCACATGGTGCGCGTGATCCTCGCGTTGTCCGAAGCCCCGCCCGCCGATGCCGCGGACGCGCTGGCGATCGCGCTGTGCCACGCGCACACCCGCCAGAGCGCCGCGCGCGTACCGGCGGCACGCGCGGTGCGGCGGGGGCGCTACGTATGATCGGCCTGCTGCGCGGCCGCGTGCTAGACAAGCGCCCGCCGCACCTGCTGCTGGAAGTCGCCGGCGTGGGCTACGAGCTCGAGGCGCCGATGTCGACCTTCTACAAGCTGCCGGAAGCCGGCGTGGAAGTGGTGCTTCACACCCACCTCATCCCGCGCGAGGACGCCTTGAACCTCTACGGTTTCGCGACCGAACGCGAGCGGCGCCTGTTCCGCGCGCTCATCCGGGTGAACGGGGTCGGCGCCCGCATCGGGCTTGCGATCCTGTCCGGGATCGACGCCGACGAGTTCGCCGCGTGCGTGGAGGCCGGCGACACCGCGCGCATGACGCGCGTTCCCGGCATCGGAAAGAAGACCGCCGAGCGCCTGATCATCGAAATGCGCGACCGGCTCGCCGACTGGCACACGGGCGGCGCCATACGCGCGGATCTGCCGGCGCGCGCTGCGCAGGCGCCGGACCCCGTGGCGGACGCGGTCGCCGGGCTGGTGGCGCTGGGATACAAGCCGCAGGAGGCGAGCCGCTACGTGCACGCGATTGACGCCACCGGCCTGACCAGCGAGGCGCTGATCCGCGAGGCGTTGAAGAGCCTGGCGCGGGCGAAATGAACGGCGAATCCCGCGTACGCAACCCCGGCGGCATCGCGGCTGCGTTTAGAATGCCACCATCATGACCCGCTCGAATCCCGCGCTGGAGCCCACCGCGGCCGCCGACGACGGCGGCGTGGAGCAGCTCATCCGCCCGAAGAAGCTCGCCGACTTCATCGGCCAGGGCGCGGTGCACACCCAGATGGACATCTTCGTGCGCGCCGCACGCCAGCGCGGCGAGGCGCTGGACCACGTGCTCATCTTCGGCCCGCCGGGCCTGGGCAAGACCACCCTGGCGCACATCATCGCCAACGAAATGGGCGTGAACCTGCGCCAGACCTCCGGCCCGGTGCTGGAACGGGCCGGGGATCTCGCCGCGCTGCTGACCAACCTTGAGCCGCGCGACGTGTTGTTCATCGACGAGATCCACCGCCTGTCCCCGGTGGTGGAGGAAGTGCTCTATCCGGCGCTGGAGGATTTCCAGCTCGACATCATGATCGGCGAGGGCCCGGCCGCACGCGCGATCAAGCTCGATCTCCAGCCCTTTACGCTGGTCGGCGCGACCACGCGCGCAGGGCTGCTCACCTCGCCGCTGCGCGATCGCTTCGGCATCGTGCAGCGGCTGGAGTTCTACGGCACCGAGGATCTCACCCGCATCGTCGAGCGCGCCGCCAGCATCCTGGGCGCCGCCATCGACCGCACCGGCGCGGAGGCGATCGCGCGCCGCTCGCGCGGCACGCCGCGCATCGCCAACCGCCTGCTGCGCCGGGTACGCGACTATGCCCAGGTGCGTGCCGACGGCCGCATCGTCGCCGAGATTGCCGACCGGGCGCTGGATCTGCTCGACGTGGACGCGCTCGGCTTCGACATGATGGACCGGCGCCTGCTGCTGTCGATCATCCAGAAGTTCGACGGCGGCCCGGTCGGCGTGGACAGCATCGCCGCGGCGATTGGCGAGGAACGCGACACGATCGAGGACGTGATCGAGCCATACCTCATCCAGCAGGGCTACCTCATGCGCACGCCGCGCGGCCGCATGGCCACCCGCACGGCGTGGACGCACTTCGGGCTGACCCCGCCCAAGGGCGCCGGCGCGCCCTCGGATCTGTTCGACGCCTCGTGAGCGGTGCCGATGACCGCCCCGCCGGCGGCGCGCGGCCGGTGTTCCACTGGCCGGTGCGCGTGTACTACGAGGATACGGACGCACTCGGCGTGGTCTACAACGCCAACTACCTGCGGTTCCTGGAACGCGCGCGCACCGAATGGCTGCGCGCGCGCGGCCACGACCAGGGGCGGCTCGCGGCCGAGGCCGGCCTGGGCTTCATCGTGGTGCGCGTGGAAGTGGACTTCCTGCGCCCGGCGCGCCTGGACGACTGCCTGGACGTGAGCGTGGCGGTGGCCGAGCGGCGACGCGCCAGCTTCACGCTTGCGCAGGAGATCGCGCGTGGCGGTCAGGCGCTGGTGCGCGCCGTCGTCCAGGTGGCATGCGTGGATGCGCGCACACTGCGGCCGCGGCGGCTGCCCGATATGATTCTTGCGGAGCTCGAAGATGCATTCTGATCTTTCCATCCTGAACCTCGTGCTGCACGCCAGCCTGCTCGTGAAGCTGGTGATGGCGATCCTGCTCGGGGCGTCACTGTGGTCCTGGAGCCTCATCTTCATCAAGCGCTGGCACGTCAACCGCGCCCGCGCCGCGGCCGAGGAGTTCGAGGACCGGTTCTGGTCCGCCGAGGATCTCACCGCACTCTACAACCGCATCGCCGACGCCAAGCGCGACGACGGCGGCATGTCGCGGATCTTCGAGGCCGGGTTCAAGGAGTTCGGCAGGCTGCGCAAGCGCGAGGGCATCGACCCCGCCGGCATCCTGGAAGGCGCGCAGCGGGCGATGCGCGTGGCGCTGTCGCGCGAGATCGAGGGGCTGGAGGACAAGCTCCCGTTCCTGGCGACGGTCGGCTCGGTGAGCCCGTACATCGGCCTGTTCGGCACGGTGTGGGGCATCATGAATTCCTTCCAGGCGCTGGGCAACGTGCACCAGGCGACGCTGGCGATGGTGGCGCCGGGCATCTCCGAGGCGCTGGTCGCCACCGCGATGGGCCTGTTCGCGGCGATCCCGGCCGTCATCGGCTACAACCGCTTCAGCGCCGACATCGACCGCATCCACGGCCGCTACGAAATCTTCCTGGAGGAGTTCTCCTCGATCCTGCAGCGCCAGGCGCACGGCTGATCGCGGAGCGCACACATGCCCCGCACCGTACATCGCAAGAAGCGGCTGATGTCCGACATGAACGTCGTGCCGTACATCGACGTCATGCTGGTGCTGCTGGTGATCTTCATGATCACCGCGCCGCTCATCACCCAGAGCGTGGACGTGGAACTGCCGCAGGTGCCTTCGGAGGTGGTTCCGCCCACGCCCGAGGAACCGGTCATCGTCTCGGTCGACAAGCAGGGCCGCTACTACGTGGACATCGGCGAGAAGCCGGACGAAGCCCTGGACGCCGAAACGCTGGTGAACCGGGTGGCCGCCATCGTCAAGTACAAGCCCAAGACGCCGATCATCGTGCGCGGGGATCGCGATGTGCCCTACGGCCAGGTGGTGACGCTCATGGCGCAGCTCCAGGCTGCCGGGATCAAGGGCGTGGGCCTGATGACGGAGCCGCTGCCCAAGTGAGCGCACCGCGCCTTGAGCGCACCCGCGCCTTCGGGTATTCGGCCGCGCTGCACCTGGGCGTGTTCGCGCTGCTGTCGGCGAGCGTCTCGTTCGACACCCTCGTCGCGCCACCGCCGGCCGGGCCGTCGGCGACGATGAAGGCGGTCGCGGTGGATTCGCAGGCGGTACAGGCCGAGGTGGAGAAGCTGAAAGCGCACGACGATGCCCGGCGCAAGGAGCAGGAACGCGTCGAGCGCGAGGCCGAGGACACCAGGCGCAAACTCGAGGAACTCAAGCAGCAGCGCGAGCAGGTAGCGCAGGAGAAGGCAGCCGAGGAGGATCGCCTGAAGGCCACCGCCGCCAGGCGCAAGGAGGAGGAGGCGCGGCAGGCCAAGGCCGAAGCCGAGCGCAGGAAGGCCGAGGAACAGAAGAAGCAGGCCGAGGCGGCGCAGAAGAAGGCCGAGGAACAGAAGAAGCAGGCCGAAGCCGAGAAGAAGAAAAAGGAGGCCGAGCAGAAGCAGGCCGCCGAGCGCAAGAAAAAGGAAGACGAGGAACGCCGGCGCAAGCAGCTCGAAGCGGATCTGGCGGCCGAGGAGAAGGCACTGGCGGACGCGGAACAAGCGCGCCGGGATCAGGGTCTCATCGACGAACTGGCGGGCAGGATCCGCGCGAAGGTTCAGTCGGTGTTCATCAACCCTGTGCCAAATCAGACGCTGCAATGCCGGATCTTCGTGCGCATGCTCGCCGGCGGCGACGTGGCCGAGGTGCGCATCGTGCAGTCGAGCGGCAATGAAAGCTTCGATCGGCAGGCCGAGATCGCGGTGCGCAAGGCGGCGCCGCTGCCGGTGCCGGCGGATCAGCGGCTGTTCAATCGGATCCGCGAACTGACTTTCGTATTCGAACCCAGATGAGACTCGCAATGACAAGGACCATCCTCGCACTGCTGGCGCTGCTTGGCGCCGCGGGCCTGCCCGCGCCCGCCCAGGCGGTTCTGGAGATCCGCATCACCGAAACCGCGCTCAAGGCACTGCCGATCGCGATCGTGCCGTTCGGCGCGCCGGTGGAGACGGCGCTGCCCACCGACGTCGCCGGAGTCATCGCCGCGGATCTGCAGCGCAGCGGACGGTTCGCGCCGATGCCGTTCGGCGATCTGCCCTCGCGGCCGAGCGAACTGAGCCAGGTGAATTTCAAGGACTGGCGCCTGCTGGGCATGGAGAATCTCGTCATCGGCCGCGTCGTGCCCGTCGGTCCGGACCAGTACGAGGTCGAATTCAGATTGGTCGACGTCTTTCGCGGCACCACGCTCGCCGGCTACCGGATCCCCACCGGCACCGCGGCGCTGCGTTTCACCGCGCACCAAATCGCCGACATCATCTACGAGAAGCTGCTCGGGCAGCGCGGCGCGTTCGCGACCCGCGTCGCGTACGTGACCGTCGAGGGCAAGGGCGATCCCAAGCGCGGCGGCCGCGGCCGCACCTACAAGCTGCAGCTCTCCGATGCCGACGGCTACGACGCGCGCACGCTGGTGACTTCGGCCGAGCCGCTGCTGTCGCCGGCGTGGTCGCCCGATGGCCGCAGGATCGCCTACGTTTCGTTCGAGAACCGCAACTCCGCGATCTGGATCCAGGACGTCGAGACCGGCAGGCGCGAGCAGGTCTCGGGCGGCATCGGCATCAACAGCGCGCCGTCATGGTCGCCGGACGGCCGCAGCCTGGCGCTCACGCTCTCGCGCGACGGCAACCCGGAGATCTACATTCTCGATCTCGCCAGCCGCGCCATGCGCCGCATCACCAACGATCCGGGCATCGACACCGAGGCGGATTTCGCTCCCGACGGCCGCAGCCTGGCGTTCACTTCCGATCGCGGCGGCGGCCCGCAGATCTATACCGTCAGCCTGTCCGACGGCAGCGTGCGCCGGCTGACCTTCGACATGGGACGCTACAACTCCCGGCCACGCTGGTCACCTGATGGCAAGCGCCTGGCGTTCGTGCACGGCGAGGGCGGTGCATTCCGGATCGCGACCATGGAGATCGGCGGCGGCATGGAATTACTCACGCAGACGCGCATGGACGAGTCACCCAGCTTCGCTCCAAATGGCAGTATGATTATCTACACGACGACCACCGGCCGGGGCACCGAGCTGGCGGCGGTTTCAGTCGATGGCCGCGTACGCCAGCGCCTGAGCCAGAGTTCCGGTGAAGTGCGCGAGCCGGACTGGGGTCCGCTGCCGCGCTGATCCGGGCACGCACCGCACTTGAACAACCATCCGAGGAGATCATCGATGAACAGATTCCTGGCGCTGACCGTGATCGGCTGCGCGGTCCTGGGCCTGGCCGGTTGCCCGAGCAAGCCGGTCAAGGACGGCGACGGCGGTGCCAGCGTCGAGGGTCGCGGCGGGGCCGGCGCCGCCGGCACGACGACCCACGGCACGGACGGGGCAGGAACGTTCAAGGGCAGCCCGCTCGACAATCCCAACAGCCCGTTGTCGGTGCGCGTGTTCTACTTCGACTACGACTCCAGCGAGGTGCGGGCGGAGTTCCGCGAGTCGATCCAGGCCCATGCGGCCTACCTGGCGCAGAATCCCAAGACCGTCGTCAGCCTGGAAGGCCACACCGACGAACGCGGCTCGCGCGAATACAACCTCGCCCTGGGCGAGCGCCGGGCCAACGCGGTGCGGCGCCAGCTCGTCCTGCTGGGCGCATCCGCCGACCAGATCCGCGCCGTCAGCTACGGCGAGGAGCGGGCGGTGAGCGACGGGCATGACGAACAGGCCTGGGCAATGAACCGCCGCGTCGAGATCGTCTACTGACATCCACCCTGGTGAGCGCCATGTCGGATCGTGCCCGCTATCGATCGCTGCTTCTGTTGCTCACCTGTACGCTGCTTGCCGGCGCCGGCGGTACAGCCGGCGCGCAGGAACGCGCGCCGGTCACCAGCCTGAGGGACGCGCGCGGTGCCGCGGTGCCGGCGGCACGGCCGGTGGACCCGCAAGTGCTGTTCGAACTGGCCAACCAGGTCGAGCGGCTGCAGGCGGAGGTATCGCGGCTGCGCGGCGAGCTGGAGTCGCAGCGGCACGACGCCGAACAGCAGCGCACGCGCCAGCGTGAACAGCTCGTCGACTTCGACCGGCGCCTGCAGGCCGTCGAGCGCGGCGGCGTGGCGCAGGCGGGAGCCGGCGAAGCGCTGGATGCGCCCCTGCGCACGCTCGCACCGGCACAGGCGCCACCGGTGGCCGGCGCAGTGCCCGCCGCCGGCCTGGCCATAGAAACCCAGCCCGCGGCGCAGGCAGCCGCGGCCGACGAGCCCGATGCCGATGCGCGCGCGCAGGGCATCGCACCAATCACGCAGGCCGCCGGCATACCGCCAGCCGCTGCGCCGGCACCGCAGGCCGCACCGGCACCCGAGCCCACGGCGGCGCAGGCGCCGGCGGATCCTGCCGCGGACCAGGCCTACAAGTCCGCGTTCAACCTGCTCAAGGCCGGCAAGTACGACGACGCCATCGCCGCATTCAACAATTACCTGGTCGAGTACCCCGGCGCCGCGTCCGCGGACAGCGCACAGTTCTGGCTCGGCGAGGCGTACTACGTCACCCGCCAGTACCAGGCCGCGATCGGCGAGTACCAGAAGCTCCTGAACGCCTACCCGCGCAGCCAGAAGGCGCCGAACGCGCTGCTCAAGCTCGGCTTCGCCTACCAGGAACTGGGCAAGCCGGATCTGGCGCGCACGCGCCTGGAACAGGTCCGCAGCGCGTACCCCGGCACGACGGCAGCGCGGCTGGCGGACGAGCGGCTGCGCCAGCTCGGCGCCCCCAAGTCGCGCTCCTGAGCACCGTGGCCGTCACCGCCGGAACGGCCAGCGCTACGCTGGCCGCGGCGCGGGTGCGCATCACCGAGGTTTTCTTCTCCATCCAGGGCGAGAGCACGCGCGTGGGACTGCCGACGGTCTTCGTCCGCCTGACCGGTTGCCCCCTACGCTGCACCTACTGCGACACCGCCTACGCCTTCACCGGCGGCACGACCCTCACCGTGGCCGAGGTGCTCGGCCGGGTCGAGCAGCTGGCGCCGCCGGGCACCTGCGTCTGCGTCACCGGCGGCGAGCCGCTGGCGCAGCGCGGCGCACTCGCATTGCTGTCCGCGCTGTGCGATCGGGGGTTTCGCGTCTCCCTGGAAACCAGCGGCGCGATCGACGTCGCCGCGGTGGATCCACGGGTGATGAAGGTGGTCGATCTCAAGACCCCCGGCTCGGGAGAACAGAGCCGCAACCTGTACGCGAACCTGGACCGGCTCGGTCCCCAGGATCAGGTCAAGTTCGTCATCCTCGACCGCACCGACTACGAATGGTCGCGGGCCCAGGTGCTGGAGCGGGGGATCGCCGCGCGCTGCGAGGTGCTGTTCTCCCCGTCGATGCGGGCTCCGGGCGCGCCGGTGCCGGGCGCGGGCGGGCTCGCTCCGGCGTCCCTCGCCGAATGGATCCTCGCCGATCGGCTGCCGGTGCGGCTGCAGATCCAACTGCACAAGGTGATGTGGGGCGATGAACCCGGCCGCTGAGCGCGCGGTCGTGCTGATGTCCGGCGGGCTCGATTCGAGCACCTGCCTGGCGATCGCACGCGAGCGCGGCTTCGCCTGCCATGCACTGAGCTGCGACTACGGCCAGCGCCACCGCGCCGAGCTCGACGCCGCAGCGCGCATGGCCGGGTTGCTCGGCGCGGCCGGACACCGGACGGTCCGGATCGATCTCGCGCCGCTCGCGCCATCGGCGCTCACCGACGCCAGCATCGCCGTGCCCGAGGCACCGAGCGCCGGCATCCCGGTCACCTACGTGCCGGCGCGCAACACGGTGCTGCTAGCGTTCGCGCTCGCCTGGGCCGAGACCCTGGGCGCCCGCGCCATCTTCATCGGCGTGAACGCCGTGGATTATTCGGGCTATCCGGACTGCCGCCCGGAGTTCGTCGCCGCGTTCGAGCGGCTCGCCAACCTCGCCACCAAGGCCGGCGTGCAAGGCGAGGCGATCCGGGTGCACGCGCCGCTGGTGTCGATGAGCAAGGCGGACATCATCCGCGAGGGGACGCGGCTGGGCGTGGACTATGCGCAGACCGTGTCCTGCTACCAGGCCGATGCGCAGGGCCGGGCCTGCCGACGCTGCGACGCCTGCCGGCTGCGCGCGCAGGGATTCGCCGAAGCCGGGCTGCCCGATCCGACCCGCTACGCCTGAGGCTCAGGCGTCGCTGTCGTGGCTGGCGGGAACCCCGGCCACCTGCACCGGCGTGGTGAACTGCAGGTAGGCTTCGTACCAGCCGCGCACCGCGCGCACGTAGGCCACGGTGCGGCGTGCCGGGATCAGGTCGTTGCCGTTCAACGTCATCAACGCGCGTTCTACGTGGCCGAACCAGCGGTTCGGATCCAGCCCCATGCGTTGCGCGCGCACGCGGGCACGGCGGATGAGATCGTATCCACCGTGGTAGGCTCCCAGGACGAACCAGGTCCGCTCGGCGAGCGGCAGTTCGCCGGGGAAGCGGTTGCGGAGCTGATCCAGGTACACCGCCGCGGCATGCACCGAGGCCGTGGGATCGCGAACGTTGGTAAACCCTAACTCTCGCGCTGTCGCCGGCAGCATTTGCGTCAGGCCGACGGCACCGGCATTGGATACGGCGCGCGGGTTGAACCGGCTCTCCTCGAACATGAGTGCGGTGATGAGGCGCCAGTCGAGCCCGTATTCGTGGCCATACCGGCGCGCCAGCGCGTCGTAGGGCGAAATCGTCACGGTCGGTTGCCGGACCTTCGCCACGCGTACCGGCCGGTCGAAATACAGCCGGCTCAGCCAGCGCATTTCGCCGCTCGTTCGTGCATCGGCCAGATAGGCATCCACGGCTGCACGCAGGTTCCGATCGCCGCCGCGCATGGACCAGCGGAACGGGTGGCTGGCTTCGACGGTGGCGCCGACCCGCAGGTCGGCGCGACCGGCGGTCAACGCCGTGACCAAGTGGGCGTCGACGACCGTGCCGGCGTATCGTCCCCGCGCCACGGCATCGAGCGTGGCTTCCGGCGCTTCGCTCTTGACCCTCAGCGACACGCCCGCGGCGGCCACATCCGAGAGCCGGTCGACATCGGTCAGGTTGCGATTCACGACCAGCACCTTGCCGCGCAGTTCCTCGAAGCGATCCGGCGACGGGCCGTCGGCCCGCCCGACCAGGATCGGTGCTATGAA
Organism: Gammaproteobacteria bacterium; assembly: GCA_050183625.1. Classification (GTDB taxonomy): domain Bacteria; phylum Pseudomonadota; class Gammaproteobacteria; order JADZEE01; family JADZEE01; genus JBFXBD01. The sequence goes on from JBFXBD010000026.1 coordinate 25,098, forward strand.
GTGGTAAGGCGCGGATACGGCCAGGTCGGCCTGCGCATCGGCCAGGGACGCGCCGACCCGGCCGAGCGCGATATCGCCGCGGCCGCTGCGCAGCGCCGCGACCATCTGCGCCGGAGTGTCGACGACGATCACCTTCAGCCGCAGCCCCTGCCTGCGGGCGAATTGCGAGACCAGGTCGTACTCGAACCCGGCGGGACGGCCGTTGTCGAGGAAATAGGCGTCGCCGGCGATGCGGGTGACCACCCTCAAGGTGCCGCGCTTGCGGATGCCGTCCAGGTCGTCGTCGTAGCGCTCGGTATCGAAGCCGACGATCGGGCTGCGATGCAGGAAATCGTCCAGCGACGCGCGCAGGTCCGGCGCCGCCGCCGAAATGGTCCACCCCACCGGCCGATCCTGGCTGAGCGCGAACGCGACCGCCACTTTCGACGAGCCGCGCAGGGCGGTTTCGAACTCCTCGGCCGGACCGACGGCAAAGTCCCAGCGATTCTCGACCAGGCCCGCCATCAGCGTGCGTGCATCGACCCGCTCGAGCTGTGGCAGCAGGGAGATCTGCGGGTAGGCCGCCGCCAGGCGCGCGAGCACTGTCCAGATCGGGGAGTGGGCATCGACGGCGACGCGCCGGCCGAGCAGCGCCGCGGGCGAACGTTGGCGGATCTCACCGGTCCGGGCGATGGCGACGAAGCGCGTGCTGTGCAGGCTGGCGGTTCGGGCGAGCCGCGGATCGGTATCGAATTCCAGCGGCAGATCGGCGGTGGTGAGGTCGGCGTGGCGGGCGAGAAGTTGCCGGACGATTTCGGTCGGCGTGGCGACCGGAACTTCGACGAGCTGCAGGTGATGCTCGCGGGCGAAGTCGGCGAGCAGGCGGCGATTGGCAGCGGTCACCGGGGTATCGCGTCCCGAATCGCAGTCGATCCGCAGCACCCTGAGCTGGCCGCGTACGGCGAGATCGGTCAGCCCCGGATTGACGGGTTGGGCAGGAACCGACGCGGCGACCGCGGGTGCCGGGTCACGCTGCGGCGGCTGGGCTGGAGGCGAACCGCCAGCGAGCCAGGCGACCGCCAGGATCAGCAATACGCCCGCACCCAGCGCGGCGCGCCATGCGCGCGGCCGGGCCATTGCCCGACGCACGAAGCAGCACGCGTCCGCCACCGATGCGGTGTTTTTCGGAATCCTGTTCACGACCTGTCAAGCCAGCTTAAAAGCTTTTTATAACTACTTGAGTAAAATGATCATTACAGATTTTGCTGCGGCACGGCAACCGAAACGGCCGGAGCGCGCGCCCAGCGCCGACCCCGTGCGTTGCGCAGTCAGCGAGCGCCGCGCAGGGACCGCTCTACCTCGGCCAGACGCTCGGGCGTGCCGACATCGACCCATGCGCCGCAATGGATCTCGCCACCGAGGCGATCCTGCGCGGCCGCGCGGCGCAGCAGCGGCGCCAGCGCGAAACGGCCATCCGCGCAGCCTTCGAAAAGGCCCGGGCGGACGACCGCGATGCCACTGTACGTCCATCGGCGGGCGCCGTCGAGCCTGACCCGGCCACGGTCGAGGCCGAAGTCGCCCCGCGGATGATGCGCTGGATTGTCCACCAGGATCAGGTGCCCCAGGCCCGAAGGCTCGGAAGGAAGCGTGTCGTAGCGATAGTCAGTCCATACATCGGCATTGACTATCAGGAACGGATCGGCGCCCAGGAGCGGCAGTGCCCGAAAGATGCCGCCGCCGGTTTCCAGGGGCTGGTCGCCCTCGGCGGAATAGCGGATGCGGACACCGAATTCGCTGCCGTCGCCCAGGCGCTGCTCGATCAACTTCCCCAGCCGGGCGTGATTGACGACGATCTGCGTCACGCCGCAGGCGGCCAGGCGTTCGAGGTGATGAACGATGAGCGGCTTGCCACCCACGTCGATGAGCGGCTTGGGGATCGCGTCGGTCAGGGGCCGCATGCGCTCGCCGCGCCCGGCCGCCAGGATCATCGCGCGCACGCGCGGCCTCTTCGGATTGCGAAATGGATGGCGCGCGATTATACCGGCCGCACCGATTGCCACCGGCGCGGGGTGGGTTCACACTCACGCGCCTCGCCGCCATGTCCACGCGAACCACACGCCGAACGCGCACGCCGTCTCCGCCCGCCGATGCGCAGGTCACGGCACTCGCGCGTGCCGTGCTCGACATCGAATCCCGCGCGGTGGCGGCGCTGGCCGAACGCATCGACGCCGCATTCGTCGCCGCGGTCCACCACATGCTCGCCTGCCGTGGGCGGATCGTGGTCCTGGGCATGGGCAAGTCCGGCCACATCGGCGGCAAGATCGCCGCCACGCTCGCCAGCACCGGCACGCCGGCCTTCTTCGTCCACCCGGGCGAGGCCAGCCACGGCGACATGGGCATGATCACCGGCTCCGACGTCGTCCTGGCGCTGTCGAATTCCGGCGAGACCGACGAACTCGTGGTGCTGCTGCCGCTCATCAAGCGCCTCGGGGTGCCGCTGATCGCCCTGACCGGGCGCCCCGGGTCGACCCTGGCTGCGGCGGCAACGGTGCACATCGACGTGGGCGTGGCCCAGGAGGCCTGCCCGCTCGGCCTGGCGCCGACCGCAAGCACCACCGCGGCACTGGCAATGGGCGATGCCCTGGCCGTCGCTCTGCTGGAGGCACGCGGCTTCGGCGCGGAGGATTTCGCCCGCTCGCACCCGGGCGGGCGCCTGGGCCGGCGCCTGCTGCTGCGCCTGGCCGACATCCAGCACACCGGCGATGCGATGCCGGTGGTGCGCGAGGACACCCTGCTGCGGGACGCCCTGGTCGAGATGACCCGCAAGGGATTGGGCGTCACCGCAGTGGTCGATGGCGCCGGCACCGTCGCAGGCGTGTTCACGGACGGCGATCTGCGCCGCGCCCTGGACCGCGGCGTGGACGTCCACGACGTGCGCGTGCACGAGGTGATGACCCGGCACTGCAAGACGATCGAGGCGGACAGCCTGGCCGCCGAGGCCCTGGCAGTGATGGAGCGCCACCGCATCAACGCCCTGCTGGTGGTCGACCGCGACCACCGCCTGCAGGGCGTGGTCAACATGCACGACCTGCTCCGTGCCGGCGTGGTCTGACGAACTCCTGCGCCGCGCGGCGGCCGTCCGGCTGGCGCTGTTCGACGTCGACGGCGTGCTGACCGACGGCCGACTCTACTACGGCGCGGATGGCGAGACGCTGAAGGTGTTCGACAGCCGCGATGGTCACGGCCTAGTGCTGCTGCGCAGGCACGGCATCCAGGTCGGCATCGTCTCCGGGCGCAACTGCGCGGCGGTCGCGGCGCGGATGACGGATCTGGGCGTCGCCCTGGTCTACCAGGGCTGCGGCGACAAGCGCGCAACGTTGGAGGAGATCTGGCACCGCACCGGCTGCACGCCGGCACAGACTGCATTCGTCGGCGACGACCTGCCCGACCTGCCCGCATTGCGGGCGGTGGGCCTGGCGATTGCGGTCGCCGATGCCGACCCCGGCCTGATCGGCGCGTGCCACTTGCGCACCACGCGTCCCGGCGGCCGCGGCGCGGTGCGCGAGGTGAGCGAACTCATCCTGACGGCACAGGGCCACCGGCCGATGGTCGGGGAAGCCGATTGAACCGCGTCCTGATCCTGCTCGGGCTGGCCGCGGCGGTCGCCCTCACCGCCTGGATCGGCGCCCTGGTCTCGCGTGGCGAACGTGGTCTGGCGACCGCGGTACCACACCGCCCGGACTACTACCTGGAGGATTTCCTGCAGACCAGCCTGGATGAGCGTGGTGCCATCCACCGGCGCCTGAAAGCCTCGCGGATGGTGCATTTCCCGGACGACGACTCCAGCGAACTGACCGATCCGGAACTGGAACTGCACAACACCGGTCCCAGGCCGTGGAAGGTGCGCGCCGAACGCGGCTGGGTCAGTTCGCGTGCCGAGGTCCTGGTGCTCTATGGTACGGTCGAGATCTGGCGCGACGACGCGGACGGCCGGCGCGAATTGGAGGTGTTCACGCGGGATTTGCGCATCCTGGCCAAGGAACAGTACGCTGAAAGCGACCATCCGACCACCATCCGCAACCCGACCACCACCACGCAGGCAACCGGCCTGCGCGCCGACTTCGGCGCGCGCCGGCTGGAACTGCTCCGGGACGTGAAGACCCGCCACGATGCCCAACGATCCAAGTCCTGAGCGCCAGCGGCCACGGCGCGCCAATCGCATCGGCACCCATGCGGCCCTCGCCCTGGCGCTGCTCGCCGCCGCCGTGCCTGCCCTGGCGCTCAGCACCGACAAGGACCAGCCGGTCGAGATCGAGGCCGACTACGCCGAACTGGACGACCTGCACGGCGTCACCATATATAAGGGCAGCGTCGTCGTGATCCAGGGCAGCATGCGCATGACCGGCGACCTGCTCACGGTCGACTACGACGACGCCAACCAAATCGATACGGCGGTGTTGAACGGCCGCCCGGCACGCTTTCACCAGAAGCCCGACACCGGCGAGCAGACCGACGGCGAAGGTGCCCGTATCGAGTACCACGCCAAGCAGTCGCTGATGCTGCTGATCAAGGATGCCCGCCTCACCCAGGGCGGCAAGCTGCTCAGCGGCCACCGCATCAGCTACGACACCGAGCGCGGCATCGTCACCGCGCGCCGGGCCCCGGGCGAGACCGCCGCGCCCGGCACGACGCCCGGCACGCCGGGGCGGATCAAGGTGATCATTCCGCCGAAGAAGAAGCCCGAGTGCACCGGCACGCCGCCGGTCGACGCTGCGGGCGCTCCCTGCCCGACCGCCAATGAGCCAGCTAGCGGTACGTCACCTCGCTAAGCGCTACCGATCGCGGCAGGTGGTCAAGGACGTCAGCCTCGACGTCCACAGCGGCGAAGTGGTGGGGCTGCTCGGCCCGAACGGCGCGGGCAAGACCACCAGCTTCCACATGATCGTCGGCCTCGTACCCGTGGAATCGGGTTCGGTCCGGTTCGACGATACCGACATCACGGTCGCGCCGATGGACGTGCGCGCACGCATGGGCATCGGCTACCTGCCACAGGAGGCGTCGGTGTTCAGGCGCCTGACGGTCGAGCAGAACATCACCGCGGTGCTCGAGCTGATGCCCCACCTGAGCCAGCGCGCGCGGGCGCGCCGCCTGGAAGGGCTCATGCGCGAATTCCACATCACCCACCTGAAGGACAGCCTGGGTGCGAGCCTGTCGGGCGGCGAGCGGCGACGCCTGGAGATCGCCCGCGCGCTGGCCACCGAGCCGCGCTTCATCCTGCTCGACGAGCCGTTCGCCGGCGTCGACCCGATCTCGGTCCTGGACATCCAGCGCATCGTCAAGCAATTGAGCGCCATCGGCATCGGCGTGCTGATCACCGACCACAACGTGCGCGAGACCCTGGGCATCTGCGCCCGCGCCTACATCGTCAACGACGGCACGATCATCGCCGCCGGGGCGGCCGAGGAGATCCTGAACGACCCGCAGGTGCGCGACGTGTACCTGGGGGCCGAATTCCGGATGTGATCCGGCGCAAAGCCGCTGGCAAGGATTTTGCGTTAGAATCGCGCCGTGCCCGGCGGAGCGGGCATGGCGCCTCCACGGGCACCTCCAGACACGACAGACCGCACCGAGCGGCGTATTCCGGCAATGAAACAGTCCCTGCAGATCCGCCTGAGCCAGCAGTTGACGATGACGCCGCAGTTGCAGCAGGCGATCCGTCTGCTGCAACTGTCTTCCATCGAACTGGAGCAGGAGGTCCAGCAGGCGCTCGAATCCAACATGATGCTTGAGCTCGACGACGATGCCGGCGGCGGTTCCGATTCCGATCCGCGCCAGAAAGACGTCGCGGGCGGCGGGGATTCCGACACCGGGCCGGTTGAACACGTCGCCGAGGCCGCCGAGTCCGGCAGCGCGCTCGACGCCGACATCCCCGAGGAGCTGCCGGTCGACACCGCCTGGGACGACATCTACGACGGCGCGGTCAGCGCCGGCGCGACGGTCTCCGGCGACGGCGGGCCGCTGGAGTACGAAAACCAGACCCCGCGCCCGGAGGGGCTGCACGAACACCTGATCTGGCAGCTCAACCTGACGCCGATGTCCGAAGCCGATCGGGCGATCGCGACCACCATCGTCGATGCCATCGACGACGACGGTTACCTCAAGGCCGGCCCCGAGGAACTCGCCGAGGCGCTGGGCCGCGGCCCCGAGGATCCGGTCGATCCGGGCGAGATCGAGGCCGTGCTGGCAATCGTCCAGTCGCTGGACCCGGCCGGGATCGGCGCCCGCGATCTGCGCGAATGCCTGTTGCTGCAGCTCAAGCAGCTCGAACCCGCCACGCGCTGGCTGGCAGAGGCCCGCACCCTGGTCGCCAACCACCTGGACCTGCTCGGCGCACGGGATTTCCAGCAGATCATGCGGCGGATGAAGCTCGACAAGGAATCCCTGACGGCGGTCGTGCATCTCATCCAGTCGCTCAATCCGCGCCCCGGTGCGCAGCTCGCCGAGCCGGCGACCGAGTACGTGGTCCCGGACGTCTACGTGCGCAAGCACAGCGGCACCTGGACGGTGGAGCTCAATCCGGACGCCGTGCCGCACCTGCGCGTGAACCAGCGCTACGCGGCGATGATCCGGCGCGCCGACAACAGCGCCGACAACAACTCCCTGAAGGCCCACCTGCAGGAGGCGCGCTGGCTGATCAAGAGCCTGCAAAGCCGCAGCGAGACCCTGCTGCGGGTCGCCTCCGCCATCGTCGAACGCCAGCGGGCGTTCTTCGAGTACGGCGAGGAGGCGATGAAGCCGCTGGTGCTGCACGACATCGCCGAGGCGCTGGGGATGCACGAATCGACGATCTCACGCGTCACCACCCGCAAGTACATGCACTCCCCGCGTGGGATCTTCGAGCTGAAGTACTTCTTCTCCAGCCACGTCAGCACCGATCAGGGCGGCGAGGCGTCCTCCACCGCGATCCGCGCCGTCATCAAGAAGTTCATCGGCGCCGAGAACCCGTCCAAGCCGCTTTCGGACAGCCAGATTGCCGGGCTGCTGCAGGAGCAGGGCATCAACGTCGCCCGGCGCACGGTGGCCAAGTACCGCGAAGCGATGGGAATCTCCCCTTCGAACGAGCGTCGCCGCCTCGCCTGAAGGCGTGCTATCGTTTCCCCAGGCCCCGCAGATCCAAGCAGCGAAACGCGAACCCATGAAAATCAGCATCAGCGGTCATCACATCGACGTCACCGCCGCCCTGCGCGACTACGTGCAGACCAAGTCGCAGCGGATCGAACGCCATTTCGACCACATGACCGACGCCCACGTCGTGCTGACGACCGAGAAGAACCGGCACAAGGCCGAGGCTACGCTCTACCTGGCCGGCGCCAGCATCTTCGCCGATTCGGTCCACGACGACATGTACGCCGCGATCGACCTCATGTTCGACAAGCTCGACAGCCAGGTGCGCAAGCACAAGGAGAAGCTGACCGACCACCACCGCGCGGACAAGAGCCCGGCGCAGTAGCACTCCGGCGGGCGAGGAACGGGCGGCGGGGGCGATCGGCCGGCCAGGAAAGCCATGAACGCCGCGGCCAAGCGGTTGATCATCGTCTCGGGCCTGTCCGGCGCCGGCAAGACCGTCGCGCTGCATGCGCTCGAAGACGTCGGCTTCTATTGCGTCGACAACCTCCCGGTCTCGTTCCTGGGCGAATTCGCACGCCTGACCTGCACCAGCGACCTGCCCCAGTACCGCCTGGTCGCCATCGGCATCGACGCCCGCAATACCGTCGAGGCGCTGTCGGACTTTCCGGCGGTGCTCGCCGGCCTGCGGGCGAACGCACTCACCATCGACCTGGTCTACATCGAGGCCGCCGAGGACGTACTCCTGAAGCGTTTCAGCGAAACCCGGCGCCGGCATCCGCTGTCGTCGGGATCGGTGCCGCTGCAGGACGCGATCCGGCGCGAACGGCGCGTGCTGGAACCGATCGCCGAGGCCGCCAACCTGCGCATCGATACCAGCCGGCTGAACGTGCACGCGCTGCGCGAACTCATCCGCTCGCGGGTGGCGCGGCGCGAGCCGGGCACGTTGTCGCTGCTGTTCGTCTCCTTCGGCTTCAAGAACGGCGTGCCGCCGGACTGCGATTTCATGTTCGACGTGCGCTGCCTGCCCAATCCGCACTGGCACGCGAACCTGCGCGACCACACCGGCCAGCATCCGGCGGTGGTGTCGTTCCTGGAGGCGGCGCCGGCCGTGTCGGAGATGGTGCTGGACGTGTGCGCATTCCTGGACCGCTGGGTGCCGCGCTTCGAAGCCGAGGATCGCAGCTACCTCACCATCGCCTTCGGCTGCACCGGCGGCCGGCACCGCTCGGTATACGTCGCCGAGCGGCTCGGCGCGCACTTCCGCGGCGCCGGCAAGTCCGTACTCATCAACCACCGCGACATGTAACGCGGCCGCCGCCGCCGCGACGCCATCAGGGAGACCTCCACTTGCTGCAACGGAAGGTGACGATCTGCAACAAGCTCGGCCTGCACGCGCGGGCCGCGGCGAAGCTGGTTCAACTGGCCGGCCGGTTCGAGGCCGACGTGCGGCTGGTGCGGGACGGGCGCGAGGCCAATGCCAAGAGCATCATGGGAGTGATGATGCTGTCCGCGGGGCGGGGATCGGAAATCGAACTGGTCGGTGACGGCAACGACGAGCAGGCCGCCATCGAGGCGGTCGAGCAGTTGATTGCGAATCGCTTCGGCGAGGACGAGTGAGCCCCCTCACCAACTGAACAGCACCCACTTCGGGACGATGAAATCCGGTGCGAGATCGTTCAGCCGCGCTTCCATCCGCCCGTCGCCGTCGTTGTCGAGCAGGTAGTAGGGCGGGCCCGCGACCGGCGTGACCTTCACCATGTAGAGCCGGCCGTTGACGCGGTACTCCTGCACCGTCTGATCTTCCTTCTGGATGATCGTGACCTCCGGCTCGATCGGCTGCTCGGACTGCAGCGGCGCCGGCGGCGGCGGGGGCGCGTCGGGCAGATCCTCCAGCCGCGGCGCCTGGGCGGGTTCGGCCGCGTACGCGGCCGACGCGGTAAGGAGCAGGGCGGCGAGGATGGTGCGGCTCATGGGGCGGGTAATCTCCGGCGGGTGTATCGATCGAAGCTTTTTCGATAGCATCCTCCAGATGTCGCGCTTTGTCCATCGCGCGCGGCGGTCCGGGAACCGTCATTGCGAGACCGTACCGGGCCTGGCTCAGGCAGATTGCAGCGATGAACCGCCTCCGTCATTGCGAGGCCGCGCAGCGGCCGCGGCAATCCAGGCGGCTTGAACAAATCCGGCGCCGCATGGGTCGCTTCGCTACGCTCGCGACGACGAAGAGGCGGGTCATGGATAGCAGGCGCGGCCGGCGTGGCGATCCGTGCGCCGCGGAGCTACCTTGACGCCCCTGGATTGCTTCGCTGCGCTCGCAACGACGGCGGGCGCGGGTACAACTGGTTTTCGGGCACTCATCCGGAAGGCATGCCATGGCACGCGAACAACTGGTCCTGGTCGACGGGTCGTCGTACCTGTTCCGCGCCTATCACGCGCTGCCGCCGCTGACCAATTCGCACGGCCGCCCGACCGGCGCGATCCACGGCGTCGCGGCGATGCTGCGCAAGCTCCTGCGCGTGTACGACCCGGCCTACGTCGCGGTGATCTTCGACGCGCCCGGGCCGACCTTCCGCGACGAGATCTTCGCCGACTACAAGGCCCATCGGCCGCCGATGCCGGACGACCTGCGCGATCAGATCGAACCGCTGCACGATCTGGTCCGCGCGATGGGGCTGCCGCTGCTGGCGGTGCCCGGAGTGGAGGCCGACGACGTCATGGGTACGCTGGCGACCGCGGCCGCGCGCGAGGGCCTGCCGGTGCTGCTGTCGACCAACGACAAGGACATGGCCCAGCTGGTGTGCGATCACATCAGCATCGTCAACAGCATGGGCAATGAGGATCGGATCCTCGACCGTGACGGCGTGCAGGAGAAATTCGGCGTACCGCCCGAGCGCATCATCGACTACTTCGCGCTGGTCGGCGATGCGGTCGACAACGTGCCCGGCATACCCAAGGTCGGTCCGAAGACTGCTGCGAAGTGGATCCAGCAATACGGCAGTTTGGACACGCTGGTCGAACACGCGGGCGAGATCGGCGGCAAGGTCGGCGAATCGCTGCGCGCGCACCTGGACCGCATCCCGCTGGCGCGCGAGCTGTTGAAGATCCGGATCGATGTCGGCCTGGATCTCGGGCCGCGCGATCTCGCCCCCAGGGCGCCGGATCGCGATCGCCTGCGCACCCTGCTCTCCGAGCTGGAGTTCAAGTCCTGGCTCGGGGAGCTGCTCGAACCCGACCCGGACGTGCCCGCGCCGGCGGCGTCGGAACAGCAGGCAATCGAGCGCCGCTACGACACCGTGCTCGACGAGGCGGCGTTGGATCGCTGGGTCGAGCGCCTGCGCGCGGCGCCGCTGTTCGCCTTCGATACCGAGACCACCAGCCTGGATTACATGAGCGCGCAGGTGGTGGGCGTGTCGTTCGCGGTCGCCCCGGGCGAGGCCGCCTACGTGCCCTGCGCACACGACTACGAGGGCGCCCCGCCGCAGCTCCCGCGCGCGCTGGTGCTCGGGCGGCTGGCACCGATCCTGTCCGATCCCGCGCGCGCCAAGCTCGGACACAACCTCAAGTACGACCGCAGCGTGCTCGCCAACCACGGCGTGGAACTCGACGGCATCGCCTTCGACTCGATGCTGGAGTCCTATGTGCTCGACAGCACCGCGAGCCGCCACGACATGGACTCATTGGCGCTGAAGTACCTGGGCGTGCGCACCATCCACTTCGAGGACGTGGCCGGCAAGGGCGCGGCGCAGGTCACGTTCGACAAGGTGCCGATCGAAGCCGCGGCCGAGTACTCGGCCGAGGACGCCGACATCTCCCTGCGCCTGCACGGGATGCTCTGGCCGCGCCTGCAATCGCAGCCGGGCCTGGAGAAGCTGTTCCGCGATGTCGAGATGCCGCTGGTACCGGTGCTCTCGCGCATGGAACGCAACGGCGTACTGGTGGATCGCGCCATGCTCGCGACGCAGAGCGCGGAGATCGCCGGGCGGCTGGCAGAACTGGAGACGCAGGCGCATGAGCTCGCGGGCGAGCCGTTCAACATCGGCTCGCCCAAGCAGATCCAGGGCATCCTGTTCGACCGGCTCGGGCTGCCGGTGCTGGAGAAGACGCCTACCGGCCAGCCCTCCACCGCCGAGTCCGTGCTCGAACAGCTCGCGCTCGACTTTCCCCTGCCGCGGCTCATCCTGGAGCATCGCGGCCTGTCCAAGCTCAAGTCGACCTACACCGATCGCCTGCCCGAGCAGATCAACCCGGGCACCGGGCGCGTGCATACCAGCTACCACCAGGCGGTGGCGGCGACCGGGCGGCTGTCGTCCTCGGATCCGAACCTGCAGAACATCCCGGTGCGCAGCGAGGAGGGCCGGCGGATCCGGCGCGCGTTCGTCGCTGCGCCGGGCTGCGTGCTGGTGGCGGCCGACTACTCGCAGATCGAGCTGCGGATCATGGCGCACCTGTCGCGCGACGAGCGCCTGCTGGCGGCCTTCGCCGGCGGCGAGGACATCCACCGCGCCACCGCGGCCGAGGTGTTCGGCGTCGGCCTGGAGCAGGTGAGCGGCGAACAGCGGCGCGCCGCCAAGGCGATCAACTTCGGCCTGATCTACGGCATGTCCGCCTTCGGCCTCGCGCGCCAGCTCGGCATCGAACGCGCCGCCGCGCAGCAATACGTGGACCTGTACTTCACCCGCTACCCCGGCGTGCGCCGGTTCATGGACGAAACGCGGGCAACGGCACACGAGCGCGGCTTCGTCGAAACCGTCTTCGGCCGCCGGCTGTACCTGCCGGAGATCAACGCCCGCAACCGCGACCGGCGCCAGTACGCCGAGCGCACCGCGATCAACGCGCCGATGCAGGGGACCGCCGCCGACATCATCAAGCGTGCGATGATCGCGGTCGACGGCTGGCTGCGCGGGAGCCGCATCCATGCCCGGCTCATCATGCAGGTGCACGACGAGCTGGTGTTCGAGGTCGCCGAGGACGCGGCCGAAGCGCTGCAGGCCGAAGTCCAGGTGCGCATGGCGGCGGCAGCTACGCTCGACGTCCCGCTGGTGGTGGACGTCGGCGTGGGCAGGAACTGGGACGAGGCCCACTGAGCCGGCGCCGGGCGCCGGGGGAAGGACGCAAACGTGACCGATGCCCATGAACGCAACCTGGCGCTGGCGCACGCGCTGCTCGCGCGCATGTCCGCGGGCGATTTCGCCGGCCTCGCCGGGCTGGTGACCGAGGATTTCGTCTTCGACGTGCCCTACGTCACGGACGAGGCCGCGCGCCCCCCGCACGGCCGCGACGCCGTCATCGGATATTTCAATGGCGTCATGAAGTCGCTGTTCGCCGCGTTGGAGCTGACCCCGGACGAAGCCTACCCGGGCCGCGACCCGGACGTACTGTGCCTGGAGTATCACAGCCGGGGCGTCCTGGCCGCGAACGGCGCGCCATACCGGAACCGCTACCTGGGCGTGTTCAGGTTCCGCAGCGGCCGGGTGGCCCTGTGGCGCGAATTCTTCAATCCCGAGGAATTGACGCGCGCCCTCGCGGGGCCGGCGCGCTGACGCCCTGCCGCGGGCAAATTCCTGTGGTAATATCCCGGCGTCCGAGGCATTCGTCCACGACCGGTCCGCGGGCCGCAGCGTAACTTCGTCATCGGTTCGGATCTCGTCCCATGCTGGTGATTCCAGCGATCGACTTGAAAGGCGGAAAGTGCGTCCGGCTGCAGCAGGGGCGCATGGACAAGGACACCGTTTACTCCGGTGATCCGATCGCGACCGCCGCGCGCTGGGTCGAGGCCGGCGCACGCCGGTTGCACATCATCGACCTGGACGGCGCGGTACACGGCCGGCCGGTCAATGCCGAGGTCATCCACCGCATCGCCGAACGCTTCCCCGATCTGCCGATCCAGGTCGGCGGCGGCATCCGCAGCGAGGACACCATCCAGTCGTACCTGGACGCCGGCGTCTCGTTCGTCATCATCGGCACCAAGGCGGTCACGGCGTCGCACTTCGTGTCCGACGCCTGCATGGAGTTCCCCGGGCACATCATCGTCGGCCTGGACGTGAAGGACGGCCGGGTCGCGATCGAGGGCTGGTCCAAGCTCTCGCGACACAATGCCGCCGAGATCGCGCGCCAGCTCCAGGACGACGGCGTCACCGCGATCATCTACACCGACGTCAGCCGCGACGGCATGATGAAGGGCGTCAACGTCGACGCCACGGTCGAGCTCGCGCGCAGCGTGACGATCCCGGTGTTCGCCGCCGGCGGCATCACCACCATCGACGACATCCGCACGCTGTGCGCCTATGCCGCGGACGGCATCGCCGGCGCCGTCACCGGCCGCGCGATCTACGAGGGCAGCCTCGACCTGCGCGCGGCCCAGCAACTGGCCGACGAACTCTCCCCGAGCGGCGCGGGCGAATGAGCCTGGCCCGCCGCGTCATCCCGTGCCTGGACGTGGACGCCGGGCGCGTGGTCAAGGGCGTGCGCTTCGTCGACATCCGCGACGCCGGGGATCCGGTGGAAATCGCCCGGCGCTACGACGCCGAAGGCGCCGACGAGCTGGTCTTCCTGGACATCACCGCCAGTGCCGACGGCCGGGAAATCATGGCGCATGTGGTCGAGGCGGTGGCCTCGCAGGTCTTCATCCCGCTCACGGTCGGCGGCGGGATCCGCAGCGTCGCCGACGTGCGCCGCATGCTGCAGGCCGGTGCCGACAAGGTCGGCATCAATACCGCCGCCGTGCAGAACCCGGAGCTGGTCGCGCAGGCCTCGCGCAGGTTCGGCGCCCAGGCAATCGTGGTCGCAATCGATGCCCGGCGGGTGGCCGGCGACACGCCGCGCTGGGAGGTCTTCACCCACGGCGGCCGGCGCGCGACCGGCCTGGATGCCGTCGAATGGGCCGTGCGCATGAACGAACTCGGCGCCGGGGAGATCCTGCTCACCAGCATGGATCGCGACGGCACCCGCGACGGTTTCGATCTGGAACTGACCCGCGCCGTCAGCGACGCGGTCGGCATTCCGGTGATTGCCTCCGGCGGCGTCGGCACGCTCGCCCACCTCGCCGACGGCGTGCAGGCCGGGCACGCGGACGCGGTGCTGGCTGCGAGCATCTTTCATTTCGGCGAGTACAGCGTCGGCCAGGCCAAGCGCTTCATGGCCGATCGCGGCATCGTCGTGCGGATGCAGGCATCATGAACGAGGATCTCCCTGCCGGCAGCGGCCCCGGCGGCTGGCTGGACGAAGTGCGCTGGGACGAACGCGGCCTGGTGCCGGCGATTGCGCAGGACCAGCTCACCGGCCGGGTGCTGATGGTCGCGTGGATGAATCGCGAGGCGCTGGCACGCACCCTCGGCGACGGCCAGGCGTGGTACTGGTCACGGTCGCGCAACCGCCTGTGGCGCAAGGGTGAATCCTCCGGGCACGTGCAGCGGGTACGCGAAATCCGCCTGGACTGCGACGGCGACGTCGTGCTGCTGTCGATCGAGCAGGGCGGCGGCATCGCCTGCCACACGGGCCGCGAGAGCTGCTTCTTCCGCCGGCTCGACGACGGGCGCTGGGTGACGGTGGACCCGGTCCTGAAACCCGCCGACGAAATCTACCGCTGACAGCGCCCGGGAATCCGCCATGCAACCCGACGTCCTGCAACGACTCGCGGCGACCATCCAGGCGCGCCGCGGCACCGATCCCGCCAGCTCCTACACCGCGCGGCTGCTCGGCGGGCCGATCGACGCGCTGCTCAAGAAGATCGGCGAGGAAGCGACCGAGCTGGTGCTCGCCGGCAAGGGCGGCGTGCCGGCCGAGGCCGTACACGAGGCGGCCGATCTCTGGTACCACACCCTGGTACTGCTGGCGCGCATGGATCTGGGACCGGGCGACGTGCTGGCCGAGCTCGAACGCCGCTTCGGCCAGTCCGGGATCGCCGAGAAGGCGTCCCGCGGTACGCCCTCCGGCGGGTAACGGGCGCCGGAGTGGGGTATCGTATGACCGGCGGCGGGGCTACCAGGAGGTATTGATCATGGGTTCGTTCTCGATCTGGCACTGGATCGTGGTGCTGGTCATCGTCGTTCTGGTCTTCGGCACCAAGCGGCTCGGTTCGCTCGGCACCGACCTGTCCGCGTTCGTGAAGAATTTCCGCAGCGGATTGAAGGACGGCGAGGAAGGCGAGGAAGGCCGCGCTCCCCCCGTCACCGACCAGCGCACGTCATCGCCCGACCCGGCCCGCAAGGAACGCGACAAGACCCACGGTTGAGGCCGCATTCGGCGCGGCGGATCCGGTCTGCGGGCAACCTGGATGTTCGACATCGGTTTCTTGGAGCTGGCAGTGGTCGGCGTGGTCGCACTGCTGGTGTTCGGCCCCGAACGCCTGCCGGAGCTCGCGCGCACGCTCAGCCGCTGGCTGGCCCGCGCGCGCGACCTGGTCTGGTCGGTACGCAATGAGATCGAGCGCGAGTTCGATGGCCCCGAGGTCCGCCAGGCCGCGCACGAATGGAGCCAGGCGCGGCTGAAGAAAATCATCGATCCCCCGGTCGCCGACAAGTCCAAGGCCGCGCCGCCCGCACCCGCCGCGGACACCGGCACAGCCGCTTCCGGTGACGACAAGGACGCCTGACGATGCCACCCGGGGATCCGGCCGGCGCACCCGACGACGTCGAAATGCCGCTGCTCGCGCACATCGTCGAGCTGCGCAACCGCCTGCTGCGCGCGCTGGGCGCGATCCTGATCGCCATCCTGATCCTCGTCCCGCAGGCGAGCCGCATCTACGCACTGGTCGCCCAGCCGCTGATCGAGCGCCTGCCCACCGGCGCCACCATGATCGCCACCGAGGTCGCCTCGACCTTCATCGCGCCGTTCAAGCTCACCGCCGTGGTGGCGGTGTTCCTGACCATGCCGTACCTGCTCTACCAGGCCTGGGCCTTCGTCGCGCCGGGCCTGTACCGGCACGAGCGCCGCTTCGGGATGCCGCTGCTGATCTCGAGCGTGGCGCTGTTCTACTGCGGCGCGGCGTTCGCCTACTACGTGGTGTTCCCGGTGGTGTTCACGTTCTTCACGGCGGTCGCGCCGCCGGGCGTGACGGTGATGACCGACATCTCCCACTACCTGGACTTCGTCCTGGCGATGTTCCTCGCCTTCGGCGTGGTGTTCGAAATCCCGGTCGCCATCGTCCTGCTGGTGCGCACCGGCATCGTGCAGCCGGCGCAGCTCGTCCGATCCCGCCCCTACGTGATCGTCGGCGCGTTCGTGGTCGCCGCGGTGCTGACTCCGCCCGACGTGCTCTCTCAGCTCATGATGGCCCTGCCGATGTGGGCGCTGTACGAGGTGGGGATCGTGCTGGCGCGCATCGTCGCGCCGCGGCGCGCCGAGCTGCCCGCGGCCGACGGCGGCTGAATCCGCGGCGCTACCTGCGCAGCAGCCAGATCAGCGCGCTCAGCACGGCGCTGATCAGCAGGCAGGTGGTAATCGGAAAGTACAGGCGCAGGCCATCGCGTTCGATGGCGATATCCCCCGGCAGCCGGCCCAGCCCCAGGCGCTGAAGCCAGGGCCAGATCAGCGCCAGCGCGAGGCAGGCGATCCCGGCGACCAGCAGGAACCGCCGCATGCGCCGACTACGCCGCCCCGGGCTGGGTGTAGGTCTCCACGCCCGTGCCGCCCGCCACCAGCAGCACATCGGCCGGGCGGCGCGCGAACAGGCCGCTGGCGACCACGCCCGGAATGTGATCGATCGCCTCCTCCAGCGCGATCGGCTCGCGGTAGGAAAACTCGTGCACGTCCAGGATGAGGTTGCCGTTGTCGGTGACGAACCCGGTGCGCAGCACTGGCCGCCCGCCCAGCCGCACGAGCTGCCGGGCGACGAAGCTGCGCGCCATCGGCAGCACCTCCACCGGCAGCGGGAACCCGCCCAGCGCGAGCTTGTACTTGCTGTCGTCGACGATGCAGACGAACTTGCGGCTCGCCGCGGCGACGATCTTCTCGCGCGTGAGCGCGCCGCCGCCGCCCTTGATGAGCTGCAGCAGGCGGCTGGCTTCGTCGGCTCCGTCCACGTACAGCGGGATCTCGGCGACCTCGTTCAGCTCCAGCACCGGGATGTTGTGCTTCTTCAGCCGTGCGGCGGTGGCCTCCGAGCTCGGCACCGCACCCTTCAACCAGATCCGCTTCGCCGCCAGGGCGTCGATGAACAGGTTCACCGTGCTCCCGGTGCCGACGCCCAGGACGGTATCGTCCTGCACGTAGCGCAGGGCCGCCTCGGCCGCTGCGCGCTTCTTGTCGTCCTGGTTCATGCCGTGGCTCCCGTCGCCGCGCCGCCGCTGCGCCAATGCGTGGTATCTTAGCGCGCATCGTCGGCAGGCGCGCCACGTGCACGTTCGCCGACCCGATTCGGAAACCCCCGCCGTGTTCGACGAGTACCTCAAGCTGATCCTCAAGGCCCGCGTCTACGACGTGGCGCAGGAGACGCCGTTGGATTCGGCGCCGGAGCTCTCGCGCCGCATCGGCAGCCAGGTGTGGCTCAAGCGCGAGGATCTGCAGCCGGTGTTCTCGTACAAGTGCCGGGGCGCATACAACATGATCGCGACGCTGGGCGAGGAGGCCCGCGCGCGGGGAGTGATCACCGCCTCGGCCGGCAACCACGCCCAGGGCGTCGCGCTGGCCGCGCAGCGGCTGGGGATCAGGGCGCTCATCGTCATGCCCAAGACCACCCCGGAGATCAAGATTACCGCGGTGCGCAGGCGCCAGGCCGAGATCGTCCTGCACGGCAACACCTACGACGAGGCCGCCGAACACGCGCACGAGCGCGCCGCGCGCTCGGGCATGACCTACGTGCCGCCCTACGATCATCCGCTGGTGATCGCCGGCCAGGGCACGGTGGCGATGGAGATCCTGCGCCAGCACGCCGGCGTGCTCGACGCCATCTACGTGCCGATCGGCGGCGGTGGGCTGATCGCGGGCGTGGCCGCCTACGTCAAGCAGATCGAGCCGTCGATCCGCGTCATCGGCGTTGAACACGACGAGGCCGCGTGCATGAAGCGAGCGCTGGAGGCCGGCGAGCGCGTCGTGCTCGATCACATCGGCATCTTCGCCGACGGCGCCGCGGTGCGGCAGGCCGGCGAGGAAACCTTCCGCATCACCCGCGCGCTGGTGGACGACGTGCTGCTGGTGACCACCGACGAAATCTGCGCGGCGATCAAGGACATCTTCGAGGACACGCGCGCGATCGCCGAGCCGGCCGGAGCGCTGGCGACGGCGGGCCTGAAGAAGCACGTCGAGCAGGCCGGGCTGCGTGACCGGCGCCTGGTTGCAATCGTCTCGGGCGCCAACATCAACTTCGACCGCCTGCGCTATGTCGCCGAACTCGCCGAACTGGGCGAGAAGCGCGAGATGCTGATCGCCGCGACCATCCCCGAGCGCCCCGGCAGCTTCAGGCTGTTCTGCCAGGCGCTCGGCCCGCGCCTCATCACCGAGTTCAACTACCGCTACGCGGACGCGCGCGAGGCGCAGGTGTTCGCCGGCGTGCAGTTGCGCCACGGCGGGGCCGAGCGCGCGCACCTGCTCGAGCAACTGCGCGCGAGGGGATTTCCGGTCGAGGATCTCACCGACAACGAGATGGCCAAGCTGCACGTACGCCACCTCGTCGGCGGTCACGGCGGCGGCGTGCGCGACGAGATCGTGCTGCGGATCGAATTCCCCGAGCGCAGCGGCGCGCTGCTGCAATTCCTGACCGCCCTGGGCGAGCGCTGGAACATCAGCATGTTCCACTACCGCAACCACGGCGCGGCGACCGGCCACGTGCTGATGGGCGTGCAGGTGCCGGCGCAGGATCGCGCCGCCTTCGACGCCGCGATCGACGCGCTGAAGATGACCCACTGTGACGAGACCGGTAATCCCGCCTACCGGCTGTTCCTGCAATGAGCGCCGAGCTGCGGGCACGCATCGTCGAACTCGCGCGCCGGCTCGGGCCGGGCGGTTTGAGCCAGGGCAAGACCGGCAACCTGTCCTGCCGCGACGGCGGCGGGTTCCTGATCACGCCGACCGGCGTGAGGTACGAAGTCCTCACCCCGGCCATGATCGTCGCCATGGACATGGAAGGCGCGGCCGCCGCCGGCGCCCTCGTGCCCTCCAGCGAGTGGCGCTTTCACCGCGACATCTACCTGGCGCGGCCCGACATCGGCGCGATCGTGCACGTGCATTCCCCGTACGCGACGGCACTGGCCTGCGCTAACCGCAGCATTCCTGCGTTTCACTACATGGTCGCGGTGGCCGGCGGGGATTCGATTCCGCTGGCACCGTACGCAACTTTCGGTACCCAGGCGCTGTCTGATCACGTGGTGCGCGCGCTGCGGGAGCGGCTGGCCTGCCTGCTCGCCAACCACGGCATGATCGCCGCCGGCGCGGACCTGGATGCCGCGTTCGAGCGTGCCGAGGCGATCGAGGAACTGGCCCGGCACTACTGGCTCGCACTGCAGGCCGGTACACCGGTGGTGCTCGGCGAGGCCCAGATGCAGGACGTCCTGGAGCGGTTCAAAACCTATGGCAAGCAATGACTTCCGGCACCGGGCGCGGATCGCGGCCGGTGCCGCGGCGATCGCGATCCTGGCGGCCGGCGGCTGCGCGCTCAGCCCGCAGATGGTGGCGTTGAATCCGGCGGTGCAGTCCGCGCCTGTTTTCCAGGGCAACGGGCGCACGCTCGCGCTGGCGGTGGAGGATCGACGGCCGCAGGCGGCATTCGGGACCCGCGGCGGCATCTACGGCACGACTTCGGAAATCTCCCCCGGCACGGACGTTTCCGGGGCCGTGCGCGCCGCGCTCGCGGGGCGCCTGTCGGGCGCGGGTTTCGCGGTGCAGCCCCCCGGCGCACCCGGCCAGGTCGACATGCGCGTGGCGATCAACGCGATCGACTACGCCGCCAGCGGCAGCCCGGCCGTCAACGCGATCGATCTCGGCGCGAACATGGATCTCACCGTAAGCCTGGACGGCAACACCTACCGCGGCGATGCCCGGGTTAGCGAGCGGCGCAGCGTTCTGACCGCACCGACCGCGCAGGACAATGAGCAATTCCTCAACGAGATCGTCGGCCGCGCCATCGACCGCCTGCTCGCCAACCCCGACCTCGCCACCTTCCTGTCAAAAACGGGGTCGGAGTGAATTATCCCGGTGCACCTGCACCGGAATAATTCACTCCGACCCCTTTTTTATCCCGACCCCTTTTTTGTCGTCCAAGTCTGCGGTCGCCGGATGCAGCGCGTTTGGCGCTGCCCGGTGGCTTCGAATCGGCTCGGGAACCACGGGTATCTTGCCTCCTGCAAGATACCCGTGGCCCCCGACCCTGCGCGGAAGGCGCGGTGCGACCGTGCCAATCGGAACGCTACTGGAGCCGTTGTTCAGCCCTTGAACGAAGCCGAAGAGCAGCGTAAAACGCGCTGCATCCGGCGACCGAAGACGCGGACCATCGAGCCCTTGGAAAAGGGGTCGGAGTGATTTTCGTCGGACGAAAATCACTCCGACCCCGTTTATTCGAAGAAGAGGGTGCGCAGGCGGGCGCCGGGGTCGTCGGCGCTCATGAAGGCCTCGCCGACCAGGAAGGCGTTCACGCCGTGGCGGCGCAGCAGCGCGACGTCGTCGGGGGTGTGGATCCCGCTCTCGCTGACCACCGTGCGATCGAACATCACATCGGTCATCAGGCCCACGGTGGTATTCAGGTCCGTGGTGAACGTGCGCAGATCGCGATTATTGATGCCGATGAGCGGGGTACGCAGCGCGTGCGCACGCTCGAGTTCCTCGCGATCGTGGATCTCCACCAGCACGTCCAGCCCGAGCGAACGCGCGAGCCCGGCCAGATCCCGCATCTGCGCGTATTCCAGGCCCGCGGCGATGAGCAGGATGCAGTCGGCACCGAGCGCGCGCGCTTCGTGCACCTGGTACGCGTCGACGACGAAATCCTTGCGCAGTATCGGCAATTCGACCGCCGCGCGCGCGGCTGCCAGGTGCGCATCGGAGCCCTGGAAATAGCGCTCGTCGGTCAGCACCGACAGGCACGCGGCGCCGGCCGCGGCATAGGCGCGGGCAATCGCCGCCGGATCGTAGTCCGCCCGGATGACTCCCTTGCTCGGCGAGGCCTTCTTGCACTCGGCGATCACCGCCGGCAGGCCGGCGTCGATCTTCGCCCGCAGCGCGGCGTGGAAGCCGCGCGGCGGCGGCGCGGCGGCGGCGACCGCGATCAGTTCCGCCACGCTGCGCCTGCCTTTGCGCAGTTCCACTTCCTGGGCCTTGTGCGCGAGGATCTCGCGCAGGATGTCGGGCGGGGCGATGCTCAAGCGTGCATACTCCGGGTGAGCGCGGCCAGGGCGGCCAATTTTTCGCGGGCGCCGCCGCCGTCGATTGCCCGCGCCGCCATCGCGATCCCGGACCCGATGTCGGCACCGATCCCGGCCACGTACAGCGCCGCGCCGGCGTTGAGCAGCACGATGTCGCGCGCCGGCCCGCGTTCACCCGCGAACACCGCGTCGATCACGGCCTTGCTCTGCGCTGCGTCCTGCACGCACACGCGCTCGCGTTCGCAGCGCGCGATACCGAACTGTTCCGGCCTGATCGTGTAGCAGCGCACCGCGCCGTTTTCGTACTCGGCCACCTGCGTCGCGCTGCTGATGCTGATCTCGTCCATGCCGTCGTCCGCATGCACCACCAGCGCATGACGGGCGCCCAGCCGGCCGGCGACCTGGGCGATCGGCTCGACCCATTGCGCGTCGAACACGCCCAGCATCAGCCGCGTGGCGCCGGCGGGATTGGTGAGCGGGCCAAGCAGGTTGAACAACGTGCGCACCGCCAGTTCGCGCCGCGGGCCCATGGCGTGGCGCATCGCACCGTGGTGCCGCGGAGCGAACATGAAGCCGACGCCGACTTCGCCGATGCAGCGCGCGATCTGATCCGGTTCCAGGTCCACCGCGACGCCGGCGGCTTCGAGCAGGTCGGCGCTGCCCGAACGGCTGGATGCCGCGCGGTTGCCGTGCTTGGCCACGCGTGCGCCGGCGGCGGCGGCCACGAACGCGCAGGCGGTGGAAATATTGAAGGTGCCGGAGGCGTCGCCGCCGGTCCCGACGATGTCGACCAGATCCGCGAACGGCGTGGCGACCGGCACCGCGAGCCGGCGCATGACCCGGGCCGCGGCGGTGATCTCGGCGACCGTCTCCCCCTTCATGCGCAGGCCGACGAGCAGGCCGGCGATCTGGCTGGGCGTCGCGGCGCCGGACATGATCGCGGTCATGACTTCGGCCATCTCGGCTTCGTCGAGATCGCGGCGGTCGATGACCCGGCGGATGGCGCCCTGGATGTCCATAGGGGTCGGCATTCTGCCACAGAAGCCGGCACGCATCGGGCCCCGCGCGAGCGACCGCAACGGCCGCGGCGCGTCTTGCCGGAATCCGACCGAAACGGTAGCCTGCCCGCAAGGTTCCATCACGATCCGCGGCCAACCCGGCACCGCACCAGCCCGTACGACGCCGGCAGCGCCAGGATCCGCCTGCCCATCCGCACCGCAGCCTGAACGCATGAATCCCACCCGACGCCCAACCCGCGCTCTGATCCTGTTCGTCTGCTTCTTCATGATCCCGCCGGCGGCCTTCGCCCAGGCACCGGCGCCGGCGTTCGGGTACGCAAACGTCCTGGAGCAGGCGCGGGCGCTCGCCGGCCAGCCGTACGCCGAAGACCGCCCGGCCCTGCCGGAACCCCTGAATGCGCTTGACTACGATCAGTACCGCGGCATCCGCTTCCGGCGCGAGCGGGCGCTGTTCCGCGCCGACGGACTGCCGTTCCAGGTCGAGATGTTTCCGCGCGGCTTCCTGTTCGCCGACCGGGTCCGGCTCAATGTCGTCGAATCCGGCCGCCCGCAGCCCGTGGAGTTCGATCCCTGGCTGTTCAACTACGGCAACCTCGCCGTGCCGCCGACCATGCCGACCGACACCGGCTTCGCCGGCTTCCGGCTCCTGTACCCGTTGAACGAGGACTCGCGCTTCGACGAAGTGGCCGTGTTCCTGGGCGCTTCGTATTTCCGCGCCATCGGCCAGAAGCAGGGCTACGGCCTGTCGGCACGCGGCCTGGCCATCGACACCGGGCTGCAGACGCGCGAGGAGTTTCCGATCTTCCGCGAGTTCTGGATCGAGAAGCCGGCGCGCGACGCGAGTTCGCTCACGGTGTATGCACTGATGGACAGCCAGCGTGCCACCGGGGCGTTCCGGTTCGTGATCCGGCCCGGAATGCACACGGTGATCGACGTGAGCGCGCATCTGTTCATGCGCGCCAAGGTCGACAAGATCGGCATCGCGCCGCTGACCAGCATGTTCTTCCACGGCGAGACCACCGATCGGTTCATGGACGATTTCCGGCCCAAGGTCCACGACTCGGACGGCCTCATCATCGAGAGCGGCTCCGGGGAACGCATCTGGCGGCCGCTGGTCAACCCCAGGTCGCTGCGCATCAGCCGCTACCAGGTGACGGATCCGCGCAGCTTCGGCCTGCTGCAGCGCGATCGCAACTTCGATCGCTACCAGGATCTGGAAGCGAGCTACGAAAATCGCCCGAGCGCTTTGATCGAGCCGCAGGGCGCCTGGGGCAAGGGATCGGTCGAACTGGTGGAAATCCCCAGCGGCGCCGATCGCTACGACAACATCGTCGCGTACTGGGTGCCGGAGCAGCCCGTGCAGCCCGGCCAGCAGATGCATTTCGACTACCGGCTGCGTTTCGCGCTGGATCCCGAAGCGCGCCTGGTCGGCGGCCGTACCGTCTCGACCCGCATCGGCGGCGGCGGGTTCGACGAACCCGATCCATCCCGGCGCAAGTTCGTGCTCGACTTCGCCGGGGAGGAACTGCGCCGGCTGGCGCCGGACGTCAGGATCGACGCGGTCTGCAGCGCTTCCACCGGCACCATCTCGCCGCCAGTGGCGCAGCGCAATCCGCATACCGAGGGCTGGCGGGCATTCTTCGAACTCACCCCGGACGGCAACCAGGTGAGCGATCTGCGGTGCTTCCTCAAGCACGGCGAGGACGTGCTCAGCGAGACCTGGAGCTTCCAGTGGAAACGCGAGTAGACGCTGCGCGGACGGACGGTGGGCAACGGCCGGCCGCGGATCCCGGCTGGAACGCGGTCGATGCGCGGGTACGCGCCTACCTGCGGGCATGCGGCGTGACCGACCCGAAGCGCCTGGAGGAACTCTCGGCGGAAGTTGCCCGCAGCCTGGATCGGCGCACCCGCAGCGACGATGACCGCGGCGCGCGCGCGGTGGCCGAGGCGGTACGGGTGGTAGACGACTGGCTCGTGGCCGGATTGGGCATCGGCGGCGATCCGCCCGATGCGGACCAGGTGATCTCGGCCCGCGCCGCGCTTCTGGGCGGCCAGGTGTCCGTGGGGCGGGATCGGATCCTGGACGAACCGTCCGGGGAACTGGTCGCCGCCCTGCGCAGCACCATGCCCAGGCCGGTACCGGCCGCGGCACCGCTACCGATGGAACGGCAAAGAATCGACCTGCGGCGCGGTCCGATCGCGCTCATCCTCCAGGCGCTCAGGCGCCTGCTGCGACCGGCGCACGGCGCGTGATCGCCCCGGTATCCGCCGCCGGCCCCGCGCACCCGGTGTTCACCGGCCGTCGCGTCCTGTTCGCGACGCTGGTGGGCCTGTCGACCATCGGCGCGATGGCCCTGCTGTTCGGCGCTTTCGCCGACGGCGGGCTGAGCCCGCTGGAAGCATTGCTGCTGCTGTTGTACGCAGTGCTGTTCGCGTGGATCTGCGTCTCGTTCTGGACCGCCACCATCGGCTTCGCAATCCTGCTCGCACGCCAGTGGCGCCCCACCGGGCCGGCGCCGGAGCCGCCGCCCGCGCGTGGCCGCGTCGCGCTTCTCATGCCGGTCTACAACGAGGATCCGCTGCGCGTGTTCGCGGGACTGCGGGCGATCTGGCAGTCGGTGGCCGCGACCGCGGCGGCGCCGCGCTTCGACCTGTTCATCCTGAGCGATACGCGCGACGCCGATGCCTGGGTGGAGGAGGAAAAGCACTGGCAGCGCCTGTGCACCGAGCTCGACGCCAGCGGCCGCATCTTCTACCGAAACCGGGTCGAGAACACCGAGCGCAAGTCCGGCAACATCGCCGACTGGGTGCACCGCTGCGGCGGCGCGTACGAATACATGATCATCCTGGACGCCGACAGCATCATGGCCGGCGAGACCCTGGCGCTGATGGTGCAGCGCATGGACGCCGATCCGCGCCTGGGCCTGCTGCAGGTGCCGCCGGTACCGGTGAACCACGACTCCCTGTTCGCGCGCATCCTGCAGTTCGCCGGCAGCCTGTACGGGCGGATGTACACCGCCGGGCTGGATTTCTGGCAAGCCACCCAGGGCAACTACTGGGGCCACAACGCCATCGTGCGCGTGCGCGCTTTCGCCGCCTGCTGCGGGCTGCCGCACCTGCCCGGCCGCGAGCCGCTGGGCGGGGAGATCCTCAGCCACGACTTCGTCGAGGCCGCACTGCTGGTGCGCGCCGGCTGGCAGGTGAAGCTGGCCTGGGATCTGGAGGGCAGCTACGAGGAACTGCCTACCACGCTCATCGACTACGCCAAGCGCGATCGGCGCTGGTGCCAGGGCAACCTGCAGCATGCACGGATGGTGCTCGCCCACGGCTGGCATCCGGTGACGCGCGCGCATTTCGCGATGGGCGTGATGTCCTACCTCGCTTCGCCGCTGTGGGTGTTCTTCCTGGCGATCGCGGGCGTGGAGGCCTACATCCGCAGCCGCCAGGAAGTGGTGTATTTCTTCGGCCAGAACCTGTTCCCGACCTGGCCGATCTCGTATCGCTTCGAAATGGCGACCGTGCTGCTGGTGACGCTGGCCATGCTGTTCCTGCCCAAGCTCATGGCACTCGTGCTGCTCGCGTTCGACCACAGGCGCCTGCGCCTGTACGGCGGCCTCGTCCCGGCCACCGCGAGCGCGCTGCTGGAGAGCCTGTTCGCGACCCTGCTCGCCCCGGTACTGGCGATGTTCCAGACCAAGTTCGTGTTCGCGATCCTGATGCGGCGGACGATCGGCTGGCCGGCACAACAGCGCGGCGATCACGCCACCGGCCTGTCCGAGGCGCTCAGTGCGCACGCCGAGCACGTCGTGGCCGGTGTCGTGACCGGCCTGCTCACATGGTTCTATGTGCCCGGATTCTTCTGGTGGTTCACCCCGGTGCTCGCGGGGCTGCTGCTGGCCGTGCCGATGTCGATGCTGACCAGTCGAAGCAGCATCGGCCGCGCGGCCCGCGGGCTGCGGCTGTTCATGATCCCGGAGGAAACCGACCGTCCTGACGTGCTCCAGCGCCTGGACCGGCACCTGGAAGCCCTGGAGGCGAACGCCGCGCCGGCGGCGATGCCGCCGTGGCGCCAGGCCGTGGTCGACCCGGCGATACACGCGCTGCACATGAGCATGCTCGGGGCCGAACCGCTCTCGCGCCGCCGCCGTCACTACCTGCGCGGGCTGGCGCTGCACTACATCGACGACGGCCCCGACACGCTCAAGCCGGCCGAACGCCGGGAGCTCATCTCCAGCCGCGGGCCGCTGGCGGACCTGCACGCCTATGCATGGGCGCATCTGGAGGAGGATTCGCCGGGCTCCCGGAGGCGCTGAGATCCCGGCCGGCGCGTCCGCGCCGTGCTGCATCCGCGCGCCCGCGCGGCTGGATTCAGAAGCCGGCGCGGGCCGTGAAATCGAGGATGTCGTCGGCGACGCGATCCGGCATCACCATCGGCAGCAGGTGGGTACCATCCATGTGCGCGAGTTCCGCCGCCGCGCTGCGGGCAGCGAGCGACTCGACGATCTCGGCCGGCATTTCCCGCTGGCGCGCCGCGACGACGATGCGCGCCGGCGTGCGCAGGTGGCCGATCTGCGCCCAGATCGAAAACTCCACGCCGCGCCGGTAGATCGCGGCCTCGATCACGTTCGGACATTTCAGCTCGACCTGCCCGTCGGCGCGATCCGCGAAGCCGTGTTCGAGGTACAGATCCAGCGCCCGCGGGTCCCAGTCCGCGAACCGCCCCCGCTCGCGCCACTTCGCGCGGATGGCGGCGCGCGATTCGAACACGTTCCGGCGCCGCAGCGCGCCGTCTTCCAGCGCCGAGCGGGTCGGCTGCGTGCCGGAAGGCCGCTCAGGTATCACGACCGGGTCCAGCGCGACGACCGCGCCGAACAGCCGCGGGTCGCGTGCGGCGGCAGCCAGGGCGCTGGTACCGCCGATCGAACTGCCGATCGCCACCGCCACCCGCTCCACCGCGGCCGAGGTCGCCAGCGCCCGGGCCACCGCGGCGTAGTCCTCGGCGAACCCGCTCCAGCCGTAGGCATGTTCGTCCGCGGGCTTGTCCGAATCGCCGTGGCCGCGCGCGTCGTAGGCGAGGACGTGGAAGCGCTCGCGCAGGCGCACGGCGACCGGCTCCCAGAGCGCGGCGCAGAAGCCGGTGGCGTGCGCCAGCAGCGCGAGCGGCCCCTGGCCGCCGAAGTCGATGATCGACAGGGTGATGCCGCGACCGGGCAGGTGCAGCCGGGAGCGGGCAAAGCGGGGCGGATTCGTCACGCCCGCGATTGTAACCTGCGGGCGCGAGCGCCCGGCGGTCAGAATAAACGCCCGTACAGGCGCAGCAGGCTCTCGCCGCGGAACTTCGGCTGCCCGCGGATGAAGGCGATGCAACCCTGCACCGAGTGCATCTGCGGATGCCGCGCACCGGCCGGCACGAATTGATAGTCCCCTGCTGCCAGGTGCAGATCATCGCCGATGGTCACTTCGCCTTCGACCAGATAGCACTCCTCGTCCTGGTCGTGATCGTGCGCCGGCAGCCGCCCGCCGGGCTCGATGCGCAGCAGGTAGGACCGGCTGCCGGGTTCCTCGCGCAGCAGGCAGATCGCCACGCGTGGACCGAGCTTCACCCAGTCCCGCTGCCGGGCGCGCACGACCTGCGCGGCGCCGGCGACGCCGCGCGCGGCGTGCAGGATGCGGCGCTTCAAGGCCGCGGCCGCCTCGCGCGCCGGGGCGACGGGCGCCAGCGCCGCGGCAATCGCCGCGGCATCGGCATCGGCAAGTCGTTCGTCGCGTTGGTCGTCGCTCATGGTCCTGCTTCCGGTACCGATTCGCCCTGGCTGCCGGTTACGGCGCGCCGCACGGCCGCCTGCGCGCGGCGCAGGTGGGTTTTCACCGTGCCCAGCGGCAGCCCCTCGAGACTGGCGATTTCCTGATGCGTCAGTCCCCGATCGAAAGCCAGCCCGAGCAGCCGCTGCGCCACGGCCGGCAGCGCCGCGATCGCCTCGCGCACCCGGCTGCCTTCCTGCAGCGCGGCGACCAGATCCGCCGGGTCGCCGTCCGCGGCCGGCTCCACATCGAGCAGTGCCTCCGGGTCCGGGTGGGTGGCGGCAGGATCGCGCCGGCGCAGGCTGTCCAGGGCCTGGTTGCGGCAGATCGCCAGCAGCCAGCCCAGGGCCGGCCCACGCGCCGGATCGAACTGCCCGGCCCGCTGCCAGATGCGCAGGTAGGTCGCCGCGACCACGTCCTCGGCGGCCTCGCGCTGGCGGGTGATCCGCAGCGCGACCGCGTGGCAGCGGGCATGCGTCGCGTCGTAGAGCGCGCCGAGCGCGGCTTCGTCCGCACCCGACGCGATCCGCTGCAGCCAGTCCGCGCACAGGGCATCGAGCCGCTCCGGCACCGCGCCGGAGCCGACCGCCGCTCCATCCCCCGGCTGTGGCGCCATGTCCCGATTCTACCGCGCGCCCCGCCCGGAATACGCAGCACGTGCGGTTTCGGATTCGCCGCCGGCTTCCGACGCGGCTCAGTGCCCGCGCAGGAAGTTCTCCAGCAGGGCATGGCCGTGATCGGTCTGGATCGACTCGGGGTGGAACTGCACGCCGCTCACCCGGTACCGCCGGTGGCGCAGGCCCATGATCTCGTCGACGGCGCCCTGCGCGTTGGCGGTCCAGGCGGTGATCTCCAATTCGGCGGGCAGGCTGTCCCGATCGACCACCAGCGAATGGTAGCGCGTGGCGGTGAACGGGTTCGGCAGGCCGTGGAAAACGTCCGAGCCATGATGGTGGATTTCGGAAGTCTTGCCGTGCATCACCGCCCGGGCATGCACGACCCGGCCGCCGAATGCCTGCCCGATCGCCTGGTGGCCCAGGCACACGCCCAGGATCGGGATCCTGCCCTTGAAGCGCTCGATCACGGCCAGCGAAATGCCGGCTTCGTTCGGCGTACAGGGTCCGGGCGAGATGACGATTTGATTCGGAGCGCGGCGTTCGATTTCCTCCAGGCCAATCGCATCGTTGCGTTCGACCTGCACCTGCACACCCAACTCGCCGAAGTACTGCACGAGGTTGTAGGTGAACGAGTCGTAGTTGTCGATCATGAGCAGCATGCGGGTGCGTCCGGAGGCGGCTGGTCGGGCGCGCATTCTCCCATAGTCGGGCGCCCGGCGCCCGGTTGACCTGGCTCAAGGCGCGCGGTGTTACACGCGCCCGCCGATGGTGTAACTTTGCCGCCCCATGAAACCGTCCGAACTGCCCGCCTTCCTGATCCGCCGCGCCGTCTTCTGGTTCGGGTTCCACACCCGGCCGCTGTTCCACCGCTTCGTCGCCCGCTATTCGCTGGTGGGCAATCCGCCGGTGTTCGACAACGCCCGGTTCCCCTGGTCCGCCGAACTCCTCGCGAACTGGGAGGCGATCCGGGACGAAGCGCAGGCGGTCCTTCGGCACCGGGCCGAGATACCGGCGCTGCGGGCGGTCTCGCCCGACCACGACCGGATCGCCATCGACGACAAATGGCAGTCCTATTTCATCTGGGGCTACGGTTACAAGGCCGGCGAGAACGCCGCGCGCTGCCCGGTGACCACCCGGATCGTCGAACGGATCCCGGGGCTGATTTCGGCGTTTTTTTCCATCCATGCGCCGGGCACGCACATCCCCCGCCACTATGGCGTGACCAAGGGCATGCTGACCTGCCACCTGGCGCTGCAGGTGCCACGCGACTTCCAGCGCTGCCGGATCGAGATCGACGGCCGCGAGTACCCGTGGACCGCCGGCGGCTGCCTCATCTTCGACGACACCTACTGGCACGAAGTGCGCAACGACACGCCGGACGACCGCGTCATCCTGCTGGTGCAGTTCGAGCGGCCGTTGCGCCAGCCCGGCAAGGCCATCTCCGACGGCTTCCTGTGGCTTGCGCGGCACAGCCCCTTCATCCAGACCTCGCTGCGCCAGCTCGGCTATTGGCAAGACCGGTTCGCCACCGCCGCGGGCGCGGCGCAGGGTTCCGCACGGCACTGAGCCCGCCCGCGGCGCGCCCGTCCTCCGTCTTTGCGAGGAGCGAAGCGACGAAGCAATCCACGCGCTGCCGCCGGCATCCAGGCCGTGTGGGTCGCTTCGCTGCGCTCGCGACGACGATGGGGCGGTTCAAGCCCGCCGCCGCCGCGGACGATAACCGTCGCACGACGAGCCTGCTTCCACCCGCGAACACGGGCGCACGCCCGAGGAAATACTCGAATGAGCCTCGCATCCGGTTGCCGCACATTGGCGGCCGCCTTGACCCTGGTTTTCGCCGTCGCCTGCGCAGCCGCCGGCGGCTCCCCGCCCACCGGCGGCACCCAGCCCGTGCGCGAGCTGGTCGTGCTGACCTGGGCCGACTACATGTCGCCCGAGTTGGTCAAGGCCTTCGAGCAGCAGGCCCGGGTGAAAGTGAAGTTCGTGTACTTCACCGACGACGACGAGCGCGACAAGATGATGGTCGACGCCCGCGCCGGCGAATTCGACATCCTGTGCATCAACGAGGTGTCGCTGCCGTCCTACGTGCGCGCCGACTGGCTTGAGCCACTGCCGGCGGACCAGATCCCGAACCGCGCCAACATCGCCCCGCGCTGGCGCAACCGCTTCCCCGAGGCGCGCGACTACGCCGTCGCGTATTTCTGGGGCACGCTCGGCATCGCCTACCGCACCGATCTCGTGTCCGCCCCGATCACGTCCTGGAAGCAGCTCTTCAGCCCGGACCCGAAGCTGCGTGGGCGGATCGCGATGATCGGCCACTCGCGCGATCTCATCGGCATGGCCCTGAAGTCGCTCGGGTACTCCGCCAACAGCACCGACCACGAACAGTTGAAGCAGGCCAAGGCGCTGCTGCTGGCGCAGAAGCCCTTCGTGAAGACCTACGACTACGTCTCCGACCCCGGCAACTCGCCGCTGGTCGACGGCACGGCGGCGGCCGCGGTCATGTTCAGCGGCGACGCGCTGCGGGTACAGGAGGTCTCTCCCAAGGTGCGCTACGCACTGCCGGCCGAGGGCGGCAACCTGTGGGTGGACTACCTGGCCATCCTGAAGACCTCCACGCGCAAGACGCTGGCGAAGGAATTCCTGGACTTCATCAACGCGCCGAAGATGGCGGCGATGAATGCCGGCTACGTGACCTACGCCACCCCGAACGCGGCGGCCGAGAAGCTGATGCCGGCCGACTACCTGCAGAACCCCTCGATCTATCCCAGCCAGGCGGTGGTCGACCGCTCCGAGTACTACGCCGAGCTGCCGCCGCGCGTGGAGAAGATCTACAACGAGATCAAGTCGCAGGTGATCCGGTAGGCGGGCATGCTGCGGTGGGACCTCAAGCGCCAGCTCATCGCGATGGTGGTGCCGCTGGTGGTGGTACCACTGAGCATCGTCGGCTACATCGCCTACCGCGAGCTCGCGCACACCGCCGGTGAGCGCGTGCTCGGCGCGATGGCCGAGCAGCTCGATCACCTGCCGCGCGACGTCGACGAGTTCATCCGCGACGCCAACGCGACGCTCGATCTCCTGGCCAACTCCACCGCGCTGCGCAAGTACCTGGCGAGCCCGGAGGACGACGTCCGCTACCGGCTGCTGCAACCCTCGGTCATCGACCTGTTCGAGACCGTCCAGCGATCGCACCCGGACTTCATCGAGGTGCGGGTGCTGCTGCCGGACGGATACGAGGACACCCGCACCGTCATCGGCGACATCCCCAACCTCAGCGACGACGAGTCCGAGACCGCCGTATTCCGCGGACTGCAGGCCTCGAGCGGATCCTGGGCCGGTACGCTGCGCAACCCCGACACCGGCGACTTCGTGCTCGCCGTGGGCCGCAGGGTCACCGACCTGGATCGCACCCTGGACCCCGGCCTGAATCGCGCGGTGATGCGCGGCTATATCGTGCTGACGGTGGATCTGCGCGCACTGCGCGCGCGACTTGCTGAAATCCGCAGCGGCGCCGATGGCGGCATCTACCTCACCGATCCTTCCGGCGCGATCATCGCCGGGCCGCGACAGGCGCGGTTCAGCGGCTCGATTCCCAGGGATCTGCTCGAACGGGCGAAGGCGGCCGATCCCGATCAAGGCCATCTGCTCCGGGAACCCGCCGGCGCGCGCTGGCTGTTCGCGCGCGAGATCGGCGCCGGCCTGCAGATCCTGGGCGACGTTCCCGACGACGAGATCCGCGCCGCGAGCCTGAACCTGCTCGAGCAGGTCGTGGTGACCATCCTGCTGGCGATTGCCGTGACCGCGCTGCTGTTCCTCGTCAGCCTGCGGCGGCTGCTGGTCGAGCCGATCGAGCGTCTGCGCGCGGCCGCGAACGCGATCGGCGCCGGCAGGCTCGATCAACCGGTCGCGATCGGCGCGCGCGGCGAGCTCGGCGATCTCGCCCAGGCCTTCGACGCGATGCGCCGGAACCTGGCCGTATACCAGGACCAGGCCGCGCAGCAGCGCGCGCTGCTGGAGCAGCGCGCCGCCGAACTTGAACAGGCCCGCGACCAGGCGCAGGCCGCGAGCGTGGCCAAGAGCCACTTCCTGGCGAACATGAGCCACGAGATCCGCACGCCCATGAACGGCGTGCTCGGCATGGCCGAGCTGCTGCTCGACACCGATCTCGATCCGGAGCAGCTGCAGCTCGCGCAGACCGTGCTGCGCTCGGGCCGCTCGCTGCTGGCGGTCATCAACGACATCCTGGATTTGTCCAAGATCGAGGCCGGGCGGCTGGAAATCGACCCGGTCGATTTCGACTTGCGCGCCGAGATCGAGGATACCTGCAGCCTGTTCGCCGAGCGCGCCCACAGCAAGGGCCTGGAGATCGCGTGCTTCGTGTCGGCCGACGTTCCCGCGGCCCTGCGCGGGGACGCGATGAGGATCCGCCAGATCGTCTCCAACCTGGTCGGCAATGCAATCAAGTTCACCGACAGCGGCGAGATCGCCGTGCGCGTGCGGGCGCTGGCGCAGGGCGAGCCGGATCCGAAGCTGCGGATCGAGGTCCGCGACAGCGGCATCGGCATCCCGGCCGAGAAGCAGGCACGGGTGTTCGAAGCTTTTTCGCAGGCCGACACCTCCACCACGCGCAGGTACGGCGGCACCGGGCTCGGGCTCACCATCGCCCGCCGCCTGTGCGGGCTGATGGGCGGGGAAATCGGCGTGGACAGCACGCCGGGCGAGGGCTCGACCTTCTGGTTCACGCTACCGTTGCAGGTGGCGCAGGGCGCGGCCGGCGCGACCACGCAGGCAGACACACTGCTCAACGTCGGCGTAATCGTCGTCGACGACCATCCCACCCAGCGAGCAATCCTGGCCGACTACGCCGCTCGCTGGGGCATGCGCGTGCGAGCCTGCGCCGATGCGCGCGAGGCACTCGAGGTGCTGCGCGGCGGCGGGGAGAAATTCGACGTGGCGATCGTGGACCTGCACATGCCGCGGATGGACGGGCTCCAGCTCCTGCAGGCGATCAAGGCCGCGCCGGCGCTGGCGGCATTGCGTACCGTACTGCTGACTCGCGTCACCGATGCCGCGGCCGGCCGGGACGCGCTGGCGGCCGGTGTCGACGCGGTGCTGAACAAGCCGGTGCGCGAGGCTCAGTTGCGCGAGCGACTGGCACACGTTTGCGGCCGGGAGAACGAAGCCGAGCGAAACGTCGCGGCCGGCACCGTGCACGCGGACGCGACGTTGCACGGCCTGTCGGTCCTGGTCGCGGAGGACAACCCCGTGAACCAGCAGATCGTCCGTGCGCTGCTCAGCAAGCTCGGCTGCCGGTCGCTGCTCGCCGGCAACGGCGAGGAGGCCATCGCCATGCTTGGGTCGCAGGACGTGGATCTCGTGCTCATGGATTGCCAGATGCCGATCATGGACGGCTATCAGGCCGCCTCCGGGATCCGTACCCTGGAGGCCCGGGGCAATGCACGCTGGGGTTCCGCACGCCTGCCCATCGTGGCGCTGACCGCGAACGCCATGAAGGGCGACCGCGAGAAGTGCCTGGACGCGGGCATGGACGACTTCCTGACCAAGCCCTACACGGGCGATCAGTTGCGCGAAGTCCTGCTGCGCTGGGCGCACCGGCCGCCGGACCGAAGCGGCGCCGCCGGGACCGGACCGAACGCCGCGGCCGGACAGGGTGCACCGCCCGCGACACGGCAGGCGGACCCGGTCCCGGCGATCGCGCCGATTCTCGATCCGGGCGTCCTGCAGGCGTTGCGCGGCATCCCGTCGGTCGCGCACGGGCCGACGGTGCTCGATCGCGTCGCCGGCGTCTACTTCGACAGCGTCCCGAAGGCGCTGGAACGGCTCGCCGGTGCGGTACGCGACGGCGATGCAGCCGCGATGGCACAGGCCGCCGGGTCCATTGGCGCCGGCAGCAAGACGATTGGCGCGCTGCGGCTGGCAAGGGATGCCGCCGATCTCGCGGCGCGGGCGCGGGCCGGCGATCCGGCCAGCCTCGCCGCGGTCGACGCGCTGCGGTCGCAGTTCACCGCGGTCCGCGAGGCGCTCGAAGCGGCACTTACCGGCACCGGGCCGCGGATCGCGAACCTCGACGCGCACCGCCCGGCGCTGGGTGCCGGGCCGGGGGATCCGCCGCGCCACGCCCGCGCCCACTGAGGCGCGCCCGGCAGGTAGCGTGCGGCAGAGCATGTAGAATCGGCGCCGCGGCACGCCGTGCCGCCTCGGGCATCGAACGGTAGCGACCATGGTCGAACTCGGCTGGCAGGCATACCTGACCCTGGGCGTACTGGCATCCATCCTCGGGATGCTCGCCCTGACCCGCCTGGCGCCCGACGTCGTCATGCTCGCCGGCCTGACGATCCTCATGCTCAGCGGCGTCATCACCGGCAAGGAGGCGCTGGCGGGGCTGTCGAACGAGGGCATGGTGACGGTCGGCGTGCTGTACGTGGTGGTCACCGGCCTGCGCGACACCGGGGTGATGGCGTGGGTGGCGCAGCGCGTGTTCGGCCGGCCGAAGTCCGTCGCCGGCGCGCAACTGCGCATGATGCTCCCGGTGGCGACGCTGTCGGCGTTCATGAACAACACCCCGCTGGTCGCCGCGCTCGTGCCGGCGGTGGACGAGTGGAGTTCGAAGTTCCGCATTCCCGTGTCCAAGCTGATGATGCCGCTGTCGTTCGCGACCATCCTCGGCGGGCTGTGCACGCTCATTGGCACCAGCACCAACGTCATCGTCGCCGGACTGATGAAGGAGGCCGCCAGCCACGGCGCGGTCGACGCGCCGATGGGATTCTTCACGTTGAGCTGGGTCGGCGTGCCGTGCGCGATTGCCGGCATGGCCTACATGATCGTCGCCAGCCGCTGGCTGCTGCCGAACCGCAAGCCGGCGATCCAGGAGAGCGACGATCCGCGTGCCTACACCGTCGAGATGGTAGTGGACCCGGGTGGCCCGATCCCCGGCAGGACCATCGAGGAAGCGGGGCTGCGACACCTGTCCGGCATGTACCTGGCCGAGGTCGAGCGCGGCGGCGACATCATCGCCGCCGTGAGCCCGACCATGCGCCTGCTGGCCGGCGACCGGCTCGTGTTCGTCGGCGTGGTCGACTCGGTGCTGGAACTGCAGCGGATCCGCGGCCTGGCGCCGGCCACCAACCAGATCTTCAAGCTCGACGGCCCGCGCACCGGGCGCCAGCTCATCGAGGCGGTCGTGTCCGATCGCAACCCGCACATCGGCAAGACCATCCGCGACGCCCGCTTCCGCACCCAGTACAACGCCGTGGTGGTCGCGGTGGCGCGCAGCGGCGAGCGCCTGAAGCAGAAGATCGGCGACATCGAGCTGCAGGCCGGCGACACGCTGCTGCTGGAAGCGCGCCCGGCATTCGTGCAGCAGCAGCGCAACGCGCGCGATTTCTTCCTGGTGAGCCCGATCGAGGGCTCGCACCCGCCGCGCCACGACAAGGCGCTCGTCGCACTGATCATACTCATCGGCATGGTCGTACTCGCAACCCTGTTCGAGCAGATCCCGTGGTTCAAGTCGATGGGCTTCGGCATGCTGCAGGCGAGCATGATTGCCGCCGGCCTCATGCTGGTGAGCGGCTGCTGTTCGGCCAGTTCGGCCCGCCGCAGCGTCGACTGGCAGGTGCTGATCGTGATCGCGGCGACCTTCGGCATCGGCAAGGCCCTGGAATCCACCGGCGCGGCGGCGGCGATCGCCCAGGCGCTGGTCGGCGGCGCCGGCCACGATCCGTACCTGCAGCTGGCGCTGGTCTACATCATGACCATGCTGCTGACCGAGGTGCTGACCAACAACACCTCCGCGGTGCTGATGTTCCCGATCGGCCTGGCGACCGCGCTGGAACTCGGCGTGCACCCGATGCCGTTCGTGGTCGCACTCACGATCGCCGCCTCCTGCGGCTTCGCCACACCGATCGGCTACCAGACCAACATGATGGTCTATGGCCCCGGGGGCTACCGCTTCGGCGACTTCGTGCGCTTCGGCGGCCTGCTCAATCTCGTGGTCTGCGCCGTCACGCTGACGGTCGCGCCAATCGTGTTTCCGTTCGCCGGTCCCTGATCCGCGCCGGCGGCGCCAGGCCGCGTCCGCGGCGCACGCCAATGTCGGCGCGCCGCCAGACGGGCGGCGCTTCGGTGATACGCTATCGCCGCGGCTCGCGCGTACCGGCCCGAGTGTCCCTCCGAGACAATGAACGATAATGTCGTGGCTTCCGTCGCGGGCGTCGTTTGCCTGGGCGCCCTGTGCCAATGGCTGGCCTGGCGAATACGCGTTCCGGCCATCCTGTTCCTGCTGCTTGCCGGAATCGTCGTCGGGCCGGTTGCGGGGCTTCTCGACCCGGACGTGCTGTACGGGCCAATGCTGTTTCCGTTCGTCTCGCTCTCGGTCGCGATCATCCTGTTCGAAGGCGCGCTGACGCTGCGTCTTTCGGAGATCACCGGTCACGAATCGGTCGTGCGACGCATGGTCACTAGCGGCGTCGTCATCACCTGGATCGTCGTGACGCTCGCGGCGCACTATCTCGCCGGTCTCGACTGGGCGCTCGCGACCCTGTTCGGCGCCATCATGGTCGTGACCGGGCCGACCGTCATCGCGCCGATGCTCCGGACGGTTCGCCCCAATTCCCGCGTCGCGAGCGTGCTGCGCTGGGAAGGCATCGTCGTCGACCCGATCGGTGCGCTGCTCGCCGTGCTCGTATTCGAGTTCATGGTGTCGGCCGGCGGAGGCTCGGCGCTGGGCCGAACCATGCTCACGTTCGGCGAATTGCTCGCGGTGGGAACGGGTTTCGGGGTCGCGGGAGGTTACCTGCTCGGCGTAGTCCTGCTGCGCGGCTGGCTTGCGGAGTTCCTGCGCAACATCACTACTTTCGCGTTCGTGGTAGGGACATTCGCGGCGGCCGATGCCGTTGCCTCCGAGTCCGGGCTGCTCGCGGTCACGGTCATGGGGATCTATCTCGCGAACCGGGCGCCGAAGTCGGTGGACGAGATCCTGGAATTCAACGAGAGCCTGAGCCTGCTTCTTATTTCCGGGCTGTTCATCGTCCTGGCCGCGCGCCTGGATCTGGCCCAGTTGACGTCACTGGGCTGGATCGCCGTGCAGATGCTGTTGGTCGTGCAGTTCGTCGCGCGCCCGCTGAAGGTCCTGTTCGCCACCCGCGGATCAGCATTGTCGTGGCGGGAGCGGGCACTGCTGGCCTGGATCGCGCCGCGAGGCATCATCGCGGCGGCGATCTCCGCACTGTTCGCGTTGCAACTGCAGGCACAGGGATACGCCGGTGCCGATCGCATGGTGCCGCTGGCATTCGTCGTCATCATCGGTACGGTCGTGCTGCAGAGCCTGACCGCCGCCCCGCTGGCACGTGCACTGGGCGTGTCGGAGCCCAGTCCCGGCGGCTTCCTGATCGTCGGCGCGAACCCGGTGGCGCGCGCGATTGCCGCGGCGCTCGCGGCGCGAAACGTGACGGTGCGGCTGACCGATGCGAACTGGAACGACGTCCGCATGGCTCGCATGGCCGGATTGCCCTGCTACTACGGCAATCCGCTATCGGAGCATGCGGAAGCCTACCTTGAAACGGCGGGCATGGGCAGGCTGCTGGCCGCGACCGAGGATCCGCACCTGAACGAGCTCGTCTCCGAGCGATACCGGCAGGAATTCGGGGCCGGCAACGTCTACACGCTGAAAGTGGCCGGCAGCGAGCGCAGCCGCGAGTTCGCCGGCCGATCGGGAACGGTCGCTTTCAGCACCGACGCTAACCACGCCGACATGCTCAGGCGCATCGAGGGCGGCGCCAAGGTGCATGCGACGCGGCTGTCGGAAGTGTTCGACATGTCCAGGTTCAAGAGCGTGCACGGGGCATCGGCCATGCCGTTGTTCGCGATCGACACGAAAGGGCGACCGGTGATCTTCGCACCCGGTGCCGAGCCCAACCCCGGCCCGGGCTGGTGGATCGTAGCGCTCGTCGATTCGGTCGCTGTTCCCCCATCTCAGGCGCCCGGTGCGTAAACCCGACGGCGCCTCAGGCGTCTGCCATCCAGGAACCGCCCCGTCATCGCGAGGCCGCGCAGCGGCCGTGGCGATCCATGCGGCGCGGACGATTTCGGCGCGGTATGGGTCGCTTCGCTGCGCTCGCTACGACGATGGTTCATGGCCTCAATCCGGTTCGCGCTCGCGATGCCGGGCCGGCCGGGCGCCACCGCCGCGTCAGGGCGCCGGCGGCCGCACGCCGGCCGCGCCGTCGATGCCGGCTTCGGCCATCGCCACCGCGCGCAGGATCGCGCGCGCCTTGTTGAGGGTCTCGGTCCACTCGCTGGCCGGTACCGAATCGTGCACGATCCCGGCGCCGGCCTGGATGTGCAAGGTCCGGTCCTTGATCACCGCGGTGCGGATCGCGATCGCGGTGTCCATGTCCCCGTGCCAGGACAGATAGCCGATCGCGCCGGCATACACGCCACGCTTGACCGGCTCCAGCTCGTCGATGATCTGCATCGCCCGCAGCTTGGGCGCACCGCTCACCGTGCCGGCGGGGAAGGTCGCTGCGAGCACGTCCAGTGCGTTCAGCCCCTCGCGCAGCCGGCCGGTGACGTTGGAGACGATGTGCATCACGTGCGAGTAGCGCTCGATCACCATCTTCTCGGTCAGCCGCACGCTTCCCGGCGCGCACACCCGCCCGACGTCGTTGCGGCCCAGGTCGATCAGCATCAGGTGCTCTGCGAGTTCCTTCGGATCCGCCAGCAATTCGCGCTCCAGGGCCAGATCCTCGGCGGCATCGCGTCCGCGCGGACGCGTGCCGGCGATCGGACGCACGGTGACCGTGCCGTCCTGGACCCGCACCAGGATCTCCGGCGACGAACCGGCGATCTGCATCTCGTCGAGATCGATGAAGTACATGTACGGCGAAGGGTTCAAGCCGCGCAGCGCGCGATAGAAATTGATCGGCGGCGCGGCGAGCGGGATCGAAAGCCGCTGCGACAGCACCACCTGCATCACGTCGCCTTCGACGATGTAGTCCTTGATCCGCGCGACCGCGGCCTCGAAGCGCTCGCGCGGGAAGCCGGGCACGAAGTCGCTCTCCCGCACCTGCCGCCCGCCGGCCGAATGCGGTGGCCGGCCCTGGCGCGCGGCGAGGCGATCGGCCAGTTCCAGCAGGCGCGCCTGGCCGCGCGCGAGCGCGTCCGGGCGCGCGGGGTCCACGTGCACGACGATGTGCAGTCGCCCGGTGAGGTTGTCGAACACGACGACCTCCTCGGCCAGCATGAGCAGGATGTCCGGGCAGTGCAGGGTGTCGCCGGGCGCATGCCCGGCGAGCCGCGGCTCCACGTAGCGCACCGCGTCGTAGCCGAAGTAGCCGACCAGTCCACCGGTGAACCGCGGCAGATCCGGAAGCTGCGGCACGCGCAGGCCGGCGGCGAAGTCCGCGATCCAGGCCAGCGGCCGCTCGCAGTGCAGATCCTCGACGATGCGGCCGTCCTCGTGCACGGTGATGCGGTTGCCGGTCACGCGCAGCACGGTGCGCGCCGGCAGGCCGATGATCGAATACCGGCCCCAGGTCTCCCCGCCCTGGACCGACTCGAACAGGAACGAGTGCGGGCCGGCGGCCAGGGCGAGATAGGTGCTGAGCGGCGTGTCCAGATCCGCCAGCACCTGGCAGGTGAGCGGGATGCGGTTGTAGCCCGCACTGCGGTACTTCTCGAAGTCTTCGGTCTTCATAGCGCGGCCTCGATGTCCGCAATGGTGTCGATCACCGCGTCCGGCGTGATCCGGGCGGGATCGTCCGACGCGCTGTAGCCGTAGCTCACCCACACCGCGCGGATGCCCGCGGCACGCGCGGCGTCGATATCGAGCGAGGTGTCGCCCACCATCGCGCACTCGGCAGGCGCTGCGCCGCACAGCCGCGCAGCGTGCAGCAGCGGGGCCGGATCCGGCTTCATCACCGGCAGCGTGTCGCCGCTGACGACCACCGCGAACTCGGCGGCCAGATCCAGGGCGCGCAGGATCGGGTCGGTGAAGCGCGCCGGCTTGTTGGTGACGCAGCCGATGCCGATGCCGCGCGCACGCAGGCGCCCGAAGCCCTCGCGCACGCCGGGATAGACGCGCGTGCTCGCGTCGAGGTTGCGCGCGTAATGGCCGACGAATATCCGGTAGGCCTCGTCGGCGAACGCCTCGTCGGCCGGCTCACCGGGCGCGCCGGCGAGCGCACGGCGGATGAGCTGCCTTCCGCCGCCGCCGATCCAGTCGCGGATGCGGCGCTCGGGCTGCGGCGCGCGGCCGATGTCGCGCAGCATGGCATTCACCGCGGCGGCGAGATCCGGGGCGCTGTCGATCAGGGTGCCGTCCAGATCGAACAGCACCAGTTTCACCGGGCTCACGGCGGCGGATCCGCGGCGAGCGCCGCGCGCATCGCGGCGATGGTGGCGGCGTAGTCCGGGCTGCCGAAGATCGCCGAGCCGGCGACGAAGGTATCGGCGCCGGCATCGGCGATCGCGCGGATGTTGCCGGTCTTGACGCCGCCGTCGATCTCCAGCCGGATCGGCCGGCCGCTGGCGTCGATCATCGCCCGCGCGGCGCGCAGCTTGTCCCTGGCGGAGTCGATGAACGCCTGGCCGCCGAAGCCGGGGTTCACCGACATCAGCAGGATCATGTCGAGCTTGTCCATCACCCAGCGCGCGTGTTCCAGCGGCGTGGCCGGGTTGAACACCAGCCCGGCCTTGCAGCCCTGGTCGCGGATCAACCCGAGCGTGCGGTCGACGTGCTCGGAGGCCTCGGGGTGGAAGGTGATCCAGGTCGCGCCGGCACGCGCGAATTCCACCACCAGCGCGTCCACCGGCCTGACCATGAGGTGCACGTCGATCGGCGCGCCGATGCCGTATTTTCGCAGCGCCTCGCAGACCACCGGCCCGACCGTGAGGTTGGGGACGTAGTGATTGTCCATCACGTCGAAATGGACGAAATCGGCTCCGGCCGCGAGCACGCGGGCGGTGTCCTCGCCCAGGCGGGCGAAATCGGCGGACAGGATCGAGGCGGCAATGACGTAGTCGCGCATGGCGGTCACCGGAAACGGGCGATGTGGCGCGCAGGGCGGCCTGCGCCCGCGCGAAAGGCGAAATCAGCGGCAGTGGCGAGCGACAGGACGCCGGCGCGCACCGCGGCGAGCGGAGGTGAGAAACCAGTGAGGTTCATCGGTGCGCAACGTTCGGGTCCCCGTCGAGCCGCGCCGGCATCGCAGGGCGACGCGGGCGGCAGGCCGGCGAGTCTACCCGATCCCGGCGTCCGGCAGTAGCGCGATCTCCTATACTTGGGCCGATGCCGTCCGCCCCCGTGGTCATCGCGAACCCGAACCGGCCCTACGTCGTCGCGAGCGCAGCGAAGCGACCCATGCGGCGCCGAGTTCGACCAGGCCGCTTGGATTGCCGCGGCCGCTACGCGGCCTCGCAATGACGGAGCGGTTCATGGATAGCGCAGCGAAACGACCCATGCGGCCTGGATGTTGCCGCCAGCGCGTGGATTGCTTCGTCGCTTCGCTCCTCGCAAAGACGGGGTGGTTCATGGATTGGTCGCGTCGATCGCCGCGCGCACTGGTCCTTCTGGTGCTCGGCGTGTTCGCGTTCCCGATCCAAGCGCAGCAACCCGACGCTGCGACCCCGGCCGCCGACGCCGGGGCTGCACCGGCGGCAGCACCGGCCGCACCCGCCGCTGCCGATGCGGCCCCCGGCGCGGACGCCCCGTCCACGGACGGCCCCCCTGCGGATGCGCCCTCGGCAGGCACCCCAGCCGCTGAATCCGCGGCTCCGGGTGCCCCGGCCGCGGATCCGGCCCCGGCCGACGGGGCGACGGCGAAGAAGGATGCGCCGGCCGCCGCAATCGACAAACCGCGTGAACAGGCCTATGCCGAGGCGATCCGCAGGCGTGTCGACGGCGCCGAAGTCGTCGCGATCGGCGATGCGGGTCCGCTCGCCCTGCTGCGCAATCCGGACGGCCGTCCGCCGCGCGCGGCGGCGGTCATCGTCCACGATGCCGGCCAGAATCCGCAGTGGCCCGAGGTGGTCAAGCCGCTCCGCGAAGCGCTGCCGGGCGGCGGGTGGACCACGCTCGCGGTGCAGATGCCGGTGCTTGCGCCACATGCCCCGATCGCGGCCTATGGCGCCACCGTGCCGGACGCCGTGAAGCGCCTGCGGACCGCGGTCGAGTTCCTGCGCGGCCGCCAGATCCAGAAGATCGCATTGGTCGGCTACGGCCTGGGCGGGGTACTGGCGACGGCCTGCGTCGCCGAGGATGGCTGCGGTGCCGCAGCGCTGGTTCTGATCAGCACGCCCGGCGGCGCTACGCTGACCCCACCGATGGACATGGCGGCCGCGCTGGCCAAGGTGCAGGTCCCGGTGCTGGATATCCGCGGCGGGCTCGACCGGGCCGAGGTGATCGCCGCCGCCGCGCAACGCGCACGGCTGATGCCGCGCGAGGGCGGACGCTACCGCAACGCGCGGATCGGCGGGGCGGACCACGCCTTTGCCGGCAGTGCCGAAGCGCTCGCGATACACGTGCGCGGCTGGCTGGACCGGGCCGTGCCCTGAATGCGCCGGCAGGGCAGCCATCGGCGCCACGCGAGACCGCTCGCGAACCGCCGGGCTAGAATGGTCCAGACGCCATGACCCGATTGCATTATCTCCAGCACGTGCCTTTCGAGACCCCGGGAGCGATCCTGGACTGGGCAGTCGATCGCGGCGTGGCGGTTTCCGGCTCGCACCTGTATGCCGGGGATGCGCCACCGCCACCGGACGCCTACGACTGGCTGGTGGTCATGGGCGGGCCGATGAAC
Source organism: Gammaproteobacteria bacterium (assembly GCA_050183625.1). Classification (GTDB taxonomy): domain Bacteria; phylum Pseudomonadota; class Gammaproteobacteria; order JADZEE01; family JADZEE01; genus JBFXBD01. The sequence goes on from JBFXBD010000026.1 coordinate 68,741, forward strand.
GTCTACGAGTACGACGCCCACCCCTGGCTCACGGCCGAGCACGCGCAGGTGCGTGCGGCGGTCGGCGCCGGGCGGACGGTGCTGGGCATCTGCCTGGGCGCACAACTCATCGCCGCCGCGCTCGGGGCCCGGGTGCGGCGCAACGACACCACGGAAATCGGCTGGTTTCCGATCGACGAAACCGGCTCCGCCGGCGCATTCTCGGGCTACCTGGGCGGCGGCACGCACGTGCTGCACTGGCACGGCGATACCTTCGATCTTCCCGACGGCGCCACCCACCTGGCGCGCAGCGCGGCCTGCGCGCACCAGGCGTTCTGCGTCGGCCCGAGGGTGCTGGGGCTGCAGTACCACCTCGAACTGCGCCCGCAGGACGCCGCGCGCCTGGTCCAACACTGCGGCGGCGAGCTGGTCGCGGCACCGTGGATCCAGGACGCCCAGGCCATCCTGAGCGCCGCGGATCATTTCCGCGCCGCCCGCGCGACCCTGGACCGGTTGCTCGACCTCCTGCTCGCCACCACCCGCGCCCGCACCTGAGCCAGGGCGAACGAACCGGTTGCCGATGACACAGTCCGCCCCCACGGCAAGGCCCCTGGACGGCATTCGCGTCCTGGAAATGGGCCAGCTTCTCGCCGGGCCGTTCGCCGGCTGCATGCTCGCGTACTTCGGCGCCGAGGTGATCAAGATCGAGCCACCGGGCGCCGGCGATCCGATCCGCACCTGGCGCGTGCTGCGCAACGGCACCTCGCTGTGGTGGTCGAGCCTGGCGCGCAACAAGAAGTCCGTCAGCCTGGATCTGCAGACCGAACGGGGCCGGGCGATCGCGCGCGACATCGCCGTGAAATGCGACGTGCTGATCGAGAACTTCCGCCCCGGCACCACCGAGAAGTGGGGCCTGGGCCCTGCGGATCTGAAGGCGCTGAATCCGGATCTCATCTACGCGCGCGTGTCCGGCTACGGCCAGACCGGGCCGAACGCCGCCAAGCCCGGCTTCGCCTCGGTGTGCGAGGGCGTGGGCGGGTTCCGGTACGTGAACGGCTTTGCCGACCGCCCGCCCGTGCGGCCGAACCTCTCGCTGGGCGACACGCTCGCCGGTGTTCACGCCGTGCTCGGGATCCTGCTCGCGCTGGTCGGCCGGCTGCGCGCGAACACAGCGCGCGGCGGGCAGGTGGTGGACGTGGCGATCTACGAGTCGGTGTTCAACATGCTCGAGGCGATCGTGCCCGAGTACGACGAGGCCGGCGCGATCCGCGGGCCATCGGGATCCACGCTCACCGGCATCGTTCCCACCAACACCTACCTGTGCCGCGACGGCCGGTACGTGGTCATCGGCGCGAATACCGACTCGCTCTTCCAGCGCCTCATGCGCGCCATCGGCCAGCCCGGCATGGCCGCGGACCCGCGCTTCGCGAACAATGCCCTGCGCGTGCAGCACGAGGCGGAGATCGATGCCGCCATCGGCGCGTGGGCGACCGCGAACGATTCGGCGTTCGTCCTCGCCGTGCTGGACGAGGCCCAGGTGCCGGGCGGGCCGATCTACAGCATCGCGGACATGTTCGCCGATCCGCACTTCCACGCCCGCGGCCTGTTCGAACAGGTCGAGGTCGACGGGCGACCGCTGAAGATCCCGGCGATCCTGCCGCGGCTGGCCGACACGCCGGGCCGCACCGACTGGCCCGGCCCGGCGGTCGGCGCGCACAACGAGGAAGTGCTCGGCGGTCTGCTGGGGATCGACGCCGGCGAGCGGGAGCGCCTGCGCGCGCAGGGCGTGATCTGATACGCGGGCGCCCGATCAGATCGATTGCGGTGCGACCGGGCGGTACGGCTCCTCGAGATGGCGGACCTCGGCTTCGTCGAGGTGGACGTCGAGCGCCGCGAGCGTGTCGTCGACCTGCGCCAGCCGCGTCGCGCCGAACAGGGTGGCGTGGACGAAGGGCTTGGACAGCACCCAGGCGATCGCCACCTGCGCCATGCTGCAGCCCCGGCGCGCGGCCGTTTCACGCACCCGATCCTGGATGTCGAAATCCTGCGCGGTCGGCGGATACATGCCCTTCAACAGATCCGTGCCGGCCCGGCGCGTGTGCCTGGCACCGTCGCGCGTGGCGTTGCCCGCGAGCAGGCCGGCCGACAGCGCCCCCCACGGGATCACGCCGATGCCGCGATCCGCGCACAGCGGCATCATCTCGCGCTCCTCCTCGCGGTAGGCGAGGTTGTAGCCGTTCTGCATGGAAACGAAGCGCGCCCAGCCGTTGCGCTCCTGGATCGACAGCAGGCGCTCGAACTGCCAGGCATACATGCTCGACGCGCCCAGGTAGCGCACCTTGCCGGCGCGCACGCAATCGTTCAATGCCTCGAGCGTCTCCTCGAACGGCGTGCCGGGCACGAGGCGATGGATCTGGTACAGATCGATGTATTCGGTACGCAGGCGGCGCAGGGAGCCGTCGACCGCGCTCAGCACGTGCTTGCGCGACAGGTTGCCGCCGTTCTCCCGGCCCGGCACAGTCCCGCCGCCGACCTTGGTCGCGATGACGAGGTCCTCGCGGTGAACGCCGAGTTCGGCGAGCGCGCGACCCAGGACCGCCTCGCTGTCTCCCAGGGAATAGTACTCGGCGGTGTCGAACAGGTTCACCCCGCGCTCGAACGCGCGGCGCACGATCGGCAAGGCCTCGTCGAAGTCTATGGCGTAGGCGCGCTGGCCGACGCGGCCGAAGGTGGACGCGCCCAGTCCCAGCCGCGACACCCGCAGGCCGCTGCGGCCGAGATTCACGTATTGCATTGGCTGTCTCCGCGGCGCCGTGATTCGTTCTGTCAGATTGCGGCGCCATCACGCGGCCGTCAACGATCCGCTTGACCGCCTCCGGCTCGTGGGAACACCACCTGCGCGGACAGGCCACCGAGATCCGAGGTTTCCAGCTTCAGTTCCCCGCCGTGCAGTTGTGCTGCCCGCTGCACTATCGACAATCCCAGCCCGCAACCCGGGATCGACTGGTGCTGGCCGCGCCGAAATCGCCTGGCGAGATCCGCGCGTTCACTCTCCGCGATGCCCGGTCCGTCGTCGTCGACGCGCAGGAGAATGCGCGAGTCGACCCGGCGCACCGCCGCGCGCACACGGCCGCCGTCGCCCGCGTAACGCAGAGCGTTGTCGATGAGATTGCGCAGAATCAGGCCGAGCACGGTCTCGTTACCGAGCAGGACTACGCGGTCCGGAATATCCGTGGAAAGCGCGATCCCGCGCTCCAGCGCCCGCGCTCGGTGCGCGTCGACCGCGCGCACGAGCAGCGCTCGCAGATCCACATCCTCGCGCGTGTCCAGACCCACGTCCGGATCAAGACGTGCCAGCGTCAGGAGCTGATCGACGAGGTGCGCGGCGCCATCGACCCCGCGCACGACCTGATTGAGCGCGTGGTCGCGCGCCGTGGAATCGGGCGCGCGCAGCGCGACCTCGGCCTGGATGCGGATACCGGAAAGCGGCGTCTTCAATTCATGCGCCGCGTCTGCGGTAAAGCGTCGCTCGCTCTCGAACGCCGTTTTCAGTTTCGCCAGCAGCGTATTCAGCGCGTTCGCCAATGGGCGCACCTCCGCCGGAACGGCGTCGGCGACGATGGGATCCATGCGCGAGGGATCGCGCCGTTGAACCTCGGCGGCGAGCCGGGAGAGCGGGCGCAAGCCGGCCCCGACACCAATCCAGAGCAGGACGAGCAACACCGGAATTCCGATTGCCATCGGCCGCAGGGTGTCGACGACGAATCGCCGAACCGCAGCATCGCGTGCGTCCATGCGCTCCCCGACGCGGACCACGGCGCGGCCATCCGGAGACGTCAGGGTGCAGACGCGCCACTGTACGGCATCGATCGTCACGGTGGATACGCCGGTTGCGCCCGGCGCCGAAAATGGTTCGGCCGGTGCGCCGGCCGAACGCAGCAGGATGCCGGGCGGAGTCATCGACACCTGGAATGCGAGCGAACGCTCGTAGTGATACATGGCCAGGTGCATCTTCAGCTCGGACAGGACGATGGGCTCGTCCCGATTGCGGGTATCCGTCGCCGCGACGTGCTCGTACAACTCCGAGACTACGAGCGAATGCAGGACGTGCGCGGACTGAACCAGGTGAGCGTCGGCAAGTTCGTCCATGCGATCGGAAACGACCGTTCTCTGCAGGAGAACCAACGCGCCGGCTCCTGCGAACAGCGCGAGGCTCACGGACAGGATAAGGCGGCGGCGGATCGACCTCGTCATGGCCGGGCGTCGATGACATACCCGACGCCGCGAACGGTTCGTATGAGATCGCTGCCGAGCTTTCTACGCAGGTGGTGCACATGAACCTCCACCGCGTTGCTCTCCAGCGGTTCTCCCGGCGCGTACAACGCGGCCTCGATCCTGGTTCTGGAAAGCACGCGGCCGGCATTTTCGGCCAGCACGCAGAGTACGTCGAACTCGCGTCGATGCAGCGGGACCGGCACGCCGGAACGGCGAACCTGGATTGCGTCGCGGTCGATCTCGATGTCGCCGACGCGCAGGCTGCGGTGCCCGGGCGCGCCGCGGCGCGCGAGCGCTCGCAACCGGGCCAGCAATTCGTCGAATTCGAACGGCTTGACGAGGTAGTCGTCGGCCCCGGCTTCGAACCCCTTGAGTTTGTCGCCCAGCGTCCCGTAGGCGGTCAGAACCAGCACCGGTGTGTGCGAGCCGCGTTCCCGTAGCCGGGCGAGGAGTTCCAATCCGGAACACCCGGGAAGTCCGACATCGAGCACGACGACGTCGAAGGCTCGCCGCGCCAGGATCGTGCCGGCAGCCTCGCTGCCCGTCACCCACTGCACGTCGAATTCGGTCCGGGACAGGCCCGCCCGGATGCCGTCGCCAATGAGTGGATCATCTTCGACCAGCAGAAGGTCCACGTGCACCTCGGCGGAGTTCACCCTGGCATGCGGTTGCCGGCATCGAAGCTACTCTACTTCGCGATCGATGGTAAGGGAGATCGTGCCTGCCTGCGCCGCCGGTAGTTCCCCGGTGCTGCCTTCGATGTCCCCGGGAGCGGGCGTAGCGGATCCGCTCTTGGATATCCTCGCGCCGATGACGATCCGGGGGAACCTGGACAACGTCATCCCCGGCGCCATGGCCTGCGAGTCGTCCAGCGTCACCTTGAGCGGAAGCTCCGACGCATTGCGCCGCACCACGGCCAACGGCATGGGCGGACCCGATGCGGCGCGGGCAAAGATGAACACGGTCTCCGAACCGGCGAGGCGTGGCTTCAGCCGGTCATCGAGCTTGACTTCGACCGTGATCCCCGCCGGAGCACCTGCCGCGGCTTGCGCGCCGGAGTCCACGGATGCCGCACCGCTTGCCCGCCTGGCGCGTTCGAGGATGTCCGTGACGAAGCGTTCCTGCTGGTCGCCCAGATCGGCGATGCTACGGAGCTTTTCGAGGTGTTCGATGGCCTGTTGGAATCTACCGCCCTGATACGCGGCGGCACCGGCGAGCCACAGCACCTTGGGCTCATTCGGTGCGACCTGCAATGCCCGATCGATGATCTCTCCGATTTCCCCGGAAAGGTCTCCCTGCCGCGCCTGCGCGAGCAGTTCAGCGTAGCCGGCAAGCGCCTCGGCATCGCGTGGCTCCCGATCGACGGCTTCCTTATAGGCCTTCAGCGCTTCCTCGGCCCGCTGCATGACGATGTAGGAGCGGGCGAGCATCTTCCAGCCAGTGACATCCTCGGGGTGCGCGCGCATGTGTTCCTCGAGGCGGCCGACCATCGAGGCGATCTGAGACCGCGTGCGATCGGGACTCGCCTGCACCGGAGGCGCCTGCATGCTCGTAGCCTGCGGAGCGCCGATCCGCAAGTACAACCCGAAGGCGAACGCGGGCAACAACAACGCAACGGCAATCGCCGTTCCAAGCGCAGAACCCTGCGTGGTCGAGGTAGACGCGGGCGAGGCGGCACCGAGAGCGGCGAGGGCACTTCGCTCGAGCTCCGCCCGGGCTTCGGCATGTTCGGCGGGCGTCAGGTCGCCATTCTCGCGCTCGGATTCGATCTCGGCGAGACGGTCGCGATATACCGCCAGGGCCGGCTCGTCGGGCATCGCGGTGGATTGCGTCGGACGGTTCCTGAGCAAAGGAGGCAGGATGAAGCCAAGCGCGATGGCGATCATCGCTGAAGCGGCGAGCCAGAATTCGATCATCGCGAGCTTTCCACAGTGAACGGCGCCGCGCGCCGAGACTGGCGCGCGGGGAAGCAATGATAGTCAAATCCGGCGTACGGCGCCGGGCGCGACCCGACGTTGTACGACATCAGAAATCGGCGCGGTATCCACCCTGGACGAAATAGTCCTGGAATCGGTCGTAACCGCCCGCGAGGCGGCCCTGGCGAGACCACTCTCCGCCGGTTTCGAATTCGAATTGGACATTGCGCTTCATCCGATAGATGAGGCGCAAGCGAGGCGACAACCGCCAGTCGTCCGTGCCGATGTCGTTCAGGGAGCGGTCGAGCCTGATCTGCGCATTCAGGCTCACTTTTCCCGTCAATGGGCTGCGGCCGTTCATAAGTGCGGTGTAGCGGCGTGTGGAAGCGAAATCGCCGTATCGAAATCCTACGACCGCGCTATCGCCGGTCTTCAGCAGGTTGCTGGCGACCAGTTGCGTGGCATAGAGCCATTGCATGCCGGTTCCGGGACTTGCGGGTATTGCGCCGGAGGCCGGGGTGCCCGTGGTTTCGAGGTTGGAGATGTCCGCATTGATCTGGAAGCGGTCGGAGAAGGGCCAGGTGCCGCCGAGGGTGATGGTCCGGCTCTTGGCGGTGCGGTCCCGCGCCAGGCTTCGAATGTCGCCTTCGTCCAGGACGTCGTTCAGGTCGCCGATGGTTTCCACCAGCTGGCCCTGCAGGGCGTTGGTCGTCGTGAGTACCGGGCTGGACCGGTAGTCGACGGCAATGCTGGCGGTGGAGCGGTTCTGGAAGACGTGGGTTCCCAGCAGCATGAATGCATTGAGATCCCCGTAGGAAACGTCGTAATCGACCAACGAGAACAGCGATTGATTCGGGCGGAAGTAGCGCATCTCGGCGCCGATGGCACGGCGGTCGACCAAGCCGTCGACGACTTGCTCGATGGCGAATACGTTGAAATCCAGGGATTTCGCGAAGGTTCCGATGTCGAAGTTCGCGCCGACGAAGTACGTGCCGGCGTCGGGCTCGGTGTTCACGCTGGAGCGAACCGGCAGCCCGGCGACGACATTCAACCTGAGGGCGCTTCCGAGCCGGAACCCGGCCGTGCCGCCGTCGAAGCGACCTAGCACGCCACCGCTGGTGAGCGTTTGCCGGCCGATACGCATGCTCCGCGACCGCGCGCGAGTGGCGAGATCGACGTAGAGGCTCGACACACGGGTGGAAGGGTGGCGCGCGCCTTCGAGGAAGTCGTAACGGTACCCGGCCGATGCCCGGCTGCGGATGTCGTATTGCGCGTCGCGAAACTGGGCGTTGATGTCGACGTTCGTTTCCAGGGACGATTCCAGCGGCGCCGTCAGTGAGCCGGCATATACGTTCTCGCGCCGATAGTCCTGCGACACGCCGCCGGCGAGATTCGTTTCCCAACGGGGAGGAGCTGAGCCGGGCAACGCGCCCGCGCCGGAGCGCTGCTCTCGTTGAGCCTGGCGCAGGCGCTGTTTAGGGGACTTCTCCGCGGTCACGAGGCCATCCAGGCGCTGCTTCACGCGCCGGGCGGGTTCGCCTTCGGGAAACCGTAGCAGGAACTGGTCATATGCCGCCTTGGCGAGTGCTAGCTGTCCCTTGCGCTCGCGGGCGAGTCCAAGCAGTTCCAGCGCCTCGGCGAGCAACGGCGTATCGCGGACCTCCAATACCTTGTTCAGATTGCCGATCGCCGTGTCGTAGTCCTTGTCCAGGATTGCGCGGCGCGCGGCATCGATCAGATCGCTTTGCGGGCCCGGCGGCACGCTCGAGGGGTGCGGCGCCTCTGGAATCTCCGGCTCGCCCTCGGGCACTGGCTCGATCTCGACTTCCGTGCCACCCGCGCCGAGCAGCGTCACGACCAGGTGGCGCGGGTCCCCGGTCGGCTCGAGGACGTACCAGACCGGATGGTTGAAGTGCAACACAATCTCCGCCGTGCCGCTGATGCTTGCGCGCAGCGTCTGCGGTGCCAGCCGCGAGTCGATCTCACCGCCCCGGCACAGTGGATCACCTTCGGTATTGGTGACTTCGATGAGGTCGCCCTGATACTCCACTTCCGTCAGCGGGATGCTCGCATTCGCACTCCACAGCAGCGACTGGCTCCGAACCAGCGAACACGGATCGAACAACTGCGTCGGCAGGGGCTGGACCTGAATTCGGATTTGATCGCCCCGCTTCTGCGGCGCCGCACTGATCACCCGCAATGCGGTGGTGGTCTGGATGCGAATGGCCCAGCCCTTCGGATCCGGTTCGATTTCGATTCCTTCCAATACGTTGTCCGCCGCGTTCACGCAGGCGGGTACCTGGCACAGCACGACCCCGATAAGGACGGACCTGAGCCTGGCGAGCCGACGCGACGAACGGGGGACGGACCTCGTCTGCACAGGGACAGCATCCGGATCGATAGCACCCACGGCAGGCACCAGGACTAAAAACACCTACAAATAATAGGTTATGTGGATAAACTTATACAAGATCGCGATATTAGCCATAAGAATATGATAAGAAAGGACTAGCCGCGCGCTGTACGTTGCGGCCGCGGGCCCTGTGCGGGCTACCATTCGGAGCTGGACACGCGATGCTCACCGGACCGCGCCTTGCCCTCGATGTGGCAGGAGCCCGAGCATTGGTAGAACTCGGGTACGAGGGACGACACCTTGTGCGGGCCGGTTCGGAAGTCGTTCGCGTGGCAACCGGCGCAGTAAGGCTGATAGGCAGCGGTGCGCCAGGTCACCGTCTCGGAGTTGCCTCCGTGACACGCGGAGTTCGTGCACGTCAGACGCTGGCGATGATCACCGGGATAATTCGCCGAGGCGTGGGTGAAGTCGAGCGGAGTCCACGCTGTCGTCGTATGGCAGTCGCCGCACTCCCGCGTGGTGCCGAAGTGGCTCGCGTCCTTTCCGGCAGCCATGGTGCCGTTGTGGCAGGTCGAACAACCACCGGTGACGCCGGTGTGATCGAAGTGCGTCACCATCCATGAACTCGTATCGTGGCAGCTCTCGCAGGTATTCGGGCTCGGGATATGCGAAAGCCCCTTGCCTATCGCGATGACACCGTTGTGGCAGGTCACACAGGTTCCGATGACCTGCGTGTGATCGACCGTGAGCGCGGGAACCCACGCCAGGGTGCGGTGGCAGTTCTCGCACAACGCCGAGCTGGCGATATGTTGCGGGCCTTTCCCGGTGGCCATCGACCCGTTGTGGCAGCTCGTGCAGTTGTTCACGACACCGGCGTGGTCGAACACGGCCCCGAGCCAGGTCGTCGTGACATGACACGACTCGCAATCGGTCCCGCTGGGGATGTGACCGGCGGTCTTTCCGGTGGCGGTCGTGCCGTTGTGGCAACTCGCGCAGGTACCGGTCACCTGCGTGTGATCGACCTGCGTGACGGGGCTCCACGCCGTGGTGCGGTGGCACGCTTCACACACCGAGCTCGTAACGATATGGCTGGGACCCTTGCCGGTGGCCGAGGTGCCGTTGTGGCACGAGACGCAGTTGCCGGTCACGCCCGTATGGTCGAATCGCGCTCCGAGCCAGGTATTCGTCGTATGACAGGCGTCGCAAGCTTCCGCGGTTGAGATGTGGCCGGGGCCTTTGCCAATCGCCGTCGCGCCGTTGTGGCAACTCGCACAGGTACCGCTGACCTGGGTGTGATCCACCGTCGTCGCCTGGGTCCATGTGCTCGTGCCGTGGCACGATTCGCAGCTTGTGCTGCTGGCGATGTGACTCGCGCTCTTGCCGGTGGCCGAAGTGCCGTTATGGCACGAGACGCAGTTGCCGGTCACGCCCGCGTGATCGAACGTCGCGCCCAGCCAGCTCGTGGTCGTATGGCAGGTGTCGCAGGTGGCGGCGGTCGCGATGTGGCTGGGGCCCTTGCCGATCGCTGTCGTACCGTTGTGACAGCTCGCGCAGGCGCCGCTGACCTGCGAGTGATCCACCGTCGTCGCCGGGGTCCAGGTGCTCGTGCCGTGGCAGCTCTCGCAGCTGGCGCTCGACGTGATGTGGCTGGCGCCCTTGCCCGTCGCCGAGGTGCCGTTATGGCACGAGACGCAGTCCCCGGTCACGCCTGTGTGGTCGAACGTCGCGCCCAGCCAGCTCGTGGTCGTATGGCAGGTGTCGCAGGTGGCGGCGGTCGCGATGTGGCTGGGACCCTTGCCGATCGCGATCGTACCGTTGTGACAACTCGCACAGGTACCGCTCACCTGCGTGTGATCCACCGTCGTCGCCGGCGTCCAGGTGCTCGTGCCGTGGCAGCTCTCGCAACTCGTACTGCTGCTGATGTGGCTGGGGCCTTTGCCCGTGGCCGAAGTCCCGTTGTGGCACGAGACGCAGTCCCCGGTCACGCCCGTGTGATCGAACGTCGCGCCCACCCAGCTCGTGGTCGTATGGCAGGTGTCGCAGGCCGCCGCCGTTGAGATGTGGCTGGGACCTTTGCCGATCGCAACCGTGCCGTTGTGACATGAGGCACAAGCGCCAGATACCTGCGTATGGTCCACCGTCGTCGCCGGGGTCCATGTGCTCGTGCCATGGCACGACTCGCAGCTGGTGCTGCTGGCGATGTGACTCGCGCTCTTGCCGGTGGCCGAAGTCCCGTTGTGGCAGTTCGCGCAGGCGCCGCTGACCTGGGTGTGGTCGACCTGCGTCGCCGGGGTCC